>LWDH01000033.1 GCA_002083395.1 Proteobacteria bacterium SG_bin4 | reverse complement strand
GAAATCGCGCGATTCAGCGCGACCGGCATGCGGGGTGCGCAAATACAGCAACGGCTGCGGGAGCTGCTCAGCAGCATGGAACTGGACGAACTGGCGGGTAAATTACCGCCGGCATTGGCACTTGATCTCGTTTATTTGCTGCAGCCGCAGGCGGCGCGCATCATGGAACATCTGCTGGCGCAGGGCACGGCATTACATGGGATCGCGGGGGAAGAAGCGGCGCTGAACCAGGCGCAGTGGGCGCAACGGATACGCCGGGGGGCAATTGCTTATTGCCTAACGGAAGCTGACCGCGAATTCGAGTCGACGATCTACCTGCACACACTGGCTCGGGCGGTATCCGCTAGTACCGATAGCGGAGAGACGCTGCTGGCTTGGTATGAGCAACTGGAGCAGATCAAAGCCTACGGTGCGTTGCATGCAATGTTGCAGCGCATGATTTTGCAATCCACCATAACTTCGGGGCTGCGTGCGGAAGCAAACGGGTCGCAAAATCCAGCAGTGAATAACGCTACAGAACTTGCAAGTCCTGAAGCATTTCCGGCGATCAATTGGGATTCTCTGCTGAAAGGATCACAATCCGGCGATGTCTACGAAGAGATTTTCATTGATAATTCCGGAATGATTTTAGCTGCGCCCTATTTGCCGCGATTGTTCACATTGCTGGAACTGGTCAATGACGGCGTATTTGTTAACCGGCAAGCTGCGGAGCGGGCAGTCCATTTGTTGCAATTTCTGGTCAACGAGCAATTGCAGTCACCGGAATATCAATTGACGCTGAATAAGATTTTGTGCGGTATCACTACCGGCATTCCGATTTGCCGGGAAATTGAGATCAATGACCGTGAACAAGAAACGATAGAAGGTTTGCTGCGCGGCATGATTCAAAACTGGAAAACTGTCGGTAATACCTCCATCAGCGGGTTACGCGAAACCTTTCTGCAGCGTAAAGGCGTATTGCAGTTAAAAGAAGATGGGTTATGGTATTTAACGGTCGAGCCGGGTGTGTTTGATATGCTGCTGGATAGTTTGCCGTGGAGTTTTTCGGTAATTAAACACGCTTGGATGGAACATGCAGTGCATGTAACCTGGCGCTAAATTGTTGTGATCTGTTTTTTTACATCGAAAGAACATAAGCTATGATCGGGAGTCATGCGAATGCAATTACTTTAGAAAAAGAGATCACCTGGTTTAAAGCGGTGCTCGCAGCACGTTGCGATATTTACTTTTGCAGAGAATCCGCCATTAAGGATATTCGCGCGATTGAGCCGCCCGATATCAGCGCCGACTCTTCCGATTACGCTCAATTGATACAAGCCTACAACATGGGCTTTGATGAGCGCCTGGTGCTGATTCTGGCACTATTGCCGCACATTCAGCCGCATGTACTCGATACCTTTTTGCTCAATAATCAGGAAACAGCCCGTGGTTTCACCGAGTTTGGCGGATGGAAAGGAAAAGGGCACAGCGGTTTCTTGCCGACGTGTGAAACCGCAGTCTTTATTCTTGCCGGAGAGGATCTGTCGCGGCGCTTTGAAGCGATGAATTTGTTTCAAACGGATCATTTTCTGTTGAAGCAGCAGATGATCAGAATAGAACATAATGCCAGTGGAGAACCGTTCTTGAGCGCCATGCTGATGGTAACTGCCGAGTGCTTGAATCGCGTGACGCTCGGTCGTCGTGATAAGCCTGACTATGGCATTCATTTTCCTGCAAAATTGATAACAACTTCCTTGACATGGGATGATCTGGTCTTGAACCCGGAAGTCATGGATGAGGTAGAAAATATCAATACCTGGCTGCGTTTCTCGCAAGTGATCTTGCAACAATGGAAATTAGAGAGAAATATTAAACCGGGATATCGAGCGCTATTTTACGGTCCGCCGGGCACTGGAAAAACCTTGACCGCAACATTAATTGGACTCAGCATCGGCGTTGATGTCTATCGCATTGATTTGTCGATGGTGGTATCGAAGTATATCGGCGAGACTGAAAAGAACCTTGCCAACGTATTTGATCAAGCTATCAATAAGAACTGGATTTTGTTTTTTGATGAAGCGGATGCATTGTTCGGCAAAAGAACACAGACCAGCAACTCGAACGACCGCTATGCCAATCAGGAAGTGTCGTATTTGTTGCAGCGGGTGGAAGATTATCCCGGCGTCGTGATTCTGGCAACCAACCTCAAGACTAACATCGATGAGGCTTTTGCCCGGCGCTTCCAGGCTTCGATACACTTTGCCATGCCGGATGCCGATCAACGCTTGCGCTTATGGCAAGGGATGTTTGCGAATCCCGGGCTGTTGTCAGCCGACGTGGATTTGGTAAAACTGGCGGAACGATACGAGCTATCCGGCGGGGCTATTACCAATGCAGTGCGTTATGCTGCCATTCAAGCGATACGCATGAATCGTAGCACAATCCTTCAATACGACTTGATTCAGGGTGTTACAAAAGAGTTGCTGAAGGAAGGTCGAACCTTGTGAGTATGCGATGAATAAATTTCTCTCCCTTGTTTTCATGGTATGGTGTTGTTGCATAACGGCGGTGTCGGCAACGGAAGTTTACTATGATCGCCTGCTGGATCAAGATCATTTCAGCCACTTGAACAGATCCACTGTCAAGCGGATGCAGCAAAATCTCGCGGTGATCTACCGGTATGACCGCGACTGGGCAAGGGATGTCGCGCTGAGCCAGCATCCTCTTACAGACGGCACCCTTGGACCAGTCACCTTATTCTGGCTGCAACGTTTTATTTACGATTTTAAGATCGAACCCGCAGGCCGCCGCTATGTTGATGAAACGATTTTACGGTTGGAACGTATTGCATCGTTCGCCGGCATGTTTCCGGAAGAATTGAAAATCCTCATCAGTTCGGATTTCGCGGAATGGAACGATGATCAGCCGGACAAGCAAAAGAGTCAGTATTTTGGCGTGCGGCGGAGCGGCAGCGACCAAGCGTTACTGGATCTGGTGTACCTATACTTGCAAGTGGTTGAGCCGCCGCCGGACCCTGGCAAGCCCAGTAAGAATCATCTCGTAACTTTTTATTACCAATTATCCGCGGAAGATTTCAAGGTATTGCAAGGCAAGAACCAGATACAAGCGCAACTGGCGAAGCTGGTCAACAAGCGTTTTGATAACGTCGAAGCGTTAAAGGAAGCAGTTACGGGGGTACTGAATGAATATCCGGAATTGGCTGGAAAACTGGCGGTTGTGATTGAGCGTTATTTCCGTTACGCCGATCCGGTAATCAGTCAGAGTTTTCTGGAAATTCTCATGGGCGATTCGTTGTTTGCTTCGCTCAATAGTATTCTCGTCAAGTTGCTGGAAAATACCATCAGCGGCATTGCCTATCCGGATCAGCATTTGTTTGCGCAAGCGGTGAAATCCAAAGTCAGCGCAGGCGTTGGCGCTTGTCAAAATCTCAATCAGCAGAATGAATATATTTCCCGTTTAAAGCTGAGTGACGACGATTTTGATAAACTCACGGAGGATTTGTTGACCGGTCCTTATCAAGGAATACCCGATTTCTCACAGCAACTTAAGCAGATTGATTTATTGCGCATGCGACGCAAGGACGACTGTGAGGCGGAAGATCTGGCGCTGATCAATGAATTCGTAAGCGGCGTCTATGAGAATGTCATCCATCCTGCGATCCAGTTGCACTACAAGAAGAAACCCGACTATCGTGCCACTAACCCGATACGGTGGGATGGCAGCGGTTGCGGTTGTGTTCTTGATGATTTAACAGGGACAGTGTACGGTTTTTATCCATTTTGGAGAGCGGATGGCGCGGCGCAATCGGTTAATTTCAGTGTCTTGTCCCGAGTGGCGTACTACGGATTGTCATTCGACGAGGATGGCATCATCAAGCAAACCAATAATCCGCATAATGATGTTACGGTGCTGTCGGTCAACGATGCCGGTCAGAACCTTCAAGCCGCATTTATCCGTGCAGCCCGCAAACACAATAGCAAAGTCGACTGGGTTGTGCACAACGACAAACCCTACTGGGACCGGTGGAAAGCGATGACGGTTGCTGCCAGGGCGATGGTTCTCGAAACCCTGGCGGATAGTATCGTCAATCTGCTGACCGCCAGGCTTACCGATAGTGCTTCAAAATTTGCACGGAACCTGACATTGGGTGCAATCAAACCGGCGACGCGCGGGGATGGTGTAACGCTTTACTTTAACGATTTTCCGGATGATTACGAATCGGTAGGATTGTTTAACCGGTTTTTTTCGGATTTGCAGAAACGATTGCAGGCTGAGGGCAATGATTACTTTGTCAATATTCTGGTTTCCCAATCCAGGCTGGGAAGCGGAATTTACCGGTATTCCAATTTGCTGGCATGGATCGATCAGACGAAACCTGCAACCGGGATAGCGAGTGCAGCGAATATTTCATCTCAGGAAACATTGAATACCAAGATTCTGGTGTTTATCGAAGAACCGACAACCGATTCGAAGAAGAAATTACGGCTGGAGATTGAAAACAGCGAATTACACGGCATGGAGCGGGGATTATTATTGAGAAATATTATTCCGGTGATCGAATTCGATGGCAAAAATTGGAAACAATTGGAAGATGACGTGGTGTATTTCAAGGATAATTTTGGCGGTATCGGCTTTTGGCCATTCCTGACGAATGAAGCCGAAGTCACCGCAGAAATGCCGTTCCGCTGCGATGAAATTCAATCTGTCAGCGGTTGCCTGACTCGATTTTTTCAAGTGGCGACTTGGCATGGAGAGCCGGAATCGATGCTGGAAAAAGTGGTTTGCGATAACCGTTATTTATTCCGCATTGCATTGGGTTTATTGGTTACCATTTGCTTGATTTATACCGGTCTGTATTTTTATTCATGCCGGGTCCGCAGCAAAATCAGAAACTGGTACGTGTTTTATTTGATTCTGATCGTGGTTCCAACCTTGATCGTTGCGATATTGCTGCTGACGTATGACCCGATGCTGGAGCCGGTATCGGAAGGCAACCTGCCATTAATAACGCTGCTTTTCGGCGGTGTTGCAGTCAGTATCGTCGTATATCAAAGACGGAAAAAACAAATGAGAAAACCGACGCGCCCAAGAGGGTTAGCTTATGGCAATCAAACCGGAAATTAACCGATTGGTTTAAAAAGGCGAGTAACGATGAATCTCATCGAAAAAGCAACAATCTTGCACTACCACCGGCATCGTATCGGGCAGTTTCAACCAGGTACCGTTGAAGCGCTCGGTTGGCGCAATAAGAACAGTCAACAGTTACGCTTCCAAGCATTGATGAAAGTTGGAAATCTGAATGGCGCGACGATTTTGGACATCGGTTGCGGTTATGGCGATTTAAAAGCTTTCCTTGATTTGCATTTTTCGGATTTTGACTATACCGGTATCGATCAAATGCCCGAGTTTATTACCGAAGCCAGGAAGCGCTATGACGGTGTCGAACGGACAGCGTTTTATCAAACCGACTTCAGTACCGCGGAGTTACCGCAAGCCGATTACGTCGTCGCCAGCGGCGTGATGGGTTATCGCTGTAAAAATGAAAATTTTTATACCGACATGCTCTGCAAATTGTATAACAGCGCCAGAACCGCATTCGCTTTCAATATGCTGGATAAAAACCGTTTCCCGCACCATGATTTGCTGGTCGGCCATGATCGCGATGAAATTCTGGCGTTTTGCCGGGTATTGTCACCGCGAGTAGAATGTTACGATGATTACTTGGAAGATGATTTTACGGTGTTGATGTATCGTTGACTGACAACTCGGGGGAGAAAAATGAAACGATTCTTAAAAAAGCAAGAACATAACTCTGCATCTCGTTTCTTTGATAAGGTGGAAAACAGAAACGCTCCCAGTCAAACGATTACGGATCATCGCGAAGCGGCAATTCAGCAGCGGCGATTGTTGCCGGTTCTGAACAACGCTCCGCAAAGTGTAATGCAACGGAAAATCAGCGACCAGATCAATCAGAGTCCGCGGATGTTAGCGCAACGTATGGCATTCTCGGTGATTACTCAAGGTGTCAAGCAACAGCGGCACAAGGAGCTTTTAACTCCAGTTGGCTCTAACCGAAACCAGACCGTTTTGTTGAAAACCGCCCAGCTAAGAAACAGCAGTACACCGAATTGGTATCAGGAATACCAAAGTATTCCGGCGATTCATGCGCAAGGGATCGGTAATTACATACAGCATGTCGAACTCGGTGAAATAGTTAACGGCGAGCAGCAAGGAGTTCATGCATTGACCAATGGCAATGCGCCGCCAAATGTAACCATCGTTGAAGAGCAGAATGTTGACTATAACAGTATTGGAAAAATCTTGTGGTATTTCACTAATAGCCCCCGTGGTAACGGAACGGTGCACAATCCGATTCCGGTCAAAAACAGCACTGTTTTCCCAACCAGATTATCCAATGCATTTGGTGGTATTACCGGCGTGAGAGCTTTGATGAAAGCCGCCGCCGCAGGCAACGGGCTAGGTGCAATTTCAAGCGGAGCTGGATTGCAAGGCGCAGTACGTCATGCGGCACCTTCGATTTATCCAGTTGGATCGGCACTAAGGCCGCAAAATCAGGCTTTTAATATTGGTGCAACACATTATGTTGTAATTTAGAACTCCTGGTGAGTATAAAGACCAGTGTTCTGTGACTCATGCTACTAATTTGAGTTTGGAGAAATAAATGAGTTCATTGGCAAGGACTTCCCCGGAACATCAGCAGGTGCAAATGTACAACCGTGTGATTGATCCCGGATCGATTGGGCAAGTGCTTATCGATCGTCGTGAAGCGACTGTTGCCCAGCGTCAATTGAAGCATGACATCGTCAATTCTCCGCGTGTTGTTACGCAACAGAAGATGCGCCAGCAAATGAACGCGAATGCGCGGTTGTTACCGTTGCAGAAGCAGCGGCAGAGGCAGCCAATTAATCCAAGCAATTCGCCCGTTACGCAGCGTGTCGTACTGACTCGTTCAATGCAGAAAGTTATCAATGAAACGACGATCAATTCGGAGGAAGAGTATGCGAATGTTGGAGGTTTTCTGAAATCTAGAGGGTATGGCAATGAAGTAATCAAAGAAATTCTGAATCGCATCGTAGCCAAAACCAAACATAACCACGATACGGATGTATTTAGCGATTATGGAGGTGAGAGAAAGGATGTAATTGATGAATCGGATGAGATTGGAATGAACGTGGTCGATCATGGTGATTTAAACGAATACGATGATCCATCTGAAATCGCTAATTATTTGAAGGAAAATTATAATATTGTGCAATTGGCGCGAAAGGGCAATACGATTTCCGGTCCCAAGAATTACAGCACGAATAACTTTGGCGACTTCAAGCAAGTGGCATATACCACCGATGGCAAGGGCAGCATCGATTTTGCCAAGCCGTCGCAACAAGCAGCATGGAGCAATCCAGTTTATGGCGGTTCATTGGTTGATTTGAGTGCTGCGGGTAAAACAATTGACAAAAAGAATCGTCCGCAGCATTTTGCGCTTGGTGATTATTTATTTGCAAATAAAAGCGGGAAAAAAGCCTCGTACACAACCGATTTGCGCAAAGGTAAGTGGACGTGGCATCACTTGCCGACGCAGTACCAAATGGTGTTGGTGGATATGACCGTGCATGCCAAACACGGACACAATGGCGGTGTTTATCTGTGGTAATGATGAGTTAATCGATTACAGTCAAAGGGAGGTGAAATGAAAACGACACTTGCGATGGGATTGGAACAGCAACGGGTGCGTCACTCAACCGGCGATAAAAGTAATTCAGTTTCTTCCGGTGCAGTCCACCTTGATCACCGGGAATCTACAGCGGCACAGCGCCAACTTATAAGTGCAATGACTAATTCTCGGCAGGTCACTGCACAGCGGATAATCAGTCAGAAAATGCACAGCAGCTCGCGCATGTTGTCGCAACGGAAGCAGCTGTCGAGTAAGTTCTTGCTAAACAAAACGGTGCAATTGGATGCATTGCCGTTCAACAATGGCATGAGACATGAGCTTGCCGCAAGCGAGTTGCGTGCGAAAGTGTACCGGGGATCGCCGGTGCAAGCAGTACATCTCCCAGGGATGCCGGATATTGTGCAGCGGGTTGTTGTGCAAAGCGATTGGTTGAGAAGCGGCGCGGAAGGTATGGAGTTGGCAAAGTCAAGCGCCGGGCCTTGGAAAAAGTGCGAAGATAAAACTAATGAAAGTTACCGCAGTGCTGCGGAAAAGGCTCTGGGTAGTCTGGATGGCTTGAATACACTCTCGAAATACGGTGTTATTCCGGAAGCCGCGATGAAAGGACGGGGGCCGTTAGCGCGTTCCCATCTCATCGGGGCATCATTTGGCGGTCAGCTCAAGTATGCACCGGCGGAGAATATCCGTTTCCATCCTTTGGCACTGGAATACGGTCCTTGGCAGAAGGATGAGACCATTGTTGAGAGCACCGCTAGACGTGGTTACATTACTGCGCGCAGCACCAGTCTGGGAGCTGGACATGCTTTTATGATGTCTCGAGAAATCGGTGATCTTGTGGCGCGCGAACATGGATTTGTTGCTGGATTGCACGTCGCGAAGCAAATTGAGCCGCACTTGCAAGCATCAGAAGCTGTACCTGTTTCTGTTTCTTTTTCATATAACGATACTGAAACTTCAGATTTGGATTTCAAGCACTCTTGGGATGGTCTTGATAGCGTGCTGCGGGTGTTGCCGGTTCCTGCAAACAATGTTTTTGCTGCGATGGAAGAGTTGAAGCTGCCGTTGCCGTCAGGAATCGTACTTGCAGCCGGAAGCAATGATATTCCAGTCAGCACACGTAGCGACATGCTTGAAAAAATAGCTGCACTGTCGCTTTCAAGTGGAGCGCGGCCGAATCTCATCAAGAAGATCAACAATCTCAAGGGACTTGTTGCAAAAGGAACGATTGCACTGGCAGCTGCTGCAGAGGCCATTAATAAGCATCCGTACCTTTCAACGAAACCGGGTAAATGGGTTCTGGATGCTAGTTTTTCAACGTGGGAAGATTTAAGTTGAACCAGTTTCCGGAGTTAATAGTACAAAGGATTATTTTTAATGAATTTTGCTCTTGGAAATTCAAGGGAGAAGATTTTATGAAACACTCGGTACTGGTCGAACCGGAACAGCGGCATTCTCGGAATGGTCAAGTGTCAGCGACTAACCGGCATGCTGCCAGACAATCTTTTTTCGATAATCGCGAATCGGTGTTGTTGCAACGCCGATTGATGGCTGCCACGATCAATTCGCCGCAAGCGGTTGCACAGCGCCAGGTTAAACATCTGATGAACAACAGTCCGAGAATCTCAGCTCATCGTAAAATGCTACCCGATCACTCCATTGCAACGGCGCAGCGTTATGGATATCTGCATCAGCCAGCTCAATTACAGGGTTTGCAGTTGCACGCAGATCCGAAAATGCTGATGCAATTCAAGAAAATCACTGCGACTGCTCCCAGTTTAGGCGCATTGAGTAAGAAGAAATTTAATAACTGGGTTCACTTCAATATTCAAATGAGCGGAGATTCGCGCATGGCAGTTGCCGGTGTCGGATTGGCCAATCAAAATGAAACAAAGAATTATGTCTACAATGGATTGATGGTATCAGTGCCGAAAGATACTGAGCACGATAAATCAACCGATGCCGACTATGTCGATCAAAAATTATACGGTTTGCTGTCGACACATAGCGTGAAAGATAAAACCGAAGTCTATGCGACGGCTGCCAGTAATCCACACGAAAGCCGTCAAGAGTCATTGAATACCTGGAAAGGACAGAGCGAGAAAGAACCTCATGTCTATCAAACCGGAAAAATCGAAGAATTGATCAATTGGTATGAACATTCCAAGTACGGGAATTCGCTTAAAGATCAGTTGATCAAGGATTACGGGCGCGATGGCGTGGAAACCGATTTGGGTAAGAAATTAAAATCCTTGAACAGTGCCGGTAATGCGGTTCTTTGGTTTAAGGGTGATCCGTCGGAGAGTGGCGCGATCAATTCGCTGCAAACCGCTAAAACCGAACATTGGCTGAGCGCTGGAGCGGGTAACACGATTATCTCCAAAATTGCCAAAGGATCAAAATATGCCATTGCCGGTTCATTGACCGATGGAATGAAGGTCGCATTAGCCGGTAATTTGACGAGCGATAATCAATTTACGGTAGATAAACTGAATGGAGCGGGTTATACCAATTTAGGCAAGCAGTATGGCTTTTTCAATCAGTATAGTGACAAAATGACGCATTTTGGCGGACGAAGCGGACATCTCGAACCGATTGCGGCGATGGGGATTAAAACGGTCTATTTTGAAGAGGAAGGCAACAGTCAGGCTGGCCGTACCGTCGGCATGGGGAAGAATAATGCGATGAGTAAGGTTGTCGTATCCGGAGTCGGCGGTTTGGGCGGGGTCATTTCAAAAGCATTATCCTGGATGAAGCCAGACGGAGAATATTACGGTGGAAAGCGCGGTCCAACTGGGGATCAGGTAACGCTCATGGATAATATTGTTCATCAGTGGCTTAAGCTGGATGTATCGGTTGTGGTTGGCAATGCGCAAAGAAAAGATTTTTACGAGAAATTTGTGGCAAAAACTTCTGGCATGGGTCAACACTGGCAAGACAAAGATCAGACACTCAGTAAAAATAGCGAGCATTTTAAAGATCAATTGAGTAAAACTGGTCATCTTGATCTGACTGCACTGGAAAGCGGTGTGCTTTCCGATGATGATGTGGATAAAATTGTAAAAAGCTTTTAATCGCGGCATGTTGTAACAGATGTATTTAAATCGCCAATAATTTTATACATTCCGGTGTGACGGAATAGAAGGAGAGCAAATCATGAGGCAACCAATATCGAGAGATGTCGAGCAGCAACAGATGCGCAATACAACGACAACCGATTCAAAAAACATGCCGACAGTTGCCACTCAGGCTTTTGCAGATAATCGCGAATCAACAATTGCCCAAAGGCAAATGATCAACGCCATCACCAATTCTCCTCAAGCTACCGCGCAGCGGCAAATGAGCCGGCAAATGCACGGCAGCTCGCGCATGCTGGCGCAACGCAAGCTAATATCCGGTGAAGCCGTGCAGCGTGTTGATGAAGACGAATCGCTGCAAAAGAAATCCGAACCGGTCCAACGGGTTGAAGAGGACGAGTTACAAAAAAAAGCAGCCACGGATACGCCCGCGCAATTGAAAGAGCAATCTTTCGCTAAGCCTAATAACACCGGCTTGCCGGATAATCTCAAATCCGGTATTGAATCTTTGTCCGGTCTGTCGATGGACTCCGTACGGGTCCATTACAATTCATCGCAACCGGCGCAACTCAATGCGTTGGCTTATGCGCAAGGCACCGATATTCATGTCGCGCCGGGGCAGGAGCAACATTTGCCGCACGAGGCCTGGCATGTGGTACAGCAAGCGCAAGGCCGGGTGCAGCCGACCATGCAGATGAAAGATGGCGTGCCAATCAACGATGATCAAGGACTCGAAAGGGAAGCGGATGTGATGGGCGAAAAAGCGCTGCAAATGCCCGTGGGTGGTTGATGCTAACGCGATTCAATTGGTTTTATAGCGAGAATTTCCGGATAACCACCCACCGCAGCTTGCTTGCGTAGTCAATTATTCAGCATTTTCCTGAGATTTTCTGTTTCTGTATGCAGATCCACCGGCGCCCCGCGCAAAACTCCGATTACGATTGGCTGTTACGCCTGCATCACTCCGTGTACCGGCATTTGATCGTCAAAGAATTCGGCTACTGGGACGAAGACGAAGAGTTTGAGTTATTCACAGAAGCGTGGCGGACGCAAAAAATTCAGATTCTGCTGCGTAACAACCAGCGTGTCGGTATGTTGATGATTCTCGAAGAAACCGAGCGGTTGTGGCTGGATGAAATACAAATCGATCCGCAGTTCCAGAATCAAGGGATCGGCACCACTGTGATCGGAGAATTGATTGCCACTTCGCGGCATCGCCAGTTACCGGTTTACCTGCGGGTGCTGCGTGCCAACCGTGGCGCCCAGCGGCTGTACCGCCGGTTGGGTTTCCGCCGGATTGAGGATGCAAAGCATCATATCGTGATGGAACTAGCAAGCCGTTGAGAAACGTTTTCGAGGCAACCGATACAAGGCAAAAACAGGCGAAAAAGCGCAGTTTATGCGTAATAAATGAGCATTTTGAGCTTGTTTTTAACACCGCAGCGGCAACGCAGATAGTTTCTCAACGGTCTGCGAAAGTGACCGGTGATCGGCATACCGTATCACCTGGAAATTTCATCGATTTAACTTCGGCGTTTGCAATTCAGCGGAATTCTGTGAAGTAACGCCAGTCTTATTCATAAGTTACATTCAAAAATAGCGATGGGGCAGTTATGCAGTCGATTTCATGGAAATGTTTGCCGGTGGCCCTTCTGCTGGGCCTGAATGGCAGTTTGGCTTGGGCGCACGGACATCATCATAGCCACTTTAATCTCGGTTTGGGTTATTACGGCCCCGGATTCTACGGCAGCTATGGGTATGGCGGATATGGATTTGGCCGGTATGGATTCGGTGGATATGGCTACGGTTATCCCTCCTACTACTATTCGCCTTGGTATGCATATCCGCCAACAGTAATCGTACCGGCGACACCACCGGTATATATTGAACGCCAAGAAACGCAACCTGCCCAACCGGCGCAACTCCAACCCAATTTCTGGTACTACTGCCGTAACCCCGATGGTTACTATCCCTATGTCAAGAGCTGTCCGGGCGGATGGCTGCCGGTTTCGCCGCGGCCAGCCGGTCAATAACGCCGAGAGGAAATCATGATAAGTCGACTGTTCTGTCTGTTGATCACGCTGATTATGCTGACTGCTTGTGTCAGTACGCCGACCGCACCGAGTGTGATCACCCTGCCGGGCAAAGGTATCAGCTTCGAGCAGTTTCGCGTGGACGATTACGATTGCCGGATGCTCGCATTTCAGCATCTGGAAGGCAAAACACCGCAGTCTGCGCCGGCTGCCGCTGCAATGCACAGAAATCAGCGGCAATTCGATATCCATTATATTCAATGCATGTATGCCAGAGGCCATCGCGTCCCGATGTTGGGGAGATTGACCGGCGATCCAGCGGATGTTGAAGCAGGCAACCCCAAGATTAACGCACCGCCATCCGATTCTAAGCCGCCAGTCCCTCCCGCAGGTAACCCGCCATCTCCGCCGTCACGTTAGAAGCCGTTGAATTGGTTATTTTTTAAAGGAGCAACGCTATGGTTGAGCAAAAAAATATCCAGGAGCCCGAGAAAGTATCGTGCGAAGTGTGTTTCAAGGAAATTCCGCTATCCGAGGCGACCAGCGTCAAGGCCACCGATTACATCGTGTATTACTGCGGTCTTGAATGCTACGATCGTTGGAGAAAGCAGCGCGCCGGAACCGTGGTTCCGGAGAAAAAAGACTGAATCTCCGGAATGCCCGGACGCGTGATGCGCGTTCTCAATGCATCGTCCGGGACCGGCCGGATCCGATCGGTTTCCGCCATTGGTCATTGGTAAATGCATTCCAACCATCGGTTTGGGTATCAATTCTCTTATACGTCTTAACTGAAAAAATCGTCAGCAATCTCCGGCGCCGTCATAACGGTGCCGGAGGATTGTTGTGAACATTCCCTGGCAATACGCTTTTTTGTCTACGAAAGCTATCTGTTCCGCTTTCATGCTATCGAAATAATAAGAATATTCTTATTTTAAATGAAGAACATTCCGATAGCTTTCGCCGCTGTAGTTGCGCTAAGGTTCAGTCTTGTCATTTTACTTTTAGATATATAAATAACCATGAAAGGGATAATGAATTACTGTATCAATAGCCTTATAGTTCTAGCGGGTTTGGCTGCCGCCGCGGCCATTACAACTGATCATGCTGCCGCCAATGCCATGCCTGAAATATTCAAGCGCAGCGGTGTCGAAATTGGCGGCTGGATCAACGGTGGGGCAACCTATAATGCCAATAATCCGGCGGATGGTTTTAACGGTGCGGTGACATTTGCCGATCGCGCCAACCGCTTTCAATTAAATCAGCTTAACCTTTTTATCGAGCGCAGTGTCGAATCGGACTCCAAGCATTGGAGCGTCGGCGGGCGCTTCGATTTTATGTTCGGGACCGATGCCATTTACACCCAGGCCTTTGGCATATCCGCATTCGATGAAAATACCGGTGAACCGTCGGATAGGGGGAATTGGGATTTGAATATCTGCTGCACTTTTTACAAAATTAAACAAGGTAAGCAAAAATGACTAAACTATATCGACCGGAATTTGTATATTTGACGCAGGGTTATTAGTCGGCCCTGCAAAATTCACATGACCGTAGCG
>LWDH01000032.1 GCA_002083395.1 Proteobacteria bacterium SG_bin4 | reverse complement strand
ATGGCAACAACGTATGGCACAACGAGTAGCGCGTCGAGCGCGAGCTATGACATGTCGCTGTGGTACGACTCGAAGTACTACAAACTAGGCATGGGCACCATGCTACTGGTAGCGATATTTTGGATTTGGTACCAAAGGACCTTTGCGTATTCGCACGGAATGGACTCGATGGAACCGGAATTTGACAAAGTGTGGATGGGACTGTGGCGCGTACACATGACCCTGATGCCATTGTTTGCATTGGTAACGTGGGGCTGGATTTTAAAAACGCGTGACACCAAAGAACAATTAGACAACCTGGACACCAAGTTGGAAATCAAACGCTATTTCTACTGGATGATGTGGCTGGATGTATACCTGTTTGGTGTTTACTGGGGCGGCAGCTTCTTCACCGAGCAAGATGCAAGCTGGCACCAAGTGATTATTCGTGACACGAGCTTTACGCCAAGTCACGTGGTGGTGTTCTACGGTTCATTCCCGATGTACATCGTATGTGGCGTAGCCTCATACCTGTACGCGATGACCCGTCTGCCACTGTACAGCCGCGGTACATCATTCCCGCTGGTAATGGCGATTGCTGGCCCATTGATGATTCTGCCGAACGTAGGATTGAACGAATGGGGTCATGCATTCTGGTTCATGGAAGAGCTGTTTAGCGCGCCATTGCACTGGGGTTTTGTGATTCTGGGTTGGGCAGGTTTATTCTCGGGTGGTATTGCAGCACAAATTATCACCCGTTACTCTAACCTGACAGACGTAACCTGGAACGGCGCCAGCCGCGAAATTCTGAACAACAGAATTGTTCCTTAATTTCTGAATGAAGGCTGCCACACCTGCAGTAGAGGGTAGAGGTGTGGCAGTGGAAATAGTTTGTAAAGAGAATTGATGGAAACGAGCTAAGGCAGGCGATAAAAAGGGAAGTAAAAGGAATCGTCGAGTTTTCATATTTAATATCACACGAAATGAAGAAGGGAGGGTCTAGTGAGTAGAACAGACGAAATTTTAGCAGCGGCAAAGATGCCGCCGGAAGCGATCAGGATGTCCAGATATATCGACGCGGTATATTTTCCGATTCTGTGCATCTTGTTGGTAGGTACATTCCACATGCACTTTATGTTGTTGGCAGGTGACTGGGATTTCTGGCTTGACTGGAAAGACCGTCAATGGTGGCCGGTAGTAACACCGATCGTAGGCGTAATGTATTGTGCAGCACTGCAATATTACCTGTGGGTAAACTACCGTTTATCGTACGGAGCGACACTGTGTATCGTATGCCTGTTAGTAGGCGAATGGCTGACCCGTTACTGGGGATTCTACTGGTGGTCACACTACCCGTTGAATTTTGTACTGCCATCAACGATGATACCGGGTGCATTGATGCTGGATACCGTTCTGTTATTGACGGGTAACTGGCTGATCACGGCACTGGTCGGTGGTGGATTCTGGGGATTATTCTTCTATCCTGGCAACTGGCCGATTTTTGGACCAACCCACTTACCGCTGGTAGTAGAAGGCGTACTGTTATCAGTAGCTGACTACACAGGCTTCTTATATGTACGTACTGGTACACCGGAATATGTACGCCTGATTGAACAAGGCTCACTGCGTACCTTTGGTGGTCACACCACAGTAATTGCGGCATTCTTCTCAGCGTTTGTATCGATGTTGATGTACTGCGTATGGTGGTACTTTGGCAAGATCTACTGCACCGCATTCTTCTATGTTAAAGGAGAAAGAGGACGCATCTCTATGAAGAACGACGTAACCGCATTTGGTGAAAAAGGCTTTGCACAGGGGATTAGATAATGAATATAAGAAGCATATTTAAGCTGGGCGTATTAGGCCTGTATGGAGCGGCGATTGGAGCAGCCTCACTGGCACTGACGCTGACGGTAGATGTCAAAACAGCGGCAGCGCATGGTGAACGTTCACAAGAACCGTTTCTCCGTATGCGTACGATTCAATGGTACGACCTGAAATGGCAACCGAAAGTCACCAAAGTGAACGACATTGCGACGATCACTGGTAAATTTCACCTGGCGGAAGATTGGCCACGTGCGGTAGGTAAACCGGAACGCGCATTTTTCAACATTGGTAGCCCGAGCCCGGTGTTTGTACGTTTAAGCACCAAACTGAACGGCGAACCGACGTTCATTTCTGGACCACTGCAAATTGGCCGTGACTATGAATTCGAAGTCAGACTGAAAGCAAGGATTCCAGGACGTCATCACATGCACGCGATGGTGAACGTCAAAGAAGCAGGTCCGATTGCTGGCCCTGCATCTTGGATGAACATTTCAGGCAACTGGGATGACTTCACCAATCCGGTGACCACCCTGACAGGTAAAACCATTGATCTGGAAACATTCAACTTCAGCAATGGCGTATTCTGGCACTTGGTATGGTTAGGTCTGGGCTGTTTCTGGATTGGTTACTATGTAGCACGTCCGATGTTCCTGCCACGTAGCCGTGTGTTGTTAGCGTACGGTGACGAACTGTTGCTGGATCCAATGGACCGTAAAGTAGGCATGGCAGTAGCGATCCTGACCTGTGCACTGGTATGGGGTGGCTATCGTTATACCGAAAGCGTCCATCCATACACAGTACCGATCCAAGCGGGCGAATCGAAAGTAGAACCGATGCCGATTGCACCGAATCCGGTTGCGATCAAGGTAACGCATGCTAACTACGACGTACCTGGACGTGCACTGCGTGTGACGATGGAAATCACCAACAACGGTGACTCGACCGTCAACATTGGCGAGTTCACGACAGCGGGTGTTCGCTTTGTAAACGACTTGGGACGTAAATACCTGGATCCTGACTATCCACGCGAACTGGTAGCAACTGGTTTGTCGATGGAAGATGAAAGAGGTATTGAACCAGGAGAAACCCGTGAAGTTAAGATGGAAGCCAAAGACGCATTGTGGGAAGTACAACGTTTGATGGCGTTGTTGGGTGACCCTGAAAGCCGTTTTGGCGGATTGTTAATGACATGGGATAGCGAAGGCAATCGTTATATTAACAGTATTGCTGGCGCGGTAATTCCAGTCTTTACCAAGCTGTAAGCTAGAGCGAGTCAAAACACCGGTACACCACTGTCGCAAGACAGCCGGTGTACCGGTTTTATTTTTTGTTGGCAACGTTATTGAGGCAAGTTATTGTCGGAAAGAAGTTAACTAAATCCCAATATTAGTAAATTTGCTAATAGACTTTGTATTCTTAATTTTTCTTTACTAATTTTTAACTAAATTGGATAAATAAAAAAAGTAGGGTAGTGAGTAATTTTTTAGAAAATCAAAATTTGAATTGTCTCAATGTGTAACTGTTTTTCATCAGTGTTAGATCAGGAATATCTTGCAATGCTGATCGAGTCTTAAATTATTGATTCTAATTGTCTAAATGCAGTTGATCTTTTAATTTTCCAAAAATCACAATAATGCACGAAGATACAAAAATGCACGGCTTGAAAAATAAGGGCCTCAGGAAAGGGGCTGTTTCTACTTCGGCGGCTGTAACCATTGGTTTAGCTGCCACTGCGCCGGCCTATTCGCTAACGGGGGCGCTGGGGCATGGCGCGTCTGAAACTGGTTATCAATTACCGATCGTTTTTATTTTGTCAGTCATTCCCATGTTCTTTGTCGCGTTATCTTATAAACATCTTACTTCATCGGCACCAGACTCAGGGACGGTGTTTACTTGGGGGTCAAAGGCGATTGGGCCACGTTTTGGTTGGTTTGGCGGTTGGTCACTACTACTTGCAAGTATTTTAGCAGGAGTTGCTGCAACTCAAATAATAGTCAATTCTGCGGCGATTATTCTGGATCTGACTGAGCCATCGCTATGGTTACATATAGGTATTGCGATGGTATTTATCTTAAGTACTACTTACTTGACTGCACTTGGTGCAGAAGAATCCGCGCGTACAACAATGATATTGACTATCATGCAATACGGCGGACTTATTGCACTGGCAGCTGTTCTTTTTTTACATATTTCTCAAGGTAATACAGCCACTACCGCAGAGCCGCTATCTTTAGATTGGTTTAATCCGTTTGCGATCACTTCATTTAGTGCTTTTTTAAATGGATTCTTGGTTGCGTTGTTCATTTTTTGGGGGTTTGATGCTTCACTGGCAATGTCTGAAGAAACTAAAGGCAGTCCGGAGCAAGCCAGTCGAAGCGGTATCATTGCAATGGCGATTACTGTAGTAACGTATGTAATTTTTTCTATTGCTGCATTAGCTTATGCTGGAGTTGATAGCGACGATGCTTCCAGCCTGACTTTTAAAGATAATATTGACTCAATATTAACCGTACTCGCCATGCAGATAATCGGCTCTCAAGGCGCTTTTGTTGCAGCAGTTATTATTGCCTTATCGGCTTTCTCAGCAACGATATCGACGATAATGCCCGCAGCACGGGCAGCACTGGCAATGGCAACCTATAAAGCGATACCACAGCGGTTTTCTTCGGTAAGCGCGACTTCGAGAACACCAAAGTTAGCAACATGGACAATCGGCGTAATGACACTTGTAATTTATGTGATTTTAACGGCGATCAGCGAATCGGTTGTTAAAGACACGATACATAGTGTCAGCATTGCCGTCTGTTCTTATTACATCATTGCGGCGCTTTCATGCGTCATGTATTTTCATCGCACTGCATTCAATCGCTGGCATACGGTTTTATCACAAATAATTTTTCCTGCTATTGCGGTCATTATTCTACTTGTTGTCGGTGCGTTTCAGGCATGGAATATGATGGATCCGACTTATGGTTCGAGTGGATCGATTGCCGGTGTTGGGGCTGTATTTCTGATAGGAGTCGCGACGCTGCTGTGCGGCGTTCCCCTAATGATTTTATGGAATCTCTTTGAGCCCCGATTTTTCCGGGGAGAAACCTTGCCGCTGGAAAGAGCGCATATGGTAAATGGTGATGAAAGTAATAATATTCAGCAGTGATTCGAATCCATAGTATTGCAACGAATAAACCAATACCAAATTATTAAATTGTTTTATCTTTCTCAAGTGGAAAAGCGGCGTCACGCCATGCCTTGATCCCGCCTTTCATTGATACTACATTTTGATAACCCATTTGCTGTAGAGCATCAGCCGCTAACACAGAGCGATAACCACCACCACAATACAAAACAATCGATGCGGATTTGTCGGGCACAATGGATTCAATATCTCGCTCAAGTACCCCTTTTCCAAGATGGCGTGCACCCGCTGCATGGTCAATCCAAAATTCATGGTCCTCGCGAACATCAATGAAATAAAATTTCTCACCCTGAACGATACGAGTTTGCACATCGTCCACTGTGCACTCTTTAATCCGTTCCTTGACTTGCTCTACTAATTTTAAAAACCCTGGATTGTGATGCATATATTATTCTGACTAAAACCTTAACCAGTTAACAAATAATAGAACAGGCAAAATAATTGGTGCTGTTGAGAGGAGTCGAACCTCCGACCTACTGATTACGAATCAGTTGCTCTACCAACTGAGCTACAACAGCATGGAATAAGCAAGGCTGGCTATTATAGATGGTTGGGGAATTGCGAGCAAATAGTTAAGAGCGGCTGTTTCAGTTTGTACAATGTATGATCTGGTTTAATGAAACCGGACAGTCCAGTTAAGAGAAAATAGCGTAACTGGAGGAAGAAATGGTGACGAGGAAGCAATATACAAAGGAATTCAAATTAGATGCAGTCAGTCTGGTATTGGATCAGGGCTATACGACATCAGAAGTATCTCGAAGCCTGGAAATCAATGCCAATATGCTGAGGAGGTGGATCAGGAAATACGAGGCGGATGATGCTGACCATTCATTCCGGGGTAATGGGAAACTGACGCCAGAGCAGGAAGAAATTCGGCAGTTGAAGGCGCAAATCAAGCAGCTCAAGCTGGAGAGGGAAATACTAAAGGAAGCGACGGTCTTTTTCGCGAAAGAAACGAAGTGAAATATTCGTTTATCACCCAAAGGAAGAAGACCTACCCAGTTGGCTTGATGTGCCAACTCATGGGTGTAAGTCGTAGTGCCTACTATGACTATGTCCGGTGCACTGACAATTGTTCTGCAAACCCGTATCACGAGGAAATACTTGAGACGGTTCGAGGCATAGCGAACCCCAGCAATCATAGCTACGGCAGCCGCAGAATCGGAAAAGCGCTCAATGCGTTGGGTTATCCGGTTGGTCGCTGGAAAGCTCGAAGTCTGATGCGGGAAGCGGGTGTGCAAGTGAGGTATCGGAAGAAGTATAAGGTAACCACTGACAACAATCACCAACAACCGGTGTTCGAGAACAAGCTGAATCGACAGTTTGATGTTGCAGCCCCGAATCAAGTCTACGTTGGTGACATAACCTACATTTGGACTCAGGAAGGTTGGCTGTATCTGGCTGTGGTCATTGATTTGTTTTCCAGGAAGGTTGTTGGCTGGAGCATGGGGTCAAGAATGAAAGCGAAGCTGGTTTGTGATGCACTGAGAATGGCTATCTGGCAGCATCAACCACAAAGAGGACTGATTGTGCATTCGGATCGGGGATCACAATATGCCAGCAGGGAATACCGGAAGCTTCTGGAAATACAAGGCTTTTCGGGTAGTATGAGCCGCACCGGTGATTGTTTCGACAATGCTGTGGCTGAAAGCTTTTTCGGCAGCCTCAAACAGGAGCGAATCCACTGGCGGCACTACCAAACCCGCCATGCAGCACAGCAAGATGTGCTGCATTATATTTCCATGTTCTATAACAGTCATCGACTGCATTCGTACTTGGGATACAAAAGCCCGAATCAATATGAGGTACAAACAGTAATGTTGAAAAGAGTCGCTTAACTGGGTTGTCCGGCTTTACTTGACCAGGTCAGTTGGCTACCTCCGTTTCTATCGCCGCCGCTAGCATTTTACGTGCGCCTTCTCGTAACACTTCCTGCAGCGGATCATTTTGTTCTGGTTTATTCAGCTTAAAAACATTACTATCTATCATGCGGTGTTTTCCTCTTTTTATTGGTCGATCTGCCGAGATCTCTACCAACAGGTTACACCGCTTTCTTTTCCATTGTCATACACCAGAAATAATCATAGCTCACCTCCCGCTCATGGGAGCGTGGCTTGAACGAGAACAGCAACGGGTTACTGCGTTAGTATTTCCTCAAGGATATGGAATTGATCGGGGTTGCCCAGGAATAAGTGCAATGGGCGGTGGATAGACTCAACCACCGGCCACGCAAAGTGCTTGGATTCAGAACCCCGTTTGAGATATTCTTCGGGAAGATGGTGCGTTACACTAAATTACCCTTAGGTGTTGCACTTCGAAATTGAATCCGCCAATTTTAACTAAAAGCCAAGGCTCGCAAGCAGATCATCAACTTGATCCTGGCTAGAAACAACATCATTTCTTTTTTCAGGATTTGTTACAGGTCCGTTCAGAAGACCTTCTTCAGTTGGCGCAATTTTATTTGGAACATTTGCGAGCAATAAATCAATTAAATCTTTCTCTAAACTTTGTACCATGTGTGTGACTTTTTTGATGACTTGACCTGTCAAGTCTTGAAAGTCTTGTGCCATCATGATTTCGAGCAATTGCGCATTGGTGGCATTGGCCTGTTCTGGAATATTGTCAAGAAACTGGAGTGTGTCGATTAAAAGGGTTTTAAATTTTTCAGTATCGGGATTATTTTTTTGTGTTTCAAGTGCTTGCTTCCACTGCGTAGATAATTGAACTGCAGTGGCTGAAAGTTTTTCTTGGATCGGCATTGCGATTTCAGTCGCGCTCAGCGTTCGTTCGGCAGCCTGCTCGGTTTTACTGGCAATATAGGTTAATTTATCTTTGGCTTCAGGAACTTCATTGGCAATTGCCTCGAGACGCTTGTCATAACCCAATTCACGCAAGCTATCATGCAAGTTCCTGGCCATTTGTCCAATCTGATCAATAACCTTTTTATCAGTTGTTATTGCTTCGGTTTCCTCAAGATTTTTACTTATTGGAGAGGATGGTAAATTCGCTAGTTGGATTGTTTTTCTCGATTTTGATTTAGTGTTAGCTTTCGCAGCATCATCGACTTTTTCTTTGATTTGGTGTTTTGTATTCATTTTCTGCTCGCCAGTTTGTTTTGAATGTCAATAGTGGTTAAGCTTTTGCTGAAACTTTTGCTTCCATATTCTGGAATATTTTATTCAACTTTTCTTCGAGAACGGCGGCGGTAAAAGGTTTTACAATATAACCGCTCGCTCCTGCTTGTGCAGCAGCGATAATATTTTCTTTTGGGTCTTAGGAAGTTAAGCACTTAAAGAAG
>LWDH01000031.1 GCA_002083395.1 Proteobacteria bacterium SG_bin4 | reverse complement strand
ACTTCTTTAAGTGCTTAACTTCCTAAGACCCTTAATCTTTTATACTTTGAGAAATCAAGGGGCATCCCGGCTAAGAAATTGATGATTTCTTGACATTTTACCTATATATAACCATACCAAGAATTAAATTAGATAACGAGTTGTGGTAAATAGACTGTCTCGATTGTTACTCTGCATTCAACTATGACGAAAAAATAGAAATTTTATAGCAGCGGCGGAATTATTGCCGGAAATATTCTTGGGGGAGGGCACAATGTATCAGCGAATTATAGTACCGATAGACGGCAGCACGACTTCTGAATACGCGCTGGATGAAGCAATAAAATTTGCGCAACAGCAAAAGGCGCATATCATAGTCTTACATGTCATTGAAGATGTATTGTTTTCTGAAAATGATGACTACATTAATTATGCCGAACTGGTACATGCACTTCGTGCTAACGGAGAAAAAATTCTTGCGCGTGCACAAAACAAAATGCGCCAAGCCGGAATTGAACATGAAACCAAGCTATTGGTTGCGCAGGGACAGAGAGTTGTAGACGTTATTATCAATGAAGCCAAGAACCAATCGGCGGATTTAATTATTATTGGAACACATGGTCGAACCGGTTTTAGCCGTATTTTGCTTGGCAGTGTTGCGGAGGGACTGGCGCGGACATCGCATATTCCGATTCTTTTGATTCGTGGTAGTTAGGAATGCGCTGATTAATTCGCTATACAATGGCTCAATGAACCCAACGGTTGTGATAACAATGATGCGTTTTCTGGATCAAGTGGATTGAAGCATGGAAAATTATGAAGCGCTGCTGGCGACAATTGCTTTAACGATGGGTGCATCGTGGGCAAGCGGCATCAATTTGTATGCCGTTTTATTAGTGCTGGGATTAGGGGGATCGACCGGGCATATCGACTTGCCTACTGAGCTGTCGGTCCTGGAAGATCCGCTGGTAATTATGGCGGCTGGGGTTATGTATTTCATTGAATTTTTCATGGATAAGATACCAGGAGTGGATTCCGTCTGGGATTCCATTCAAACGTTTATTCGAATTCCTGCCGGTGCAATGCTGGCGGCAAGCGCAGTAGGGGATGTCACGCCTGCGCTTGAAATAGCTGCAGGTATCTTAGGGGGCAGTTTGGCTGCGACCACTCATGCGACCAAGACGGGCACCCGATTATTGATTAATACTTCGCCGGAACCCATTACAAATTGGTCAGCTTCCATTTCCGGGGATCTGCTGGTACTCTCGGGATTATGGACTGCCTTAAATTACCCGGCAGTTTTTCTCGGGTTAATGGTTGTTTTTCTCGTGATTGCCATTTGGTTACTACCGAAACTATGGTACTTAATAAAACGGTTACTAACCAAACTACTTAATTTCTGCGGATTGGTAAAGTCATCTGCTGAAAATTCTGTTGAAAATGAAATAGCCGGTGCCGCAACGGATTCGCAGAATCAAGATCCGTTAGCGGCGCTGGAACGTTTATATCAATTGAAAGAGAAGGGGGCGCTCACGGAACATGAGTTTGAACGCCAGAAAAGCATCATTCTGAAAAAAGATTCCGATTGAAGTGCTTAGTAGAATTGGACGACACTCAGTAACTAAGGGTTAACAACACCCACAAGGTCGAAGATCTTTTCACTCCCATAAAAATATATGCGCTATCGCTGGGATATTTTTTGCAAAGTTATCGACAACTTTGGCGATGCTGGGGTTTGCTGGCGGCTTGCCAGGCAACTAGCGGCTGATTTTGATCAGGAAGTGCGGCTCTGGATTGATGATCTGGTTACTTTAAGTTCCTTTACACCGGGACTGGATTGCAAGCGCTTGATTCAAAAAGTTCAAGGTGTGGAAATATGCAGTTGGCAACAAATACAAATGGGGATTATTTGTGCAGATGTAGTGATCGAAGCATTTGCGTGTGATTTGCCGGATCTTTATATCTCGGCGATGCTTCAGCACAAGCATCCCCCTCTGTGGATCAATCTGGAGTATCTGAGTGCTGAACCATGGGTTGTTGAATATCATTTATTACCTTCACCGCATCCACGGTTTCCTCTTACCAAGTTCTTTTTTTTCCCGGGCTTTGTGAACGGTACTGGAGGATTATTACGTGAACAAGCGTTGATGAAACTAAGAAACGAATTTGATAATACGCTTCAACAAAGTTTTATGAAGCGAATCGGTTTAAATGATAAGAAGCCTGATTGTCTATGGGTTTCACTATTTTGTTATGCGGATGCGCCGGTAGAGCAATTGCTGCAAGCCTTGGCAGAATCCGTAAAGCCAATTTTGTTAATCGTACCGGATGGAATTGTGGCTCGCCGTGTTTTGGCTATTCTTGAAGATGTATATGGTTTAAGTACGCCATTGCTAGTACATAAGCAGTTATGCGTTCGGATTATTCCGTTTCTGGAGCAGACCGATTATGATCGTTTGTTATGGTGTTGCGATATCAATTTTGTACGAGGTGAAGATTCATTTGTACGCGCACAATGGGCAGCAAAATTATTTGTCTGGAATATTTACCCGCAACAGGAGCAAGTTCATTTTAAAAAATTGGATGCGTTCCTTGAGCGCTATACGGAAAATATGACAATTCCTTTGGCTGCTACAGTAAGGGAAATGTGGAGTTGCTGGAACGGACGAAAAGTATTGAGTGTTGAAGCCTGGATGAACTTCTTGGCATTCCGCGAGTCATTGATGCAGCATAATGAAAGATGGGCTAATCAGCTGATGATGCAAAAGGATTTGGCAACTAACCTGGTGCAATTTGTTGAAAATCAGCTATAATCCGCAACCTTTATTACTTAAGTCGATTGATTGAGTATCGCATCAATTTTATTTATAACGTTATTATTTTGGAACTTGAAATATGAAGACCGCAATGGAACTACGCTCAGGTAATGTCATTTTGATTGGTAATGATCCCATGGTCGTGCAACGGGCGGAATTTACCAAATCTGGCCGTAACGCATCCGTGGTTAAAATGAAACTAAAAAATTTGTTTTCCGCTACAACTACTGAGACGGTTTATAAAGCGGACGAGAAATTTGATCTGGTGGTTTTAGATAAGAAAGAGTGTACTTATAGCTATTTTGCTGATCCACTCTATGTTTTTATGGATGCGGATTATAACCAGGTCGAGGTAGAAGCGGAAAATATGGCTGATGTATTACATTATCTGATCGATGGTATGGAGGATGTTTGTCAGGTGACTTTCTATGATGGTAAAGCCATTTCGGTCGAATTACCATCCACGATTGTGCGTGAAGTCGAATATACCGAACCTGCAGTTCGCGGTGATACGACAGGAAAAATCATGAAGCCGGCACGATTGGCAGGAACCGGGTTTGAAATTCAAGTGGCAGCTTTTGTTGAAATTGGTGACAAGATTGAGATTGACCCGCACAATCATGAATTTAAGAAGCGCGCTTGATAATATTTTCACTGAAAACCAAAAAAACAGGTGGCTTGACCACCTGTTTTTTTGGGGGTGTCCTTTTTTGGTTTGTCAACTCGCGATCACTTGAATATCGGGTTCGATGGTTTTCAGCATATTCTCAATACCTCTGAGCGTACCTGAAATTGAACTGGGACAAGTACCGCAAGCACCTTGATAGTGGATGCGAAGAATATTCCCCTCAAGGCCCAGGATGTGTAAATCCCCGCCATCATGCTGCAAATAGGGCCTGACTTCCTCGTCCAACAGCACATTGATTTTTTCCAATCGCAGTTGATCTTCCGGTGACAAATTGGCAAATGCCTGATGTGCGTTGGCGACAGCTTCGGCTGATTGTGCCGAAGCAGCAGGGGCCGCACGGATAGGATCAGCGATCTCCCGGGCTAGATCCTGCCAATTGGCATCACCATCTTGAGTCACAGTAATCCAATGATCGATATAAAAAACATTGGTGACATGATCAATATCGAACAGTGCCGACGCTAATGGATCATCTTTCGCAGATTCGGCATTGTCGTAGGAGCGGGCGATTCCCCACGTGAGCGGTTCTTTAAGAATGAATTTCAAAGCATTCTTATTAGGGGTTCCTTCAATATCAGCTATTTTTGGCATTTTCTTATCAGGAAAAATGAAAAATTAAATAGGAGTCTCCGCATTGCAGGCTCAAGTGTTGATAGAACTCGGATGAGACTAGGATTGATTGGTTGCTGTCTGAAGATTGCTTGATGCATCTTCAGTTGAAACATTATTAACTGAATTGAGCGCTGCATGTAGGGTGTGCCACGGCAAAATCGCGCATTTAACTCGTGTTGGTAAATCCCGGATTCCTGAGAAAACTGTCAATCGCCCCAAGTGATGAGGTTGGTTGAGATCTAATTTTCCAGTGGCCAGGTCGCAGAATTCAGCGATCAACATTTCCGCATCCGATCGCGATTTTCCTTTGATTGCCGTTGTCATCATCGAAGCGGAAGCTTTGCAGATTGCGCATGATTCCCCTTCAAATGCAATGGCGCTGATCTGTTCATCTTCAACTTGCAAAGTGATGTCAAGGCGGTCGCCGCATAAGGGGTTATGACCGATTGCGTGGTGACTGGCTGGATTTAATTTTCCGTAATTTCTCGGTTTCCGGTTGTGATCTAAAATGACTTCTTGGTAAAGTGAATTGGAATGCATTATAAAAAAACCTTTTGAACAGTTCTGATGCCAGTCGCCAAAGCATCAATTTCAGATTTTTTATTGTAAAAAGCAAAAGAAGCACGCGAAGTAGCGGGAACATTAAATCGCTGCATAACTGGCTGGGCGCAATGATGACCGGTTCGCACGGCAATACCATCCTGGTTCAGAATCGTACCGATATCGTGTGGATGGATACCGTCAATAATGAATGAAATGACCGCAGTTTTGTGGGGTGCTGTACCGATAATTCTGACACCGGGGATTTCATTGAGGCATTCAGTTGCATAATCAAGCAATGAAGATTCATACGATGCGATGTGATCAATACCGATTGCAGTTAAATAATCAATCGCTGCGCCAAATCCAATTGCAGCAGCAATGGGCGGTGTGCCGGCTTCGAATTTATGAGGAATCGTATTATAAAGAGTTTCTTCAAAAGTAACCGAAGCGATCATATCACCACCACCTTTAAAAGGCTGCATGGATTCGAGCAGTGCTGCTTTTCCATAAAGTATTCCGACACCTGTCGGACCGCACAATTTATGCGCTGAAAAAGCGTAAAAATCGCAATCGAGCGCTTGTACATCAATCGCGAGATGCGGTGCAGCTTGTGCGCCATCAATCAGTACTGGAACACCATGCCGATGCGCAAATTCGATCATCCGCTTGATCGGATTGATGGTGCCAAGCGCATTGGAGACATGAATCAAACCGACGAATTTAGTGCGTTCATTAAATAGCTTTTCAAATTCTTCTATTTCCAGTTCACCGGTATCGGTAATGGGTACGACTCGAATTTTTGCGCCTTTCTCGTTAGCCAGCATTTGCCAAGGAACAATATTTGAATGGTGCTCCATAGTTGTGAGAATGATTTCATCACCCGCCTTGATATACTTACGGCCATATCCGTGCATGACAAGGTTGATCGAGTCGGTGGTGCCGCTGGTAAAAATAACTTCGCGGTCTTCACGAGCATTGATAAACCGTTGCAGCTTGCATCGCGCGTGATGGAATTCCATCGTCGCAACTTCCGATAAATAATGAACCGCACGATTGATATTGGCGTGCTGTGTAGTTTGGTAGCGAACCAGGCGATCAATGACAGCTTGCGGCATTTGGCTGGATGCCGCATTATCGAGATATACCAGTGGTTTTCCATCGATTTTGAGTTTAAGTATGGGGAAATCCGCTCGGATTTTTTCCCAATCCGGACTGCTGAACATATCGGACTTCAGCGATGCTTGGGTGGCATTCATTTTCATGACTCGCAATTCTGAGAAAGGATAGCTTGTTCCAATCGCTGCCGGAGCGACATTACCGCGATGCGATTGATAATCTCAGCAGCAAAAGCATAAGTTAATAGACTTCGCGCAGCGGCTGGCGTTAAACCGCGGCTTTCAAGATAGAACAATTCTTCTTCATCCAATTGACCTACTGTCGCACCATGCGCACATTTCACATCGTCTGAAAAAATTTCCAGTTGCGGCTTGGTATCGACTTGCGCAGTTTTACTCAGCAAGAGATTACGGCTGGATTGTGAAGAGTTAGTTTGCTGGGCATGAGGTCGGACAATGATGTTTCCGTTAAAGACGGCGTGCGCTTGCCCACTGACTATGCATTTATGCTGTTGATGACTCGTTCCATGAGGTTTGATGTGATCAATGCATGAATGCGTATCCGCAAGTTGCTGATTTGAAATCATGGTGAGTCCATCAATTGTGCATTCTGCCGCTTCATCTTTTAAGTAAACATTCAGATTATGACGGGAAATCCGCGCTCCAGTTGAAATGCCGATCGATTGATAATGACTCGCTCGTTCCAGTGAAACCGCGCAATTAGCTAAGTGAAAAGCATCCATATTTTCGCGCTGAATCCTGATGTGCTTCACATTTGCTTGAGGCGCAAGGAAAAATTCACTTACAGAATTGGTAATATATTTTGCATTGTTAAGAGCAATGTATTCTTCCACGAGACTAATGCTGCTCCCCTCTTCGCAAACCAAGAGGCAGCGCGGGTAGTTAGTGACTTCGCTCTGTGTTGCGATAAACAATAAATGAATGGGATCTCGGACGGTGGCGTTTTTGGGAATGGAAACGATTGCGGCGTCACTGAGAAACGCCGTGTTTAGCGCTGCAAAAACATTATCTTCAAATTGGGCAAGCTTGCCGAGATGAGATTCGAGATAAGCAGAGTTAGAAGATAAAAACATTGGTAAATTGCCAACTGTGAGTGAAGTCGGGTCAAAGATTGACAGATTCGAAGAGAAATGTCCGTCAATAAATACCAATCGAATTTTTGCTTCTGATAAAAATAAATGTTCAACGTCCCTGATATGAATGTTGTTCTCGGGTTGTGAAGCCCGGAAGGGGAGATGCGTTAATGCTGAAATATCAGTAAATCGCCATTCTTCGTCACGCTTAGTAGGGAATCTCATCATACTGACCCGATCGATTGCATTGGCACGTAATTGACTAAGCCACGTCGATGGCTTGGTTTTTGTGAACGGCCACGATTCCAGGGAATGTTCCAGATAGACATTATTAATAATCATAATCAGGCAATTAACTTATTAGTGGATCCGCTCTGATCGGTTACCCAATCATAACCTCGCGTCTCAAGCTCTTGCGCAAGCTCTTTTCCTCCTGTCAAAACGATGCGGCCCGCATGCATGACATGAACAAAATCCGGCACAATGTAATTCAGTAAGCGTTGATAGTGCGTCACTAAGATGATGGCATTGTCCTTACTTGTAATTTGATTTACGCCGTTAGCCACTGTTTTGAGCGCATCAATATCAAGTCCGGAATCCATTTCATCTAAAATACTTAAGCGAGGTTCCAGTAATGCCATTTGCAGAATTTCGTTTCGTTTTTTTTCACCACCAGAAAAGCCCTCGTTCACGCTACGATCCAGAAAATCTGGCTTCATATTCAAAAGCTTCATTTTTTCACGAACGAAGTCATCAAATTCAAGCGGATCGAGTTCTTCTTTTCCACGTTGGGATTGAATGGTGTTATAAGCGAGGCGCAAAAACTGTATATTTGCAACACCTGGAATTTCAACGGGATATTGGAATGCTAAAAACAATCCTGCACGCGCGCGTTCTTCGGGAGGCAATTCGAGCAAATTTTTATCTTCAAAATGAATGGAACCCGCAGTAATCTCATACGCTGAATGACCAGCTAATACTTTGGCGAATGTACTTTTGCCCGAGCCATTTAAACCCATAATGGCATGAATTTCACCACACTTAACCGTCAGATCGATTCCTTTTAGAATCTCCTTACCACTGATGCTGGCATGCAATCCTTTGACGGCGAGAACGGTTTTGCTATTATTAATAATCATCCTACGCTTCCTTCCAGTTTAAAGCTGAGAAGTTTAGTAGCTTCAACTGCGAACTCCATGGGTAATTGTTGAAATACGTCCTTGCAAAAGCCATTGATAATCATAGAAACAGCTTCTTCTGCATCGATACCCCGTTGGGAAAAGTAAAAGAGCTGATCTTCACCGATTTTTGACGTTGAGGCTTCATGTTCAACTTTGGCGGTATTATTGTGTACTTGGATATAGGGAAATGTGTGAGCGCCACATTGATCACCTATTAGCATCGAATCACACTGCGAATAGTTACGTGCACCTTCTGCAGTCGGGGCGATTCTGACTAAACCACGATAACTGCTATTGGAATGTCCAGCTGAAATACCTTTGCTGACTATCGTGCTACGGGTATTTTTGCCCAGGTGTATCATTTTGGTACCTGTATCAGCCTGCTGAAAATTGTTGGTAACAGCTACCGAATAGAATTCTCCCACAGAGTTTTCACCACGCAAGATGCAAGAGGGATATTTCCAGGTTATTGCGGAACCTGTTTCAACTTGGGTCCAAGAGATTCGGGAATTTTTGCCTTTAGCTAATCCACGCTTCGTAACAAAATTGTATATGCCGCCGATCCCTTTCTCGTCGCCTGCATACCAGTTTTGTACTGTTGAATATTTGATATCTGCATCATCCAAAGCAATGAGCTCAACCACTGCGGCATGCAATTGATTGGTATCGAATCTGGGCGCAGTACAGCCTTCCAGGTATGAAACAGATGCGCCTTCTTCTGCAATGATCAAGGTTCGTTCAAACTGTCCGGATCCTTCGGTGTTTATACGGAAATAAGTTGATAAATCCATTGGGCATTTCACCCCTTTCGGGATAAAACAAAACGAGCCATCTGTAAATACTGCGGAGTTCAATGCAGCGAAGAAGTTATCTCCGACGGGAACCACCGATCCAAGGTATTTCTGAATTAGCTCTGGATGATTGTGCACCGCTTCCGATATGGAACAAAAAATAATGCCTACATCAGCAAGTTTTTGCTTATACGTGGTTGCGACCGATACGCTGTCAAAAATAACATCCACTGCAACTCCAGCCAATGCGGCACGTTCATGCATCGGTACTCCGAGTTTCTCGAACGTTCTCAGTAACTCAGGATCAACCTCATCCATGCTGGATAGCTTTTTTTTAGGCTTGGGAGCTGAATAATAGCTGATATCCTGAAAATCGATCGGTGGATAATGGACATTCTGCCATTTAGGCTCGGTCATTGTCAGCCATTTTTTATAGGCATCTAATCGAAATGTTAAAAGCCATTCCGGTTCATTTTTTTTGGCCGAAATTAACCGGATAATATCTTCGTTTAACCCTTTAGGGGCAATATCAGATTCAATCTCGGTAACGAAGCCATGCTTATATGGTTGATTAACCAGACTTTGCAGTACTGCACTCATTTGGTTTCTTCCTTTATTTATTATTTATGCTTTCATAAGGAAGCATAAATTGCCAGATAGTTTTTTTATGATTTTATGATGAGAAGTAGAATTTAATTTTTAATTATAAAGTAATTGCATTCGAATCTTTTACGCTGAAACTTTCTCCACATCCACAGGTGTTATCAATATTCGGGTTAATAAATTTAAATGAGCTATTAAGACCGTCTTTTGTAAAATCGATATGAGAACCGTCAATATAGGGAAGACTATTACGATCGACAACTATCGTGATGTTATTGGACTCAAATAATTGATCGTTCGAATTAATCTGATCAGAAAAATCGAAAGTATAAGAAAAACCAGAACACCCGGATTTTTTTACTCCGACACGAAAAGCCAAGCTCTTACTGTGTTTTGCAAGTTGTTGCTGAATATGCTTTGCGGCGTTATCTGTTAATGTAATTGACATATGACTTTTCCAATAATGACCCAAACACTATCGAGTTTGACATTGATAGAATATTTTTGTTCGTCGGTTACGTTTTAGAAAAATTTTGAAAATTAAAAAAATCAAATGGATAATGAATATTACGCTATTTATGCAGCGCTAGACTCGCGCATATCCAGGAGTGGAATAATCGTCTCGTTTTTTTGATTAATTTGATTGTCAACCAATTCTTTAAGCGTTACGGCACCAAGGTAATCAAAAATCAGATCATTCAATTTAGCCCATAGGTCATGCGTCATGCATTTTCCATCATTATGGCAGTTTTCCTTTCCGCCACATTGTGTTGCATCGATTGGTTCATCAACTGCAAGAATAATATCTGCAACAGAGACTTTATCTAAGTCTTTAGCGAGGCAATAACCGCCGCCAGGTCCACGAACGCTATCAACAAGCTCAGATTGGCGCAATTTTGCGAATAACTGCTCCAGGTACGATAATGAAATTTTCTGCCGTTGGCTGATGTCAGCCAACGTTACAGGGTGATTGCTTTGTTGCAAAGCTAGATCTAGAAGTGCTGTTACTGCAAATCTGCCTTTCGTTGTTAATCTCATGATTGACTCCTATAAAAAACGAACGGGTTTGAGAAAATGCTGCTTATCTTATATGAGAATACCCGATTGATTTACTCAACTATACAATACCCGATAAATTTAGTCAACTATGTTTTTTAAAAATTGGAAAGAATAACTAAATCAATGGATCATGAAAAAAAGAAAGGGTCTTAGGAAGTTAAGCACTTAAAGA
>LWDH01000030.1 GCA_002083395.1 Proteobacteria bacterium SG_bin4 | reverse complement strand
ATTTGGTCCATGAAGAAGTAGCGAAGACGGACTTAAATGCGAGTTTAGCTGCAGGCAAGATGGTACTGATGAAAGACGAAGATAGTGATGAGGGTGGGGACGAGGAAGACGAAGAAGATGAAGACGAGGGAGAGGCTGGAGCGAGTGCAAGCGAGGCTGAATCCCAAGGCGATGAAGATGACGAAGAAGATGAGGAGTAAGTGGTCGACTATCGTCTAAGTTTTGATTCAATCGTCATTCAGCGCAACAAAGAATCTGAGTGAGAACAGTTCTTCTATCAAAGAACCCGTACAAATTTAGTTTGTACGGGTTCTTTTCGTTTTGAAATCGAAGTAAATTTATGTAAATAAAAACATAAAACTAAAAAAGGTAAAACATTCGTAAAATATGAGTAGTAATAAAATTGAATCTTTTGAGCAGCTTGATCTGGCGACTAATTTGTTGCGCGCTGTTTCCGAAGAAGGTTATACAACACCGACGGCAATTCAAACACAAGCAATTCCGGTGATACTAGCAGGCAAAGATGTAATGGGTGCAGCACAGACGGGAACGGGTAAAACCGCAAGTTTTACCTTGCCGATGCTGCAAAGATTGGAGATTCATGCGAATAGCAGCACTTCGCCAGCACGGCACCCGGTTCGAGTATTGATTCTGGTACCAACCAGGGAACTTGCGATACAAGTCTACGAAAGCGTTAAGACGTACGGAAAATATTCCTTGCTCAAATCCGCTGTGATTTACGGTGGTGTCAATATCGATGCGCAAATAGAAGCGCTCCGATCAGGTGTAGAAATCTTGGTGGCGACACCGGGAAGGTTAATGGATCATCTACAGCAAAAAAACCTGGTGCTTTCAAAAGTGGAGATATTCGTATTAGATGAGGCAGATCGGATGCTGGATATGGGGTTCTTGCCAGATATCAAGCAAATAATTGAATTATTACCGGAAAAACGCCAAAACTTGATGTTCTCTGCAACATTTTCTGAAGAGATTAAGAAACTTGCGAGTAAAATTTTAATTGATCCTGCAACGATAGAAGTCGCGAAACAGAATTCAGTGAGTGATTTGATTTCTCACGTTTTATACCCCGTTGATACCAAGAGAAAACAGGAATTTCTGGTAGAGCTAATTTCACAACAAGCATTGCAACAAGTATTGGTATTTACAAGAACCAAACACAGTGCCGACCGGCTGGCGCAGCAGTTATGCCGTCGAGACATAACATGTGCTGCGATTCACGGAGATAGAAATCAGTTGCAACGAACCAAAGCACTGGAAGAATTTAAACAAGGCATGGTTCGCGTACTCGTAGCGACGGACGTCGCGGCCAGAGGATTAGACATTGAAGAGCTGACGCACGTGATTAATTTTGAATTGCCAGGTAATCCGGAAGATTATGTCCATCGGATCGGACGCACTGGACGAGCCGGAAGAAAAGGAACCGCGATTTCATTAGTTAGCAGGGAAGAAAGTAAGCTGGTTGTGAGCATTGAGAAACTTATCGGATTTAAGCTGAAAGTCGAACAAGTGAATAGAAGAGATGAATCAGACTTAATGCAACCGCTCGATTCTAATGATAAAACCGCAGTAACTGGTCAGAAGAACAAATCCGGTGCACGCCGCAATAAAAACGATTTAACTTCTGTGAAAAGCAATGAAAACGTGGTGCGACTCAATAAAGGGCAAACCACAAGGAATACCAATCGAAAGAACAAAACCAACAAAATTATCGATCCGTTATTCACAGAACCTTATGTTTCAAGTTATCCGGATATCGACTCAGTATTAGCTGGGAGCGATGGAAAGGTACAAAAAGCAGCGCATCGGCAACATCCAAGAAAACCAATACCGGCCTTATTCATTTCTCCTGCAATTAGAAATAAAGTGGATTAATCCAACAGTGTTCAGTTTCACTCCCAAGATAATCCGGGGTGCGATTCTGTTTTTTTCAGAATAGGATCGCATAAAAAGAATTTGAGGAGAAAGATCTGTGTGTTTCGATGTGGAATAACAGAGTTAGCGTATATAATGCCAAGTTTTACAGCCAGTAATTTTTCTCTGCGGTTCATGCTATTACCATGCGTCCAATTCTAAAATCCAGCAAACTTACCAATGTATGTTATGACATCCGTGGTCCGGTAATGGAACGCGCCAAGCAAATGGAAGAGGAAGGTCATCACATTATCAAGCTCAACATCGGCAATCCGGCGACTTTTGGCTTTGATGTACCGGAAGAAATTTTGCAGGATGTCATTCGCAATTTGTCCGATGCATCAGGCTATTGCGATTCCAAAGGTTTGTTTGCCGCACGCAAAGCGATCATGCATTACACGCAGGAAAAGCAAATCAAAAATGTGCAGCTCGATGATATTTTTATCGGCAACGGCGTATCCGAGCTGGTGGTGTTAACGATGCAAGCATTGCTCGATAACGGTGACGAAGTGTTGATCCCGATGCCGGATTATCCGCTATGGACGGCGGCTGTGGTACTTTCGGGTGGTGTCGCGCGGCATTACGAGTGCAACGAAGCAAATAGTTGGTTGCCGGATCTGGATGACATTCGCGCCAAAATCAATTCGAGAACGCGCGCCATCGTTATCATCAATCCGAACAATCCAACCGGTGCACTGTATCCGAAAGGACTGTTGCTCGACATCATCGAGATCGCTCGCCAGCACCAGTTAATCATCTATGCCGATGAAATTTACGACAAGATTCTCTACGAAGACGCGGCGCATACGTCGATTGCTTCATTGGCTGACGATGTGTTGTTCATCACGTTTAACGGGTTGTCGAAAAATTACCGTGCTGCAGGTTTCCGTTCCGGTTGGGCGGTGGTATCCGGAGAAAAAACGCACGCGCGCGATTACATTGCCGGGTTGAATATGCTCGCTTCGATGCGGCTCTGTGCCAATGTGCCGTCGCAGTTCGGTATTCAAACCGCGCTCGGCGGGTATCAAAGCATTTACGATTTGACCATGCCGACCGGCCGGTTGATGAAACAACGCGATGTCGCGTGGCAACTGTTGACCGAAATTCCGGGTGTGACGTGCGTCAAGCCGAAGTCGGCGCTGTATCTGTTTCCAAGGTTAGATCCGGAAATTTATCCGGTGTCAGACGATCAACAATTGGTACTCGATTTGCTGCTGGAAGAAAAAGTGTTGCTGGTGCAAGGCACCGGTTTCAACTGGAAACATCCGGATCATTTCCGCGTCGTATTTCTGCCCAACACCGACGATTTGACCGAAGCAATCGGACGAATCGCGCATTTTCTGCAACGTTACCGCAAACGTCACGGTACCAATTAGCTGGCTTTCATCCAGCTTTTCCACTTCCACAGGTTCTCGAGGTAAGTTTTGGTGCTAACCGGGCACTAATTCTATTTCTCGCTTATAATTCGGTACCGCATTATTTTCAGTTTTTTTACGATATAACATTATGAATCCGATACAAATAGGTTTATTGGGCGTTGGAACCGTCGGTGGCGGAACCTACACCGTTTTAAAACGCAATCAAGAAGAAATCGCGCGTCGAGCAGGCCGGGGAATTGTCGTCAAAATGATTGCCGATACTAACTTGGAAAGGGCGCGCAGCCTGGCCGATTCCGGTGTCATTGTCACTTCGGATGGTCACGAGGTGACACGCAATCCCGATATTGATATCGTCGTCGAATTGATCGGCGGTCAAACCATTGCCAAGGAACTGATCCTGGAAGCCATCGCCAACGGCAAACATGTGGTGACTGCGAATAAAGCATTGCTGGCCAATCACGGTACCGAAATTTTCGCGGCTGCGCGCGCCAAAGGCGTCATCGTTGCGTTTGAAGCGGCAGTCGCCGGTGGTATTCCGATCATCAAAGCATTGCGCGAAGGATTGACGGCCAATCGTATCACTTGGATCGCGGGCATCATCAACGGTACATCGAATTTCATCCTGTCGGAAATGCGCGACAAAGGCTTATCGTTCGAAACGGTATTGGCGCAAGCGCAAAAGCTTGGTTATGCCGAAGCCGACCCGACGTACGATATCGAAGGCATCGACGCGGCCCATAAGATCACGCTGATGTCGGCGATTGCATTCGGTATTCCGGTGCAATTCAGCAAAGTGTATACAGAGGGTATTACCAAACTGACCGGCGAAGATATCCGCTACGCCGAAGAATTGGGATACCGTATCAAATTGCTCGGCATCACCAAGCGCGTCGAAAAAGGCATCGAATTGCGCGTACACCCGACATTGATTCCGGTGCGCCGCCTGATTGCCAACGTTGAAGGCGTGATGAACGCGATTGTGGTCAAAGGCGATGCCGTTGGCGCCACGCTGTATTACGGCGCCGGTGCCGGAGCCGAGCCGACCGCCAGTTCGGTGATCGCCGATCTGGTTGATGTCACGCGCCTGCACACCGCCGATCCGATGCATCGAGTACCGCCGCTATCGTTCCAGCCGGATTTGCTGTCCGATACACCGGTGATTCCGATGGAAGACGTGGAAAGTTCTTATTATTTGCGCATCCAAGTGATCGACAAGCCCGGCGTGATGGCGGAAATCACCCGCATCGTTGCGGAGCAAAATATTTCGATCAGCGCGTTGCTGCAAAAAGAGGCGAGCGACGAATCCGATCAAGTCAGTGTCATCATGCTGACGCATTTGACGGTTGAGAAAAACATCAACGCAGCCATCAGCCGCATCGAAGCGCTGCCGGTTGTTACCGGTAAAGTATTCCGCTTGCGCATCGAAGAATTGAATAATTAATGTGGAATCCGGCGGCAACGCGGCAGACTGCTTCGATGGCGCTTGCCGTATCCCCGGCCTCTCGCTGCTGCATAACCTGAAGAGATCAACCATGCGTTATATTTCTACCCGCGGCGGCATGCCGCCCAAAACCTTTTCCGAAATCCTGCTGAGCGGCTTGGCGCCGGATGGCGGCTTGGCGATTCCGGAAGCGTACCCCAAAATCACCGCAGCGGAATTGTCCGCTTGGCGGGGGCTAAGCTACCCGGCGCTGGCGTTCGAAATTCTGTCGCGCTTCGTCGACGATATTCCGGCGGACGATTTGCGCAGCATCATCAACCAGACCTATACCGCCGAAGTGTTCGGAACGCCGGACATCACGCCGCTGAAGACGCTGGAACCGGGATTGCATATCTTGGGATTGTCGAATGGTCCGACGCTGGCGTTCAAAGACATCGCGATGCAGTTGCTCGGCAACTTGTTCCAATACCAGTTGGATAAAACCGGCGACGAATTGAACATCCTCGGCGCGACTTCGGGTGACACCGGCTCCAGCGCCGAATACGCGATGCGTGGCAAACGCGGCATCCGCGTGTTCATGCTGTCGCCACTCGGCAAGATGAGCCGCTTCCAAACGGCGCAAATGTTTTCGCTGCAAGATAAGAACATTTTCAACATCGCCATTCGCGGCGTGTTCGACGATTGCCAGGACATCGTCAAAGCGGTTAGCAACGATCATGCGTACAAGGAAGCGCACCGCATCGGCACGGTCAACTCGATCAACTGGGCGCGCATCGTCGCGCAAGTGGTGTATTACTTCAAAGGCTATTTCGCCGCGACCAAAAATAACGACGAGCAAGTTTCGTTCGCCGTGCCGTCTGGCAATTTCGGCAACATCTGCGCCGGTCATGTCGCCCGCATGATGGGATTGCCGATCAAACGCCTGATTCTCGCAACTAACGAAAACGACGTACTCGACGAATTTTTCCGCACCGGCGTGTACCGTCCGCGTACGACCACCGAGACCCGGCACACCAGCAGCCCGTCGATGGATATCTCTAAGGCATCCAACTTCGAACGTTTCATCTTCGACCTGACCGGACGCAATGCGCAGCAAGTCAAGGAACTCTGGGCGGCAGTCGACAAAGGCCAGCCTTTCGATTTATCCCAAACGCCACTATTCGCCAAAATCCAAGACTATGGCTTCGTCTCCGGCAGCAGCAACCACGCCGCGCGCATCAGCACCATCCGCGACATCTACCAACGCTATCGCGTGTTGGTTGACACCCACACCGCCGACGGCCTCAGAGTCGGCCAGGCGCACCGCGAAACCGGCGTGCCGCTGATTTGTCTCGAAACCGCGTTACCCGCGAAATTTGCCGAAAGCATCCAGGAAGCCATCGGCCGAGAACCCGAACGGCCAGCGGGTTTCGAGAATCTGGAAGACTTACCGCAGCGGTTTGTGGTGAAGGATGCGGATGTGGCGGCGATCAAAGATTATATTGATAACAGTACAGGGTAGCTATGTAAGTTAATTTGTAAAGTTTGAGTTAGAGGTGTTGATGATCGATTTTGTTTTAGGAACAATTGCTGCAATAGTTACCTTTGTAGGAGGGCAGTTCATACTTAAACTTGTAATTGAACCTGCTCAAGAAATGAAAAGAACTATTGGGCTCATTTCACATTCGTTGATTAAATACAATAAGGATATTTCAAATCGACCCATTAACAAGGATAAAGCACATGAAATTTATGATCACTTGAACGAGCTTGCAGCAAAACTTCAAGCATCGTTTTATTTGATTCCAAAATGGATAAGAAAAAGCAATTGTTTAACATCTGTTTTTGGTTTTCCATCACAAGAAAATATATTAAAAGCTTCCCAACAGATTCAGTCTTTGGCGTCTGGTTTATATTCACTTCCAGATGAAACAAGAATCTATGAAGAAATTGCTTATCGAAAAAGGAATATTTGTTGCTGTCTTGATATTTTTATGCCTGAAGTAAATGAATAATGGTAAGTCTTACATTGAAAATTTACTTCAATATATGCAACTGCTGCTTAAGATGATCAATTAATGATTGTCTACTACTTCACTCCTTCCGAATTCGCACTCAGAGCTTTGCGTGACCGCCGCCTGAAAATTGCCCGCATCAATGAACTAAGCGATCCGTTTCAGTTGTGCGCTGCCGATTTCTCCAATAGCGATACCCAAACCAAACTGGAAATATTCAAAAATCAAATGAATGAGTGCAATGGCGTCATTTGTTTTTCTAAAAGCTATCAAGATCCCGTGCTGTGGAGTCATTATGCCGATGCCCATCGCGGTGTGGCATTGGTGTTTGAAATTCCAGATGAAATAGCGATTCGTATCGATTATCAGCCGGAGCGCTTTAAGCTGGATGTCGATGCCGCGATTCAGCGCGGCGGTTTTGATGAATCCGATTTGAATCAATTAATCTCAACCAAATTCTCAAGCTGGGGTTACGAAAAAGAAATTCGAATGCTGTGTCACCTGCACGATCATTTTTGCCAGATCGACTCCAAAGGCAAAAAAGTCTATTTTGAGTCGTTGAGCCTAGAATCCTTTGGCGTGGATGCGTTAAAGCTGGTCGGACTGATCCGCGGCGCCCATTGCGATTTGAGCCCAGCGGATATCGCGAGCGAATTGCTCGCGGTGGATTCGCTGCCGGTTCAGGATGCTCGGCTGGATTCATCGTCTTTTCAAATCGTTGCCGATGAAACCTATCCGGTGAACGGCGTGCGATCGTTCTCCGCTTGCTGCTTCAGGGTCTGATCGCTTCATCAAACGTTCATGAATATTTCATCAACTGTTCAAATGCGCTTAACAATACCGCTCTAAACTTTCGTGTCATCAATATCCTATAAGGGCATTCATGATGACAGACAAAACGCCGATCAAAGTTAGAAGTGTGTGGATTTCCGATGTTCACCTCGGTTTCCACGGTTGTCAGGCGGAAGCATTGTTGCATTTCTTGCATTCGGTGGAAACCGATTATCTTTTTCTGGTTGGCGATATCGTCGATTTCTGGAGCATCAAAAAAACGCCTTACTGGCCGCAGCAGCATACCAATGTAGTCCGCTCCATTCTGGGAAAAGCCAAACACGGCACCAAGGTGATTTATGTGCCGGGTAATCATGATGAGGCGCTGCGTGATTGTGTCGGCCATGTATTCGGTAATGTGGAGATCCATCAGGATTACGTGCATACCACCACGGACGGCAGGAAACTGCTGGTGATGCACGGCGACGAATTCGATATGATCGTCAAACATAGCCGATGGCTGGCGAAGCTCGGTAATGTCGCGTATGACGCGTTGCTGGATCTGAGCCATTATTTGAACGGTTTGCGCAAATTCTTCGGTTATTCCTATTGGTCGCTATCGGCCTACCTGAAGTTGAAAGTGAAGAATGCGGTCAGCTACATCAGCAGTTTTGAAGACGCGCTGGCTCATCTTGCCAAGGAACGGGGTGTCGATGGCGTGGTGTGCGGCCACATTCATCATGCCGAATTGCGGGAAATCAACTCGGTTCTGTACTGTAACGATGGTGATTGGGTGGAAAGCTGCTCGACGCTGCTGGAACATCCGGATGGTTCGCTGGAACTCGTATTCTGGAACGAACGCTTTGAACAATACCAGAATTTAGTGCAGGAACAGTTGCTTGCCAGCAGAGAAGCCGCCTAGATTCTTGCTGAGCCTGGACGGCGGCGGCAGCCATCTGCTGATACAACTGAGCGTGCTGGCGTGCCTGGAACAAGACACCGGCGTATCGACTTATGAGCGGTTCGATATGATTGCGGGTTCTTCGTCCGGCGGTTTGATCGCTTGTTTGATTTTAGGTCAGAAAACCAGCGCCGAAGCGCTCGTTGATAAAATTGTCAAAGAGCGGTTGTTGCAGGCAATGATGGTTGAACACGGCATGAGCCGTTTTCTGAGCAGATTGCAGCTACGGCCGAAGTTTCAAAGTGCGCCTAAAAGGCAAGCGCTGCAAGCGGAACTGCAAGATTGCAGGCTTTCCTCGCTAGAGAAACCGCTTTTTATTCCTTGTTTCAATCTGAGCCGCGATTCCCTGGAAGTTTTTACCAATTTCGTGCAACCGGATTTCTGGCTGCATGAAATCGCCGATGCGTGTACCGCAGCACCTTCGTTTTATGCGCCGGTGCGGTTACAAGACGGCGATTGGCGCATCGACGGCGGGGTCGGGATGAATAATCCCGGGTTGAGCGCTTATTTGCATGCGCAGAAAAACTGGCCGGACGCCGGCGTCAGAATGCTTTCGATCGGATCCGGCTGGCGCAGATTTGCGTTGGATGGCCTAAAAGCCTGCCGCTATGGCGGGCTGCAATGGTCCGCATCCGGTATCGCTTCGTTGATTCTTCGCGAGAAGATGATTTCCAATGCCAATAATACGATGCAAGTGCTTGGCGACCAGATGCTGTATATCAATGGCTACTTGCAGGATTACAACATGCCGGATCACATGGATTCGGCCAAGGATCCGGCAATTCAACGGAAAGCGCTGGATATCGGTGTGTCATGGTTTCACCGGCACCGGGCGCAAATCCAGCAGTGGTTGAACAACGCGTACTAAATGGCTGAGTCGTGTAATTGCAACCCAATTGTCATGCTGCTGCCAAGAATCGGTCATTGGATTGTCATGCAGGGTCGCTAGAATTTCTCGTCTTCATAATTTCTAGAATAATTAACTCTGATCTGAAATGACATAATGAAAATTTTTTACGGTATTCAAGGAACAGGTAATGGCCATATTACGCGCGGACGGATTATGGCGAAGGAATTCCGGGCGGCTGATCTGGAGGTGACATATCAATTTACCGGGAGACCGCAAGATAAGTTCTTCGATATGGAGGTTTTCAATGGCCATCAATGGCGTGAGGGACTGACATTCAGTACCCATAACGGCAAGATCAATCACCTGCGGACTGTGCTCCAGTCAAGGCCGCTGCGTTTTTTGAAGGATATCCGCGCGCTGGATTTGAGCAACTACGATCTGGTGATTTGCGACTTTGAGCCGGTTACTTCCTGGGCGGCAAGGCGGCAGGGTAAAAAAACCGTGGGTTTCAGCCACCAATACGCATTTCAATACGCTATACCGCGCGCCGGCAGCGATCCGATGTCTGAACTGGTGCTAAAGAAATTCGCGCCGGTCGATTTCGGTATCGGCCTGCATTGGCACCACTTCGATCAACCGCTGTTGCCGCCGGTGATAGAAACGCCTTTTAATGCGGAGCAACTGCGCAAAAACAAGATTGTCGTTTATTTACCGTTCGAAGATCAGCCACATATCATCAAGCTTTTCTCGCGCTTTAAAGATTTCGAGTTTCATATTTATTCGCCGGAGGTGATTCCATCACCTTTTGCGCATATTTTTTGCAAGCCCTTATCGCTCACCGGATTCCAAAAAGACCTGGCGGATTGCGCCGGTATTATTTGTAATGCAGGATTTGAATTGGCGAGCGAATCGCTGCAATTAGGCAAGAAAATTCTGGTGAAACCCGTGCATGCGCAAATGGAACAAGCGTCCAATGCGGCTGCTTTGAAAGCGTTGGGTTATGGGCATGCGATGCATACAGTCGATGCGGCGATCATTGAGGAATGGCTCTATATCACCAAAGCGCTCCGCGTGACTTTTCCCAATACCGCCAGGCATCTGGTGGAGTGGATTAAAGCCGGGATGCCGCCGATCGATCAGTCCTGGTGTCATCAGATTTGGTCGGAAGTCAAAATAATTCCAGTGGATCTTGCTTAGATACTATTGTGCTATGTCGCTTTCTTTGATAAATGAGAATTTATTATTTCAATCGAGTCCATTGGTCATCAAGATTCCAACGCCACAAAAAATCCTGATTATTTTCAATCCGATTTCCAGTGCCGGAAATACTGAAGCAACAGCGGCTGAACTGGCAAAAGAACTGATTCGTCAGGATAAAGTGGTCGAGATTTTGCCATCCGAGAAAAAAACCAAGGGATATTCGCGTATTGTTGACAAAATCTCGGAAAATGATCTGATTGTGGTGGTCGGCGGTGATGGTACGGTTAGAAAATTGCTGAATCTGATCGATAAAACCGATATGCCGATTTATGCCATTCCCGGCGGCAATGAGTCATTGTTTGCGCGCTCTTACGACATGAGCGCCAGCGCGGATGACCTTCTACAGGCGATTGCTGCCGGCTCCTGCATACAGCAATATTATGGCTTGATCAGCGGCCAAGGCATAAAAGGCAGCAAGCCTTTCTTTCATATGGCTTCGATGGGGCTGGATTCGTTAACCGTCAAAAACATTGGCAAACGCAAAGGCCCATTAAACGATTCGATTTATCTTTGGCACGGCTTGAAAGCGTTGTGTTCGCTGCATCATCCGAAGGTCTCCGTGCAAGTGGACGGGCAAACCGTTATCGATCATCAATCCGGTTATCTCATCGTAGCCAATAGCTCGGCATATGCCAGAAATTTACAACTGGTGCCGAGTGCCAATCCTTCGAGAAATGAACTGGTAGCCGGTTTTTTACCGGGCGCGCGGCATCAGCATGAATTGATCAAGGCGCTGAAAATCTTACAACACAAACCTGCCAATCTGCCGATGCAATACTATTCCGGCAAACATATCGCTTGCACTTTGCATGAACAATCCTATCCGTTACAGGTGGATGGCGATTATTTCCGGAATCGGGATATCGAGGCTGAAAGTACTATCGAGTTTGCCATCAGTTCCCGCCCGATCCGGGTGTTACTGCCTTCGCGCTTAGGTTGAAAACAGTCAACCGGCCTGAAGGTCGTTGAATACTGGCTTTTTCGTTACAGAAGGAAGCGACGTGTAGGGTGAGTAATCTTAATTTCTTGAGACTAAAACTGCGATTGTGAACAATCCGGTTTATTCACCCTACATTGACTGAGTGTAGAAGCTGAATATCACTGAGAAAGTGATTTCAATTTAAAACTTCTCAAAAGTTACTTTCCTTGGTTTATTTCGTTGCATTTATCTAAGAATGCTTGCCGTGCGGCTTCATTGTTTTTAAACTCGCCTAGCGCCTTCTCCATGCCGCGCCCAGCACAATTGACTGAATCGGCTTCGGGAAGACCACCGCCACCACATCCAACTAAAGCGGCTCCAAGAACAATAACGCCAACAACATTTTTATTAACTTTCATTTAATTTTTCCTCTATAAAAATAACTTCTATTTGATTAATCTATTGATTTATCAGCCACTTGATGTTGGCCCAGCCATATGAACCTAACCGCGTTATTTTACCTTAATCCCATTGGCTTTGTATTTTGTTTGTAACGCCATTTGATGTGGATCAAACCTTGTTGTTCTTATGCGAAAGAACTGACATCAGTAAATTCTTCTCACGATGCGGATGGATGCCCCTACGATTTTTAAGATGATTGCCGTTAACCAAGCGAAACAAATAAACTTCATCGTAGGAGAGAAAATGCTGAAAATCGATATGCGCAAGATTTATAATTTCTATCCCATTGAACCCGCTCCAGATCCGGCGGAACTCCCAACCAGCGGTGATATATATTATGAATGTTTGAATTGCACGGAAATCGTTAATTCAGTGCCATTTATCAAATCAGCTTGCAGCTGTGGAAATCTGACAGGGTGTGATGGCAAACTATTTGTAAAAACCCCCGAGTCTGTTCGGGTTGTGCGCGGTAAATTACGCTAAGTTGCAGTCAATTTTCATTTAGCTTCTTATGTCTTGACTTGTATGTGCTCAAGTTTGTCCATCCGAGTCATATCGGCATAGATTGCCTCTCAAATAAAGGGAAGAACTGAAGGTTGAAAGTGCGATTGTCATCATTGTATGAGACTCAAGGTTCTTTCTTATTATCAATTGTTTATTGCGATACAATTCAATTCAATCTTAAAGAAACGCTGATTAATTGATTGTGTGAACGAGTCGCTCTGTTCCGTAAACCTCGCACTTCATTACATCAGTCAAATTTTTCAGTACTTTCTTAGAAAATCTTTCGATGCTTCGAGTGGAGAGTTATTCGATGCACTGTAAGAATTGCTGAATATCAATAATTGTGGTTTGAACAAACCGCGGTTAATTTCATCAAAATTATTGATTTAACAAATGCGGTTCATCAACCATTTTGATTAATAATTTTGATTTTTATCGGTTTAGTGAGTAGTTCTTTCACGAACTGATAGTTAAGTTCAATGAAAAAATATTCGCGAAGAAAATTGCTGCAGCTAAGTCTGATGAGCAGTGTGGCTGGAATTCTAGGGGTAGGCAGCCGTTTTGCAAAGGCTTTAGCGTTAATGCCCACACCCAGTGAAACGGAAGGCCCGTTTTATCCGGTGATAAATCAGAAAGATAAAGATGCCGATTTGACACACATTGAGGGTTATCCTGATCGTGCGATCGGGCAATATATTGTGATCAGTGGCCGTGTTACGGATGTCTTTAGTAAGCCGGTTGAAAAAGCACTGCTTGATATTTGGCAGGCGGATGCCAACGGACGCTACCGCCATCCTCGTGATCCCAACGAGTCCGAGCTCGATCAGAATTTTCAAGGTTGGGCGACGATCCGGACAGATGGTGAGGGCCTGTATCGATTTAAGACCGTGATGCCCGGCGCTTATCCGGCTAGCAAGACTTGGACAAGGCCGCCGCACATTCACTTGAAGGTTTTTAAACCCGGTTATGAAGCGTTAACAACCCAAATGTATTTTCCCGATCAGATACTGAATAAAAGTGACTTACTTTTAGGCCAAAAATCGGTTGCGGAACAATCTGCGATGATAGCCACGGAACAAGCCCGGGGAGGAAATTTGATCTTTTACGAGTACAATATCGTTCTTGATTTACTCCGTAACTAAACTATGACAACTAAACACAGTACATTGCTAATCCTTGGTTCCGGACCAGCGGGATATACTGCGGCGGTCTATGCGGCGCGGGCGAATTTAAAACCGGTATTAATCACCGGATTGGCGCAAGGCGGCCAATTGATGACGACAACGGATGTTGATAACTGGCCAGCCGATGCCATGGGGGTGCAAGGGCCGGAGTTGATGGATCGATTCCAGAAGCACGCCGAGCGCTTTGAAACCGAGATTATTTTTGATCATATTCATACCGCCAAGCTGACTGATAAGCCGATTATGTTGATCGGTGATCAAGCAAGCTACACTTGTGACGCGCTGATCGTTGCAACAGGAGCTTCTGCCCAATATCTTGGAATACCATCGGAAGAAGCATATATGGGACGAGGCGTCTCGGCATGCGCGACTTGTGATGGTTTTTTTTATAAGGGACAAGATGTTGCTGTCATAGGAGGCGGTAACACCGCTGTGGAGGAAGCTTTATATCTTGCTAACATTGCTCGAAGTGTTACGGTAGTGCACCGGCGCGATCAATTCCGCTCGGAAAAAATTCTAATCGACAAATTAATGGAAAAGGTTCAAAACGGTAATATCAAGCTGGCGTTGAACTATGTGCTGGATGAAGTGATTGGGGATCAATCCGGTGTCACCGGTATGCGCATCAAGAGTACTCAAGATCAATCCACGAAAATAATCGACTTGCAGGGGGTTTTTATTGCCATCGGCCACAAGCCGAACACCGATATTTTTACTGGGCAATTGCAAATGGAAAATGGTTATATCGTGACTCGTGGCGGAGGTCAGGGAAATGCGACAGCAACCAACATCCCTGGGATATTTGCAGCAGGGGATGTTCAAGATCATATTTACCGGCAGGCGGTGACAAGTGCAGCCAGTGGTTGTATGGCCGCATTAGATGCAGAAAAGTACCTGGATGATCTTAAAAAATAAGCTTAAAACCGGATCGATGTGAATTGGTGATACGGCAATGGTTCATGACGGCTCAGCCAGCGACGACGATGATAAGGCGCTATTTCATACTGCGATGCGTGATGTGGCGCCATTACCAGTTTCCGACAAATTGCCGCAAAGCCGTGCGAGGATTTTGCCGGTTCCGCATAAACCTGGCTATGTAAATGAAACACCCTTGGCGGACAATTTTTCCGACCATATTGCGATCGAGTTGGAAACAGGTGATTCGTGGTCTTTTATGCGACCGGGTTTATCGGCTCAGACGCTGAGGAGATTACGCCGTGGTTACTGGAAAATCGATGACACGTTGGATTTGCACGGATTTACTCGTGATGAAGCAAGGCAAGAATTGACTTTTTTTCTGGAAAATTGCTTACGGAATCAATGCCGTTGTATTCGTATTATTCACGGGAAAGGATTAGGTTCAAAAGACCGTGAACCAGTTTTAAAGACAAGAGTCGGTAATTGGTTGATTCAGCGCGCTGATGTGTTGGCCTTCTGCCAGGCAAGGCCAATTGATGGAGGAGGAGGGGCTTTGTTGGTCTTGCTCAAAAGTAAAAAATGAGTTCGGTAAACAGCAACTCTATAGTGAAGGCGTCGATTCTTTCGGGTAGTCTTTTTCATACTTATTCTGACATTGAATGCAACGTTGTGCGGAGGGCTGTGCAAGCAGACGCTCAAACCCGATTTCATTACCGCAATCAATGCAATCGCCAAACTCAAGTTCACTGAGGTATTTCATAGATATTTCAAGCTCGCGCATTTCATTGATTTGCCGGTCAACTAAGGCAGTGTCGATTTCGTCCGGGATATTATTGAGATACTCTGCCAGTTCAGAATCGCTGATATCTTGAGTGTGCGCGAGTTCGTCGCGGATTACCTGTTGTAAATCCAGATAACGTTTGTGAAGTGCAGCTTTCAATTGAGTTAATTGTTCTTCGGTAAAATTAGCCATTTCTACTCCTTAATTGCTATCTATTCATTCCCAACAATATTGCCGGAATCACTATTTTCAATCCTTTATCAACCGGTAATATGTAAGTCTTAAGAATTTTTATATGATTCTTTTGCTTGTAATCTTTTCAAATCAGCGAGTACTTCGGTTGAGTTGCGTGATGCGCTCGCTGATAAGTACATTCGAGCAATTTTTCCTTCCGGATCGATCAAGAAAGTATTTCTCCTGGCAAACTTGACGAATCCGAGATTTATCAGAGAGTGATAATCAGCAGCGGTTCGGGTAGTGGTATCCGCCAATAGTGGAAATTGCAACTGATATTTCAGCGCGAATTCGGCGTGACTATTGCTGTCATCCACGCTCACACCGACGACGGCAGCTCCTAAATGAACCAAATCCTCCAAACCATCGCGAAAAGAACAGGCTTGTTTGGTGCAACCCGGCGTATCGTCTTTAGGGTAAAAATACAAAGCTAACCATTTTCCATGAAAATCCGAGAGAGTATGGATCTTGTCCTGCTGGTCGGGAAGCCTGAAATCCGGTGCATGCTGGCCTAATTGGAGTGTTTTGTTCGTGGAAAAAAACCAAAACATGAATCCCAGCACTAGTAATGACGAAATGATTGTAAACGATTCCATAGGGTTGATTCCTTATTCGGTGCGTAATTTAATTCAGGATCAAATTCAAGATAAACGGACAGCATAAATAATCGTAGCGAACATTAACGCGCTACATCGGATGCTGTTGGTATATTGTTTCCGCGATGGGTGAGCTGGGATAACATCCTATATCAGGACCAAGCAATAAAATGAAAGTTTCAGATACGGCGCAATTAGAATGAAACCGTTTTACCGCGCGGAAATTTAATTCAGTCAGTATCATAACAATAGTCATTTCTCTTGAGTGAGCTACTTGTTGCAGCGTTATCTGCAAATGTGGTCAATTCAGTGTTTTTTTAGTTGAATCCTAAAACTATTGACTCAGAAGCTTTAAAGAATTCCATTTATCCGGTTTATTCATTCTGTGAGATTAGCGTAAAATGCCGAGTTCGCCCTGGTAGCTCAGTGGATAGAGCAACCCCCTCCTAAGGGGTAGGTCGCACGTTCGATTCGTGTTCAGGGCGCCAGTGAAGTTGGCTTAGCAATGATAGTGGGTAGAGCGCTTGTTTTGTATCTAAGAAGATCTATGTAAAATCATTGAAGAAGAGTCGGGTTTAATTATTTCATTGGACATGTGTTCATTAGAGTTATGGTAACTATTAATTTCTTCGTTTAGAATTCGCAGCTCGGCAACAGTTATGAGCACCGGGATTCAGCGGTGTCTCGAGTTCTAATTGTTGCGGAATTAGGGGAATAGCAGGTCTTTATAGCTTTGATGCAACCAATAAATGTGCAGTTAGGCAAGCAGTGATCAGCTCTGAGGTTACAAAAAATGTTGCGCTATTTTCCGAGATTGAGCAATCAATGAGTTTTATTTATTTTTAGATACATATTGTGTGTCTTTAAACGTATGCACGCAATAAAAGAACAAATATCCATTGTTGGAGGGATAATCAAATGATCAAAGTACTACTTTCAAATCCGCGAGGGTTCTGTGCCGGTGTGGATCGTGCAATCGAAATTGTTGAACGTGCGCTAACGATGCATGGAGCACCGATCTATGTTCGTCATGAAGTAGTGCATAATCGTTTTGTGGTTGAAAACTTGGAGAAGAAAGGTGCCGTGTTTGTGGAGCACTTGGATGAAGTGCCGCAAGACAGCATTCTTATCTTTAGCGCGCATGGTGTGTCGCACGCAGTACGCCGTGAAGCTGCGGAGCGTAAGTTAAAAGTTTTTGACGCGACTTGTCCATTGGTTACCAAGGTTCATGTTGAAGTTGCGAAAATGCGCAAGGAAGGAAAAGAAATCATCATGATTGGGCACCAGGGGCATCCCGAAGTTGAAGGCACGATGGGGCAAATCGAGGGCGATGACAAGGGTATGTACTTGGTGGAAACGGAAATGGACGTCGAAACCTTGAATGTTAAAGATGAAGCTAACTTGGCGTATGTCACGCAAACTACCTTGTCCGTTGATGATGCTGCAAGGATTGTCGATGCGTTAAAAAAACGGTTTCCGATGATAACCGGTCCCAAGAAAGATGATATTTGTTACGCTACCCAGAATCGGCAGGATGCCGTGAAAAAAATGGTCAATCAATGTGACCTGGTCATTGTGGTCGGTTCTCCAAATAGCTCTAATTCTAACCGGCTGTGCGAAGTGGCTAGAAATGCGAATGTTGAGGCATATATGGTGGATCGTGCCGAGCAGTTGCAGGAAAGATGGTTTGTCGGGAAGAAAAACATTGGTATTACAGCAGGCGCTTCGGCTCCCGAAATTTTGGTCCAGCAAGTAATATCCCGTCTTAAGCAGATTGGCGCTGAACAAATCGGTGAAGATGTAACGATCGAAGAACTCAGTGGTGTGGTTGAATCCGTGGTGTTTCCTCTTCCCAAAGCTTGAATTGATCAATGGCCATCCCAACCGGCCTGATAAAAAGTGGTATCAAATGGCTGTGCTGTCCCCGTTAATTCATTAACCAGTATTTCAGCGCTACCGGGGGCCATAGTTACTCCATAGCGAAAATGTCCGCAATTAACTGATAAGTTACGGATTTTTGGATGCCGCCCAACAGTCGGGATATTCTGAGGTGCCCCGGGCCTTAGTCCCGACCAATGTTGTTTGACAGGCATTTGATATAGTTCTGGCAGGATTTTTCCTGCATTTCCAATTAGATATTCGAACGCGGCTACGGTCGTTTGTTTGTTAAATCCCACATCTTCCAGAGTGCTGCCGATCAGGATATGACCGTCCTTGCGAGGGATAATGTAGAAATCTTCCCTGACGATAATGTGATCTATCGGTGGAGTGTCAAATTTAAATAACAGCATTTGACCTCTTACCGGCTTGATGTCCAGTTTGAGCGCATGAATTCCTAATGTTTCTTTACTCCAGGCGCCAGCGCTGATGATTGTATGGTCGGCTTTAAATTCTCCACAAGATGTTTTGATAGACGTAATCTGTTGAGACTTTGTGTTTAATGGGTAGACATCGCAATCTTCAATAATCTTCCCACCCAACTGTTTAATTCGGTTGTATAACGCGTGCAATAATCTTGGGTTTCGTACTTGAGCGATATCCGGCAGATATAATGCGTGATCATTATTCTCTTCGTTGATTTGAGTGTAGGGTGTGATGGTATGTTCTATTTTTATGCCGCGTCCTACGCACCAATCCTTCGCAATATTTATTTGAAAAGGCGGTAATATCAGCATACCGGATTTGTGGTATTCAGGATCTATCCCAGTATTTTTCTTCAGGCTGGACGTCCATGCTGGAAATAGTCCAGCACTATAACTGGCAAGCTGAGTTACCGCATTCGGATAGTTCCAGGGTAAGAGGGGTGACAAGATACCGCCACCAGCCCAGGAAGACTCCTGTCCAATTTTGTTTCTTTCCAAAATCGTCACATTGGCGCCTTTTGCCAAAAGGCGCTCAGCTGATGCAAGACCAATGATCCCAGCGCCAATGATAATAATGTCCTGTTTCATGAAGATTGATTATCTGTTTATCAAGAATGGAAAGTCTAGGCTAATCTAATTCTAACTCATACCAACCATAGTAAGTCCCCACTGATTGTCCATACGGTCAAAGTGAACCTGTACTTTGCTAAAGTTTTTTGCAGTTACATCCGCTAAAAAAGCGACAAAAATAATCTGGTTTAATTTAAAAGAAAGTAGTGAGAGTGACGGGAATCTCGGGAATGAATAAAGACCATATATTTGATCAGTGGCAATATCAATGTGGTTTTACCATGGTTGAGTTACTTGTTACGTTAAGTCTGGCAAGTATTTTGCTTACCGTAGCGATACCCAGTTACCGTACGTTTATCCAAGATAATTTATTGGTTGCACAAAGCAATAACTTCGCATCGTCGATTGCATTAGCCAAGAGCGAGGCAATCAAGCGTAGTAGCCAAACAACTTTGTGTCCGAGTACGAATGGTACCAGCTGTACCGGAGGTAACGTGTGGTCGAATGGCTGGTTGGTTTTTTCGGATGCTAACGGCAATGGGGTTGTTGATGCCGGAGATCAAATCTTGCATGTAAATGCGGCATTTTCTGGGGGGACTACTTTAAGATCAGGGCTGCGCACAAGAGTTACATTCGCAGCAAATGGTTTTTCATCGGGATTTAATGGCACCTTCTTATTATGCGACAGCAGGGGGACGACGTATTCAAAAGCATTGGTGTTAAATAATCAGGGGCGTCTTCGCACCGAAACAGGAACGGGAACATGCGAATGAAATGTGTATATTCGATACGAAAGCCTCTGAATAACAGTGGCTTCAGTCTAATAGAAGTTCTCATTACGATCTTGGTCGTATCTTTTGGCTTGCTCGGTATGGCAGCGCTGATAGTGTCAGGTGCACGAAGTAACAATATCGCACACTATCGTTCAATCGCTAGTAAGCAAACTGAGGACATAGCCGATCGAATGCGTGCGAATTTGGCCGGGGTTACTGCCGGAGCTTACAATGCACTCACAACAACTATCCCTGCAAGTAGCGACTGCCTGACGAATACTTGTAATGCTGCACAAGTAGCAGCTTATGACCATGCGCAATGGAATACTGCCAATTTCAGGTTACTACCTAGCGGAGCGGGAACGGTAAACGGCAGTGTGGCAGCCGGATTTGTGATTACGCTAATGTGGATTGAAAAAGAAATGAATGGCGAGGCAGATCCCGCATGTCCAGGTGGAACGCCGGTCAATACTCGTTGCTTTTTGACAAGATTTTCTCCATAAAAAATGAATACTAATAATTTTGAATATTCCAGTCTGCGAGGCTTTAGCTTGGTTGAACTGATGATAGCTATGACGTTGGGGTTGATTTTACTACTAGTTATCGGGACAGTCTTTGTCAGTAGCCGCCAGATTTTTCGTGAGCAAGAGGATAATGCCAGACTTCAAGAAAGTGGCCGATACGCACTAGAAATTATTGGGCGAAGTATCAAGCAAGCAGGTCATGTGGAAGTTCCTTTCACAGGCTTCAAGGTTGCATTCGAGGGAACCGCTATCAGTGGTACCAACGGAGCGGGAGGCGTAGCTGATACTTTAACTATTCAATATGAAGGCGCTGTTGGGGATAGGGATTGCGAGGGTACTGGAGTGACAGTTGCCGGAAGAGTTATTCAAAATCATTTCAATCTCGATACATTGAATGCTCAGTTACAGTGTAAGGGTGATATTGCGGATATACCACCCGCACCTGCGGCTGCACCGACTGGACAGGTTCTGCTGGACAATGTTGAAGATTTACAAGTGCTTTACGGGATAGACACCAGTGGCGATCAATCCGTCGATCAGTACACGGTGATGCCGGCAGATTGGAATCAAGTCGTGACTACGCGTATTTGTGTATTGATTCGTTCTGAGAAATTAAATGTGGTATCCGCAGGCAATTACCTTAATTGCAATGGCGCATCTGTCGCGATTCCCTCAGATAGGCGGTTAAGACGAGCATTTACGGCAACTATCAATTTGCGCAACCGTATAAATTCTGCACCATGAATAAAAATCTCAATTTCCAATATAAGCAAAAAGGAGCCGTGTTTGTTACTGGCCTGATCTTTCTTATGGTGCTAACCCTTTTGGGTATCACTGCGGTGAGAATGGCGACAGTAGAAGAACGGATGTCCGGAAATATGCGCGACCGCATGTTGGCAATGCAGGCGGCTGAAATGGGATTGCGTTACGCTGAACAACATATCCGTGATAACGATCCTGCAACAAATTCACCAAAACCCATTGAAGGGATATCCGAATTTGATACCGGATGTACTGATGGACTTTGCTACTACGGTGCTGGCGCAGAGGCGCCGGGAGTGGTCGCTGATACGGTATCTTCTTGGATTACTTATTGTACTCCGACATGTCCGATTGCCTATGTTGAGGGGACAATTTTCAGAGTTGATGGTGTGACGTATACAGCACCGATATTACCTGCTGGAGTGCCTGCCCCAACCTATCTTATTGAGGGAATAAGAAAAACACCGCCTGGTGGTGTGTTGCGGCACTATTATCGGATAACGATTCGTGCTCAAGGTGCAAAACAAGGCACGGTTGTGTGGTTACAAGAAATATTTAGACCATAATTCTTCGAGATAAAAGAAAGGGGCTTAGTATCATGAAGAGAGTATTTATTTGCAATTCCTTATCAGTAAGTAGTCTGGTGGGTACAGCCTTATTTTTTGCAGTTAATTTGTCCCATGCGCTTCCCCCATTATCAAACGGTCCCCTTTTTCTCGGAGGAAATATCTCTCCGAATGTGATGTTCACACTTGATGATTCAGGATCCATGCATTTCGAAATTATGCCGGAAGAGTTGATTATCCAGGATGTGCGCTACATGTTCCCACGCGCATCAGGCGTATACGGAGCTGATGATTACAATAACTATGTAGTCGATTTTGATCCAGCGAATAGGTATGCCGCCAAGTTGCGTTCCAGTTATGCTAACAAAATTTATTACAATCCAACGGTCAGATATTCGCCTTGGAGTAATGCAGATGGATCTTTAATGAGTAATGCTGATCCCGCATGCGCCTACCATAATCCATTCAATACCGGGGCAGGTTGCCGGAATCTTACCGTGAATAACACGCAAACGGCTCGCTGGTTGAAAGATGACGGAACACGATCTTCGAGTACTTCTAAAACCTTTTATCCTGCAGTCTACTTTAATTACAATTCTGGCAGTATTAATGCTGCCAGCAGTTATACGCAAGTTCAGATAATATCAACAACTTCAACTTATACCGGCGGACCCAATCGTACCGATTGCGCTGCAGTTCCAACTTGTACTTATGCTGAAGAAATTCAAAATTTTGCCAATTGGTATACCTATTATCGATCTCGGATATTGTTAGCACGCGCAGGGATTGGACGGGCTTTTGCTGCACAGGGTAATACTATGCGGGTTGGTTTTGCTGCGATCAATAAAGGCTCTACAACGGTCGATGGCGTAGCTACGACGGTTGTAAAAACAGGTGTTCGGCAATTTACCGGAACAGACAGGACAAATTTTTTTAATAATCTTTATGATCACGATATTCCAGCAGAAGGTACGCCGCTTCGGGAAGCAATGATGGCAGTCGGTGAATACTTTAAACGGACCGATGATAGAGGGCCTTGGGGGCTAACGCCGGGATCGACCGGCGGTACACAGCACGAATGCCGGCAAAATTATAATATCTTAATGACGGATGGTTACTGGTCCGAAACTTCTTTCACAAGCGTGGGTAATTCCGATAATGAGTCTGGTTCTTCAATTGCTAACAACTCATCTCCGGCTGTTCCTTCAACTTATAGTTATGTTCCAGCACTTCCCTATTCAGATGCTTATAGCAATACATTAGCCGATGTGGCAATGCGTTATTGGAAGAATGATTTGCGTACAGATTTATCCAATAAGGTTCCAACCAATCCGCATGATCCAGCTTTCTGGCAGCATTTGGTGAATTTTACCGTCGGTTTAGGCGTCCGAGGCTCCCTCTCTTCATTACCAACTGGGTCAGAAGCCTGGCCAGATCCAACCTTAAATGACGCGAATAAAATTGATGATTTATGGCATGCGGCGGTGAATAGTCGCGGAGAATTTTTTAGCGCCGCTGATCCGGCAGCTTTCACGAATGCTTTAACGAATGCGCTTAGAACCATTGTTGCCAGAACAGGTTCTGCTTCCGCAGTAGCAGCTAATTCAAATTCATTGATGACGAATGGTCGTGTGTATCAAGCAAAATTTAACAGCGGTGATTGGAGTGGCCAGCTTCTATCAATTCCAATCAATTCCTCAGGTGTAATGGGAACGACCGAATGGAATGCCGGGGAAGTATCTCTTGCTTCGGGATCTATAAGTCCTTCTTCCCGGGTAATCATTACAAAAAGCAGTAGCGATGGGGTTTCATTCGAGTATGGTAATTTAACTTCTACGCAAAAAGATTTACTCAACAAAAATGCTTCGGGAGTTACCGATAATTGCGGACCTGAGAGAGTGGCATTTCTGCGAGGAGATGCAGTGCGTGAAAATGCAAGCGGAACATTCACTTGCGCCAGCTCGACAGCTATCAATAATTTTCGTGTTCGACCAACTACTAAACTTGGGGATATCATTAATTCAGGTCCACTATATGTAGGGAGGCCGATCGCTGGTTATTCAAATGTAGATCATCCCGGGTATGCAGCATTTAAAAATAATTATAAAGATCGTGTACCCATGATTTACGTGGGAGCCAATGATGGGATGTTGCATGGGTTTAATGCTTGTATTCCCGGTGTAACACCTGGATGCTCCAGTGCGGATGCCGGTAAAGAACTGTTAGTATACGTGCCCAGCACAGCATATGAGAACCTGAGTAGATTATCAGATAGAGATTACACTGCTAATCATCGTTACTTTGTTGATGGTTCTCCAATGATGGGCGATGTATATTCAAGCGCTACTTCGACATGGAGAACTGTTTTAGTTAGTAGCTTAAATGGGGGGGGGCAGGGTTATTTTGCACTCGATGTAACAAATCCAGCAGATGCGGCAAAATCAGCTCCAACCTTTTCTGCAGCAAATGCAGCTAGTTTATTATTATGGGAATTTACGAGTAATGATGATGCGGATATGGGGTATAGCCATAATCTTCCTCAAATCAATCCGTTTACTAGCCAGGCGATGCAGATCGTTAAAATGGAAAATAATCAGTGGGCTGTGATTGTTGGTAATGGTTATAACAGTACAGGTGGCAAAGCAGTTCTGTATATTTTATTTATTTCTGGTGGAGAAGATGGTTCCTGGACAATAGGTACGGATTATATAAAGCTGATCGCTGATACTGGAACAGGAAACGGTCTCTCCACGCCAACTCCATTTGATTCAAATGGGAATGGTAAAGTCGATGTGATATATGCCGGTGATCTAAAAGGGAATTTGTGGAAATTTGATGTAAGTTCTTCTACCCCGGCTAGCTGGAAAGTAGCTATTAGCGGCACACCTTTATTTTCATCGGGTACAACTAAACCAATTATTTCTCCGCCATCGGTAAGCTTCCACCCCAAAGGGGGGCAGCTTGTCTTGTTTGGAACAGGTAAATATTTGGAGACGGCAGATACCACAACAACAAGTGCCCAAACGATTTATGGTGTGTGGGATAACAATTCAACTGCAACATTAGCTGTGAGTTCACTTGTCCAACAAGTAATGACAGATGCCTCCATCAGAACACTGACACAGAATGCAGTATCGTACTCTACAACAGTTAAAGGTTGGTATATTAATTTACCAGTTAGCGGTGAAAGACTTACAGGTGTTCCTAGTTTGGAGGACGGTATTTTAGTATTCACCACGATTGTACCGTCAGCATCGCCTTGTGATTTTGGAGGTAGAGGGTTTGTAAATGCAGTGAACTATCTGACAGGTGGAATGCTGCCATTTCCAGCATTTGATACCAATAGAAATCGAGTTCTGGCCCTTGACGATGGCTTATCCGCCGGGATGGAAATTGGTTTTTCAGTGGGTGGTGTTACGCGTATAAGAGGACATTCGAATGAATCACAGGATATTTTTGTGTATTCAACCGCAGATGGTTCACTGAATCAAACAACTACAGCAAAGGGTGCGGCGGGCCTGAGAGGTAGAATTACCTGGCGTGAGCTAATTCAATAACAATCTGATCAATAGATATTTATTCACTTCTTGATATTATCAAAGCTATGAATTCAAAGTTTTCCACTATCAAAGCAACAGGATTTACGTTAATTGAGTTGATGATTGCCGTTGCCATTTTAGGTATTCTCGCATCGGTTGCTTTGCCTTCCTATCAAAATTACGTAAGACAATCTAACCGTGCTGTTGCAAAATCATTACTCTATGAAAATGTGCAATTTATGGAGAGATTTTATACACAAAATAATCAGTATGACGCCACTGTAGGAGCCGATGGTGTTGCGAATAGGGGGGGAGATGATATCGCGGTTGCATTGCCGATTACACAATCACCCAGAAATGGAACGGCTCAATATAATATTTCATTGCAAGCAGTAACGGATAATACATTTATCCTCCAAGCAATTCCAACCGGGACAATGACGGGCGATGTCTGCGGGACTCTAACATTGACTCACACAGGCCTTCAGGGCGCTGATGGTAATGTCGCGGATTGTTGGAATCGCTAGCTTAGGCTAGAAAATGCTTATTTCGAGAAAATTATCGGAATAAATCTATTGCTCAGAGCAATTTCTACTTATTCTCTGATTTCTTGTTCGATTTGATCAGCTGTTACATGGCGCACATCTTTACCCTTTACCATATATACGACGTATTCCGACATATTCTTGGCATGATCACCGATTCGCTCGATTGCTTTGGCGATAAAAACGATTTCCAAGCATGTGGAGATTTTTCTTGGATCTTCCATCATAAATGTAATTAATTGCCGCAATATAGAGCGGAATTCTTCATCAACAAATTCATCCTGTCTCACAATTTGCGCGGCCGCGTTTAAATCCAACCGTGCAAATGAGTCCAGCGCTTTATGCAACATATCCATGGCGATACTTGCTACATGTTTAATTTCATTAAAGCGAGGAATATGCATTCGGTCCGAAGAATAAATCAATTTAGCCATCCGCGCGATTTTCGCAGCTTCATCACCGATACGTTCCAGATCAGTAATAGTTTTTATGACCATCATAATCATGCGCAAATCACTGGCAGTGGGTTGGCGGCGTGCAATAATTTGATTGCAAATTTCATCGATCGATACTTCCATAGCATTTACTCGATGATCGCGAGTGATTACCTGATCGATCAATTCTTCATTTCCGCTGGTTAGCGCATCAATGGCATATTCGATCTGTTCTTCGACAAAACCACCCATTTGCAGTACACGAGTCCGTACTTCTTCGAGATCTGCGTCGAACTGTTTAGAAATATGTTCTTTGTTTGCCATAAAATGTAGCCTTTGTCATTTCAAGATCAAATATGCGAGTTAAAACGGTGTACACTGATCAGACAGTAAGAGTGCGTACACCGTTATCTGTTCCCAGCAACAAGGTATTAGCTGGGCGTTGCGCAAAAAGTCCATTGGTTACAATACCTGTAATCTGATTGAGTGTTGCTTCAAGTTCCACAGGGTTCATAATTTGCAAACCATGGATATCCAAAATGACATTACCGTTATCAGTTATAAAACCCTGACGTAAAGCCGGATGTCCACCTAAATGAACGATCTCGCGCGCAACATAACTCCGGGCCATCGGAATCACTTCAATAGGCAAGGGGAATTTACCGAGAACGTTGACAAGCTTGGATTGATCGGTAATGCACACAAATTTACGTGCAACTGCTGCAACAATTTTTTCCCGGGTTAAAGCGCCGCCGCCGCCTTTAATCATATGCAGATGTTCTGTGATTTCATCGGCGCCATCCACATACACCGGCAAATCAGCGACATTATTCAGATCAAGCACTTCAATGCCATGACCCTTGAGACGTTGCGCTGTCGCATCGGAACTTGCAACTGCGCCTTCAATTTTGTGCTTAATTTTTGCTAATTCATCAATAAAATAATTTGCTGTAGAACCCGTGCCTACACCCACGATACAACCAAGCGGGATATGTTGAATCGCCGCTGCTGCAACTGCCTTCTTTTGTTCATCTTGTGTCATTATGGCCATACTTTACAAAAAAATAATAATATAAGCTATCAGCATAGCGTTATCCGCTGAATTAGACAATGCTTCTGATAGTTGTAATAAATTGTTGTTTGATTACGGGTTGGAATAGAAGTACTATGGAAACGCTAAATTTGGCTCTGCGATCGATTCGCCGTGCTAGTTATTCCTGAGTGCCTATCGATCGTTTGTCCACGCGTACTGCACTCAATTTTCCTTGTATTTTTAGTTGTTTAACGGATTCTTGGGTTGTCCCACAACTTGATTACAGGAATATGTCAGTGATCCGGATACAAAACACTACACGAGGTGACAGAATGAAAAAAATCCTTAGTTTGTTGTTGATATCGGCAATTTTAGCAGCAATTATCATTGGTTCCGGCGTGTATAACATTGCGGCTACAGAGAAGCACTGGCCTATTACAGAAAAGTTAATTGAGTGGGTGCGCATCAGTTCTATCCATGCTCACTCAGAAAATATTGAAGTTCCATCGTTAGAAGATGGCGACGACATGCTCAAGATCGGTGCAACGCACTATCATGCAATGTGCACAAGCTGTCATTTAGCTCCCGGCATGAAATCAACCGAACTCTCGCTCGGTCTCTATCCGCAAGCACCGGTTTTTTATCAACGTGAAACAATCGTTGATCAAGCTGAAATGCTGAGTTTGGCCAAGGCATACTTCTGGGTGATAAAAAATGGTATAAAAATGACGGCTATGCCAGCTTGGGGTTTGAGTCACGATGATGCATCTATCTGGGCGATGGTGGCATTTATTCTCAAAATGAGCGGCATGACTATGGAACAGTATCAAGAGCTGACACGTTCAACTCAGGATCATGAAACGAGTCATGAGCATCATGACCATGCACATTAATACTTATCGTAATGTTTGAAATTATGGCGATTTCTACGGCTATAGCCGATGATCTTGTTGATAGCTATCGCCGTGCAATTTATCAGATTGATTCCGGTTCGGAATCAATCGCTCTGCGAATCGATCAATTCTCACGATCCCTTTCAAATCTTTTAAGTGAACTTAAATGTACCCGTGCGGCAATTATCAGTGCGTATAATCCCTACAGTCAGCAATTAAGTCATGATGAAAACGAAACAGCGCATCAATCGCTGCATACATTATTAATCCACCGGTCTTACCCTATCCTTGAATGCATTAATCTCGATCCATCGGGGTATTGGCCCGTGGAAAAAAGTTTTTTTGTGGCGGGTTTGGATTTTGATACCGCGAAATTTTTCGGGGAACAGTACGCTCAAAATGCTATTTTATGGATCGATGAGGATGCTATCCCTCGTTTAGTTCTGCTGCGCTGACAGCATGAGAGATGCGCCGCGAGCCATTTGCAATTTTCTTTGGAAGTCACGATCAAACAAATCCGGTATGGCTGGTAACGCAAACCGGATGTTATACTCATTTTTTTCAATAACAGTTTGGGAGACAACGATGAAAAAAACACTCACCTTTCTGACTCTGGCTTTTCTCAGTTTTGGATTGTTCGCTTTTGATGCTGAAGCAAAGCGCATGGGCGGCGGTAAAAATATCGGTACACAACGGCAAGCGGTAAACAAACAGCAAGCAGCACCCACGCCACAGCAAACGCCTGCTGCAGCACCGGCGGCGGCATCGAGTGGCAGCAAATGGGGCGGAGCATTGGCTGGTCTGGCGGCCGGCGGTCTTTTGGCGGCGCTTTTCATGGGTGGTGCGTTTGAAAACATCAATATGATGGATTTTGTTGTTCTGGCATTATTGATTGGCGCGGTATTTTTCATTATCCGCATGCTGCGCAAACCTAGAACTGACGGACAAGCAGCTTCCATGCAATATTCTGGCATGAATACCGCGACACAGGATCGTTTTCAAGCGCCTCCGTTTGCTGGGGGAGCCGCATCAACAACGAGCAACAGCCCGTCAAATCAACCGAATATTCCTGCTGACTTTAAAGTAGAGCCATTTTTGCGTAATGCAAAAACCTCATTTATTCGTTTGCAGTCTGCGCATGACCGCGGTGATGTGAATGAAATCCGTGACTATGCAACTCCGGAAATGCTCGCTGAAATCAGCGCGCAGATCAAAGAACGGGGTGATGAGCAGCAGCAAACCGAAGTCATGTTTATTGATGCCAATCTGCTGGAAGTTGAAACGACCAGCGATATGGCGATTGCCAGTGTCCGCTTTACCGGACAACTGCGTGATTTGCCGGATGGCGAGCCTGAAGCGTTCGATGAAATATGGCACGTGCAAAAAGATCTGAAAGATCCCGATGCAACCTGGTTACTCGCAGGTATCCAGCAAGTTTCCTAATTTCAATTCCTACTAAAACCCGGGCGGCAAGTCGTTGCAAAATTCACTTGCCGCACCGGGTTTCGCAATAAGTTTCCTGCGCCGAAGATACCGCACGCTGGTGATTCCTATGAATGCTTTGTCCCCATGGAATGTGCGTTGAGATAGCAATCTACTTATGTATACGCGATGCTCGAAAGTCATACTGGTATGGTCGATAGCACTATTCGCGGCATTGGTGACGTTCAGCAATATTACCGATTACGACTCGAATTTTTTCTTTGTCAGCCATGTATTGACGATGGATACTACTTTCCCGAATAACAAGGGGTTGTGGCGCGCCATCGACTCACCGCTGATCCATCATGCCGTGTATATTTTTATTATTGCAGTAGAAGCGCTGATCGCAGGGCTCTGCTGGCTCGGTGGCTGGCGCTTGTACCGGTGTATCAAAGACCCCGTATCCTTTAATCAAGCGAAAAGCACAGCAATTCTGGGACTAACCCTTGGTTTTCTGTTGTGGTTTACCGGATTCATGACCATTGGCGGCGAATGGTTTCTAATGTGGCAATCGGAGGTTGCCAATGGACAGCAGGCTGCGTTTCGTTTTGTGATGATCATCGCCGTAACGCTTGTCTATCTGATTCAGATCGATGATGAACGGCATGTCTAACGCTGATTAATTGGCGATACGAGCGAATCACTTCGGTGCGCGGTACTCGCTCCCTCGTCTCAGCGGCGTTGCAAGTGAGCTAACAACGCATCGATTCCCGCCCGGGCAATCTGTGCGTCTTGGAATGACCGCACGCCGCTAACGCCCACCGCACCGACAAATTGATCATCGACAATAATGGGCAAACCGCCCTCCACGGGTAACGCGCCGGGCAATTTCAGGTAATGCAAGCGCCCCTCGGTGATGTTCTCTTCCAAGACTTTTGTCGGGCGCCGGAAAGCGATCGCAGCACGGGCTTTTTCAATGGCGACAGTGACGCTGCCAAACTGGGCATTGTCCAGCCGCTGCAGGTACAGCAAGTGGCCGCCATCATCAACGATAGCAATTACCACTGGCCACTGATTCTGCAGCGCTTCGCTTTCCGAAGCTGTGGCGATTAACTTTACATCGGCCAGCGTGAGCATTATTTTTTGAGTCGTCATGATGAAGATGGTAGGTCGTCAGAGTTTATATTTATACAAACAGGTCAAATACCCGCGCCATTTTCAAATAATTCATGCCGGGTATGAGCTTGCGTGATATTGCTGCCTGGCGGCACGCTGCGTGTCAGCCAGACATTCCCGCCTATCGTTGATCCTCGGCCAATGGTAATGCGGCCCAGAATCGTCGCGCCGGCATAGATCACGACATCATCTTCCACAATCGGATGGCGTAAATTGCCTTTTACCAAGGCGCCGTTTTCATCGACCGGGAAACGTTTAGCGCCTAACGTGACTGCTTGATAGAGGCGGACATTCTGGCCGATGATCGCGGTTTCACCGATCACGACGCCGGTACCGTGATCAATAAAAAAACTGCCGCCGATTTGCGCACCCGGATGGATTTCAATACCTGTTACCGAGTGTGCGATCTCGGAAATCATACGAGCGATCAATGGCACGCCAAGCTCATGCAAAACGTGCGCCAGCCGGTAGTGCGTGATCGCCATGATGCCGGGATAACAAACCAGCACTTCATCGACATTCCGCGCCGCTGGATCCCCTTCATACGCGGCTTTGATGTCGCTCTCCAGCAGGCGGCGGATTTCCGGCAAGCTTTTGGCGAATGCTTGAGTAATGGCTACCGCTTGTGTCCGATCTTCATCGCTTAAGATTTCCAGACCGGAGTTGTAATGTAATTCGTGCTGAATTTGCACCATCAACTCGCGCAGTGTCATATTCAGAATATGTCCGACATAGTGATCGATACCTTCGTCGGCCAGCTCTGCTGAACCCAATCGGTTTGGGAACATCGCCGCACTGAGACCTTCTGCGACACTTGCCAGAATTTTTCGCGATGGCAGGCGAGGAGGCCGGTCGTGGCGATTGCGGCTTTCCAGCGATGCTATCCGCAGTGCGCGCAGTTCGCTGACGATGCTATCAATATCCAGGTACGTGCTGCGTAGCAAGAGCTCTCGTGTACTTTTACTATTGTTCACTATGCTGTCAAACCTTGTGCATCAAACATCCCTTCAAACAAGATGCTGCTGAGATAGCGTTCGGCGGAATCCGGCAGTATCACCACGATGGTTTTGCCGGTGTTTTCCGGGCGCTTGGCATGGCGTACCGCAGCCGCTACCGCCGCGCCGCAGGAAATACCCGCGAGTATGCCTTCTTCGCGAGCCAGGCGGCGGGCGTATTCGATCGCCTCTTCATTGCTGACTTGCTCGATTTCATCGACCAGCGACAAATCCAGATTATCCGGCACGAAACCCGCTCCGATTCCTTGAATTTTATGAGGCCCGGGCGCTAATGAAGCGCCGGCGCGTTTTTGCGACAACACCGGACTTGCCGCCGGTTCAACAGCCACCGAGGTGATGGCTTTGCCTTTGGTCTGCTTGATGTAGCGGGAAACGCCGGTAATCGTGCCGCCGGTTCCGACACCTGCGACAAAGATATCGATTGCGCCATCGGTGTCGTTCCAAATTTCCGGACCGGTGGTTTTTTCATGAATTGCCGGATTAGCGGGATTCTTGAATTGCTGTAGCAACACATAGCGCCCGGGGTCGGAAGCGACGATTTCTTCCGCCTTGGCGATCGCGCCGCTCATGCCGCGTGCGCCTTCCGTCAGCTCCAGTTTTGCGCCCAGCGCAACCAGCAGTTTCCGCCGTTCCAGGCTCATGGTTTCAGGCATCGTTAAAGTCAATGGAATTCCTCGAGCAGCCGCCACAAATGCCAATGCGATACCGGTATTGCCGCTGGTCGGCTCGACAATTGCTTTTCCGGCGCCGAGTAGTCCTTTTTGTTGCGCATCGTCGATCATCGCCGCGCCGATACGGCACTTAACCGAATAAGCGGGATTACGTCCTTCAATTTTACCGAGCACCAGCGCCGGCGCGCCGTCGGTTACCCGGTTGAGACGCACCAGCGGCGTGCGTCCAATCGATAATGAATTATCTTCGAACCAATTTGCCATGAGGTTTTCCTTTTAGTTGACGTTGCGCGTAGCTCGCACAGATTGACCCAGTAGCGGATTCTATCATTGTTTTCAGAGTGAGATTAAAGCGGTAATTTTACTGAAAAACCTTGCTGACTAAAGGTGCATGCTTCGGTGGTATCCGCTATTGAAGTTTATTGCAAAACTTGCGGGTAAAAGCTATTGCCGAGATTGGTTCCGAAATCAGATAACCTTGCACGATGTCGCATCCTAACTCTCGCAAGGTTTCCAATTGTTCTTTGGTTTCAACGCCTTCGGCGACAACCGAGAAACCTAAGGTTTTGCTCATGGCGATAATGGTTTGCGCGATCGCGCGATCTTGTCCTTGTTCGGTGATGTCATCAACAAAGCTTCGATCAATTTTCAGTTCGTCGATTGGATAGCTTTTCAAGCGTGCAAGCGATGAATAGCCCGTTCCAAAGTCGTCGATCGAAATTTTAATGCCGAGTTCTTTGAGGCGGAGCAAGCTTTGTAACATGATCTGATCGTCGTCGGCCAAGGTGCTTTCAGTAATTTCCAGCATAATCTTCTGGGCGGGTAACTGGTAGACTTTCAACAAACGTTCCATCATCGACAATACATTACCGCGGCGGAATTGATCGATGGAAATATTGATCGATAAATGAGGCAGCAAATAGCCTTTTCTTAACCAGCGCGACAGTTGCGCGCAAGCATTGTCGGCGACCCACTCACCCAGTTTCTCAATTAATCCGCATTTTTCAGCAACCGGAATGAATTGGTTCGGGAGCCTTGAAGCCGGTTCTTGATCAATCCACCGGACTAAGGCTTCAACTCCGATCAACTGACCGGTTGTCAGATCGATTTGCGGCTGATAGTGGAGAGACAGTTCATTATTTTCTAGCGCCTTGCGCAAACTATTCTCCATGCGTAACCGTTTATCGACTTGCTCCATCATCGATTTGGTAAAAAATTGATAGGCATTTTTACCTTTCGCCTTGGCTTCATACATGGCGGTATCCGCATGTTTCATCAATATTTCAGCATCCTTGCTGTCTTCCGGGAAGACTGCGATACCAACGCTGGCGCCGACATGCACCGTTTGCTCACCAAGGAAAATAGCACGGCCGATAGCGGCGCACAGACGCCTGGCAGTGCTTTCGACTTCACTGACCGTTGTGTTTTCGATCAGTAGCGCGAATTCATCACCGCCAAAGCGCGCTACGGTATCGGCAACGCGTACCAGGCTACGCATCAGTTTTGCGACTTCTTTCAATAATTGATCACCGGCAGCATGCCCTAATGAGTCATTAACGATTTTAAAGTCATCCAAATCTATGAACAGTATCGCGAAGAGATAGTTGCCACGATTACCTCTGGCGATTGCTTGTTTGACGCGATCCAAAAATAACACGCGATTCGGCAGTTCGGTTAATGAATCATGGGTCGCTAAAAATTCAACGCGTTGCTGGGATTCTTTGACAATCGTGATATCGCTGAAAATGGCGACATAATTACTGGTTTTTCCGGAATGATCCTGAATTGCATTGACAGTCAACCATTCCGGGTAGATATCGCCGCTTTTACGCCGGTTGAAAATTTCTCCTTGCCACCATCCTTGTGTTTCGACGCTACTCCAGATCGCATCCAGAAACGCATTGTCTTGCAAGCCGGAAGTCAAAAAGGACGGGAGGTTGCCAATAGCTTCTTCGGGCGAGTAACCGGTGATCTTCGAAAATGCCTCATTAACCGTCAGCACCTGTTTTTGCGGATTGGTTACGATGATTCCTTCCGATGACCGGTCGAAAACTCTTGCTGCGAGCCGTAATTGACTCTCAGCTCTGATCCTGGTGGTGATATCGGTTGATTGCGTGCATATTCCATAAGGCAGATTATCTGATCCGATCAATGGAAAACGGATGGATAAAAAGTACAAATCTTTACTGTCGAAATGAATATGATCTTCGGTTTCGGTCGCTTGCAACTTCCGGATAACTTCGAGTTCTTTTACCCGGAAATCATCGGCGACGGTTTGCGATAAAAATTCACTATCAGTTTTTCCAATAATATCTTTTGCTTGAATTTTGAATATCTTTTCAAACTGCTGATTAACGAATTCATAGCGGCCCGCGATATCTTTCAGAATAATCACCGACGTCGAATGATTCATGATCGATAACAATTTCTCCCGGCTGTTACTGATTTCTTCTTCGATTGCGCGGCGTTCGGTATCGTCTACTAATGTTACGATGGCGCCATGAACATTCGGGGTGGTTGTTTCATAAGGAGCGGCATGAAGTAAGTAATGGCGCTCTAATGATGGAATGGCTGATTCGATAACTTTACTCTTCCGCAGCGATTCTTGAATATGCTCAGTGAAGCTTTTCATTCCCACTGGTAATCGCAAACTGTCAAAGTGTTGTCCAATCATCGATTGGGTAAGCGAAAAAAGCGCGGCTGCCGGTGAATTGAAGCGAAGAATTTTTAGCTGATCGTTGACGACAATAATCGGAAAGCCAACGCTGTTCTGCACCTTCTCCAGATCATTGAGCGTTTCGGCCAATTCGTTGGTACGGATTTGCAATTCTTCGTTGACAGTCGTCAATTCTTCGTTGGTAGATTGCAATTCCTCATTGGTTGCTTCCATTTCTTCATTGGATGATTGCACTTCTTCATTAAGCGCCTGCAATTCTTCGTTGGAGGTTTCCAGTTCTTCGATCACGGTTTGAAGTCTTTCCCGCGTCGTGATCAATTCGTCTTCAAGCTCGCGGATATTCAATTTGGCGTCAGCATTTATTTCCAGGCCGTTACTTTGAGGTAACTGTTCCAGGCTAGTTTGATTGGAAAGTTCCTCAAAACAAACCAGGAAATAGGCATTGAGCATGTTCTTTTCCGTCGGGTGAACTGCCAAGCGTACCGATTTAACGGATTTTCCAAAGTGGATATCGCGTCGCCTGCCGATTGCCGAATCGAGCGACTGCTCAACTTTATGCTGCAGAAGCTGCAAGTCGGGACGCAATTCCCGGCATATCAGATGCATCAAATTCGTGCTCGGTTTACCCGAAGGTATCACCAAGTAGTCGCTGACCTCACCGTAGATATGCTGTATGTCCAAATTGCTATTAACCAATATGGATGCTGGAATATACGTGCGGATAGCTGCTTCCAGTAATTTGTGCTCGCTATTCTTTTTATTGGATGGGGAGTTCTTTTCTGAACTGGAATGCGGTAAGTAAATAGAGGTCACCGGAATTTTGCCGGCGCTTGAGCGGCGGCGGTATATGCGGTGGCTTTTGTCCACAACATCAAACAGATTATCCTGCTGGTAGACGCTCTCGGATTTTCCAAGAAACAAGTAGCCGCCTTCGGCAAGACCGAAATGAAACGTAGCCAGTATCTTTGCTTGTAACTCGGGTTGCAGGTAAATCAAGACATTGCGGCAACTGATGAGATCCAGCCGCAAGAACGGCGGATCCAGTACCAAATCTTGGCGCGCGAATACCAGCATATCCCGGATTGCGCGGCAGATTTCATAACGATCATTCATCACGGAAAAATACCGGGAGATCAATTCATGATCAATTTCCGCGAGCGAGCCTTCGATATAAGTTCCCTTCCGCGCGATATTCATGGCGTTGTTGTCGATATCAGTGGCAAAAATTTGGATTTTGTACCGGGAAATATGGCTACCGAGTATTTCCATTAATAATATCGCAATACTGTAAGCTTCTTCTCCGGTCGCGCAAGCAGGTACCCAGATTCTGATTTCATCCCCTGCCTGTTTATTGCTGATAATTGTTTTGATTGTTTGCTTCAGTTGAGAAAACGCTTCCTGGTCACGAAAGAAAGCGGTGACTGAAATCAGAATATCTCTGCTCAAACATTCCAGTTCTTCAGGAGTTTCTTCAGTGAATTTTAAATAATCTTCAAAGCGGATGAAGTGATTCGCCGCCATGCGGCGTTCGATACGTCTCCATAAAGTACCTTCCTTATAACCGCCAAAATCAATGCGGGTTTTTTGTTTAACGCTGATTAGCAGTTTTTTGAGTTGTGTGGCGATGGACTGCGGCTGCACAAGCTCGGTATGTTGTGAGATGGTCGTGCGGTTGCGGACAATGTTCGTGATTTCCGCAGCAATTCTTTCGGGGGCCATAACCCAATCCACACACCCCGAATCGATTGCAGATTGGGGCATTCCGATGTATTTCGCGGTACCTGGTTCCTGAGCGAAGGTAAATCCGCCATTCACCTTGATTTCCCGCAATCCGGCGGTGCCATCGGTGCCGGTACCTGAAAGAATGACCCCGATTGCATCTTCGGTTTTTTCGCTGGCGAGCGATGCGAGAAAGACATTTACCGAGGGTTTGGGCAGCGTTTCACGCTTGGTTTCCAGCAGTGTGAACCGACCATTTTGGTAGACAGTATTCCGGCTTGCTGGAGCAATATAGACGACGTCGGCTTCGGGGGCCATTTGATCCTGAATTTCACAAACCGCCATGGAAGTTTCTCTACCCAGTAACTGCACCAGCATGCTTTTGTGAGTCGGTGATAAATGCTGAATCACGACGTAGGAAATGCCCAGGTTGGTTGGCAGGGCGGCAATCAATGCCGATAACGCTTCCAGACCGCCTGCGGATGAACCGATGCCGACTATGTAGGGGCGTGATTGCGGAGCGGCAGGAGGTGATAATTTATCGCTCGCAGTTTCGATATCTTCCATAGAGATCAGAGTTTCGCAAGTGCAATGAATAGCGCAACAAGATAACAGAAATAGAAATGTAGGAAAAATCCTAGCATGGAAACGTTACCGATCATAACAGAATGTTTAATTTGGCACTATTTTTATCGTTGCCTTGGTTTTATTTCAAGATATTAAGACAGTCTGGACAGACACCATAAATAACTTTTGTCGGCATTGGGATCAGTTCATGGCCGGCGAAGTGATCAACTTCTTGCCATTTGCTTGTATGATCGGCGATGCGTTGCAGACGATTGCACATGCTGCAACGGACATACTGAATTGTTGCAATTTTGTCTTTTGTTGAAACCGGGTGTAACGATTGGGTACGATTTACAATCGTTGTGAATGTAACTGGTTTTTTTATCGGTTCCGATCGCAGCAGCTCATGGGAAACTCGAATCCAGCCATTGCTTTCAGGCGTGATGACCATTTGCATGTAGCGCTTTGTATCGGGTGTATCGCAGCGATAAGGCCGGAATGAAGTGTGTGGGATCACTCGCACTGATTCAATCATTGTGGCGACATACATTCGTGTGACATCATCGCAGATGAAATCGGATAACGGTTTGCCGACAATCCCGTTGGCAGAAGCCCGTTCACTCCAACTCTCGCTATTCATCGCTTGATCCCAGTGATCATCGACTTTACGGATAATGTTGCTGCTATCAACCCAATAACTGAGTTGAAGGTTCGCGTGTTTGGTAATATTGGAGGTCAATGTTTTTTCCAATCCCTGATCCAAAACGGATGATTCATTGTTATCAGAAAGTAAACATCGCTTAATCGAATGTTTTAAGCGGATGTGACGAATGAGCAATTTTTTTGCAATATAACCGTTAGCATTAAAAAATGAAATCCCAACCCGAACAGCATACCCCGATGATGCAACAGTATTTACAGATTAAGGCTCAGCATCCGGATATGCTGATGTTTTATCGCATGGGGGATTTTTACGAATTATTTTTTGACGATGCCGAGAAGGCGGCAAAACTGTTAGGAATCACACTGACACAGCGCGGCGCTTCCGCCGGGAAGCCGATCAAAATGGCGGGTGTGCCGTATCACGCGGCCGAGCAATATCTGGCTAAGCTGGTGAAAGCCGGTGAATCGGTTGCGATCTGCGAGCAAGTGGGGGATCCGGCTACCAGCAAAGGCCCGGTCGCGCGCAAAGTGATCCGCATCATTACGCCGGGGACATTAACCGATGCGGCGCTGCTCGACGACAAGCGCGATTGTATTTTGCTGGCATTGTTTGTGCAGGATTCGACGCTGGGGCTGGCATGGTTGAACCTGGCCGCAGGTCAACTGAAAGTGCTGGAAACTTCGGTGAAGAATTTGCATAGCGAGTTGGAGCGGTTGCAGCCTTCTGAAATCTTGCTGCCGGAGTCATTGCTTTCTGATGATCTGCAAGGCCGGCAGTGGGCGTTGAAACGTTTACCGTTATGGCAATTTGAGTACGATAGCGCAATCAACGGATTGATTCGTCAATTCGAAACTCACGATCTTTCCGGTTTCGGTTGCGAAGATTTGCCGGTTGCATTATGCGCGGCTGGCGCTTTGCTCGAATATGTCCGCTTGACGCAAGGAGCGGCCGCGCCGCATATCACGTCAATGCAAGCCGAACGTACCAGTGTGTATGTCCGGATGGATGCCGCGACGCGCCGCAATCTGGAGATTTCCGAGACGATACGCGGCGAACGATCGCCGACTTTGCTGTCGTTACTCGATACCTGTGCAACCAACATGGGCAGCCGCTTGTTGCAGTTTTGGCTGCATCATCCGTTGCGCGACCGGGTGGCGATACAACAACGGCTCGATAGCATCGCGGCTTTGCTCGGTGAAAATCAGCAAAATTACTACGTAGCATTGATGCGTGTGCTGCGGCAATTTGCCGATGTGGAGCGAATTACCGCCCGTATCGCGCTTAAATCGGCGCGTCCGCGCGATTTATCCGGCTTGCGCGACAGCCTGAAGCTGCTGCCTGAAATTATCCGGATACTGGCAACTTGTGCCAGCGAGCGTATCGATCAATTGTCGCTGGCGCTGCACATTGATGAGGGATTGGCCGAGCTGTTAAGCAAGGCATTACTGCCAGAACCGGGTGTGGTATTGCGCGAGGGCAATGTCATCGCCGATGGTTATGACGCTGAACTCGACGAATTGCGGGCATTGCAGAACAATTGCGGTGAATTCCTGCTGCAATTGGAAATGCGCGAAAAAGCACGCACCGGCATTCCGAATCTGAAAGTCGAGTATAACCGTGTGCACGGGTTTTATATCGAGGTGACGCATGCGCACAGTGAAAAAATCCCGGATGATTACCGCCGCCGGCAAACGCTGAAAAGCGCCGAGCGGTATATTACACCGGAGTTGAAAGCATTCGAGGATAAGGCATTATCCGCGCAGGACCGGGCGCTGGCGCGCGAAAAATATTTATACGACGAATTGCTCGATACGTTGGGACGGTATATTCAGGTGCTGCAGCAAGTGGCTGCTGGTATTGCGGAAATCGATGGGCTGTGTGCTTTTGCCGAGCGCGCGCAGGCATTGGACTACACCGCTCCGGAATTGACTGATGACGACGAGTTGGTGATTGACACCGGGCGTCACCCGGTGGTGGAGCGGCAAGTAGAGAACTTTGTCGCCAACGATGCGCAGTTGGGTTCCGAATATAGCGGCAAGCCGCGCATGCTGATCATCACCGGTCCGAATATGGGCGGTAAGTCGACTTACATGCGGCAAATTGCATTGATCGCGCTGCTCGCGCATTGCGGTAGTTTCGTACCGGCAAAACACGTGCGTATCGGTATTCTGGATCAAATTTTCACCCGCATCGGTGCGGCTGATGACCTGGCCAGCGGGCGCTCGACCTTTATGGTGGAAATGACGGAAACCGCCAACATCCTGCATAACGCCACGGCGCAAAGCCTGGTGCTGATGGACGAAGTCGGGCGCGGCACGTCGACGTTTGACGGCTTGGCTTTGGCATTCGCAATTACCCGGCATCTATTGACCAAGAACCGCAGTTTTACTTTGTTTGCGACGCACTATTTCGAGCTGACCAAATTAGCAGAAGAATTCAAGCAGTTGCAAAACGTTCATCTGGATGCAGTCGAGTACAAACATCGCATCGTTTTTTTGCATAAAGTAACCGAAGGACCGGCGAGCCAAAGTTATGGATTACAAGTGGCGGCGTTGGCCGGTGTGCCCGAACCGGTCATCCGGTTGGCGAAAAAGCATTTGATTCAATTGGAACGGGAAAGCATTCAGTCCACGCCGCAAATGGATTTGTTCGCTACCCCGATGCCTGACCTGCAGCGAGACCGCGAGCAGGAACATCCGGCAATCACCTTGCTGCAAAACCTTTCTCCGGATGATTTAAGTCCCAAGCAAGCGCTGGAACAACTGTATATCTTGAGAAAGGCGCTTGACGTTACGGAAAACCCATAATCGATTTTCCGGATGGCGGTATTTTCGTTAATGCGCATGTCCGTGCGGTCCGTGCACATGCTGGTGCGCGATTTCATCCGGGGTTGCCGGGCGGACATCGGTCACCGTGCAAGTGAAAACTACCCGGACGCCCGCGAACGGGTGATTGCCATCGACAATCACCGAATCGTCTGTAACATCGGTAACTTTGTAAATAATAAAGTCATCGGAGCCTTCCGCGCCGCCTTCAAAATGCATCCCGATTGCGACATTGTCCGGAAATGAGCTGCGCGGTTCAACTCGAATCAATTCGGCATCGTATTCACCGAAGGTATCTTCCGGTTCCATTGGAACCGAACAAGAATAACCGACCTCCATCTCATGCAGCGCCTCCTCGACCAACGGAAAAATTCCCCCATAGCCGCCATGTAAATAACTGATTGGGGTATCGGTTTTTTCCAGAATTTTTCCTGAAGCATCGGATAATTCATAATTCAGTGAAACCACGGTATTTTTTTCTACACGCATTTGATTTGGATCCTTTATTGAGTTTTGGATTGAAGCAAAATGAAACCGACGGTCAACACGAGTGACGATTTTTCGTATCACCCGGAATGATCAGCATTATACGCCTAAAGTTTTATTCCCTTATACGAGTGCTCAATGATCCCTATTTGATGCGGATTGTTGTCTGGTTCTAGGACAATCCGTGACAACTGTCCTAAAGATATACTATTGATTGGAATACTCTAATTAGTTACCTTTGACTAGTCGACATGATCACTCGTTGACGATCAAATTGTGCTATTTTGTGAGGAGATGTATATGACAACAAACTATAAAACAATGTTAGGGATGCTCGCATTATCGGTACTGTTGCCAGCAACCGCAGCAGCTGCGGCAGTACCCTTAGTCGATAATCGGGTGATTATCGATCGCTCCCCTTTTTACAGCCAGGGAGCTGAAGATGGTCTGGGGACTGGAAATTATGCGCTGAACCACCCGAGCTTTATTGATATTCCTTATGCAATTTTTGATTTTGGTTCGGTGTCTTCAGTCGGCAGTGCGATCCTGAATTGGAATTTCGGTTCGTTATTCGGCGGATCGGGACCTGCAGAGATTAAGCTCTACGTTGGCAACGATGCGGACGGTGTTATATCTACCAGTGATCGTTTTATGGGGAGTGCAATCGACACTTTTACCTACTCCGGCGGAGAAGTTCGTAGCTTTGACGTGACTGCGTTGGTGAATGCCGCGCTGTCCAGCGGTCAGTATTTTGCTGCACGTTTGGAGGCGACCGTCGCGCCTGATGATTTGATCAGTTATTACGGCGGGCAATTCCTGGTCCCATCGCTGGAAATTTCTCCCGTGCCTGAGCCTGAGGCCTATGCGATGTTCCTGGTAGGACTCGGATTGCTGGGTATTGCTGCGAGACGTAGAAAATAGAGTATTTGAATTCTTAACTTACCGGAAAACCCGTCATTCTGGCGGGTTTTCTTTTGCAAAAGGCCTACTTTTTTCGAATGATGTTTTTGACCGGCGCAAAACTTTGCCGGTGAATCGCGCACGGGCCGTGTTGTTGCAGAGCTGTGAAGTGTGCTTTGGTAGGGTAGCCTTTATGCCGGTTGAAGCCGTATTGCGGGTAAATGTCGTGTAATCGCAGCATTTCGGCGTCGCGAGCGGTTTTTGCCAGAATTGAAGCGGCGGAGATTGCGGGAATCAACTGATCGCCGTTGACGATGGTTTGTACTGCACAGGGGAGGCGCGGACTTTGTTTGCCGTCAACCAGCACCAGAGTGGGAACGTGAGGCAAGCTTGCTACCGCGCGTTGCATGGCGAGCAGACTGGCTTGCAGGATATTGAGCCGGTCGATCTCTTCCACGGTAGCGGATGCAATTGCCCAGGCCAGTGCGTGACGCTTAATTTCAGACGTAAGGCTATCGCGTTGTTTTTCGCTTAATTGCTTGGAATCGGCCAAACCGTCTATCGCATGCGCCGGATTTAACACCACGCATGCGGCGTAAACCGGACCGGCCAGCGGCCCACGGCCTGCCTCGTCGACGCCGCAGATGGTTGCATCGTTATCGTACCGGTGGCGGCTGCAATCGACGCTGATGGGATTAAACCGGGCGGGCGGTGCACATCAGTTGCGCTTCGGTGACCAATTGATCGTCCACTTCAGCACGGGCGGAATATTTCCATAATCCTTTGATTTGACGTTCGATGGCAACTTTCAGAATAAGCTGGTCGCCAGGTAGAACCGGTTTTTTGAAACGTACGCCATCAATGCCGACGAAGTAATACACCGAATCAGTATTGTTGGCGTTATTTTCGGTTTTGAGTGTCAGCAACGCAGCAGCCTGCGCCAGCGCTTCGACGATCAACACACCCGGCATGACCGGATAATGCGGGAAATGTCCGGAAAAGAAAGGCTCGTTGATGGAGACATTCTTTAATGCGACGATATCTTTACCCGGTTCGAGCGAGATGACTTTGTCCACCAGTAATATCGGGTAACGATGCGGCAGATATTTCAGGATTTCTTGAATATTCATGATATTGTCCTTTGGCCCTGTGTAATTTTGCTCGATATCCTTTTTGTTCCGCTTATTTATTGCGTAGTTTGTTCGCTCTCGAGCACTTTGATAACTTTGTCGGTAATGTCGATACGCTGGCTTCGGTATACCGAGTCTTGTAATTGCAGAATCAAATCATAGTGTTCTTTTTCGGCAATATGATTGATAGCGCGATTGGTGCGCTCCAGAATGATGCCGTATTCTTCGTTCTGGCGCACGCTGAGATCCTCTCGCATCTGTCTTTGAGCGCGTTGATACTCCCGGCTCAGATTGGCGAGATTTCTTTCCAGATTCCGCCGCTCCGTTTCTTCCATGGTAACCCCGTCTTTTTCGAGCTTGTCTTGAAGGTTCTTGGCTTGTAACGCCATTTTCTTGATATCTTCATCACGTGGAATGAATTCCTGCTCGATTTTCTTTTGCGCCTGCACGGCTGGCATGGATTCACGCAGAATTTTTTCGGTGTTAACAACACCGATCTTGATCACTTCCGCCAAAACATTGCTAGCTAAAATGGCAGCTGCGATCGTAGCGAGTATCATCGTTAGTGCATACGGTCGTTGAATGCTGCTTATTAGTCTTTTCACGCGTGACAGGATCCCGGATGATTTCAGAATTGCTGGCCGAACATGAATTGGAATCTTTGCAGATTATCGCTGGGGATATCGTTGAGCGGTTCAGCAAGACTGACTTTCAGCGGACCCATCGGCGACACCCAAGTGAGCGCGATCCCGGTCGAATAGCGTAATAGCTCTGTCAGATCATTTTGAGGGCCGGGTTTGCTGAATTTGTTGAATACCGTACCGCCGTCTACAAAGAAACTGAAACGCAGGGAACGATCATCCCGCAAGAACGGCAATGGAAACATCAATTCCGCATTACCAACCACCCGTTTACTGGCGCCGATAGCGAACAGCCTTGAGTTTACAGACGATATGCCAGAGATAAGTTCGTCACGCGGGCCTAGGGAATTTAAGTCGTAACCTCTGATCGAATTATTACCGCCCGCAAAGAAGTTCTTGAAGAAAGGCAGGCTGTGGCCACTGTAGCCATCACCATAGCCAAACTCGGTGTTGATCATCAGCGTCATCCAGTCGGTGAACGAATAAAACCATTTTTGATGGTAGCTGACCTTGTAATAATCCAAGTCGCCGCCTGGAACACTGACTTCACCGAATAAGCGATGCGTGGTACCTGAGGTGGTCCATATTGCACTGTCACGGCGATCTCTTGCCCAACTGAGTGTGAGCGGGAAATTTACAGTGGAATTGCCAAATTCTCTAACAAATTCCGTATAACGCGCCGGGCTGTTCTTGAACGTACTGATGTCGGTATTTTCAGCGGCCAGACCTAATGACACAATGTCATTTTCCGCGATTGGAATACCAAGCCGGAAGCCCGCACCCATGGTTTCGGTTTTAAATTCACCGAATCGGGTCAACGGTCTGGTATCGATATCGCGTTTGTACACGTCAAAGCCGAGGCTCACGCCGTTCACCGTAAAGTACGGATTGGTGAAAGATGCCGCATAGGTTTTGTTGATCGCGCCGGTATTGACGTCCAAACTGAAGAAATTACCGGTACCGAAAATATTGTTCTGTGAGATCGAGCCATTCAAGATCAGCCCTTGGCGATCGGAATAACCCGCGCCAAATATGATGGATCCCGTGGGTCTTTCTTCCACTTTTACCTTAATGTCCACCTGATCGGTTTTATTCGGGACGGCGGGCGTTTCCACATTGACGCTGTTAAAGAAAAACAGACGATCGACGCGTACTTTCGAGAGATTAATTTTACTGGTTGAATGCCAAGCACCTTCCATCTGGCGGAATTCACGGCGGATGACTTCATCACGGGTACGGTCGTTACCATCGATATCAATGCGCCGGACGTAGACGCGCCGGCCTGGGTCAATAAAGAAAGTGAAGGCCGCTTGCCGGTTTTCGGCGTCTATTTCCGGATTAGCATTGATATTGGCAAACGCATAACCGTCATCGCCCAAACGATCGGTGATCGCCTTGATGGATTCCGTTAGTTTTTGGCGTGCAAAAACCTCTCCCGGTTTGATTAAAATTAATTTGCGGATTTCTTCCTCACCGATCAAGGTTTCGCCGGCCACTTTAATGTCGGAAACTTTGTATTGATCACCTTCGGTTAAATTGACGGTGATATAGATATCTTTTAAATCGGGTGTGATCGATACCTGCGTGGATTCGATATTGAATTCCAGGTAACCTCGGTCAAGATAATGCGAGCGAAGCGTTTCCAGGTCGGCGGCCAGTTTTTGTTTGGAATATTGATCGTTTTTGGTGAACCAACTCAACAAATCGGGTTTTCTGAGCACGAGCAGTCCACGGAGTTCTTTATCAGAAAACTTCTCATTGCCGACAAAGCTGATTTTTTTGATTCTGGCGGTACGGCCTTCGCTGATATCAAAATTGATGGCCACGCGATTACGCTCCATCGGTGTCGTGGTGGTGGTAATCTTGACGGCGTATTTACCCCGGCTGATGTACTGGCGTTTTAATTCTAACTCAGCTCGTTCCAGCAGCGAACGGCTGAAGATCCGCGATTCTGAAATCCCCGCTAGCTTGAGGCCTTCAAGCAATTTGTCTTTTTCAAACTCTTTGGCGCCATTGATGATAATCTGGGCAATCGCAGGGCGTTCGATCACTTCCACGATTAATACATCATTTTCATATTTTAAGCGGACATCTTTGAAAAATCCGGTGGCATAGAGTGCTTTGATTGCCTCGGTTGCCTTTTCCTCATTCATCAGATCGCCGACTTTTACAGGCAGGTAACTGAATACGGTACCTGCTTCGGTTCGTTGGATGCCTTCGACGCGAATATCTTTGACGATGAAAGAATCGCTGGCCCACGTTGAGAAAGTTTGGAAGAGGAAAACAAGTGCAACGAAAAACCGGAGTTTCATCATTTAACCAGTAATAAGCCGATTGATATCATTATAAATGGCAAAAGTCATCAGCATGAATAACAGGGTTAAGCCGATTTTTTGTCCGATAAGCATGGCTTTGTCCGAGAGCGGACTGCCTTTTACAATTTCAATGAGATAATACATTAAGTGGCCGCCGTCCAGAATCGGTATCGGTAGTAAATTAAGAACACCGATACTGACACTGATCAATGCAAGAAACGCCAAATATGATACCAGCCCCATTTGGGCTGATTGACCTGCATAGTCGGCAATCGAAATCGGGCCGCTGACATTTTTCCAAGAAACATCGCCGGTTATCATTTTAACAAGCATTTGCAATGTCAGGACAGTTGTTTCCCAGGTTTTATAAACTGCTTTCTGTAACGATTGGACGATTGGGTAGCTGACTGTAACGAGCAATTCATCAATTTCAGCTTGGTTCACTACCGGCGCAACACCGATTTTACCAACTTGGATGCCATTTTCAGTGGCAGCTTCGGGTGTTACCGTGAGGGTAAGTGTTTGTCCACGGCGTAAGATTTCCAACTCGAGTGTTTTTCCCGGATTTGACCGGATTTCTTTAACAAAGTCCATCCATGTCAGGATTTCGGAATGATTGGCGGCGATAATTTCGTCTCCCGCCTGTAATCCGGCCCGAGAACCAACGCCATCGGCAATCACCTGGCCAATGATGGGATCGAATGTTGGCTGATAACTGGTTAATCCGATTATTCCGGGGAAGTTTTCGTTGAGCTTATTCGGGTCTATTTGACTGAGATTCAACTGCCGCCAATGGCTATTACCATTTTTATCAATTGTTTGTATTTTTACAGCGGGAGCTTGATCAACCGCATAGCGCAATAACGTCCAGCGCGCATCTTGCCAACTGGAAACAGGTTCGTTCTCGATCTGAACGATGATATCGCCTTCTTCGAATTTTGCATAAGCTGCGGGACTGCCGGGTTCAACAGGTCCAAGAATGGGTTTCATACCATGGACACCCAGAATAAATAGTAACCAATATAAAACAATCGCCAGCAGGAAATTGGCAATCGGTCCGGCAGCCACTATCGCAAAACGTCGCCCGACAGGCTGACGGTTAAAAGCACGGGGTAAATCCGCAGTGGCAACTTTGCCCTCGTTCTCATCGAGCATTTTGACATATCCACCCAGCGGAATGGCAGCGATTACCCATTCTGTGCCATCTTTTCCCCAACGCCGCCGGAAAACAGGTTGCCCAAAACCGATACAAAATCGTAAAACTTTGACACCACTCCATCGAGCGACCAGGTAGTGACCAAATTCATGGAACGTAATTAAGATACCTAACGCGATTATGAAAGAAATGATGGTGTAAGTTATTGACATAGTAATCGATTAATATCGAAACGCTGATTGGTTGAAACTTTGATTGCACGTCCGTATTAATTTTTATGTATGACCGTATAAATTCTGCATACTATCATTAATAAAAAAAAATGAAATCCAATCATTGTAACTCGGGATTAATTTTTACATTATTGCGCAGTTGCCAGCCATTCATGCGCTTTTTCACGGGCAAAATGATCGGTTCTTAATACATCATCCAAGGTTTTCAGTTCTTCAGGTTCGATAGTGCACATGACATTCTCAATCATGACCGGGATAGCTGTGAAGGGCATACGCCTTTGCAGAAAAGATTCCACTGCGACTTCATTGGCGGCATTGAGCACGGCTGGCATATTACCGCCAGTGGTCAATGCCTGGTAAGCCAATCTCAAGCATGGAAATCTTTTGAAATCCGGTTCTTCGAAATTGAGCTGGGCGACTTTGAATATATCCAAAGCCGAGACGCCGCTTTCAATGCGTTCCGGATAGCCCATCGCATGCGCTATCGGCGTACGCATATCGGGGTTGCCGAGTTGCGCGATTACCGAGCCGTCGACATAAGCGACCATCGAGTGAATAACACTTTGCGGGTGAACCACAACCTGGATCTTGTCCGCTGGAGCATCAAACAGCCAGTGCGCTTCAATGACTTCCAGCCCTTTGTTCATCATGGTGGCGGAGTCGACTGAAATTTTCTTTCCCATATCCCAATTGGGGTGGGCACAGGCTTGCTCAGGCGTTACCTGCTCCAGTGAAACCGGTGCACAACGAAACGGTCCGCCTGATGCCGTAAGCAGGATACGGCTGATGCCGGCAGTGGTGAAATTGCCATCGAATTGATGCGGCAATGACTGATAAATTGCATTGTGCTCGCTGTCGATAGGTAATAAAGTAGCGTGGTTTTCCCGAACTAAATCCATAAATATCCGTCCCGCCATCACCAGCGTTTCTTTATTCGCAAGTAAAACCAATTTTCCGGATCTTGCTGCGGCAAATGTCGGGCGAATTCCCGCAGCACCGACGATGGCGGCCATCACTGCATCAACTTCGGGCAGAGACGCTACTTTTTCAAGCGATTCTATTCCTGATAGCACTTCGGTTCTGATTCCGTCAGCACCAATGGCATCCGCCAATTGCTCAGCGCTTCTAGCATCAAGCATCACTGCGTAGCGGGGTTGGAAGCGGCGGCACTGCGAAAGCATTTTTTCAACATTATGATTGGCAGTCAGTGCATAAGCTTGAAAACGATCGGGATGGCGTGCTATGACGTCCAGCGTGCTGTCTCCAATGCTGCCGGTTGAGCCGAGAATGGTTATTTGACGAATAGTCTTCATATCGCAGGTGAGTAAAATACAAGGATGGCCAATATGCCAAAGGGTAGGGCTGAGGTCAAAGCATCAATTCGATCCAGTATTCCCCCATGACCCGGTAGTATGTTGCCGCTATCTTTGACACCGGCTTGGCGTTTAACCAATGACTCATATAAATCGCCGATAATACCTAAAATAGCCATAATTATTAGCAACGGTACCAAAGCCAGCCCTAACGATTCTTCTTCTGACCAGAAAATCCACAGCAAACCATAAATTAACACTGCAACGAGCGCTCCCGCGACGCCTTCCCAGGTTTTATTGGGACTGATTTGCGGAGCGAGCTTATGCTTGCCTAGTGAACGGCCAGTGAAATAAGCCGCTGTGTCGGATATCCAAATAGTCGCCATCAACCCCAGCAACAGCAGCGGGCTGATCGAACGTAATTGATAAAGCGCCAGACAGGTGGGTAGCAATAAAATCCAGCCGATCAGCATCCAGCTCCAAGGTTTTGTGACTGTAAAAGATTGTTTCAGGTAGAGCGGTGCTGCAACGATCCAGAAAATTGCAGAGACGTAGTAGATCCAGACTAGTTCTGCAGAAAGCGGGTTAAATTTTACTGCTTCGCTTATTTGAAGTAAGAGCTCGCCACCGAGCAGCGTGGTCAGCAGCATGAAAACAATGGTATTTCTTACGGAGAACTGCGCAAGCCGGCTCCACTCGCGTGAGCCGATGACAGTCAGTGCGAGTAACACGATAGCCCAAAAAATATCTTGAAAAAAGAATAATGCGGAAAGAAATAAAGGCAAAATGATGCCGGCTGTCAGGATTCGGGTCTTAAGCATGAAAAAAAATTCTATTAGCCTTCTGCAGATAATGCCATTTGCAGTTGCTCGCTGGTGCGCCCGAATCGCCGTTCGCGTTGTTGATAAGATTGAATGGCCAGTTCCAGTTCGTGCACGTCAAAATCCGGCCATAAGGTATTCGTGAAATACAATTCGGTATAGGCCAGTTGCCATAATAAAAAATTGCTGATCCGGTATTCACCGCCGGTGCGGATGAATAAATCAGGATCGGGCGCGTAGCTCATCGATAGATATTGGGAAAAAGTCTCTTCGTCAATCTGGGCTGGCAATTCTTTGGATTGAGCCATCATTTTTCGCATTGCTTGCATGATGTCCCAGCGCCCGCCATAGTTGGCCGCAATTGTGAATGTAAGCTGCGTGTTATTCGCAGTGAGTTTTTCACCAATGTCGACAAATTCAACGATTTTAGGTTCGAATCTTGATAAATCACCGATGACTTTGAAACGTATGCCATTTTCATGCAATTTGGAGATTTCTTGCTCCAATGCCCCCAAGAAGAGTTGCATCAAAGAGGCGACTTCGTCGGATGGGCGCCGCCAGTTTTCGCTGCTAAAGGCAAACAGCGTAAGGTATGAGACACCGCGTTCCATGCATGCTTTGATTACACCGCGAACGGTTTCCACGCCTTGTTTGTGTCCCGCGATTCTTGGCATGTAGCGGTTTTGCGCCCAACGGCCATTACCATCCATGATAATTGCGATATGCGTTGGTACTGAGTTTGCTTCAGGAGGGGAATGAGTTGAACTTGGGCCTTCAAGCATATCAGACAGCCATGAGCTCGGCTTCCTTGACTTGCAAAACCTTATCTATTTCGGATATGAAGCGATCGGTCAGTTTTTGTATTTCATCTTGGCCACGCCGCTCATCATCTTCAGAGATTTCTTTCGATTTTAGTAGCTCTTTTAAATGCGCATTAGCATCACGCCGGATATTTCGCATCGCAACACGTACTGTTTCCGCTTCATGCTTCACTACTTTGATCAAATCACGGCGGCGCTCTTCAGTGAGGGCAGGCATGGGAACACGAATGGTGTCACCTACCGGCATCGGATTCAAACCTAAATCAGAGTCTCGAATGGCTTTTTCGATTGCATTAGCCATTTTTTTCTCCCAGGGAACGACGCCAATTGTACGAGCATCAATGAGATTGATATTGGCGACTTGGTTAATCGGAGTTTGTGCGCCATAATAATCCACTGTAACATGATCAAGCAAGCCTGTATGTGCTCTGCCACTCCTTACTTTGCTCAAATCCACTTTCAATGCTTCCAGGCTTTTTTGCATTTTCTGCTCAGCAGATTTTTTTACATCGGTAATCATAGTGTCTATATCCCTTTTACAGCTATTCGAAAGCATTTACGATCAGTCAGAGTCAAACGGTTACTAAAGTCCCTTCATTCTCCCCTGTTATTATACGTCTAAGAGCGCCGGTCTTAAAAATGCTAAATACACTGAGCGGTAATTTCTGATCACGGCATAATGTCAATGCCGTTGCATCCATTACTTGCAGGTTTTTTGAAATGGCTTCATCAAATGATAATTTCTCGAATCGTGTAGCTGCCGGATCTTTTTGTGGGTCGCTGGTGTAGATGCCATCAACTTTTGTTGCTTTCAGCATGATATCCACATTCATTTCCATACCGCGTAATGCTGCTGCCGTGTCGGTTGTAAAGAACGGGTTACCCGTTCCGGCAGCAAAAATCACGACTTTTCCGTCTTTCAAGTAGCGCATTGCGCGGCCACGGATATAGGGTTCCACCACTTTCTCGATGTGCAATGCAGATTGAATGCGCGGAACCAATCCCGCCAGCTTCATTGCGTCCTGCAATGCTAGCGCATTCATGACGGTAGCTAACATCCCCATATAATCCGCAGTAACGCGTTCAAGTCCATCATTGGCTGATTTCATGCCGCGAAAAATGTTTCCACCGCCTACAACGATAGCAATTTCAACACCTAATTTACTGATTTCATGAACTTCAGAAACAATTCTGCCCATCACCGCATGATTGATTCCATATTTGTCCTCGCCCATCAGGGCTTCGCCGGACAATTTCAATAAAATGCGTTTATAAACTGCAGCGGTCATTGATAATTATTTGATAAGTATGTGGAAAGGGAATCTTAATTTGATTGCCCCATCTGCGCCTTGACCTCTTCAGCAAAGTTTTCAACTTTCTTTTCTATTCCTTCACCTACTACAAACATCGTAAAACCATTCACTGCAGCGGATTTTTTTGCCAGCAATTTCTCTACAGTCTGTTCGGGATCTTTAACGAACGGCTGACCCAGCAATGTAATTTCTGCGAGATATTTTGTGATTCTACCTTCGACCATTTTTTCAACGATATTGGCGGGTTTGCCGCTCTCGGCAGCTTGTGCGGTAAAAATCTGGCGTTCATGTTCTAATACCTCTGCCGGGACTTGATCTTTTGATACACAGATCGGCTTGCTGGCAGCGATATGCATCGCGATATCTTTTCCTAAGCTGTCATCACCGCCAGTATAATCAACCATCACACCGATCTTGGTGCCATGAAGATAATAGGCGAGCCGACCTTTGGTTGTGTGCTGCCCGCTGCGCCGGATGCTGATATTTTCCCCGAGCTTCATGATTAAAGCCTTGCGAGCTTCTTCAACGGTTTCACCATTTTTTAACGGGGCATCGCTTAAAGCAGCAATATCGGTTAGATTCTTTGTAGCCACGAGTTCCGCCAGACTCTTGGCAAAATTGATAATGTCCTCATTTCTGGCAACGAAGTCTGTTTCACAATTCACTTCAACCAGAGCGCCACATTGATTATCCGCGGAGACGTACGCACCAATCACGCCCTCCGCAGCAATTCTTCCGGCTGCCTTGCTTGCTTTAGCACCACTTTTAATTCGCAACAGATCTTCTGCGGCTTTCATATCACCATTCGTTTCAGTCAAGGCTTTTTTACATTCCATCATGCCAAGCCCTGTCATCTCACGAAGTTCTTTGACCATGCCCGCGGTAATTTCCGCCATATTTGCTCCAAATACAATGAAAAGTTTATGAATAATTGCTGCTGAACTTAATCTGAAAAAATAGCAACGGTATTTTTAGTTCAATTAACTCAAAGCATTTTCTATTGCTGGCAAATACCAGAATACATAAGGATCAATGAGGAATGCTTGATCTTTCCGCTTCGAATCGCCAGCAATCTTAGGATTGAGTAGAAAAGGCTTAAACTTATTGCTGTGCCTCTTCGCTCATTTCAACAATCTCCTGGATAGACTGATTGCGTCCTTCCAAAATGGCATCAGCAACGCCTCGCGCATACAAGCGGATAGCTCTGCTTGAATCGTCATTTCCTGGAATTATGTATTGCAGACCATCCGGATTATGGTTGGTATCGACGACTCCAATGACGGGTATGCCGAGTTTGCTGGCTTCAGTAATAGCGCCTTTTTGATATCCCACATCGATCACGAAGAGTGCGTCCGGAAGACCTTTCATTTCCTTAATGCCACCGAGACTGCTGTTAAGCTTATCTAATTCTCTTTGCAGGTCCAGTGCTTCTTTTTTTACGAGTTTGTCCAATGTCCCATCGCTCAGCATCGTTTCCATATCATGCAGGCGTTTAATGGATTGTTTGATCGTTTTAAAATTCGTCAGCATTCCACCTAGCCAACGCTGATCTACGTAAGGGGAGCCGCAGCGCATAGCTTCCTCGCGCACGATGTCGCGAGCTTGCCGCTTGGTACCGACGAATAGAATGACCCCTCGCTTGGTTGCTATTTGGCGGACGTATTTCATGGCTTCTTCATACATCACCAAGGTTTTTTCAAGATTGATGATGTGAATTTTATTGCGGTGACCGAAAATATACGGTGCCATTTTGGGATTCCAGAAGCGTGTTTGATGACCGAAGTGAACACCTGCTTCCAGCATTTGCCGCATTGTTACTGACATAAATTTCTCCTATAGGATTGAGCCTCCATCCGCGTTTAGCAACTTCCAACCTTAAATCGAAACTACAAAACGTGATGTGCGAATTTAATTTGATTAGCACGATGCATTTATCAAATTATCTTGTAATTATAACATTTTCTGAAACCTACTCAAGTTAGCGCTACGCAAAGGAACAGCACTCTTTGTTAATTCGATGGATGTACGATCAACGCGGGACTGAATGCAGGCTATTTTGACGGTGCTCATTAATCTCTAAAAGTTTTCAGAGCCAAAGCAACAAGGTTCATAGATGGTTCAAGACTATTTTTACCTATACCGATCAATTCGCGCTGAAAACTACCTGAGACAATTTGTCGCATAGCCAAAACAAAGAATTTACGTTAATGTTCCGCAGTTAACCGAAAAAAATTTTGTTGTGCTTACCATCGAATGTTCAGTGATCTAAGTCAATCGCCTCTCAGCAAGAACCTGCAACGCTTATTTCTGCTTCGCAATATCGCCATCATTGCTCAATGTCTCACATTCGCCATTGTGTATTGGACGATTGATATTGTAATACCCTGGACTGAGATGATCTGTGTTGTGGTCTTGCTGGCTTTGCTGAATTTGTTAACGTGGATTCGATTACGCCGGAAATGGCCGGTATCGCACTTGGAGTTTTTTGCGCAACTGCTGATTGATGTTTTAGCGTTAAGCGCTTTGTTATATTTCAGCGGCGGATCTACCAATCCGTTTATCTCTCTGTTTCTATTGCCGCTTACCATTGCGGCTGCGACGTTGCCATGGCGCTATACATGGAGCGTGGCGATTATTACGATCGCTTGTTATACCTTGTTGTTGTTTAACTACGTACCGCTACCGCATGATCACAACAAACATTTGATTGAGTTTGCGTTGCATGTATCCGGGATGTGGCTGGCTTTCGTGTTGAGTACCGTGATCATAGCCTGGTTTGTCGTAAGAATGAGCGCTTCCATTCGCGAAAGGGATCAAGACCTCGCCAAAGCACGTGAACATGCGCTACGCAATGAACAGATCATTGCACTTGGCACACTCGCAGCTGGTGCAGCGCATGAACTGGGGACTCCGCTGTCAACGATGGCGGTCATTACCGGAGAATTGCAACAAGAATACCGGGATGATGCAGAGTTCCAAAACAATGTTCATATTCTTCGGGATCAGATTACGCACTGTAAACAAACATTAACCCACTTGCTGGCCAAGGCGGGGCAAAGCAGGACCGAACAAGGCAGCGAGTTGCCGATTGATGAGTTTTTACGGCAAGTGCTCGATAAATGGAAGTTGATCCGGCCTTCCGTAAAGTTTACTTATCAGCCAAGCGGCGAGCAACCGGTACCGAAAATTATGGACAGTCAATTATTGAGCCAGTCATTGCTTAATCTACTGAATAACGCAGCCGACGCATCTTCCGAATGCGTCACGATCAACAGTCACTGGGATCATTCGGTTTTGAATCTTGACATTATTGACGATGGCAAGGGACTGTCACCCGAAGCCTTGCAGCGTGCCGGTGAAGCATTCTTTTCCAGTAAGGCGCCTGGACAGGGGTTCGGGATAGGCTTGTTTCTTGCCAATGCCAATATTGAACGATATGGCGGCAGTGTCAGGTTGTTTAACCTGGAGAATGGCGGTGCCTGTACGCAAGTTGTATTGCCGCTAATCAGGAACCACAACCATGCATGATACGTTGATGATCGATAGCAGTGAGAAGCCCAGCTTACTGATCGTGGATGACGATACGATCTTCTGCGAAGTATTGACTAAAGCCATGAAAAAACGGGGCTTTGATGTCACCTGCGCACATACCATTGAAGATGCGCTGAATTTTTCCGGGCAGTCGACACCGGAATACGCGATCGTTGATCTTAAATTATCCAGTGAATCCGGTCTGGTACTGGTGGAAAAACTCCGGGCGCTGGATCCGGGTACCCGCATTGTGATGCTCACAGGCTATGCCAGCATCGCGACTGCGGTGGAAGCGATTAAACTCGGGGCTACCCATTATCTTGCGAAACCGGTTGATGCAGACCAGATTATGGCTGCTTTTGAACGGATCACCGGTGAATCCAGCATACCGATCAGTGCCAATCCGTTATCGGTTAGCAGATTGGAGTGGGAATATATTCAGCGGATTCTCACCGAAAATGACAACAATGTTTCAGTAACTGCCCGGATACTGAATATGCATCGCCGTACACTACAACGAAAACTCGCCAAAAGGCCGCTAAAAGAATAGTGAACGATCAATTTGCACTGAAAGAAGCGATTATGCGGATATCCGGGCCGATTAATCTCAAGTCCTCGATTTTAAGTGATTTTTTTTGATTCAAGTTCGTCAATTCAGGAAGCTGGATCATTCCTCTTGCGGCATCACCAAGGAGATGCGGTGCAAGGTAGATAATGATTTCGTCTGCCAATCCGGCTTCGATTAAAGCACCGTTAAGGCCGCTGCCGGCTTCTACCAGTACTTCATTGATTTCCAATTCGGCAAGCATGATCATCATTTTATTCAGGTCCACCGATCCCGTAGTGTTCCGGAAAATGAATGTGCGGATTCCCATGTTTTCCAGCGCGGTGATCTTGTCCGGGTTGTTATCGCACGCTGTAAAAATAAATGTTTCGGTTTCGCCTTGCAGCACTTTAGCGCTCAACGAGATCGCCAAGTGGCTGTCAACAATGATTCTTTTAGGTTGACGGAGTGTTTCGATATGCCGGACGGAAAGTTGCGGATCATCCGCAAGAATGGTGCCAATACCTGTCAGAATGGCGCAAGAACGCGCTCGCCACCGATGTCCGTCGCGTCGCGCGGCTTCACCGGTAATCCATTGACTGATCCCATTATTCAATGCCGTTTTGCCATCCAAGCTAGCGGCGGTTTTTAGTCGGATCCAGGGTTTCTTGCGCACCATGCGCGAAATAAACCCAATGTTTAATGCTTCAGCTTGTGCTTGTAATAGGCCTGATTTTACGGCGATCCCTGCATGTTCCAGCATCGCACAGCCTTGCCCGGCTACTCGTGGATTTGGGTCTTGCATGGCCATAATGACTTGTGCAATGCCTGCATCAATCAGCGCATTGGCGCATGGCGGTGTGCGCCCGAAATGACTGCAAGGCTCCAGCGTCACATAGGCGGTTGCGCCCCGTGATGCAGCTCCGGCATTTATCAAGGCATTCACTTCCGCGTGCGGTAACCCGGTTTTTTCATGCCAGCCGCTGCCGACGATTTGATTATCGTGGACAATGACGCAGCCGACGCGCGGATTCGGTGTCGTGCTATACAGCCCCTTTTCCGCCAAGCGCAGGGCATGAGACATGAATGCATGATCGGCGGAAGAAAACATCGAGGAAGCTATGTTTGGACTATGACCCGCCTGAGTGTATAAACAAGAAGCGCCGTGATGTCACCGTGCAAAATCAAGATACTTTCTTCGACGGCATCGACGGGTACTGCTTTTGCGCTTCTTTGATCGCGTCGCGGAAATCGTCAACATCCTGAAAACTTTTATAAACGGATGCAAAGCGGATATACGCGACTTTGTCCAGCTTATAAAGTTCTTCCATGACGCTTTCGCCGATGCTCCGCGACGAAACTTCGCGCTCACCCATTGCTAACAGCTTTTGAACGATCCGATCGATCGCTTCATCGACGTAGCGGGTAGGAACGGGCCGCTTATGCAATGCCCGCTGAAAGCCTGTCAGCAATTTGTTCCGGTCGAATTCCGCCCGGCTGCCATCGTGCTTTACAACTTGCGGCAACCGTAATTCGACGGTTTCGTAAGTTGTAAAACGTTTGTCGCAAGCGGGGCAGCGGCGGCGGCGGCGGATTTTGTGACCATCCTCGCTTACCCGTGAATCAATCACGTTGGTGTCATCCGCGTTGCAGAATGGACATTTCATAATTAATTAACGATCACAAGCATTAAGCCGGATTGATATTTCCAAGGAAAAATCATCCATACACCGGAAATTTCGCGCACAGTTTTTTGGCTTCATCAGCCACTCTGGAGATAACCGCAGAATCCTCAGGCGCTGCTAAGACATCCGCGATCAGATTCGCCAGTTGCTCAGCCTCGAATTCTCTGAAACCCCGCGTGGTAATTGCCGGTGAACCGACGCGGATGCCGCTGGTAACAAATGGTTTTTGCGGATCATTAGGGATGGCGTTTTTGTTGACGGTGATGTGCGCATGTTCAAGCGACTCCTCGGCTTGTTTACCGGTCAAATTCATCGCGCGCAGATCGACAAGAAACATATGGCAGTCGGTTTGACCCGAAACGATCCGCAATCCGCGGCTGGTCAGTACTTTCGCCATAACGCGCGCATTCTCGATCACTTGTTCTTGGTAATCCTTAAACTCTTTGCTGGCAGCTTCTTTAAAAGCAACCGCTTTGGCTGCGATCACATGCATCAGCGGACCGCCTTGGGTTTGCGGGAAAATCGCTGAATTCAATGCTTTTTCATGCTCCGGCTTGGCCATGATGATACCGCCCCGGGGACCGCGAAGCGTTTTGTGCGTGGTACTGGTGACGAAATCGGCAATGCCGACTGGATTGGGATAAAAACCGGCAGCGATCAATCCTGCATAATGCGCCATATCGACAAACAGATAAGCGCCGACAGCATCCGCGATCTTGCGGAAACGCTTCCAGTCGATGACGCGCGCATACGATGAAGCGCCTGCCACGATCATTTTAGGCTTGTGTTCGTGCGCTAAACGTTCCACTTCGTCGTAATCGAGCAACTCCGTTTCGGGATGCAATCCATAAGAAATAGAATTGAAAATTTTTCCGCTCATGCTGACGCTCGAACCGTGTGTCAAATGGCCGCCGTGGGCTAAGGACATTCCAAGCAATGTGTCGCCCGGTTTTAACACCGAGAGGTAGACTGCGGCATTGGCTTGCGAGCCGGAATGCGGCTGCACATTGACATATTCCGCGCCAAACAAAGCCTTCAGGCGATCAATCGCCAATTGTTCCACTTGATCGGCGTACATACAGCCGCCGTAATAGCGTTTGGTGGGATAGCCTTCTGCGTATTTGTTGGTGAGCACGGATCCCTGCGCTTGCATCACGGCAGGACTCGCGTAATTCTCGGAAGCGATGAGTTCGATATATTCTTCCTGGCGTTGCATCTCGCCTTTAATCGCTTGCCATAGATCCGGGTCTACATTTTCAATCGTGTGTTTTTGCGAAAACATGGTGATACCAATCCTTTGAAATTTTGAGAATCAATTATCGCATTTTATCACTACCTGTTAAAACGCTGATAGCTGATCGGAATAAAGTCTGATAATAGGGTGAGAACAAAATTTATTACCAGCTTGGGTAGTTTTTCGATCCTCATTCTTGTGAATTTCCTTGAAAAATAACTGTTTGTAACTGTCCATCGGAAATTCCGTTACGTAACACCGCCGCAATAACCGCGTCATACTGGCTGCCTATACTGCCTTCCGTACTGTAAAGCCATCTCCGGCGTGAGCCGGTCACCGGAAAATCCAGGATCTGCATGATAAACCTATCCGTTCGGATAACGCAGACAGCCGGATTGCCTGTACATCACTTCTTATCCACAAGAATTTTTTGATTACTTTTCGGGAGAACATGATGTTCCAGAAGAAAATACTGAATACATTAGTAACAGGTGCGATCGTTAGTATGGTTGCAGCAACACAGTCAATGGCGGCCAGCACCGGTTTTGATACTTTTACCCCGTTGCCCAGCAGCGTACCTGGCGGTTCACTGCCGGAATCCAGTCCCTTGGAGCTTGGAAATGCATCCTGGACACAAGTTTCAATTGCCAACCGCGCCAACCAGCTTGCACAGGGTCAAGCCAATAGCGGGGCTTGGGATATGATTACCGCCAATGAAACCGGTGTTGACGCAGGCCGCTACTTATTCATGCCGTTTGAAACCAGTACTGCGGGTGTGCAACGGGTCGATTTGTGGAATCCTGATTACAATACCCGCACCGTAACGCTGGTTGCGCCCGGTGCGCAAGGGTTTGTAGCGGGCGATGCATCGCGCTGGACACCTTGGGGGAGTTATCTGACAGCCGAGGAATCCTGGGGTGCCGGCAGTACCAAAGGACGGCTGTTTGAATTGACCAACTCGGTGACAGCGACTGGCACCGGTGATTCCAACTTTATCCATCGCAGCCTGTTGCCACGCGTATCACACGAAGGCTTAGCGTTTGATAAGAACAACGCGATGTACTTTATTGATGAGTTTAATGGCGGCAGCATTTATAAATTTGTATCAGCCAACCCCAATGCAACCAACGGTGACGATTACTTTGCCGCGGGACAGACATTTGTGATGCTGGTGGATGGCGGTAACAATGCCAATGCAACCGGAGCGATTACGTGGGAACCGATATCCGATATCAATGGCGCTGCGATTCCGGGTGTATCGGTTCTTAACGTGGATGGCAGCATCGACGGCCGTTTGACCGCCGATGTCGTGCATGGCACCAATTACCAGCGCCCGGAAGATCTGGAAATCAAAACATTGGCAAGCGGCGATCAGATCCTCTACGTGGCGACTACGACCACCGATGAAGTGTATTCTTTCAATCTGGCCAGCAATACCGCCAATCTGTTTGTCAATTCCGCTACGCTGGATCTGGCGACTGGTCTCGGTGTGGGTGGAGTATTCAACAATCCGGATAATCTGGCGATTGATGCGGAAGGCAACATCTATGTGATCGAAGATCAACCAGGCGGTTCCGCCGATATCTGGTTTGCTACCGATACCAATCACGATGGCGTCGCTGAATCGGTCGGTCGCTGGGCCAGCATGTCGACTTTAGGTGCAGAGCCAACCGGCTTGTATTTCGATAAATTCAATCCCAATATCGCTTATTTGAATGTGCAACATCCAACCAGCGGCGATGATCGCTTAATCATGCTGGCTGTTCCGGAACCCGAAACCTACGCAATGCTGCTGGCCGGATTGGGTTTGATTAGCGCATCAGCCTGGAAAAGAAGAAAGATTTAATAGTGATTTGAAAAGCGGAAGCTTTTATCTTCACTAATGTCTGATCACAGCAAGAAACCAAGAGTCAGTATTCCTTGGTTTCTTGCTGTCCACTGTATTTACTCAAGCTGGTTGAGTAGTTATTTGGCGGCAATCAAAGCAATTGATTCGCCAGATTGGCCAAATTGGATCGCTCGCCTTTTTCCAACTGGATATGCGCATAGATCTCATGATGTTTAATTTTATCGATCAGATAAGATAGGCCATTGCTCTGCGAGTCTAAGTAGGGCGTATCGATTTGATAAATATCGCCGGTAAAGATGATTTTGGTGTTTTCTCCAGCGCGGGTGATGATGGTTTTCACTTCGTGAGGCGTTAAATTCTGCGCTTCGTCGATGATGAAAAATACATTTGAAATACTTCGGCCTCTGATATAGGCCAGCGGCGTGATTTTGAGTTTTTCCTGCGAAACCGCTTCGGTTAATTTTTTATACTCTTTATCTTTTTCATTAAACTGGCTTTTGATGAATTTGAGGTTATCCCATAACGGTTCCATGTAAGGCGCGAGTTTCGATGCGATATCGCCGGGCAGAAAACCGATATCCTTGTTACTGAGGGGTACTACCGGACGTGAAAGCAAGATCTGCTTGTAGTGTCTTTTTTGTTCCAGTGCCCCGGCCAATGCCAATAAGGTCTTGCCGGTACCAGCCACGCCTTGTAAGGTGACCAGTTTAATGTCGGGATGGGTGAGTGCGTGCAGAGCAAAGACTTGTTCCGCATTTTTCGGCCAGATCCGGTACGCGGGTTGTTTCTCCAATTGTTCGATTCTCTGCGTGATGGAATTATAAAATACCAGCACGGACGTGCGGGAATTTTTCAAGATAAAGTAATGATTGGGAATAGGGTTCCGGATACCGATGTCATCAGCGGAGCAATAGCCGTGGGTATAAATATGGTCGATAATTTCCTTACTCAATCCCGTGATCAAAGTTTTTCCGGTATACAGTGATGCCAGATCGGTGATTTTTCCGGTTTGAAAATCTTCCGCAGCGAGACTCAGAGATTTTGCTTTGAGTCTTAAGTTGATGTCTTTAGTCACCAATATGATTTTATGCTTGGAGCAAGATTTGCTCAGCGCAATGACGGTATTCAGGATACGATGATCGGGACTATTTTCACCGAAAATCTTGATTGCATCGAGACCGTTTGCCGGCTTTTGCATAATCACTTTGAATTTGCCGTGACCGGGCCGGTCGATGGGAATCCAGTTTTGCAGTGAGCTTCCCTCCGATAGTTTGTCCATGATGCGAATGAATTCCCTGGCTTCGAAATTCTTGGTCTCATTACCCTTTTTGAAGTGATCCAATTCTTCGAGCACAGTGATCGGAATAGCCACATCATTGTCCTGGAAGCTGTATATTGCATGATGGTTATAGAGAATGACCGAGGTATCCAGCACGTAAATTTTTTTGGATTTTGTTGGCATAAATCGGTGATTCAATCTGTGCTTCGCGAACGGTTGATGCGTGCTGTTGCCAACCGGGACGATAAGCGATCGCATTGTATAATCATGAAGCGGCTTTGCTGCGGCAGGAAAAGTAAATTCGTTCTTTTGGAATTATTCACAAGTTTGAATGACAGTGATCCGGCCGTTCCGGAAGGTTCAAGCGGAAAAGGCGCCTCCTTCGTCCATCCAGTTGGCGCCTTTCTTGCGTAGCTTACAAACCTTAATTCAGCGCATTGCCCAAATTAAGAAATTGCGTTTCACCGGTTGAATTATCGACACCATCGTTGTCGGTGACGACGTACACGGTTCCGTCGATTGTTTTTGCCAAACCTTCGAGCTTGTCATGCACCCAGCCTTTACCCGCTTGCATGGCCGGCAGTACATCGATTGCCAGGTTTTTATTGAGTATCGGGAAATTGCCTTCCGTTTGGGTTTTGGGGGTTATTCCCGAGATGTCGACGGTATAGACGCGCTTGATGCGTGCATCCGGTCCCGCTTGATTATCGCGCTCGATGATCGCAAATTTGCCGTTGCCCAGCGCTGTAATTTCGGACAATCCTACCCAGCCGCCGGTGGGAGACTCGACGGGGTCGAGCGGATAATAAAAGAATTTCCATTCGCCTTCGTCGATCGCCGGATCCAGGTCCAATGACGGCGTGTATTGCCCGATGCGCACCATGCCAAGCGGATCGTCTTTCCATTCCCGTTGAAAGGCGACATAAACTTGTTCATCGGCGCCGGCGCGTCCGGTGACTGCAACACCTTCATAACCATTGCTGACTTGTAGCGCATCAACTGCAGCCGGTAAGCGGACTTCGCGGATGACCGTGCCGTCGCTACTGACCTCAATCAGAAGATTACGCGTGGTCGATGTACCGGCGCCTTCCGAAGCCAGCCAAAAACTGCCATCGCTGCGTTGCGCAATACCTTCCAGATCGTAATTGACCGCTGAGCCACTTTTCAGAATGGGCGTGACCGCTGAGATTTTCGCCGGATGGCTGCTGGCATCGATCGTATAGATGCGGCTTTTGTTGTAGAAACTGTCATGAACGGTATACAAACGATTGGCATCATCCTTATCCGCAGCGAGTGCCGACAGCGCGCCCCAAACGATCGGTTTACCATCGGCCAGCAGCTCGGATTCGATCTGCGGATAACCGGCCGGTTTCCGTTCTAAGCGGAAAATGTTGATTTGAGAACGGACGGGCGAATCCACCTCGGTGGATGCGATGAAAAGCTGGCGATGCGGGATAGCCAGCAATCCTTCAGGACCCGCACCGGTCGGCAGTGCTTGTTTGTAATCCACCGAACGGCCTTGGAAACTGTACACGCCGACAAAATTGGCGCGTTCGGAGCCGACGAAAACCAGATTTTCATTACCAAACCGGGCAGCCGTGATGCCTTCGGGCTCGCTGCCTTTGTTGTCGGAGCGTTTTTCCGGATAATGGCCGATCTTGGCGGCAAGGTAATCGAATTCCATACCGGAGTCATAAAGAACCGTACCGTTGCGATTGAAAAAGGTAAAGCCGCGGCTGCCGCCGAATAAATCCCCCTCGTTGGCGGTGATGACCATGTGGTTCAGCCAGGTGATGGCGTCGGGTTCCCGGGGAATGTTTTTCAAGGTGCTGGAAAAATCGATTAATTTGTTATCCGCGGTATCCACGCCTTCGAGGGTTACGTTGCCTGCATTGAAATGCTGCAATATCTTGCCATCGGCGAGATTGACGAAAACGATGTGGTTATTCTCCTGCAATGTGATTGCGGCAATATTGCTCTGATTGATGCTGACAAATTCCGGTTCTGGATCGTCAATGCCATAGTCCGCCAAGCCGGTTAAATCCACCGGACGCACTTTCCAGTTTCCGGGTTTGCCGATCAAGTCGATAATATTCAGGTACCCGGCGGGGGATTGCGGTAATCCGCCTTTGACACCGGCAACAGTCACGGCCTCATCGCGCTCGTTTTCGATCACGACCGCCGCATAACGGCCATTGGGGCTGACGGCTACCGAATCCGGCTGGCCGCCCATATCGATGTCCCGGACCGGCGCGCAATTGGCGACATCAACCAGACAAGATGGAAGGTGATAGACCGAGAGGATGCCGGAAGGCGCCGCAAAACTTGCCGAAGTATTCACACCGACCAGAGCATAGTCGCCGGAAACGGCGACCGAGGTCGGTTCACCGCTCGCATCAACGGTGCCGAGACCGGTGGGATTGGCTGGGTCGCTGATATTGACGAATCCTATTTTCCCGGTCGGGCTGTCGGTGTAAATCAAGATATTGCTGTCTTTGTTGACGGCAATGATTTCAGCAACGGTTTCTTTAACGGAGTCCCTGTCGCAGCTTGTATTTTCGCAAACGAGGTAGGTTGCGATACGCTGAAAGTAGGGCGTTGCGGGGGATGCCGCATTCGACGGTGTGGTGGCCGTAATGACGGGAAGCGTGGCCAATGCTGCGGTACTCAGGGCTTTTTTGGTCAAGCCGAGTATTGGGTTAAACGGTTTCATGTTAAGAGATCCCAGATGATTTGAATAAATTAATGAAGCTATTGTTATTAAAGGCATAACAACTGCCGGAAAGGGGCGGTGGTAATGCGGTGAAATATGTTAACCGGTGATTGTTGCGCAGGTATTGCGGCAATGTGTCAGCCCTGCCGTTCGATCTGGAAAAAACCGGGCATATCTATGGCTGTCAGGAAGCTCGAACTGGCGATTCACCGGCGATTTGACGTGTGATTGAGGGATCACGCCCGTTTCAAGCAATCGAAGCCAGCATTTTTATGCTCAAAAGCAGCGAGATAATGGCCAATGCTTTTTTCAGAAAAGCTTCAGGCAAACGATGCGAACAACGAGCGCTATAGTGCGCCGCAATGGCGCCGGCTATCGATACCGCCAAGAATGCCGGCATATAAATGAACCCCAAGGTATAGGGATTGCTTAATGTGATAGACCAGCCGCTTATCATATAACTGGCAGTTCCGGCGATGGCGAGGGGAAATCCGATGGCGGCTGACGTGCCAATCGCTGTTTTTATGTCCAAACTCTTATAGCTCAGGTAGGCAACGGTGAGAAAACCGCCGCCCACTGCGGTCAGTGCCGATACGGATCCGATCCCAACTCCGGCCGCGAGTAATCCGCGAAGCGTTATGGGTTGTTTGCTGGGTTCCGGTTGCCAATTAACAAACATTTGCAAGGCTATCAGTGCCATGAATAGCGCAAAAAATACAGCAATGAAGGTTGAATTAAGATTTGTTGCGGCGTGAGCGGACAGAAAGGCACCGATGACGATTCCGGGCGCCATGCCGCCGGCGGCCCGCCACATGACCGTTCCTCGAAAAGCGTGTGCGCGAATGCTTGCCGTTGAAGAGATAATCATGCAAGCCAATGACGTTCCTAATGCTAAATGCACAACGTTATCCGTACTCATGCCTTGCATGGTAAAAATAGATGCCAGCAAAGGAACCAGCATCCCGCCGCCGCCAAAACCCAGCAATCCGGCTATAAAACCGGCAATGGCTCCCAGAGCCATGTACAACACAATCCATTCGATGTCCGGCATATGAATTCAGCCTATTGTTTGATTTTATGGAGTACCCAGGCGGTTTCTGCCGACGCCACTTTTCCCTTCAATCCGCCTGCAATGATTTTGCTTTCAGCAGACTCCAATCGATACGCAGCCGAGTAAAGCTGTTTGACTTCGTCTTCATTAACCGAAAATGGCGGACCGTCCATCTGTGATTGATTGTATTCATAAGTGATCAGCAATTGCGGTGCTGCATCGGTTAGATTCATCAGGTGCGAGGAATATTGCTTGCGCATGGAAGCGGGCAGCGCGACTAAAGCTGCTCGATCGTATATCGCGCTGATGGGGCCAAGAGATTCTGCGGATACATCGAAAAAATCGCCTGCTAAAATGTCCAGATTTTCAGCGCGGTAACGAGTCAATTTTCCATCTTTTGAGATTTCCGGTTTTATGTCCAGTTCTGTAAACAGCTCGTTGATGGCCAGTTCGCTTAGCTCCGCGCCGATAACCCGGTATCCATTGGCAAGGAACCATCCAATATCGCGCGTCTTGCCGCACAACGGCAAGAATATCCGGCCGCCCTTTGGCGGATCTAAGGCTTCAAAATGCTTCATTAAAAAAGGATTTATCTCGTTTTCATGAAAACCGGTCTCACCTCGTTCCCATTTCTGATGCCAAAAACTTGCTTCCATAGCGGCTCCTTAAATTCTTAAAAGATTAATCACAAGCCACCATCTTAATGACTTGAGTGTTGTACTAAGTTGTGTACTGAGCTAGGATAAAAGCTCAAGTCGGCTTGAGGTCAAGTATTAATTACAACAGGTGAAATAGTGGATATCACTGAAGTCGCAAAAGTATCCGGACTGCCAGCTTCAACAATACGATTTTATGAAGAAAAAGGATTGATCCGGTCATGCGGCCGGAGTGGTTTGCGGCGTTTATTCAATGCCCATGTCATTGAGCGGCTGGCTTTAATATCATTGGGGCGTAGTGCCGGTTTCTCGCTCGATGAAATCGCGGAAATGTTTACCCCCGAAGGGCCTGACATTAATCGCGCATTACTTTTAGCCAAGGCGGATGAACTGGATAAAACAATTGAAGCACTGTCCGCTATGCGGGATGGGCTGCGTCACGCTGCGGTTTGCAAAGCGCCCAGTCATTTCGAATGCCCGAAATTTCTCCGGCTTCTCCGGATTGCCGGTAAAAACCGGTTTAGGCAACCCAATAAATTGAAGGAAAACAAGGTTAAGCGAGGCAAGCAAACAACCTAAACCATGTTTTTCAGATAGGATTGCATGCACAATTTCGGCACTGATAGATGGTTTTACCTTAATAATGAATTTTCCAATGGTTTTTACAGGTTATGGATGTCTATTTGTATAATCCGCTTGAAAGAATTCTCAGAAATAAATGACTAAAATTATGAAAATAGCATGCATCGTAGCTGTCGTGGCGCTTATTACCGTGTGTTTTGTTTCCAGCTGCTCAGGTGGCGTTAACCACATCGAAAAAGACATCGCCTACGGGCCCTTTACCATCCGTGCCACGGCCACCAAGAGCAAGCAGTTCAATATTAATTACGGCATGGTCAACCAGACAGACGTAGCCTACACGATTTTGTACAACGGCAAGCCAGTTGTCTTTCCCGACGCACTGCAACGCAATACGGGGCTGCCCTACTTGTGGCGTGTCTATGCGCTTCCCGGCGCACCCGATCCGACTTTGATAGCAGGCAGCCAAAGCTTGTACCTGATTTATCTGAAGAATGGCGCGCCTGTCGTCGAATCCATTCTGGAGCAGCATCACGATTTTGCTTCCCTGCAATTTCTGGACAGCGAAAACGGTCAGCCTGGGCCTTACCAAGAAGTGTTTGCCAGGAGCAATACCGATGATTTGGACAAATTGGACAGCCTCACGAACGGGCGGTTTCTACTGGTCAGTGGGCATGCTGTTCTCGACGTACAGACTCGCAGCATCCGGCGCTTCAATTCCAACAACAACGATGTTGAGAATTACTCGTTTCCTTCGCCGCGCGGGGCGTTGGCGTTTTCACCCGACCGCAAGAGCATCGTATTCCGGGGCGCATTCCAGAGCTGGAACACTGCGGATGAGGATTTACCCGATTCCGAGCATGCCCTCGTAGTGTATGACATTGAACAGGATAGTGGTTATGCGGTTAAATTCGATGATACCGAATTGCGCCTGATCAACGTGAATGACATGGATTTTGCTTGGTTTGAAAAGTTTTTCGAATGGGAGAAATCGGCACAAGGTGACCGCTTGCGCCTTCGTAAATTGGAGAAGGCGCCCTACTGGACGGGTAGATTCAAGGTTGAATACGCTTCTCCTTATTACACACTCTACCCGGTGAAGGCGTCGATGTTGCCCGCGTTCCTGGCGTTTTTGGAGCAACAAACGGGGTGGACAAAAGCCAATCTCGTCGAGGACAAATTTCACGAATATACCGGCCGCATACTCACTTTCGCTGACGGCGAATTGAAATTCGATGTCACGATGAAGGAAGACGCGCAAATACTGCAATTCAGCAAGCACATTTACGCTGACGCCAATCCTGAATATACGGCTTTAGTGAAAAAAATTGCCGATGCTTTCGAGGCAGCGCTTGCTTCGGGTAAATACCAAGAGCATTTCGGACGAATCGAAAGCGAGACCAAGCAAATCCGTGGGGCCGGTAGCCCCAAAGAATAAAATGATGCGCCATATTGCCAGTCCGACAATATAAATCCCGGTCTGTTGCGGTGAAATGCAACAGGCTGGTAAAGTCGAACCTCGATTTTCACTATCAAGGAGCATCAAGTGCGAATAACTCAAATGATCATTGCCTGTTTGCTGATTTCCACCTCAGCAATCGCAACCGACAAGGACAACCGGCAAATTCTTGCGCTCTCCGAAGCGCAGCGCGGCCACGTACTGGAGGAAATGCGGGCATTGTTGTCGGGTACGCAAAGCATACTGGCAGCGCTGTCAACCGATGACATGGCGTCGGTTTCCAAGCATGCACGTCCTTTGGGGCTGGGCATGGCGCATAAAGCCGAGGATCACCTCAAAGGCATGCTGCCCAAAGAATTCATGCAGCTGGGCATGTCTTTGCATCGGGATTTCGATCAAATGGCTGCGGATGCGGAATCCAAAAAGGATCCCAAGCTCACGCTGCGGCAGTTGAGCGACGCGATGACCAAGTGTATTGCCTGTCATGACGCTTATCAAATCCGTGCAACACCGGCATCGGCGCAAACCCAGGAACATCAGCATCGACACCATCATCACTGACACCAACGCTACTCGATCCAATGTCTGGATTTCTCAATGTTTGGTTGCTGACTGATGGCTTCCTGACAAAGTCAATAACTTTTCAATGCCGACCGGTTCTTCCTTGAATAACGGAATGACGGCGTAGCGATTAGCATGGAGAGTGGATACCGCTTCGATATCCTTAAGTTCATTTATAGCGCGTTGGCACAACAGCGGTGACCGGACGGTCGTGGCGGCGATGCTGTTATTGATGATCCAAGCCCACGGTTCGATGCCGGCACGGCGCAGATCGCCTTGCAGGCTGGCAGCCTCCAGCACGGGCGTGGTTTCCGCCAATGTCACCAACAGCATCTTGGTTTGCTTGGGATTTTGCAGTTGCATCATCGGTGTGGTGTAGTGCGCGATGGCATGGCTATCCATTTGTTTGGCAATTTCGCGATGATAAGCGCCGGTGGCATCCAGTAACAATAGCGTATGCCCGGTCGGTGCGGTATCCATCACCACGAATTTCTTTCCCGCTTCGCGGATAATGCGCGAGAATGCCTGAAATACCGCAATTTCTTCGGTACAGGGCGAGCGCAAATCTTCTTCCAGTAACGCCTTGCCTTGCGCATCCAGATGCGCTCCCTTGGTTTGCAGAATGCGCTGACGGTAGCGCTCGGTTTCTACCTGCGGATCGATCCGGTCGACCTGGAGATTTTCCATCGTGCCGCTGAGCGTCTCGCTTAAATGCGCGGCCGGATCGGATGTGGTGAGATGCACCGGCCAGCCGCGATGCGCGAGATTTATGGCAATCGCCGCTGCCAGCGTGGTTTTGCCAACACCGCCTTTGCCCATCAGCATGATCAAGCCGCAGCCATCCTTGGCAATATCGTCGATCAAGCCGGACAAGCCTGGAAACGGCATGGCTTGATGCGTCGTATTGCTATCGCCAGCGGCAGGTAATTCATCTAACAGCAATTGCCGCAAAGCGGTCAATCCGACCAAATTGAAAGGTTTCAGCGCGATGTGATCCCGCGGCAAGGATTTGAGAATGTCTGGCATGGCCGCTAAAGTTTTCTGCTCGCGCTGGAAAATAGCGGCTGCCAACTCATCCTGCTTTGCGTCGGATGACGGCAACAAGCCATTGATGACGAGGTATTGGTTGGTCAAACCGATGACCGTGAGTTCTTCGTGTGTGCGCGCTACTTCGCGTAACGTGGTTTGCTGTGCGCGGGCGACCAATACCAGCCGGGTGCGTTGCGGATCGGCGAGCGCATTCACGGCTGCTTTGTATTGTGCGCGTTGTTTTTCCAGACCCGCCAACGGGCCAAGGCATGACGCATCGCCTTTGCCTTCTTCAAGAAAGTTACTCCATGCGCCGGGTAATTGCAGTAGCCGGATGGTATGTCCAGTCGGTGCGGTGTCGAAAATAATGTGATCGTAATCCGCAGTCAGCGCCGAATCGATCAGTAGAGCGGTAAATTCGTCGAAAGCAGCGATTTCGGTCGTGCAAGCCCCGGACAGTTGTTCCTCGATCCCTTTCACCACCGTATCCGGCAATACCCCACGCACCGGATTGACGATCCGGTCACGGTAAATTTGCGCCGCTGCTTGCGGATCGATTTCCAAGGCAGCCAATCCGGGTACTGCGTTGATCGCAGTAATCTGGTTGCCGATTGTCATGCCGAACACTTGGCCGACATTGGAGGCTGGATCGGTACTGACCAGTAAAACCCGTCGGCCGCCATCGGCCAATGTAATGGCTGTGGCGCAAGCTAGCGAAGTTTTGCCAACCCCGCCTTTACCGGTAAAAAACAGGAAACGCGGCGGTTGATCGAGAAATTTGGGATCTGCCATGAGATTGGCCCGGTTTTGAGTTAACAACAACCACCGCAGCAACTCGATTGTTCTGCTTTTTCTTGCAGCGGAATTCCCGCCCAACGCGCCAGTTCGCTGCGCTGCGGATAACGGCCGGCCAACGCGATTTCACCGTCAACCATTATCAGAGGCAACGCGTCCGCACCGGAACGTTCCAAAAACGCTTTGGCGGTTGGATTATCGGCGAAAGCCGTAGGTTGCTGCGCCAGATTGAAACGCTCGATGGCTACGTCGTGCTGCTTGAGCCAATCGACATCGGCGGAAAAACTGAGCAGCGCTTGGTCGACATCGGCGCCGCATACACCGGAACTACAGCATAAGGCAGGGTCGAAAACATGGATAGTTGTCATGGTGATTTTCCTTTTTGAGGTTAAGTTAAGGATGTTGAGATGTGGTTCGGTGAAACATAGCAATTTCCGGTACAAAGAAACAATACATTCATGATTAGACCGCGCAACAGTTTTCGGTTTTAGTGGGAATGGTGGTATCTTGCCCAAAGACCGGGATGGTTGTCAGTGTGTGAAACGCTTCCCAGGCAATACCTTGCGAATCGACGGTCCAGTATTTATTTGACGATGCATAACAACATTGCGCATTCTGTTGTTTCGCAGCAGGCAAACCGGCTTGAGCCAATTGTCGATTCATTTCGTTTAATGCTTCTTCCGAGTCAACCTGGATTCCCACATGATCCAACCCCGGTTTTGCACCTCTTGCTGAAATCGCGAAATTTATTAATGGATCGTCCAGCATCCACTTGGCGTAGTCTTGCTTGCTGACGGATGGTTCAACGCCGAATAGTGCGGAGTAAAAAAGGACATTTTCTTGCAAGTTATCGACGGTGATATGGATATGAAAGCGTTTCATCGTGTTGTCTCCTTGGTTATTTGAGCAGCGGGCAATGCCAGGCCGTTTTTTTCATCGCAGCAAATCTCGGCTGGACTGCATGGAATACCGGCGCAGCAGTTCTCGGTGAGATAGCCCAATAGCGCATTCATCGTTGCGAAATTCGCCGAATAATAAATAAAACGGCTTTCCTGGCGGGCCGTTACCAGTTCCGCATGTGTTAGTTCTTTCAGATGAAAAGACATGGTCGCATTCGGAATGCCCATTTCTTTCGCCAACTGCCCGGCCGGAAGACCGGTTTCGCCAGCCTGAACTAACGTCCGGAATATCGTCAGGCGGGTTTCATGCGCCAAAGCTGTCAGTGCTTTTATTGCAATTGTAATTTCCATGATTCCATTATATTGGAAATATAGAATATGTCAAAGAAGGGTTAATAACGTTCTGAATGCTGCTTAGGCAATAAATTCACAGCAGTGAGCGCGACCTTAACCGCTGTTATTGATCCCGATGCAGTTTATTGAAAGAATTGCGTAATCGCCGGACAACAAAGAAAACGCCCAGCACAATTACTGGAATGGCGATGCCGGTTAGCAGTTCAACGTCAATTCCGTGTCCGGCGGCCTTAAGGGCTTTCAGGCCGTAACCGGAGATTCCAAGCAGGTAGTAACTGAGTACGACGACGGATAGACCTTCGACGGTTTCTTGCATGCGCAATTGTACCTGTGCACGGCTATCCATGGATTTGAGCAAGTCGCGAATTTGCGCCTCCATCGACAAATCGACTCGCGTGCGCAACAAGGCCGATGCGCGGCCTAAGCGCGTTGACAGCGTTTCCAGCTTGGTATGTACCAGTTCGCAGGTGGCCATCGCCGATGACAAACGCTGTATCATGAATTCCTGTAACATCTGCAATCCTTCAATCCGTTCTTCGCGCAGTTCCGTAATCCGTAATTTAACGATGTCGTAATAGACTCTGGAGGCATTAAACCGGTGACTGGTTTGCGCCGACAGCTGTTCGGTTTCCGCTGCAAGCATCGTTAGCTCATCCAGCAAGCGTTGCTCATCTTCGATACTGGTTAACTCGACATTGTTGGCAATCAGGTCAGCCAATCGCTGATCCGCTTGCGCCAATTGCGGAATGATTTTGCGCGTGACCGGCAGTGGCAGCATCGCCAGCATGCGATATGTTTCGATTTCCAGCAGACGTTGTACCAACCGTCCTACCTGACGGCTGCGCAAATTCTCATCGTGGACAAGAATCCGGCCAAAGTTGTCCGGATGAATCTGATTATCGCTCCACACGCTGGCAGCGCCCCCTGCCACTTTGGAACCGATTACGGTGCCGGATGTAAAAAGCGTCGACAATTCGTGCAGGCTGCGCTTGGGTCGCGAACGGTCTTCTAGTGCAATATGCGTCGCTACCAAAAGCTCCCCCGGCAAGCGCGCTATCCACTCCTTAGGGATATACGATACCGGTGGATGCTCAAACGGCGTCTCAAACGCTGCCGCACGATAAATGGTATAAGTCGAATATTCGGTATGCCGCTCCCAGCGCAACCGGAACTCACCAAAATTGGCGCTGAAATCATTGTCATTCGGATGCGGCGGATTGATATCAAAGTGCTGACACAATTCCCGGATCAATTGGCGTTCCTGATCGACCAGACCCCGGTCGGACATCAATACCAGATGCGAAAGCTCAAATGGTGGCGCCAGCAACTCGTATGCAATGGCATTGAGCTCGGCATACAGCTCCCGGCGCTCAAAATACTCCGGAATATTCATGAATTCTTCTTCCGCTATTTTATTCAGCATCAATCAAGGGATTGACCTTCGCCCGTATTTCCGTTTCGCTGAGTGTCGGGGTGCATAGCTCGATAAAGCGGTAGGCGTAACCGCGCAGATAGTGATTGCGGCGGACAGAGATGAAAGTGGTGTTTTTTTCAAACAAATATTCGCTGTCCAGTTTCACCAGTGTGGTGTCGCGGTCGCTGGAGAAGGCGACAGAAGCAATGATGCCAATCCCCAAACCTAATTTCACGTAGGTTTTGATCACATCCGCATCCAGCGCCGACATGGCGATATCGGGTATCAAGCCTGCTTTGGCAAAGGTCTGGTCAATGCGCGAGCGTCCGGTGAGTCCTTGATGATAGGTAATAATCGGGTATTCCGTGATGGCTTCGAGCGTGAGCGGTTGCGCGGATTGAAGTGGATGCCCCACGGGAACGATGACAATGTGCTGCCAGGTATGAAACGGAAAGGAAACCAAGTCGGGGGCGTTTTCCAGTACTTCGGTCGCGATCCCGATATCCGCCTGACCGTCGATCAACATCGATAAAATGTCGCCGGGCTTCGATTCGTTCAAGACCAAATGGACTTTGGGGAATGCTTTCTTGAATTCGGCAACGACCGGCGGCAGGATGTATTGCGCTTGCGTATGCGTCGTGGCGATCGCTAATTGGCCTTGATCGTGATTACTGAATTGCTCCGCCAATCGCTTGATATTTTTGGTATCGAACAAAATCCGTTCGACGATGGTAACGAGTTCCTTGCCGGGTTCGGTCAGACCGACCAGCCGTTTGCCTTTGCGGATAAACAGCTCGATGTTTAACTCGTCTTCCAGATCCTTGATATGCTTGCTGACCCCCGATTGCGACGTGAACAAGGCATTTGCCACTTCGGTCAGGTTGTAATTCCGCCGTACGGTTTCGTTGATAATGCGTAATTGTTGAAAATTCATTGTTATTGTTTAAATCGTGGTTGTTCGATCAGTTGTAGATTCATAATTCATCTTCGAATGAATCGTTGGTTTTTATGATTGCGATTCAATAAATTGGTGGATGATTACCATCATACAGACGATTTGAACCGGTGTCAGATACCGGCGCCGCCTTCAAATGTTTCGCTACGGGTTTGCGCTTGCATGATATGGCTGCCGGGCGGCACGCTGTGAGTCAGCCAGACATTTCCGCCAATCGTCGAACCGCGGCCAATGGTGATGCGTCCGAGTATCGTTGCGCCGGCGTAAATGACTACGTCATCTTCGACGATCGGGTGGCGTAAGATTCCTTTGACCAGCACGCCGTGTTCATCTACCGGGAAGCGTTTGGCGCCGAGCGTGACAGCCTGATAAAGCCGGACATTGCGGCCGATGATGGTGGTTTCGCCGATTACCACGCCGGTACCGTGATCGATAAAAAAGCTGCCGTCGATCCGGGCCCCGGGGTGAATTTCCACGCCGGTCAGCGAATGCGCGATTTCCGAAATCATGCGAGCGATCAAGGGTGCTCCCAGCTGGTGTAATTCATGCGCAATGCGGTAATAGATAACAGCAGTCACTCCGGGATAGCACACTAGGACATCGTCGATACTGTGAGCTGCCGGATCGCCTTCGTAGGCTGCACGGATATCGCTTTCCAGCAGGCCGCGGATATTTGGCAATTGCTGTGCAAAAGCATTGGCAATGTCCGCTGCTTGCCTGCGGGTGGCGATGCTGTTGTTTTCTTGCTCGGAAACGAAATACAGCTCATGATGAATTTGGTCGAGCAAATCGCGCAGCGTAATGTCCAGCGTATGGCCGACGTAATAATCGATGCCGTCGCTTGAAATACCGGGCGCTCCGAGACGATTCGGAAATAGAACGGCGCTCAGGTGTTCGAGAATTGATGCTAACGCTTTACGCGATGGCAGCCGCGGCGGGTTGTTAAGCCGCTGGCGATGTTCCAGAGATGCCAACCGTAGCGTGCGTAATTTCGACACAATATGATCGATTTCCCGGCGATTGATTTCCTGTTGCGAATCATCGTGCATGATTAGTTCATTTGTCATACGGCCAACCTAGCCTACGCCTGTTCGTATGTGAGGTGCTGATATGCCGGATCGGCATGAGATATTCCCTACTAATGTTTCAACTGGCTTTGGGAATAACTCGGGAACAAATCAAGCCGCTTGGGCTTAATAAAGACTCGATCGCCTTTTGCCAATTGTAATTCGCGGAAACGCTCTTTACTGATTTCAGCGTGTACCGGATTCCTATGCTCGTCGTTGTCGCGTAACATTTCCAGGCGCACGATCGGCCCGACAGACAAAATGTGCACGATTTGCGCGGCTAATGCCGCTTCGCCATTGGGGAAGCGCTCAACTTCAATTTCATGCGGGCGTACATACGCAATCGCGGCTAGTTCTTCGGCTTCGGCGTGCTCCGGCGCATCGACTTCGAGATCACCAATCCAGGCGCGGCCGCGATGCAAACGGCTATGAAATAAATTCACGTTGCCGAGAAATTCATAAACGAAGGGATTGGCGGGTTGCTCATAGACTTCATCAGGCGTGCCGATTTGTTCGATCCGGCCTTCGTTCATCACGACCACGCGGTCAGCGACTTCCAGTGCTTCCTCCTGGTCATGGGTGACGAATACGCTGGTAATGTGCATATCGTCGTGCAGCCGCCTAAGCCATGCGCGTAGCTCCTTGCGTACTTTGGCATCCAATGCGCCAAAAGGCTCGTCGAGCAATAATACTTTTGGTTCCACCGCCAAGGCGCGCGCCAACGCGATGCGCTGACGCTGACCGCCGGATAGCTGGTGCGGGTAGCGATCCGCCAGCCAATCCAGTTGCACCAAGTGCAGCAGTTTCATCACGCGCTCGCGGATTTCCTCTTTCGCCGGGCGGAATTTCTTCGGACGCACGTTCAAACCAAATGCCACGTTGTCGAAAATCGACATATTGCGGAATAGCGCGTAATGCTGAAATACAAACCCGACTTGACGCTCGCGCACATGCTGATCGGTTGCGTCTTCGCCGTGAAATAACACTTGGCCGCTGTCGGCGGTTTCAAGCCCTGCGATGACGCGCAGCAGCGTGGTTTTGCCGGAGCCGGATGGACCGAGTAGCGCCAGCAATTCACCCGAATGGACTTGCAAGTTGACATCGTGCAATGCGGTAAAACTGCCGAATTGTTTGGAAAGATTAAGAACTTCAATGCTCATGCATCACCTCGTTGTGTTTGATGTTGTTGGGTGTGAAATTCAATCGCCGTTTTGAGCGCCAGTGTGACCAAAGCCAGCAAGGCTAGCAGCGAAGCCACGGCAAATGCGGCAGCAAAGTTGTATTCGTTGTAGAGGATTTCAACGTGCAGCGGCATCGTGTTGGTGCTGCCGCGGATATGGCCGGATACCACCGATACCGCGCCGAATTCACCCATCGCGCGCGCGTTACACAAAATAGCGCCATACAACAAGCCCCATTTGATATTGGGTAATGTGATCTGCCAGAAAGTCTGCCAGCCGCTGGCGCCCAGCACGATCGCCGCTTCCTCCTCCTCGGTGCCTTGCGCTTGCATCAAAGGAATCAATTCGCGGGCAATGAACGGCACGGTTACAAACACAGTCGCCAGCACGATACCAGGCACGGCAAAAATGATCTTGATATCGTGTTCCGCCAACCACGGCCCCAACCAGCCTTGCAAGCCGAACACCAACACATAAATCAGTCCGGAAACCACCGGTGAAACTGAGAAGGGCAAGTCGATCAAGGTAATCAACAAATTCTTGCCGCGGAATTCGAACTTGGCGATCGCCCAGGCAGCCGCAATTCCGAATACCAAGTTCAGCGGCACCGCAATCGCGGCTACCGTCAGGGTCAGCTTGATCGCCGAAACCGCATCGGGGTCGGTGATTGCCGCAAGATAGACATCCACGCCTTTCTTGAACGCTTCATAGAAAACCGAAATCAGCGGTACGAAAAGGAATAACGTCAAAAATATCAGTGCGATTCCGGTCAAAAGCCAGCGTATCCAGGCCGGTTCTTCGGTAGCGCGTTGCCGGAAGGTTTTAACGGATACCGGAAATGTAATCGTCGTAGTCATCGTGTCCTCAAGTTTGCGCACTGCGGCGGCTCCACCATTGCAGCAGATTAATGATCAGTAACAGAATGAAAGAAATCACCAGCATCACTACCGACAGCGCCGTCGCTCCGGCGTAGTCGTATTGTTCCAGTTTGGTAACGATCAGCAGCGGTGTGATTTCGGAAATCATCGGCATATTGCCGGCAATGAAAATGACCGAACCGTACTCACCGATCGCGCGTGCAAAGGCGAGCGCGAAGCCGGTCATCAAGGCGGGAAAAAGCACGGGAAAAATAACGCGCGTGAAAGTTTGCCAGCGATTGGCGCCGAGCGTGGCCGCCGCTTCTTCCAATTCGGCTTCGATGTCCTCGAGCACCGGCTGCACGGTACGTACCACAAACGGCAAACCGATAAAAGTCAGCGCTACAAAAATACCCAGCGGCGTAAACGCCACTTTGATGCCGAGCGGTTCCAAATGCTGACCGATCCAGCCATTGCCGGAATACAGCGCAGTGAGTGCAATCCCGGCCACGGCGGTTGGCAATGCAAACGGCAGGTCGACTAAGGCATCGACAATTTTCTTCCCGGGAAAATGGTAACGCACCAGCACCCACGCCACTAACAAGCCGAATACCGCATTGACGAGCGCGGCTGCGAATGACACACCAAACGTCAAACGGTACGAAGCCAAAACCCGTGGTGTCGTGACAATCGCCCAAAATTCCGGCCAGGTTAACTCAGCAGTCCGGATGAATGCCGCTGACAGCGGAATCAATACGATCAGACTGAGATACAGCAAGGTAAATCCCAGTGCCAGATTGAAGCCGGGCAGAATGCTGTGTTGCTTGAACGTGCTCAATTGAGAACCTCATGTATTAAGTAAGATTGATTCATGATTAAAAGCCCGGACGACCTCCCTGGATGCGAAGTAATGCAGCAATGAGAAAGTCGATGTCCGCGCAGGTATTATAAAACGCCAGTGACGGACGAACCGTGGTTTCCAGGCCATAACGCCGAAGAATCGGTTGCGCGCAATGATGCCCGGCGCGTACCGCAATACCTTCGCGGTTCAATGCCGATCCGATTTCTTCCGAACTGAATCCTTTTAACACGAATGACAAGACACCCGCTTTATCCTGAGCGGTGCCGATCAATTTCAAGCCGGGAACGGTGCCGAGGCCTCGGGTTGCATACACCAGTAACTGATGCTCGTATCGGCTGATATTGTCGATACCGATGCGCTGAACATAATCAATCGCCGCTCCCAGCCCAACGGCATCGGCAATATTGCCGGTACCGGCTTCGAAACGTGCAGGTGCTCGCTGGTAGGTGGTTTTCTCAAAAGTCACGTCCTCGATCATGTTGCCGCCGCCTTGCCAGGGCTGCATCGAATTGAGCAGTTCGACTTTGCCGAACAACGCACCGATTCCGGTAGGAGCAAATACCTTATGACCGGAAAACACGAACCAGTCGCAATCGAGTTGCTGCACATCGACGCGCATGTGCGAAACCGATTGCGCGCCATCCACCAGCACCCGGGCACCGACGCGGTGCGCCATCGCAATCATTTGTTGCGCAGGGGTGATAGTGCCCAGCGCATTCGAAACTTGCGAAAAAGCAACCAGCTTGGTGCGCGAATTGAGCAGTTTCTGGTATTCATCCAGCAGTATCTGACCGTGGTCGTCGACCGGCGCGACGCGTAGTACCGCGCCTTTTTCGTTGCATAGCTGTTGCCAGGGAACGATATTGGCATGATGCTCCAGCCAGGAGATGACGATTTCATCGCCTGGCTGGATGTGTTGCCGCCCCCAGCTTTGCGCAACGAGATTGATACCCTCGGTGGTGCCCCGCACGAATACGATTTCGTCGACCGATGGCGCATTGAGAAAATGTGAAACCTTTTTGCGCGCATCTTCATAAGCATCGGTTGCGCGGGCTGCCAGTTCGTGCGCAGCACGGTGAATATTGGAATTTTCGTGACGGTAAAAATGGGACAGGCGATCAATCACCGATTGAGGTTTTTGCGTCGTGGCGGCATTGTCCAGCCAAATCAGCGGACGGCCGTGCACCAGCTCGTTCAAGATCGGAAAGTCACGCCGGATCGCATTCACATCAAACGGTGGATGCGCCGATGCGAATTTAGCGGTTGTTTCATCCGCGTGCGGCGATGCGAGGCTGTCGATGAAGTAGAATGACGAACCGTTGCCAGTCCGGCCCGGGATACCGGCATATGTATCAGGGGGCAGCTGTGCCGGCGGTAACAGGTTGCGCAATTCTTCCTCGAACGGTAGCGGGATAGCTGCTGGCACAGCAGGAATGACCGTGCTTGAGAGGTTGCCGGTGCCCGCCGGAGGAAACGCGGAACTCTCCGCGTGGAAATGATCTGCCGGGAATACGGGAATCTCCAGTGTAGACGTGGATACAGCCGGAGCGGCGGGCGATGCAGTTGAAATCGGAGTGGCAACCGGTAATGCAGAAAAATATTCATTCGCCAGCCGCGTGAGTAATTCCACATCCGGCAGAAAACTGGCTGCCGCGTTTAGTGCATCACTGGGCGGTTGATCGAAATTATTTGTACTCATGATATTTACCCACTTCGACGTTTTCGAGCACGCCGAGCGCATCTTCGGTCAATACCGCCAGCGAGCAGTAGAGAGATACTAAATAAGAGGCAATCGCTTTGTGATTGATACCCATAAAGCGCACTGATAACCCCATGCCTTGTTGTCCAGGCAGGTCAGGTTGATACAATCCAACTACGCCTTGACGGCTTTCGCCGGTGCGCAGCAGCAGGATATTGGTTTTGCCGCCGGTGATATTGAGCTTGTCGCTCGGAATCAATGGAATGCCGCGCCAAGTCAGGAATTGTGAACCAAACAACGAAACAGTCGGAGGTGGAACGCCGCGGCGGGTACACTCGCGGCCAAACGCGGCAATTGCTTGCGGGTGCGCTAGAAAGAAACCAGGTTCTTTCCAGACACGTGCAATCAGTTCATCCAAATCATCAGGGGTGGGAGCACCGGCTCGTGTCTTCACCCGCATCGATTTTGCAGCGTTATTGAGCAGACCATATTCTTTGTTATTGATCAGCTCGCTTTCCTGACGCTCTTTTGCCGTTTCGATGGTGAGGCGTAACTGTTCGCGGATTTGATTATGCGGGCTGCTATACAGGTCGGAAACGCGGGTATGCACATCCAGCACAGTATTGACCGCGCTTAGAACATATTCCCGGCCCCATTCTTCATAGTCGACAAAGGTAGCGGGCAGCTCGCGCTCATCTTTGGCCGAGCAATCCACTTCGACTTGATCTGGGTCTTTTACCTTGTTAACACGGTAAATACCCGCCTCGACCGGCACCCAATGCAGCAGATGGGTTAGCCAGCGTGGCGTGATGGTTCCCATCATCGGAACGGTTTTTGTGGCATTGGCAAGCGTTCGTGCCGCTACATCACCTAATGCGGTATGTGCTTGATGAATATCGGTCATTTCATTCTCCTTACGTTAAAAATGGTAGTGGTGTCAGGTTGTTTTTTAAATCCGGTTGGTAGTGGTGAATACTTGTTCCTTTATCGGTGAGTCGTATTTGAAGAGGGCGCTCATTCAAATATATGGATTGCGCGTTGCGGTTCGCCCAGCAGGTTTCCTTGCAGATAATCAGCTCCGTTTCGAAGCGCATGCGCCAGATGAGTCGATGTTTCGATACCTCTGATCAATAGACTCGATCTGAAACTATGGATGGTATCCACCAACGAGGTGATATCAGGGTGCCGTATCAAATCATCCGCAGTGATGCGCACGATATCCGGGTACAAACTACCTAACTCTGTCATCCAGTCGCTTTGTGTGCCGCTGTAGTTGGCGGCGATTTGATAACCGCGCGAACGGTAGTTGGTGATGACGTGCTGCAGCAATTTCCAGTTGCGGTTAACGGTTAGTGGAATCTCGATCACAACTTGCGAGGTCTTTATCCCGATTAGGTCGAGAAAATTTTCAAAAGCATGGCCATGGTCGTCCTTAACGCTTTCCAGCAGACGCGGATGAACTTCAACGAACAATTTATCTGTTCTGGATGTGTTGTTGAAATAAAAATTCAAAGCATGAATCGCGCGGCATAAACGATCCAGTTCAACCAGCTGTTCGTCTTTGGAGGCTAAAGAGAAAACTTGCCAAGGCCATAGCGACGCTTCGCCATCGGCCTTTGAACGGATGTAAGCTGCGTGACCAATCGTTTGATCTCTACTGAGATTAAAAACGGGTTGAAAAACGCTGGTTAGTTCGCACTGATAAAAACGTCCGCTAATCCAGCCGTGCTCGTCCCTTAGTAGCGAGTAGTCGGTGGCTGATTGAATGAGTTCAAATTCATCTTTATTGCTGTGCGAATATTTTGCCGATGCATTCATGGGAATATCTCCGTGCGATTTTCTGTTTTGATGAAAAGAGACCGTTTGTGTTAAATAACGCAATCATTAGTGCAGTCTCTTGAATTGTTCATGGCTTGAATAACAACAACAATCTTCATCAGCTTGATCGCTATCTTGCAATTTTTGTTTCAGTTCGTTAATTGAGCGGTGGCAATACACCAGCGGAATTCCTTCGCGATTGGCTTTCTTCTTAACCGAATGGGTTAAACTGTGATTGACAAAATCGCAAATGACGACCACGAGGTGGGTTTCATTTGGAAATGCGCGTTTGTTGAATCCTTTTTTGCGGCCATCCCAATGTTCGATACGTGTATCTTGCTGGGTGGAAAGCAGATGTTTGAACGATGTGATGTAATCGCCGCCGACAATTAGAACTGTCATTTTTAAATCCCCATGACTTAAGTGATAGCGCACCGAGGTGCGCTATTTTTTTCTGTTATTTCAGATAGATCTGATCAAAATTCGCGTCATCGGCAAAATGCACCTTGTGCGCATTTTTCCAACCGCCAAAAGCATCGTCGATACGGAATAGTTCGAGTTTAGGAAATTGGGTGGCATACTTCGCAGCGACTTTTTCATTGGTCGGGCGGTAAAAATGCTTGGCGACGATTTCCTGTCCTTCATCGGAGTACAGGTATTGCAGATAGGCTTCGGCGATCCGGCGGGTGCCGCGCTTGTCGACGACTTTGTCGACTACTGCTACCGGGGGTTCAGCGAGAATACTTAGCGAGGGGATCACGATCTCGAATTTCTCCGCGCCGTATTCCTTCAGTGCCAGGAATGCTTCGTTTTCCCAAGTAATCAGCACATCGCCTACGCCGCGCTCGACGAACGTCGTGGTGGAGCCGCGGGCACCGGAATCAAGCACCGGCACATTTTTATAGATATTGGTGACGAATTCCTTAGCTTTATCATCGCCGCCCAAGTGCCGTCTGCCGTATTCCCACGCGGCGAGGTAATTCCATTGCGCACCGCCGGAAGTTTTGGGGTTTGGCGTGATGACAGCTACGCCAGGACGCGCCAGATCGGCCCAATCCTTGATGCCTTTCGGGTTGCCTTTACGCACTAGAAAAATAATCGTCGATGTGTACGGGGTGCTATTGAGCGATAAGCGTTGCTGCCAATCTTCCGGCAGCAGTTTGGCTTTCTCGGCGATGGCATTGATATCGTTGGCCAATGCCAATGTGACGACATCCGCTTCCAGGCCGTCGATGACCGATCTTGCTTGCTTGCCTGAACCGCCGTGCGATTGTTGCACTTTGACAGTTTCATTGTTTTTGCTTCGCCAAAATTTAGCAAAAGCAGCATTGAATTCCTGATAGAGCTCGCGGGTTGGGTCGTATGAGACGTTCAAGATGGTTTTTTCAGCCAATGCGTGACTGCTGACGATGAGGCCTGCGGTTAAAATGCTTGTTGTGAACAGTTTTCTAATATTCATGCTATCTCTCCATTAAAGACAGGGTTTATAAGAGGCTGATGAGTACTTCAAAGTACAGAAAGTCGGTATCCCCAGAGCGGTGGTCAACGCAAGGATGCACGTGACCGGACGCGCATGACGGGCTTGCGGCAATGCGGTTCTTGACGAAATCTTCTGCGGTGAAATGGGTGTAACCCAAGACGGTATTGATTTTAGGCGATACTTGGTAGCGTATCCGGCCTTCGAGCGCATGGCCGGCGTAATCACCGCTTTGGCCGGTACGATCCCGGTTGAAACCCGGATCTCTGACGGTTTGGCTGATATTGCCGTCGAGAATATCGAACATCCGGTCGCGTTTGCTCGCCAGAAAATACCAGCCATACGTCAGTTCAAACCCTAGTTTTTGCGTGGGCTGCAAGTCCATCCGGATTTTTGGCGCTTTCAAGTTTTCGTAGACCACGTAGTGATCCGCCGACCAAGGCCGGGCGAAACCGAAGAAGCGGTCAAAGCGGTTGTCGACGCCGTCATTGGGATCTTTATCACCGCTGGCGTAGCCGTAGAAACCGGTGAGACGCGGCTTCCACGGGTGATTGAAGGTTTTGCCGATTTCAATGGTGTAACCTTGCGCATCTTGCCGCAGCGGCCCGCTGTAGCCAAATTGGTGGTTATAGCTGACATCAAAGTCAAACAAATCAAGGACTTTTCCATAAGTTCGGAAACCCGGCATATAAATTTCCCGATCCTGACGGTTGGTGGCGGTAAAACCATCGGGGTCGGCATTTTGTTTCTGACCCATGAAATACGGTTGTATCGTGATGATGTCAGACCATCTGCGCCAGTGGCCGATGGCACCGAAGAACCAAAGCCGTTCGTTGGACATGTCGAATTTGGTTTGCGCGCGCCGTACCGGTTGGTAACCGAATAAATCCAGTTCCCAATCGTTTGCTTCACGGCCTATATTTAAGCGGAAACCTTCAAACGTATTGGTGGTGTTTCGCCACTCGTTACGGGCGATAAAGCGTCGGTCGGTGGTCTCGTAAGCCATCCGTCCAACACGAAAGCGGATCGGGCGGTCATTACCCCGGTCATCGGCGCCTAGCGCTTTCTTGAAATTGAGTTCACCGTAAGCGTTGATCAGATCGTATTCGTTTCTTTCCTGGTCGGTTGTGACGTACTTATTGTTGATAACCCGGGAATCCTGGAATTCCACCGCAAAACGGAATGGATCGAGAATATCGCGGATGCCCAACCAGGCGCGGTGACGGAAAAAAATCGGATTGTCTTCTCCGCCTTCGACGCGCCGGAGGTCATTGTTGCGCCATTCGTAGCGGGTGCGATGCTCGAAACCGATATCCAGCCAGGTGATATCCTTGAAAGCAGGAACGCCGATATCGCTTAACCGGCGAACATAGCGGGGCGGATCTGATTCCGGGTTAGTGGCATAACTGTCTGCCCGCCGGTGATAGCTGGTTGATTGCGCAGCCGTTGGTGCTGTCGCCGGTTTTTGCGCTTGAGGTTCTATCGCCGGTAAAGATTTCTCAACTTCTTTTGCTTTGTCCACCGGCTGTTGTTCCGTTGCTTTATCCGCAGATGGTTTGCCGGGTTCGGCAATGATCTGCTGTGCCAATTGAACAATGCTTTTCTGGATGCCTTGAAAGTCTATGGCCGGCTTGCCATCCGAAGATGCGGCTGCCGGAATGGCGGTGAGTAAGCCTACTGCCGCTGTAGATAACGAAAACCAAAGAAACTTCACTGTATTCTCCTGAGTAAGCTCTCCGGTTTGCCGGTTGAGTTACTGATATTGTTTTTGTTTTTACCTCCAGTGTTACTGGCCGGTATTACTGATTGCTAGTGCCGGTTGATTCGCCGTGTTCGAATCCGGGTGGTTTATCAAGCGCCCGGTTTCAACGCTTTACGCCCGGATCCGCTGTGATTGACGCGGATTTTCTTGCGGCACTCGATTTGCACGACTTTGCCGTCATGAATCACCACTTCCACCGATCCGTAGTCGATGCTGGTGACGGCATCCACAATTTCCTGGATGACATCCGTATTGAGCTGACTGCCTTTGTGTGAGGTTGAAAGTTGTGTCATTTCTGCAAGGATCGTAGTTACAAGAGCCGCAAATTTACACAGCTTTCTTTATTCAAGGAACTAATAATTTTTCATTTGTTTATCACTTTTTTGTATAAGAAAACTTGCAATACTGAGTGTTTCATTTTTAAACGGGGATAATCTCTGCGGAAAAGTAAGTAGTGCCACTGGCTAAAAGCAGAGGGATGTGGCCGAACAGGATTGTTTTGCTATGTTGCGGTGATGTTCCGGCCGAGCAGGCGGCGGGAAAGTCTGGCGATGCGTTGATTGGAACGGAAATCGCTGAGTGTCATGCCGTTGCCATAAACATCCAGAAATTTTCCATCGGCAGGATTGAACAAGTGTTCGCGCAAATAACTTTCTTGAATAAAACCGAGCGCTAACGTGTTTTCTTGCGAATAGGCGTTAGTGGCATAAACGTTGGTCGTCAGCTTGTTCAATTGGACGCGGTTGAACGCATACTCAAGAATCAGCAAGGTCGCTTCAAGGGCGGTGCCATGCGCGTGATCTTCGGGATTGGGTAAACCGATCAGAAATTCAGCACGGCGATGCGGAAAGTTAATGTCAACGAGATTCGCGATGCCAACCGGTTGATTGGTATTTTTCCGGATAATGACCCAATCGACAGTCTTTGTTTGGCACGGATGCTGTGCCTGCGTCTGACTTAACTTTGCTGCCAAATCATCGATCGGTTGATTGCGTGGAATATATTGATTGTACTGTCTCATGAAGACATCGTTTTGGTGGCAATGATGGATGTAGGCGGCATCCTCTGCTTCGTAACGGCGAAGAAAAAGCTTTTTTCCTTGCAGCGGTTCGAGCCAGCTGGAATCGACTTCGGCAAGATTATGGCGAGCTTGGCTGAAGTTGGGCATCGACTGGAGCGCTTTACGGAAACAAGCCCTGGCCTCGTCAATTCTTCCGAGGCTTTTTAGCGCCTGTCCCAGATTATTGCTGGCTTCGGCGTAACCACCCTGCAATTCGAGCGCTCGTTGATAGCAGCGAATCGCATCGTCAGTTTTATTCAATTTTTGCAGCGCATTTCCAAGGTTATTGAGCGCATGCGGATATTGCGGACGTAGTTGCAGTGCCCGGCGAAAACATTCGGCAGCCTTTTCATTACGATTCCGGGCCATATACGCATTGCCCAATATATTCAGCACTTCAGCTTGATTGGCATTGAGTGCGAGCGATTGCTCGCAATAGCCGATCGCTGTTTCGATTTGATTTTGCTCCAAAAGCGCATTGGCGTAGTTGCCGATAAAGTCTGCGCGTGTTGGTGCTGTGGCAATTGCTTTCTGGAAATAATCATTGGCCAATTGGTAACGCTGGGTTTGTGCGTAAATGATGGCCAACAGATGCAAGGTGTCGGGTTGATTGGGGATCGCTGAGCAAATTTTGAGACAGATCGCTTCAGCTTCGGAGAATTGTCCGGAATGCTGGTGATGGGCGGCCTTTTGGAGTGCTTCGGAAAGTTGTCGCATGCCGTTGAATGGTGAGATCAGTGATTCATGTCCGAGCGATGATTGACAGCTTGATTGTAGCGTAGTTTATACGAGTAAGCGGTGCGATCTTATCGCGATAACACCGCTTACTGGTTTATCTTGCAGCTAAATAATGGGGAATTGAGCTCCGGCAATATCCGAAACTGTCAAACCGGGCGATCCGACGATTACCGGACTGACAAGCAGGAATTCGTCATCAGCGGCAGTCGTGAAATTAAGCGCGGTATCGTCGCTGATTCCGGCGTAAGCATTTCCGTCTATATCCCTAACTGCACCGCTATCGATCAAGATGCTGTAACCCGTATTGGGAACGAGATCCATAACCGGATTAATGGTAACTTTGCTGCCGTTGAATGTAATCTGACTGGAGTCATTGGCCGCAATCGTTCTGGTATCGGAACCGTTGGAGATAATGATGTTGCCGGTACTGCCAGCCTGAACCCACTCGTTGAAGAACAATTCAATATTTTGATCGATCTGGAAGCCGGTGTAATCGTCCCAGGGATTACTTCCGGTTAGTTGGGGTTCGCTCGTGATTGTGGAGAAATCAAGTGCGGTATCGTCACTGATACCGGCATAAGCATTTCCGTCCAAGTCGGTGATGGCACCGCTATCGATCTTGATGCTGTAATGAGTGCCAGGAATCAAATCGGCGGTAGGGTTGATAGTTACACTACTGTATCCATCGAAGCTTACTTGGCTGGCGTCATCGATAGCGATAGTGCGCGTATCGGAACCATTGCTGATAGTGATGTTGCCGCTTGCGCCTTGTTTGACTGTTTGATTGAAAGACAAAGAAATATTCTGATCAACCTGGAAATCAGTGAAGCCATCCCAAGGATTGCTCCAGGATAGCCGCGGTTCGGTTGTGACGGTGGAGAAATTAAGCGTAGTATCGTCGCTGATGCCGGCATAAGTGTTACCGGCCAGATCGGTGATGGCACCGTTATCGATGCGGATGCTGTAGTTAGTAAATGGAATTAGATCGCTGGATGGATTGATGGTGACGCGATTATAGCCGGAGAAACTCACTTGACTGGCATCATTGATAGCAATAACGCGGGTGTCGGAACCGTTGCTGATGACGATATTGCCGCTGTTGCCAGCTTGAACCGTTTCATTGAAGAATAACTCAATATCGCCGTCAAGCGGGAAATCCGTCGAATTGTCCCAAGGCTTGCTCCAAGACAGCCGTGGTTCAGTGGTAACGGTGGAGAAGTTAAGCGTGGTATCGTCGCTGATCCCGGCATAAACATTACCGGCCGGATCGGTGATGGCGCCATTATCGATGCGGATGCTGTAGCCGGAAAATGGAACCAGATCGGCCGATGGATTGATGGTTAATATATTGCCGTTAAAAATCACTTGACTGCTGTCACTGATCGCGATGGTACGTGTGTCGGAGCCGTTGCTGATGACAATATTGCCGCTACTGCCAGCCTGAATCTCTTCATCGAAATACAGCTCGATATTGCGATCAACCTGGAACTCGGTGGAGTTGTCCCAAGGCGTGCTGCCGGTTAGCCGAGGTTCGCTTGTAACCGTGGAAAAATCAAGCGTGCTGTCGTCGCTGATGCCGGTGTATGCATTTCCAGCCAGATCGATGAAAGCATCATTATCGATGTGAATGCTGTAGTGCGTATTGGGGATCAAATCAGCGGATGGGTTAATGGTTACCTTGCCGCCATTAATTGTGACCTGGCTATTGTCATTGCTGGCAATAGTGCGTGTATCGGAGCCGTTGCTGATCACGATGTTGCCGCTGTTGCCAGCCTGAATTGCTTCATTGAAATGCAGTTCGATATTGTGATCAATTTGGAATTGCGTAGCGTTATCCAAGGGATTACTCCACGTTAACCGAGGCTCGCTTGTGATCGTGGAGAAGTTGAGTGTCGTATCATCGCTAATGCCAACATAGGCATTGCCATCCAAATCGGTAATAGCGCCGCTATCGATCTTGATGTGGTAATGGCTGTTGGGAATCAGATCGGCTGAAGGATTGATGGAGAGGCCATAGCCATTGAAACTGATCTGACTGCTGTCATTGATGGCGATAGTGCGGGTATCGGAGTCATTGCTAATGACAATGCTACCAGTGCTGCCTGGTTGGACCAGTTCGTTAAAGTACAATTCGATATTCTGATCAGCTTGGAAATCTGTGAAACCATCCCAAGGATTGCTCCCTGTTAGCCGCGGCTCGGTTGTGATGGTGAAGAAATCAAGCGCGGTATCGTCGCTGATACCGGCATAAGCATTGCCTTCCAAATCGGTAATAGTACCGCTGTCGATCTTGATACTGTAGTGGGTGCCGGGCACCAGCTCGGTGAGCGGATTGATGGTGACAGTGCGATCACCATCAAAATTGACTTGGCTGGCGTCATTGATCGCGATGGTACGCGTGTCGGAGCCGTTGCTGATAATGATATTGCCGCTGGCGCCCTGTTTAACTACTTGGTTGAAATACAGCACGATGTTCTGATTGGCCTGGAAATCGGTGAAACCGTCCCAAGGATTGCTCCAAGACAGCCGCGGCTCGGTCGTAACCGTGGAGAAATCGAGCGTGGTGTTGTCGCTGATTCCGGCATAAGCATTACCCGCCAAATCGGTGATTGCGCCGTTGTCGATTTTGATGTGGTAATGGGTATCAGGGATCAGATCGACAGAGGGATTGATAGTGACGCCGCTATAACCGTCAAAGCTGACCTGACTGGCATCATTAATAGCGATGGTGCGGGTATCGGAGCCATTGCTGATCATAATATTGCCGTTGCTGCCAGCCTTAACCGCTTCATTGAAAGATAGCTCAATATTGTTGTCAACCGGAAAGTCCGATGTGCCGTCCCAAGGATTAGTCCAGAATAGCCGTGGATCCGATGAAACCGTGGAGAAGTTGAGCGCGGTATCGTTGTCAATACCGGCGTAAGCATTTCCAGTCAGGTCGATGATTGCGCCGCTATCGATGCGGATACTGTAGCTGGTGTTTGGAACAAGATCCGCGATCGGATTTATTGTTACCTTGCCGCCGTTAAAAGTAACTTGACTGGTATCGTTGATGGCGATGGTGCGGGTATCGGAACTGCTGCTGATGATAATGTTTCCGCTGCCGCTTGCTTGAACCGCTTCATTGAAATTCAATACGATATTCTGATCAACTTGGAAATCAGTGGACTCATCCCAAGGAGTACTGCCGGCCAGCCGGGGTTCGCTTGTAACCGTGGAAAAATCAAGCGTGCTATCGTCGTTGATACCGGCATAAGCATTACCGCTAAGGTCGGTGATAGCGCCGCTATCGATGCGGATGCTGTAGTGCGTATTGGGGATCAAATCAGCGGATGGATTAATGGTTACCTTGCCGCCGCTAAAGCTGACCTGACTGGCATCGTTAATGGCGATGGTGCGGGAATCGGAACCGTTGCTGATGACAATGTTTCCGCTATTGCCAGCCTGGATCGTTTCATTGAAATTTAACACAATATTTTGATCAACCTGGAATTCCGTGGAGTTATCCCATGGGTTACTCCAGCTAAGAAGCGGGTTGGAAGAGATCGTAGAGAAATTGAATGTGGTCTCGTCGCTGATACCGGCGTAAGCATTACTAGCCAGATCGGTGATAGCGCCACTATCGATCTTGATGTGGTAATTGGTGCCCGGAATCAGATCGGCGGACGGATTGATGTAAATGCCACTGTAACCGTCAAAGGTGACCTGACTGGCATCATTGATGGCGATGGTTCGGGAATCGGAGCCATTGCTGATAATGATGTTGCCGCTGCCAGCTTGAATCATTTCATTGAAATATAACTCGATATTTTGGTCAACCTGGAATTCCGTGTAATTGTCTGGTGGACTGCTCCAGCTAAGAAACGGATTGGAGGGGATCGTGGTGAAATTGAGCGTGGTATCGTCGTTGATACCGGCGTATGCATGACCTGCCAGATCGGTGATAGCGCCGCTATCGATCTTGATGTGGTAATTGGTGCCAGAAATCAGATCGGTGGAAGGATTGATTACGACGTTGCCATAATCGCCAAAAGTGACTTGACTGGCATCATTGATAGCGATGGTACGGATATCGGATCCATTGCTGATGACGATGTTGCCGGTGTTGCCAGGTTTAACGGCTTCATCGAAGTTAAGTTCGATATTGCTATCAACTTGGAAATCGGTGGCTTCATCTCCAGGGTTACTCCAGGTTAAACGTGGATCCGAATTGATTGTTGTAAAACTCGGTGCGTTACTGAATCCCTCCCAAGTATTGCCTGAGGTATCCGTAATTGCGCCACTGGTCACCTGAATCTGGTAGGTGGAACCAAGAATCAAGTCTTCCGTAGGATTAATAGTAATGTAACCGGCATTGGCTGAGCTGCTGCTAAAGTAGTTGGTGATGGTTACCTGACTGGCGTCATTAATGGGGATGGTGCGGGTATCGCTACCATTGCTGATGATAATATCGCCCGATCCTGCCATGATCTCTTCATTGAAATCGATGGTGATATTGTCATCAAGCTTGAATGACGCCCCATCGTACGGCCAGCTCCAGGATACTTGTGGTGCCACGGTGTCGGCGATGGTGGTAAAGTTAAAAGCCGAGGGGTCAGTAATGCCTGCAAAGAGGTTGCCGGATAGGTCGGTGAACACACCGCTTGCAATCTCGACATGATACGTCGTATTCGGCACCAGATTGGCACTTGGGTTGATGGTGACTTTACCGCCGCTATACATCACCTGATTGGGATCATCGGCGGCAATGAAGCGAGTGTCCGTGCCATTACTGATGATAATGTTGCCGGTGCCGGGTATGACTGCCTCATCAAAGTGCAGGATAAAATTATAGTTAACCGGGAATGCGTTAAAGTCATCGTAGGGTTCGGTTAAGGTGAGACTTGGCGGTATATTGTCCGAGGAGGATGATTCCAGCGTAAACTGCTGGGTTGCGCTAACATTCCCCCCATGATTGTCGGCAACGTCATAGCGCAGTTCAATATTGCCCGCATAGTTTTCTTCCGGAGTAAAAATCCACCCATCGTCGGTTTCCGTTAATGAGCCATGATTTGCCGTTAGATTGATAATGGATAATGGGTCATTATCCGCATCCGTAAAACCTTGAAGCAGATCGCTGGTAAGAATTTTATAGTCGGTATTTTTAGTTCCGTTAGGTAGCACAGCGGTTGTTCCGGTCAGCTCCGGTGCATGGTTCAAACCATTCAGTGCTATTGTGGCTTTGGCCCAGTTCAGCGGGCTGTCGCCTTGACCCAGCTTCATGGCGTAAATGAAGGTATCGGTTAAGCTTTCGCCAACCGCTAAATCTTTTAGTTTTGATTGCAATTCGGGAGTTATGACATAAGCTACCTTGCCATCTTGGGTGATCGAGATTTGCGCGCCTAATTCGCTGGAATTGATGCTATTGATGTTATCCCGGTTCAACAAATCGGCTGGTTCGTTCCATACGCCGCTGCCTTCATCCAACGACCATAAAACCTTGGATTGATCGCCTTGATCGTTTTTCAGTACATCCAGTATGTAACTGTTCCGGTTATTTAAATCCGTATAATTATCATTATGAGCTTTTGAATTTTGCGCGAATGAATTTGTTTTTTCGAACGTTAAATCAGCAGGCATATCATTTCTCTCTAGAATGTGGCAGTAACTACTTGTTTAACAGCAATAAATTTTTCTTGCTTAAATGGAACCGGTCGAGTATACGCTAGTAAAATTGCTATTGATGTGAGAAAAATCACGTTTTAAATGAGCCTATTTGCGAGATTGATTAATGCAGTTTGTGAAGTGATACCGGGCATGATTAAGTTGGTTGAGAGGCATTCAAGGAGATTGCCGCAAACGAATCGGGTCGACCACTCGAATGAACAATTCTTACGCTTTAGCGCCTTCGATGAACAATGTGACAACCGCATCAAATTCATTTTTCAGCTTGAGATCGGGATTTGTGATCCAGCGCATCAGTGCTCCGAAATAAAGATAATGGAAATAGATTGCCAATTGTTCAGTTGGTTGGCGGGTATTCAATTCGCCGATGCGTTGTCCCTGCGCGATTAGCATGATCCAGGTTTGCACAATATCGCCGCGGCTCAGCCGCTCGGCTGCTGGATCGAAAGTAGCGAACTTGTGGCGTATATACGGCAGCAGATAGTCGGGATGCGCCTCGCACCATGCGGCCGATTGTTCGAGCAGAGCCGAAACGCTGTCGCGAAAAGTCGATTCCTTGCTCAGCTTCAGTTCGAAAGTAGCCATGTCACGATCCAGTTCGGCCTCTAGCATGTAAGCCAGCACCGCATCCTTAGATGGGAAGTGTTTGTATAGCGTACGCTTGGATACATCGGCCTCGGTTGCAATAAGTTCCATGGTTACCGACTCGAAGCCCCGGGTTTTGAACAAACGCGCCGCAGCTCCTGAGATTTGTTCCAGCATCGCTTTTCGTTTCCGGATTCGTCTGTTTGTTTTTTCTGTTATTTTTATCATGTTGACTCAAAAGTATACGATGTGCTAAAGTATACGATGTATACTTATCGGAAGTCAATGAGGTAGAAACATGAAATTTACAATCGTGACGTACGGCACTGAGGGGGATACCCGTCCGCTAGCGGCTCTGAGTCGTGCGATTATGGATGTTGGTCATGACACGCTGATGCTGGCCGATGCCGGTACTTTTGAATCGATACGTGCTTTGAATGTGCCCGTTCAAGCATTGCCCGGCGATATTCGTAAAACCTTGGCCGCAGGCATGGCGGGTGCAAACATGATGCCGCGAAAATCCGATTTTAAAGGTACGGCTAGGTTGCTAGCGGATATCGCCAACGAGAACACGGAAGCCTGGATGGCCGAGCTTCTGGCCAGTGCTCGCGGCACCGATGCGATCATTTTTTCCGGGATGGCCGGTTTTGTGGCTCTTTCGGTTGCCGAACGTCTAAATATTCCGGCGATTGGCGCAGCTCTAATTCCAATGACGCCGACGTGCGAATTCCCATCGCCGTTCTTATCGCCGAATCTGGTGCCCGGATGGTTGAATCGTGTCAGTCACAATCTTGTGAATGGTATGTTTTGGCGGGCATTTAAGGTCAAACTGAACAAAGCGAGAGCGACTGTGTGCGGCTTACCCGCGCGCAACAAACTTTGGAATGATTTTCCGTTGCTCTACGGTATTTCCCCAAACCTGTTGCCACAGCCAGCCGATTGGCCAGAACATGTCCGCATGTGTGGTCAGTGGTTGTATCCCGCGAAATCCTGGACGCCACCACTTGAATTGGAAGACTTTCTACTTGCAGGGTCGCCGCCACTTTACTTCGGCTTCGGCAGCATGAACGGATACGATCAAGCGCAGATGCTTGATATATTGGTGCGTTCGCTACGTGGCCGCCGCGCGCTTTTCTACCCTGGATGGAATGGCATGAAGCACAGTGAATTACCAAGCAATGTTCTCGCCATAGGCAATGTGCCGCACGATTGGCTATTCCCGCGAACTGCCGCAATCATTCATCATGGCGGGGTCGGCACTACACACTCAGCGACACGCGCAGGAAAGCCTTCCATCGTTGTGCCTTTCATCGGCGATCAATTCTTTTGGGCGGATCGGCTGGCTAAACTGGGCGTTGCGCCCGAACCAGTCACAGCGGCCAAAATGAACGCGGCCGGACTGGCAAGGGCTATCGAGTTTATAGAGCGCGACGGAGTCAGGGCGCGTGCTGCAAAATTAGGCGAAGCAATTTCCAAGGAAAACGGTTTGGCGATGGCGGTGCGAATCATCCACGATTTGTGCCGAAACTAAGCGGGTGAATATGACAGATACGTATACGCTTGAACTGAATGATGGTAGGACGCTGGCTTATGCATGTTACGGCCGGGCTGATGGGAAACCGCTGCACTTCATGCATGGTTTCCCCGGTAGCCGTTATCAGGCTGCACTCATTTACGAACAAGCTAAGTCCGGCGGCATTTTCGTGGTTGCGCCGGAACGACCAGGCTTCGGAAAAACAACTTTAATGCCGAGGCGGAAAGATGGACATCTGTCGGTGCTGGTGAGTCGCGTAGCAGAAGTCTTCAGTGATTTTGTGGCAAGCGCCTCAAATTGAACCAGGAGAAGATACCTTATGAAAACCGATGTACTCATCATAGGTGCCGGTCCGACTGGCTTGGCACTGGCACTATCGCTTAAAGAGGCAGGTATCGATTGCATCGTTGTTGAGCGTAGGCTGGATATAGAGAACACATCGAGAGCGGCGGTCATTCATGCGCATACATTGGATGTGCTTGATGAACTCGGTGTGGCGCAGCCGTTGGTGGAGAAAGGCCTGAAGCTCACTCGCTTCTGCATGCGGGACCGCGGCCAGAAATTGCTGCAATTGAATTTCGATAAGCTCCCAACCGAGCATCCTTTTCTTTTGATGATTCCGCAGGATTGCACCGAACGGATCCTGCTGGAAGCTTTATTAAATGCAGGCGGGATGGTGCGCTGGGGGGCAACCGTTGAAGCGATAGAGCAGACACCGGAAGGCGTGACGGCGCGGATTGCAAGTTCGCAAGGCGTCAACGTCATTCAGGCACGGTATACAATCGGTGCGGATGGCATGCATAGCTTAGTGAGGCAAACGGCTGGCATTGGTTTTGCAGGCGGAACCTACGAAGAGTCCTTTATATTGGCAGATGTCGACATGGATTGGCCGTTGGGGCAAAGCGAAGTGTCGTTATTCTTATCACCCGAAGGCATGGTCGTAGTGGCGCCTCTTCCCGAGGAAAACCGTTACCGCATTGTCGCGGCGGTCGATACCGCGCCGGAGCACCCGCAGCTTGCGGATATCCAAGCGTTGCTTGATAGCCGCGGTCCGGAATATGGCACCAAGGTTCGAAGTGTGATTTGGAGTTCACGCTTCCGGGTCCATCATCGCTTGGCCGAGCGCTATAGTAAAGGGCGTTTGTTTTTGATGGGTGATGCGGCTCATGTGCACAGTCCGGCTGGCGGGCAGGGCATGAATACCGGGTTGGTGGATGCTTGCCTTCTCGGTCGCATGCTGGCTGATGTTTTATCGGGACGTTGCGACGAACGCTACCTTGATTGTTACGAACTCAAACGTAAGCCAGCGGCGGAAGAGGTTCTGCGGATCGCGGGACGGTTGATGGGAATGGCCACGATGCAAAATGCTGTGAAACGCCGTGCACGAAACATTGTTTTGCGCATCTTGAACCGACTGCCATCGTTGAAACGTAAGCTGGAAATGAATCTCTCGGGGCTAAGCCGCAAGTACGCTGCCAAGATTTAGGATGTTGTCGGGGCAAGACAGGCAGCTGTGGTAAGTAGCGGCCGGATATCATCAAGCGCTAGCAGTGGTTCAGCTGTGTGGATTCAAGTAACATTTGTTTTTTCAAATAATCGGGATTCCGGTAAATCAATTATCGACAATGCGCGCACCCTCTACCACCAGCCGGTCGTTTCCCGAACTCGAGCAAATTGAGGCGATTGTTCAAGAACAGCATGCCGGTTTTTTACAGAGCCAAATACTATGTCAGGTTCCTTGTCGTGACGATTTGCTGCCGGTCTATGCGCTGACATTGGGTAACCCCGATCCGGGTGTGCCAAGCGTAACGTATGTCGCCGGTATTCATGGACTGGAGCGTATCGGTACGCAGGTTGTCATTGCGTATCTTGAGGGATTGTTGGAGCGTTTGAATTGGGACCGGATTTTTGCCGACATTTTGCAACGGGTGCGGATAAATTTTCTACCGATCGTCAATCCTGCCGGAATGTTGAATAACACCCGCGCCAATTCACAAGGCGTCGATTTGATGCGTAATGCGCCAGTCGATAGCTATGAAAAAACCATTTTACTGGCAGGCGGTCACCGGATCTCACCCGCTTTGCCGTGGTATCGCGGCAGAAGCAATGAGCCGATGCAATTGGAAGCGCAGGCGCTGTGCGATTTTATTTCACAGGAAGTGTTTCCAGCGCCGTTCAGTCTGGTGCTCGACTGTCATTCCGGCTTCGGTTTCCGCAATCAAATCTGGTTTCCGTATGCCCGGAGCCGGTTGGAGCCGATCAAGCACCTGAAAGAAGTTTGTTATTTGCGCAGCCTGTTCATGCAAACCTACCCGCATCAGGATTATTTGTTCGAACCGCAATCGCAGCATTATCTGGTGCATGGCGATTTGTGGGATTTTCTGTATTTGCAGTCGCTGGAACAGGGCAATATTTTTCTGCCGCTGACACTGGAAATGGGTTCATGGCGCTGGATCCGCAAGAATCCGCTGCAACTGCGGCAACTGCTTGGCTTGTACCATCCGATCAAACCGCATCGGCTTAACCGGGTATTGCGAAGCCACCTGATCTTGATGGAATTTCTGCTGCACGCCACATTGTCATATCAGAATTGGCTTGACCGCAGCGATGCGAAGCAATTGGAACAACAAGCGCTGGCGCTATGGTATCCATGAACCGTCCGGCGCATTTCGTGTTGCTGCGGGGGCTATGGCGCGAAGCGCGGCACTGGGGTGAGTTTCCTGCCCAATTGCAGCAACAATTCCCCGACGCGTTGATCGGTATGCCGGACATTCCCGGCAACGGTTTACGCAATCATGAAACCAGCCCAAACACCATTGCCGGTATGACGGAAGCGCTGTGTCGGCAAGTCGATTTAAGTCAGCCGATCCGGCTGGTCGCTTTGTCGATGGGCGGCATGATCGCGATCGACTGGATGACGCGTTATCCCGCCGAAATCGAAGCGGCTGTACTGATTAATACCAGTGCCAGACCGCTGTCACCGTTTTATCATCGCTTGCGCTGGACGGCTTATCCGCATGTCCTATCCCTGATTTTTCATTCCGCCGAGCAAAGGGAAGCGGACATTCTGCGGTTGACTTCCAATCGCCACTCGCATGACGGCAAGTTGCTTCAAAACTGGCAGCAATGGCAACGGCAAAATCCGGTATCGCCAATCAGCGCTAGAAACCAATTGCTCGCCGCCATGCAATTTTCAGTCACCGCAAAGCCGCGGCAGCCGCTACTCGTTGTCACCAGCCGTGGGGATCGGCTGGTGGATTACCGTTGCAGTCAAAGACTGGCGCAAGCTTGGAATGCGGATTATGTCGAGCACGAATCCGCCGGGCATGATCTGCCGCTGGATGAGCCGGAGTGGTTGGCTCAGCGCATTAAGCAGTGGTTTGATAAACGGTAAATCAACTTCCGGTCAATGGTAACGTCTGAACTATATGTTAATTCTGTATTCTATGTGTAGAATAAAGCATAATGATACACATGGAGGTGTGATGAGAACCAATATTGTTATTGACGACGAATTGATGGATGAAGTCATCAAACTCACGGGAGTAAAGACCAAAAAAGAAGCGGTAGAGCTCGGTTTGTTAACGCTGATAAGAATAAAAAAACAGGAAAAGATCAAACAGTATCGAGGTAAATTGAACTGGGACGGCAATCTCGATGACATGAGAACGGACTGATGGTATTGGTCGACACCAGCGTATGGGTGGATTTCTTCAACGGTGAAATCACCGATCAGACTGAAAAACTCGATTATTATTTATCCAGCACAGTGATTGTCGTGGGGGATTTGATCCTGGCGGAAGTGCTGCAAGGATTCAGGAGTGACAAGGATTACCGGATTGCCAAATCATTATTGACCGAGCTTGAACAGGTGTGGCTGTGCAATACCGATCTGGCGATTCAGTCTGCTCAAAATTATCACACGCTCAGAAAACAAGGCATTACTATCCGAAAAACCATTGATTGCCTTATCGCTACGTATTGCGTCGAAACCAAAACGCCTTTGCTTTTCTCCGATCGTGATTTCGATCCATGGGTTACGCATCTCGAATTGATGGCTGCATAGAGTTTGTAAGGTTTTTAAGCGTCAAGAAAATTTAAGAAAACTCTGAGAAACTGCTGCGCTCGGCCATGCTGCGTTGAAATCCAGCTCAAAATGCTTATTTACTTCATGCAAACTGCGCTTTCTCACTGAATTTCGCCTTGACTGGTCTTCGCTCGCGACCTTTTTCAGAGCTTCCTTAATGGCAAGTGGCAATTTCAATTGATTGAATGATGCGCTTTTATGCTAATGATTCTTCGAGACCTTTGCACGGTAAGAATGGTGCCAG
>LWDH01000029.1 GCA_002083395.1 Proteobacteria bacterium SG_bin4 | reverse complement strand
TTTTGTGGGGAGACCTCAGGGTCAGACTCGATTGTTTGAGCTAAAGGGAGCCCGGTAGGATGTGCCGACCACAAGGAAGCGCATCAATCGGAAAATGGTGCAATGCCCTTCGGTTATTGCACCCTACTCACTGGAAAAACATCAGAGCGCCAATCAACAAGATACCGACGAACACATAGCACAGCGCGAAGCCAAACAGCTGCAACGCTTATAGAAAGAATCAGCACAGTTGCACGACTGACTCGCAAACCATCCGGAAGATCGTAAAGGCAGTAGAAACAGTATCCGCTTGTCTAATCGCACCGATAACGAATTTGTCAAAATGGCGACCGGCAAAGGTTATCGCAAACGTGACGAACGGTATGCCGATCAATCGGTGCACTTGGTCAACCGGATCCCTTGTGAAATAAAAACAAAACCGTCAGAAAAACGTCTTGCTTCAAACCTGCCGATTTTCGGCTGACAGCAGATCGCACATACTGTGTTTGCCTAACCGGTAAGCGGCTTTACAACAATGGCCCGAATTGCACGATCGGCGGTTATATTGCGATGAAATTCAACGGCGCCGAAGATTGCGTACCCTGTATGCGACGCAAAGAATGCCTGCTTGAATCGGAGAAAACCAAGGTGCGGCCAGTTTTTTTCCTTCAAGGCAAGGGCGATTCGCAAGACAATTTCGCAGAGGAGATGCAGTTAAAGACAGATTCCGATATCGGACGAGAAATGATCACGTGCTGCTTCGCCACCACAAAGTGCTATGAGTTTGAATTTGGGGATGCACAATGGAATTGAACGCGAGGCAAGAATGGTATTTGGAATCGGATGCGCAAAAAATCCTGGCGGTTCTGATTGCTTGCTTTAGAAACAAGTTTTTCTACAGCGCCGTTAGGTGTTGCACTTCGAAATTGGATCTGCGAAAGAATGATCGAAGACTAAGAAAGTAATCAATAAAGCTGTGATTCAACTAGGTGGAAACCGCTTCTCAAGTAAATCTACCGATCTTCCGTAGTTATCAATCTCCTGAAAATGAAGATTTTTGGGTAAATACAAAAGAATAATTAAATTTTAAGGATATTGGTACGCGATTGATCGAATCCAATATTGTCATTGTCATAAATAAATTATCGGATTACTTTGGAGGCCTTTTCTTGTGAAGCAGAATGGTCCATTTGGCTTGCTCTCAACGATCAGTGATTTCCTTGTTTGTATTGATCCGCAAGGCAAAATTAAACGAGCATCCCCAACCTCGCATACATTTCTACAAGTATCGAAAGAATTATTACAAGAACCAATCGAAAGGTTTATACAGCCGGAGGATTTGGTACTTCTCACCGAAGCCCGGAAAAGCGCAAAAAAAAGTGGTGAAAAACAAGTTTTTGTGTGCCGGTTATTACGCCAAAGTGTTCTGCCGGTTTGGGTCAATTGCTATTTGTTTTATTTGCCTGACGATTCATTTCTCATCGCGGCGTTTGATGCCATGCATTGGAAAGAAAATGAGGATCGGTTAATTTACTTATCGACTCACGATGCATTGACGGGTTTGCCTGGGAAGGTACTGCTGGATGATCGCGTTACCATGAATATTGAAATGGCGCGTCGGGAAAAACAATTTTTGTCGTTAATCGTATTGAGTTTGGATGGTTATAGAAAGATTAACGACTTGCTAGGTCATGCTGTCGGTAGTGAATTGATCAAAGCTGTAGCTGAGCGCCTTCAGATCTGCGTACGTCGCAGCGATACCGTGGCACGTGTCAGCGAGGATGAGTTTGCGATGATCATGATGGGTGTTGGTCAAGACAATATCGAGATGATCGCGAAAAAGATTATGGCCGCCATGCAGCGAACATTTCGTATCCAAGAACATACATTGCATATCCGGACGAATCTCGGGATTTCGATCTATCCTGAGCATGGTGAGAATTTCCTGCAGTTGTTCCGTAATGCGGAGACTGCGATGTATCGTTCAAGTTCGTCAGGAAAAAATCACTGGAGTATCTACTGCGATCAGATCAGTGACATCGAAAGAAGCGATTTGTCTCTTGAATCTGCGATGTATCAGGGTATTGAGAAGGGTGAGTTCATGCTGCACTATCAGCCGATATTTTGTGCGCGAACTGGTCAATTGAAAGGTGCTGAGGCTCTGATGCGATGGTTGAACCCCAAGCAAGGATTTATCTCACCCATGAAATTTATCCCACTGGCTGAGAGTAGCGGTTTGATAAAGATTCTTGGTGCGTGGGCATTGCGTAGCGCGTGTCTCCAAGCGAAGCAATGGCAAGATGCGGGCCTTAGAGAATTTTATATCTCCGTGAACGTATCGCCGCACCAGTTTGTTCAGGATGATTTTCTAGAGCTGATCAACAGAACGCTGCATGAATCGGGTCTGTTGCCATCGTGTCTGGTACTGGAAATTACAGAAACCATGTTAATGGATAATCCTCAGAAATCAAGGGATATTCTGTCAAAATTACATGCAGTTGGAATCAAAATTGCGATTGATGATTTTGGTACGGGCTATTCTTCGTTAGCTTATTTGAAAAATTTTCCCTTATCGGTTTTGAAGATTGATAAGACATTTGTGGATGATGTAGTCAATAGCCTGGAAGATATGGCCATTATCGGCGCCATTTTGAGCTTGGCCGATGGTCTGAATTTGCAGGTAGTGGCGGAAGGTGTCGAAAATGATGCTCAGTTGGGCTTTCTTAGGGAAGAAGGATGCGATCTGATTCAAGGGTACTTAACTGGTAGGCCGATTAATGCCGAATCCTTTAAAGAGCAACACATCGTATGACTATCCTGGTTTCACTCAGCAAACTGTATCACTTTGAAATCAGAATCAAATCAATTCCTCGCACTTATTCATAACTCAATTGCAATAACCATTGTCTTTAAACCATTTAACCGCATCTTTGAGCGCTTCGGCAGCAGGGCGATAGCGGTAACCTAAATCGCGTTCGGCTTTGGCGCTGGAAAAGTACATCATTTTTTTTGCCATACGAATGCTATCCAATGTGGCACGAGGCTCCGCTTGCGTCATAAGAGCAATTTTCTCCATGCACCAGGCTATCGGAAGCATAACGCTGATCGGGATACTGACACGGTAATGCCGGGCGCTATTAATCTCATCAATGGTTTCCAGGATTTGCAGTAGCGTCATATTGTCGCCACCCAGAATATAGCGTTCTTGCGGTTTGCCATAGAGATAGGCGAGTAAATGCCCATAGGCAATATCATCCACATGTGCGATATTGAGACCGGTATTTACATAGGCCGGCATGCGGCCAACGATCGTGTCCAGGACGATACGCCCGGTCGGAGTCGGGCGGATATCGTTCGGGCCAATCGGCGTCGACGGATTTACGATTATCAAAGGCAATTGATGATCAACGGTCAATTGTCTGACTAACTGTTCGGCCTGATATTTCGACCGCTTGTAATGACCGTTGATAGCTGCTGGGTCGCTTGGTGTTTCTTCATTTGCGGGTGTTCCATCCGGGTTTAAACCCAGCGTGGCGACGCTGCTGGTATACACAATCCGTTTCAAGCCTGCTTGATGAGCGGCAATAATGAGTGCGCGCGTACCGGCGACATTAGTTTCATACATGGTTCCCGGATCCGGTACCCAAAGCCGGTAGTCGGCTGCGACGTGAAAAAGATTATCGCATCCTTGAACCGCGCGTTTGAGTGATTCAAAATCCCTCAGATCGCCTTCGACGATTTCAATTGGATAGTTTTCGAGGTTCCGGCGGTCGCTACCGGGTCTGGCCAAAACGCGAACTTCATGTCCGGCAGTGAGCAGACAACGCATGACGGCCGAACCGAGAAACCCGGTAGCACCGGTAACTAATGATTTCATGGTGCCTTTGAGTCGAAATAGATGGTTGGAATGCCCGGAATGCGCATTAGTCGATTACTTACGGAGTGCCTGAAAGTACTTCACTGTGGAGTTCTGCGACGGGAAGGTTTCGTGACGTTAATTTGAATAATAACTCCAATATCCAATCGTTACTGGCAAATAAACTCGTTAGTGCAATGGTTGTCTTGACGCTGTTACGGCTGATTTTTACTTGCGCGCCTTCAGAAAAATCCCGATGTTTATTGATTTTATTCAAAGTCAGGATGGCCATGCCAATCGCCCAGAGGCAAAAGCGCCGGATGCCTTTTTCGTGGAGCGGGATCAGGCTGGTATAAGTCAATGCATTCTGCAAATGCCCTTTGGCTATTCCCAATAGCTCTGCCAAACCCTCTTGGAATTTAGCATCTTTCATACCCGGTCGCATATCAGTGAGATAAAAGCCGTATTTAAGAAAGATGTCTTGCGGCAACCAGCAGGCGCCGCGTTTACGATCATCCCAGATATCTTTGAGGATGTTAGTCATTTGCAATCCCTGGCCGAAAGAGACGGACAGTTTCATCAGTGTTGATCTGTGCAGATTAATTTCTTCCGAATAATCGCAAAATAATTCAGTCAACATTTCACCCACAACACCGGCAACGTAATAACAGTATTGATTCATTGCGGGCAAATCCTTCAGGCCATCCAAAGACTCTGTTTCCTGGTAGTCGGCCATACCTTTCGCCATAATACGTACGCACCGCTCCAATGCTTTTCGTTGCGCTGCATTGAAACTGTGAGTAACGCGGATGACAGCCGGCGTGTTTCTGATCAAATCATGTTCGGCCGGGATGGTATGGTTGGATAAGAGAGGGTAAAGCTTTTGTGCAAATTCTTCTGCAGATGCGCTGCCGCAGACGACATCCGCAAACATATCCGACAGTTGCCGGGTTTGCTCGGATGACAGCGCATTATCGTCTTCAATGGTATCGGTAATGCGGCATAACAGATAAGCATTGCCAATCACACGGCGCAAAGCTTCCGGCAATTGCGGAATGGTCAATGCAAAAGTACGTGAAACCCCTTGCAGGATATGGTCCTGATAAAGTTCATCGTCAATACTGGGTTGGCTTGTCATTACAAATTCATCATATGGCGATACCGCATCTTACTATAATTGAGCGTATCTCCAAATGCAGATTATTTATTGTGGCAGCGTTTGCTCGGATGCAATGAGTTGATCGATGGTTTCACGTTGCCGGATAACATAAGTCTTATCCTGATCGACCATAATCTCGGCGGCGCGTGGCCGGGTATTGTAATTGGAACTCATGCTCATGCCATAAGCCCCGGCTGACATAACAGACAATAAGTCCCCCGTTTCCACGGCAAGCTCACGATCATGGCCGAGAAAATCACCGGTTTCGCATACCGGACCGACGACTTCATACCTTTTGGCTTCTGCGCGGCTGTTAAGTACCGGAAGGATTTCATGATACGCGTCATACAATGCCGGACGCATCAGATCGTTCATCGCTGCATCGACAATGGCAAAATTCCGGGCGGATGTGTGTTTAAGGTATTCAATACGAGTGAGCAGAATACCCGAATTCCCAACCAGCGAGCGACCAGGTTCTATCAATAAGCGCTGCTGAATGTGCTGAGTGCTGGCGCAGAGTAAAGAGACGTAATTTTTAATGGTCGGTGGCGTTTCATGCGTATAGCGTATGCCCAAGCCGCCGCCCAAATCCAGATGTTCGATCTCCAATCCCTGCGATTGTAACGTATTAAGCAATTGAAGCATTTTCTCACTTGCCTGCATGAAGGGTCCGAGCTCCGTTAATTGCGAACCGATATGGCAGTCAAGACCTGTAAAACGGATATTTGAATACTTCCGCGCCGATTGATAGATGCTTCCAGCGGTACTGGCCGGGATGCCGAATTTGTTTTCCTTGAGACCGGTTGAAATGTATGGATGTGTTTTGGCATCGACATCCGGATTGACGCGCAGGCTAACCGGGGCAATTGTGCCCATTGATTGCGCCACTTGGTTTAAGGTGATTAGTTCCGCCTCAGATTCCACGTTAAAACACAGGATATTGGCGGCAAGCGCCAGTTGTATTTCAGCACGGCTTTTTCCGACACCTGAAAAGACAGTTTTCCCAGGATCACCGCCGGCTTGAAGCACACGCTGCAGTTCCCCGCCTGACACAATATCAAAGCCGCTGCCAAGCCGTGCGAAGAGATTCAGGATAGCGATATTGGAATTGGCTTTTACCGCATAGCAGATCAAGTGGTCGCGGCCTGCAAAAGCTGTTTCAAATTCTTGATAAGCCTTGGTCAGAGCGGATCGTGAATAGACATAACAAGGCGTTCCGTATGTTTCAGCAATTTTCTGCAGCGGAACGGATTCCACAAAAAGCTCATTATCACGGTAATTAAATTCAGGAAAGCCGCTCATTTCTTTTCAGTGTCGTTGGAAATTACAGGATTTTCCGTATCGGTTTTGGGTAGATACAGAGCGCCTTTATGACCACAGGCGCTTAACAGGAAAGCAGAAACAAGCAAGATAACAAATAAACGCATGAGAATCTATTATTTTAAAGTTGATAAGATACTAACATAACAAATACCGATGTTATAAACGCGCGTGACTATAACAAGTCGATGATACTGCTAGTTGCCAAGCGATACCGAATTCAACCAATTAACCAGTTCGCCAATGAGCCGGTTACTGGCGGTATTGATTGCAGAGACAGCGCCGGCAGCATCGGCCGAGGGTGCTTTTTCTGAAATACTAAAATCTTTCTGCGCCAACAGTTTACGTGAGTTACGCTCGATCAAACTGGCACGCAACCCAAATACCACATGGCTGTCAGCCGCAGTTTCAAAAACATGCACTAGCTCTTTCAATTCGATGTCCAATGTCCGATCGGTTTTCGCGGCGCTGCTGTCTTTAATGACGTATTCATTCAGCTGGGAAACGATTTGATTGCGCAGTTGCTGAGTAAACAACGCGGCGGGTGATGCTATCCAGCGGCTGTTACCATACGTAAAGGTTTGCGCGGGATTATGATACATCAACCGGTAATGAATCGCGGTGTTGTCGAGCCATGCCGGGGATGTCACATCGGCGATCAACAGACTTTTTTTGTCATGCTGGGATTGCGGTGTTTGCGTCGTTGCCGTTTCCTTGGTGGAGGGATAAAGGACTCCAAAATCATAAGTCGATATCGCACCGGGCGATTTTTGCAGCGGTGTGCAACCTGCGATAAATGAAAAAATCAATATCGTTAGCAGCGTTCTGATCATTGCTGAATTCCTTTGGGGGGCACGAATCCTTCCTCTCCCGGTCCGGGTTGCGTCGATGGGCGTCCAAAAATCAGACTTTGCGGATTTTCCTCCAATTGCTGTAACACCCGGTCAAAATTGTTTGAGTTGCGTGCAATGTTGTTACTCAATTTTCTCAGTTCCGGAATGGTAACAGCGAGTTCTTGGGCGCTTTCCGCCAAGCTGTCAAAAATACCTTCTTTCTGGTTGGCTTTATTCATCGCCATATTAATCTCTCCCAGCAGCTGATCGAGCCGTTTTACCAAGAAACCCGACTCGGTGGTCAATTCCGTGAACGACTCTAATACCGGTTGTAAATGACTGGCGATGCCTTCAAAGTTTTTAGTGGCTTTATCGATATTCTGCAGAATTTGTGCAATATGCGTTTGATTGTCATCGCTAAGCAGGTGGTTCATTTTAAGGACTAATTTGTTGACGTTAGTCAACAAATGCTGACCGGAGACCGTGACTTCATCGAATAGTGAGCGACGCATCGGGATGCGCGCATGACTCGGCAGCTTGCCGGTGCCGATGCCGTCATCATTCAATTGGATATAGGCAAGGCCTGTTACTCCCTGGTAACCAAGCTGGGCATATACAGTGTTTTGCAAATTGACGTTTTCATTCACCGAGATTTGTACCAGAATTTGCTGTGAATCTTCAGGATCAAATTCAATATCTTCAACTTTGCCGATGAGTACCCCCCGGTAATGCACGGAAGATTGCGGATTAAGTCCGCTGACCGATTCTTTGGTAACAACCAGATAGGAAACGCGCTGGATGTTGTCGCCGCTAAACCAAGTTGCAACCAGGCCGACAGCGATGCTGAGAAGAATGACAAAGATGCCGGCTACAAGGGCATGGGCGCGGTTTTCCATGAATGCTCCGAGTGTGAGTTTTGTTCAATTTTGTGTCGAATACTTTTGAAATAGCTGGTGATAAACGGATGCTGGAATCGGCATATTTGTTCCAGCGTGTCGGCGATAATCACTTTCTGATCCGCGAGTACGGCAATACGATCGGACAGCGCCACCAGCGTGTCCAAATCATGCGTCACCATCACAATGGTGAGATTCAATTCCCTGCGCAGCGAAAGGATCAATTCAACAAAGCTTTCGCTGAGTTCCGGATCCAAACCGGCGGTTGGTTCATCCAGAAAAAGCAGTTCGGGATCGAGCGCTAACGCACGTGCTAATGCGACGCGCTTGATCATGCCACCGGATAAAGCTGCCGGCATTTTATCGGCATGTTCCGCGCCGATGGCGACCATATCCAGTTTAATCATTACCAATTCACGAATTAGATCGTCGCTCAACGAGTGAAGCTCTCGTAATGGCAGAGCGACATTATCAAAGACAGTCAGTGCGCTGAATAACGCACCTTGCTGAAACAGGACCCCGGAGCGGTTACGGATATTACTTTTCAGATGATTGCGAAGCATATCATCCCGGGGCTGGCCAAAAATCTTGACGCTGCCTTGGGATGGCTGTTCCAAGCCCAGCATTTGGCGCAATAAGGTAGTTTTTCCGCTGCCGGAGCCGCCGATGAGTGTGAGAATTTCGCCGCGATACACGCATAGGTTAATGCCGCAATGGACCACATGGTCGCCAAAACGGGTATGGAGAGACTCGATCTCAATGACACATTCGGGATTCGGCATGGCGCTAGGAGATTCCTACATCTGAAAACATGACAGCAAAAATTGCATCGATAATAATCACCATTGTGATTGCGGTAACCACGGAAGTGGTGGTGCCTTCTCCCAGACTCTCTGTGTTAGGTTTGATTCTTAATCCGAAATGACAAGCAATCAGCGCGATAACCATACCGCACACGATCCCTTTTCCCAGACCGAGCCATAAATTTGCGATTGGCACAGTGTCCGGTAATGACCGCAAGAAATGATGATAACTCAATCCTAATTGTAACTCAGCCGCAACCATTCCGCCGATTAATGCGATGGCGCTGGTCCAAAGCACCAATAAGGGCATGGCGATGCCGAGACCTAAAACTTTGGGTAAGATGAGGCGCTGGCTATGCGAGATGCCCATGACGGTTAACGCGTCCAATTCCTGCGTTACGCGCATCACACCTAATTGCGCTGTCATTGACGAACCGGAACGTCCGGCGACAAGAATAGCAGCCAGCATGGGGCCTAATTCCCGGATAATGCTGATTCCAAGAATATTGATGATAAAGATATCCGCGCCGAATATCTGTAACTGTTTAGAAGACAGATAGCTTAATACGATGCCGATCAGAAAACCGACTAATGCCGTAATCCCGAGAGCCTGTGCACCGGTGCGGTATAAGTTTGCGGAAATTTCGCGCCAAGGGATCAAAACAGGATGCCGTATCAAATACAACACATCCAGCAGTAACTGACCGATTAGCATCACCATTCCGAGCGCATTGCTCCATAGCAGCAACGCCAGCCGGCCAAGGGTTGTAATAGGCCATGCCAGATCCCGGTAGCGAGCGTTTATCTGAAGCGGTGGAACATGCTCAAGCCGGGCAAGCATCTTTTCATGTTCCGGGCGTAACTGCAGATGCTTCGGGCGTTGTCCCTGCCATGCGCGCCAAAGTATCGTTGTCCCGGCTGTATCAAGCTGCTGGATGCCGGTTAAATCCCAATGTAGCTCCAGATTTTGGGCTTGTTGCGCAAGTTCACGGGATAACGATTCCAGGCTGGGTCCCAAAGCGACCAACGTGTAATGTCCTGTCAAAATAATTTGCGTCGAACCATCAGCGGTGGTGAGCTGGTACCAGGTATTGAGCGGTTTGCGATTAATTTCAGATGGCATACATGGACGCGGATTGGTGTTTGCTGCTTAAAAATTATTTGATGCAATAGATTAAATTGCGTGTAGCTGGTTCAAAATTAATGAAAATACATTGCGATCTATCATTGATAATTTATGCTAAAAAAACGGCAGAATCGATGGGAGTGTCCGCGGGAGGGAACGAAGCCTATTTGACTTGAGCCATTTCGGAGCGCGCTAATGCCGGATTATCCGCAAAGTATTTTTTGATGCCTAAGAACATGGCATCCGCCATTCTGTCTTGATATTGCGTGCTGCGCAATTTTACTTCTTCCTTGGGGTTACTCAAGAATGCGGTTTCGACCAGAATCGATGGAATATCCGGTGACTTGAGCACGGCAAAGCCCGCTTGCTCAACATTGCGTTTATGAAGATGATTAATGCCACCAAGCTGTTTCAATACGTATTCCGCCAGTTTAACGCTGTCGTTAATTGTCGCGTTGAGTGATAAATCCAGCAGTAGCTCCTTGATATCTTTGGATTTTGAAGTGATATCGATACCGCCCATCAAATCGCTGTCGACACTGTTTTCTTTATTCGCAAGCCAACTGGCGGTTGTCGAAGTCGCGCCATGTTCCGACAGTGTAAAGACCGAAGAGCCGTGCGCATGTGATTTGGGATTGGCATCGGCATGGATGGATATGAACAAGTCGGCATTGGCGCGGCGGGCATTGATGCGCCGTTGCGGCAATGAAATATAGTAATCCCCGTCACGAGTGAGGACGGCGCGCATGTTCGGTTCTTTGTTGATACGCTCTCTTAGTTTCCGCGCAATCGCAAGCGTGACATCTTTTTCATAAGTGCCTTGCTGACCGACTGCGCCGGGATCCTTACCGCCGTGTCCCGGATCGATCGCCACGATTAAGATCCGCGGGACTTTTACTTTCTCAGGTTTGCGACTCTGCGCCGCAGCGATACTGTCGGGTTGCTTGGCCGGTGTCACAGTTGCTGTCAGTTGCGGTTTCGGCCCGTGCGGGAAAATCAATTGCACCGGACTCGCTTTTTTTTCGGTTCCGCTTTGGATCAGTGTCGCGACCAGTTCATCCAACGCATCGGTTGCAAAATCACCGGGGAGGTTATCGGTGACACTGGGAGTTGCCGCGGGTTTGGTTGCTTTGTCCGGGTGATGAATATCCAGTATCAAACGATGTGCTAAGTTATCTTTCGGTTCCATCACAAAAGCGCGCGGCACGACATTCGATTTCAGGTCGAAAACCAGCCGGATTACATCCGGTTTAAACTGCCCAACACGGATTTTCTGCACATAGGGGTCGATTGCATCGACTTTATCGGGTAATGCCGCGAGCGCCGGTGTAATCTTGATTTGATTGAGATCAATGACAACGCGATGGGGGTTGCTCAGCATGCTCAGCTCGTAATCCAACGGCTGATTCGATTCCAAAGTGATGCGCGTGTAATCGGGCGTGAGTCCGACACGAGCGGATTTTATCGTTGCATTTGCGGCGGCTGCTGGTTGTAATGCCAACACGCAGAACAATACAACGATTAATTGAAAGAATTGCAGATAGCTTCTTGCGGACGCGTCGTGTGTGCTACTGAAGTATGTAGTTATCGGTTGTTTGTTTTCCAATGTGTTAAACATTGTTTTCCTGTCTCGGTGCAGGCCTGAATTTCGATTTGCCGGCCAGTATCGAGAATATTAAGAACGCATCGCAGATCCGGTGGCGGCAATAAATCACCCGCTTTTTCAGGCCATTCAACCACGCAAATCGAATCTGAATTAAAATATTCGCGGAAACCCGCTTCTTCCCATTCAAGATAGTCATTGAACCGATAAAAATCAAAGTGATAGAAGTATAACCCAGAGATTTTGTAGATTTCAACTAAATTGTAGGTCGGGCTTTTGACGGAATGCGTGTATCCAAGCCCGCGCAGCATGCCTCTGGTTAAGGTCGTTTTGCCGGAACCCAAGTTGCCGGTCAAATGAATTGTCATGCCGAGTTTTATATAACTAACTAATTTTTCACCAAATTCTATGGTTTCTGTGTCATTGGCTAAAAAATACGAGAAGCATTCAGATGATCCGGTATTGTTTGAATGAGTGTTATGCAAGTAAATCTCTCTAATCCAAAAAGAAATCCTGATTATGCGGTTTTAGCAACAGCGATCAAGACCTGGGGCAAAGCATTAGGTTTTCACGATGTCCGCATTGCCGATGCACATGCGGATATGTCCGCGGTCGAATCCGGCCTATTCCAGTGGCTGGAACAAGGATATCACGGCACCATGGAGTATATGGCGAAACATGGCACCAAGCGTACCCGGCCCGCGGAATTGGAACCGGGCACGCAGCGCATCATCTCCGTCTGTATGAACTACGCGCCGCCTGCCGTCAAAAATAGCTGGGAAGTGATTCATGACGGTGATCGCGCATTTGTTTCGCGCTATGCATTGGGACGCGATTACCATAAAGTGATCCGCGCCCGGTTGCAAAAGCTCGCTGACCAGATTACAGAGGCAACGGGGTCGTTCAATTACCGGGTGTTTTCCGATAGCGCCCCGGTGATGGAAGTGGCCTGGGCGCAGAAAGCCGGTCTCGGCTGGCGCGGTAAGCACACATTATTATTGAATCGCCAGGCGGGATCGATGTTTTTTCTGGGCGAAATGTACGTCGATTTGCCGCTGCCGGTGGACGAAGAAACCGTGAGTTATTGCGGCAGTTGCACCCGCTGTATCGACATTTGTCCGACGCAAGCGATTGTCGCGCCGTACCAGGTCGACGCGCGTCGTTGCATTTCTTATTTAACCATCGAATTGAAAGACAGCATCCCGGAACCGCTGCGGCCGCTGATCGGCAACCGCATTTACGGTTGCGACGATTGCCAGTTGGTGTGTCCGTGGAATAAATTTGCCAAAATCACCAACGAAAACGATTTTTACGTGCGCAACGGGCTGGACGATGTATCGCTGGTCGAATTGTTCGGTTGGGATCAAGCGGCGTTCGACACCAAACTGGCCGGCAGCGCGATCCGCCGCATCGGCTATCCGCAATGGTTGCGCAATATTGCCGTCGGTCTCGGCAATGCGCCGTATTCAGCAGAGATTTTGCAAGCATTGCAAGCGCGCGTGGACGATCCGTCGGACATGGTGCGCGAACATGTCCAATGGGCATTGCGACAACAACATCAAAAAAGAACCGTTACTCGGGAGACATCAATATGAAAACACCACCGATCATCGGTACGCCGCTCAGTCCGTCGGCGACCAAAGTCATGCTGCTGGGCAGCGGCGAATTCGGCAAGGAAGTCATCATCGCATTGCAACGCCTCGGCGTCGAAACCATCGCGGTCGACCGTTATGCCAATGCGCCGGGCCATCAAGTCGCGCATCGCGCGCATGTGATCAACATGGCCGACGGGCAAGCGTTACGCGCACTGATCGAGCAGGAGCGGCCCGACATCATCGTGCCGGAAATCGAGGCGATCGCTACCGATATGCTGATCGAAATCGAGCAAGCCGGTATTGCCACCGTAATCCCGACGGCCCGTGCCGCGAGACTAACGATGAACCGCGAAGGCATCCGCTGCCTGGCGGCGGAAACGCTGGGTTTGCCGACATCGCCGTATGCCTTTGCCAATAGCTTGGCGGAACTGCAAGCAGTGATCGACAGCAAAATCGGCTATCCGTGTATCGTCAAACCGGTGATGTCGTCGTCCGGCAAAGGACAATCGCGCGTCGATCACGCCGGAGAAGTGGCCGCGGCGTGGAACTATGCCGCGAGCGGCAGTCGCGTCGATCAGGGTCGAGTGATTGTCGAAGGCGTGATTCATTTCGATTACGAAATCACGCAATTAACCGTGCGCGCACTGAGCGGTGACGGTAACGTCAAAACCCATTTTTGCGAACCGGTCGGGCATGTACAAGTGCACGGCGATTATGTCGAAAGCTGGCAACCGCAAGCAATGTCGCCCGTGGCGCTGCAACGCGCGCGCGAAATCGCCAAAATCATCACCGATGACTTGGGCGGGTTGGGTATTTTCGGTGTTGAATTATTCGTCAAGGGCGACGACGTGTGGTTCAGCGAAGTCAGCCCGCGTCCGCACGATACCGGCATGGTGACGATGTGCAGCCAGAAACAAAGCGAATTCGATCTGCACGCGCGCGCAATTCTGGGATTGCCGGTGGATACATCACAGCTCGCGCCCGGCGCCAGCGCGGTGATTTACGGTCAGCTTGAGGCCAAAGGCATTGCTTTTTCCGGCGTAGCCGACGCGCTTAACGTGCCGCAAAGCGATATCCGTCTGTTCGGCAAACCGGAATCGTTCAAGCGGCGCCGCATGGGGGTAGCGCTGGCGAACGGTATCAATACAGACGAAGCCCGGAGCCGTGCTAAACTTGCGGCCAGCCGGGTGACACCGATCAAACCATAACAAACAACAAATTTTATACAGGAATAATCATGACCATCGAACAACTCAATACGCAATTCGGCATCGCAGGAAAAGTGGAATTTATCGCCGGTAACGGCGGACTGCCGTTGATTCAGGTGAAAACCGCCAAAGCCAAAGCACTGATCTCGATCCATGCCGGTCAGGTGCTGTCTTATCAGCCCGCCGGTGAAGCGGACGACGTGATGTTTCTAAGCGCGAAAGCGTATTACCAGGACGGTAAAGCGATCAAAGGCGGCGCACCGGTTTGCTGGCCGTGGTTCGGCGCCGACCCGGAAGGCAAAGGCCGCCCCGGGCACGGCTTCGTGCGTAACCGTGGCTGGAATATGGTGGCAGCAGAAGCGCTGGCGAACGGCGACATCAAAGTCACCGTCGGACTCGACGATACCCCGGAAACGCAAGCCATCTGGCCGCATGCGTTCAGCCTGCGCCAGGAAATCGTCATCGGCGACACCCTGAACCTGTCGTTGATCACGCGCAATACCGGCAAGGAGAAATTTAACATCACGCAGGCGTTTCACACCTATTTCAAAGTCGGCGACATTACCCGCGCAAAAGTGTTGGGACTGGCCGGTTGCGATTATCTCGACAAAGCTGGTGGCGGCAACACGCAAAAACACCAAACCGGTGACGTCACCATCGACGCCGAAGTCGACCGCATCTATCTGAACGTTGGCAATACCCTGACCATCGACGACGCAGCTCTCAACCGCCGCATCCAAATCATCTCGCAAGGCAGCAAAACCGCCGTGGTGTGGAATCCGTGGGAGAAAATTGCCAGGGATATGGCCGATTTGGAAGATGATGATTACAAACGCTTACTGTGCGTGGAAACCACCAATGCGGCGGACGATGTTCGGGAAGTTGCGGTGGGAGGAGAGTGCCGGTTGGTGGCTGATTATCGGGTGGTGCGGGGGTGATGGGTTGGTTGTGAATGATGATGTCGAAATCTGATAGTTTTGTTTCCTTAAGTCTGCCCAAACTATCCAGAAATTGCTTGACTTGAAAGAAGGTATATACGCTCAACTCGGATAGACCAAAAGCGGTCTGCCGGTTAGCTTTGCGTTATGCGTATCGTTTTGGTGTTGAAGTTGGCTGATGATGACCATTTGAGGGACAGAAAATGAGTGAAATTGAAAGTTTCGAAAAGCAGATGGATCGCTTAGCTAGTACAACTAAGTCGTCATTTATTTTTATTATTCCCGCCATTCTATATTCCGTTGATTCAAAATTCGACATAGGGTCGTTTGAAGGCGGAATATCTTTGGGAGGCTATCCGCTTACGCCGCTGGCGGCAGTTTACGTTATCCTGTTTGTTACGTGTTTAATAACGTCAATACTTGTTGCGCAGCTATATAAGTTGAAATCTAGTATTGCCAAGATAGAAGGAGAAATGGAGAAAGCAGAATCTATTATTAGAGATCATCAATGGTGGGTTAACCCATTTGCCCAAATGGCTAGTGATGCACCTAATCTACTAAGATATTTTTACGATTTTCTTCGACCAACTCTCTTCTTAGCCTATCTTGTTATTCTCCATGCTCCAGTGTTTATGCTATCCAATATTGATGGTGTAAATAGTATAGTGTCTTATACTTTACTCGTGTGGTTTGGTTTTATCTGGTGGTTCGCCTATATGGGAGTAGAAGAAGTAGAGAAAGCAATTAGAAAATGTGAAACAAAAGACCTTACAATGTTAAATTTGGCTGGTACAGTTGTTTTTTTAAGTTCGGCGTATTTCGCGTTCTCATATGTCTTCGATAAAGGGTGATTCACATTGCTAAATCGGTAAATCAATGGAATCAAAAGGGTCAGACTCTGAGGTCTCCCCTC
>LWDH01000028.1 GCA_002083395.1 Proteobacteria bacterium SG_bin4 | reverse complement strand
GATTCGAACTGCCGACCAACGGATTAAAAGTCCGCTGCTCTACCGGCTGAGCTAACGACCCAAAGCGCGGCATTATACCTGATTCGGCTGCGGTAATAAAAGACCTAATCTTGGGAATTATTCGATTGTAAGCCGAAAATCATAACGGCGAACACCTCAGTTATAGGATTTAATGCATTGTTTTTAAATACATATACTGTATTGACAACATCCATGGCTGAGAATTGTTCAAATAAGTATCGCGTTGTTTATAAAATGGAATTATGTTCATCGAGTCATACTTTTGGATCGAATGGTGTTGTGTAGATGTCATCGCGCTATTCATCGTCTTTTATAATCATGCCAACTCACAACTAAACTCGATCATTTTAAATTCCCGCAGAGTTCTGTTACAAAGCGGAGTCGTCGCCACGCATCGCATGAATTTGCCGTGGCGTCACAGTAAGCTTCTGATAATTTACTTGAAAAATATCCCGGTTAGAGATGATGAAGCCAAATGAGCGGATGTTACCCGGCAGGTGTTAGTCAAATGACAATAACTGCTTAGGGAAGCGCTGATTAATTGACTGCACGAGCGAATTGCATCGTTGCACGGTACTCGCTCCCTCGTCTATCTGACTGATATGCCTCGGTTACTGCGTTCCGTACGCCTCGCACTTCATCACGTTCTCCGAATTAATCGGCGCTTCCTTAGAAAGTGCACCAGTTACGCATTTTGCCTTGTAAAACTTTATGAGATAATCAAGCAAATGATAATTTATTGTCATTCATAGAGACCTTTGCACGGTTACTACGCGGCACGATAATTGCGTTAAAACAACCTGCTGCGGCAATCGGTTATCTCCCTTCGTTCATTACATCACATTGTCACAATTATTAAGCATCATTTTAGCAATTATCGCCATACTGTAATCTTGTCGACGGGACTGGATAGGGTTGCAATAATTGATCATTCTCATTAGGGTTTTTATGATTTTTGTCACCGGCGGAGCAGGATATATCGGATCGCATACCTGCGTTGAATTGTTGAATGCGGGTTATGATGTCACCGTTTTCGATAACTTCAGCAACAGTAGCCCGGAAGCGCTTGCTCGCGTGGAGCGGATTACCGGCAGAAAGTTGCAAGTGATCCATGGCGATTGCCGGGATCGGGATGCCTTGATCGCTGCGCTTCGCCAGAGCCAAGCCACTGCCGTGATTCATTTTGCCGGTTTAAAGGCAGTCGGCGAATCAGTGTCTAAACCGCTAATTTATTATGATCATAATGTGGCCGGTACGATGCGCTTACTGGAAGCGATGCAGGCATGCCGTCTCCAAACGATCGTTTTTAGCTCCTCCGCGACAGTGTATGGCGATCCGGTTTGCTTGCCTATTACTGAAGATCATCCGTTGTCACCCACCAATCCTTATGGCCGCAGCAAATGGATGATCGAAGAGATTCTTCGCGATCTTTACCGCAGCGATCCGTCAATGCGGATTTGCATATTGCGGTATTTTAATCCGGTGGGAGCCCATGCCAGCGGTTTAATCGGCGAAGACCCGCAAGGCATACCGAACAACCTGATGCCTTTCATTGCGCAAGTCGCGGTGGGTCGAAGGGAGCATTTGAATATTTGGGGCAACGATTACCCAACGCCCGATGGTACGGGAGTGCGTGACTATATTCACGTAGTCGACTTGGCTGTAGGGCATCTCCGTGCACTGGCGACATTGAATAGCATACAAAATGATCAATCTTCCGGTTGTATGACCGTAAATCTTGGAACGGGGGAGGGTTATAGTGTATTGGATGTGTTGCGTATTTACGAAAAGATCAGCGGATGCCGGATCCCCTACCAGATGGCTTCTCGCCGTTCCGGTGATATTGCTTCATGTTATGCCGATCCTCAGCTTGCATCCCGTGTGCTCGGCTGGAAAGCGCAATTTGGATTAGAAGCGATGTGCAAGGACAGTTGGCGCTGGCAAAGCACGAATCCCAACGGTTATCAAACATGAGTTCAAATAATTTTCTGATTTAATTTTGTATATTCTATTTATTGGTTTTTAAGGAGAACAGTCAATGAAAGCGATTAAAAAAGCGGTATTTCCTGTGGCCGGGTTGGGAACACGCTTCTTGCCCGCTACCAAAGCAAATCCGAAGGAGATGCTGCCGATTGTCGATAAGCCATTGATTCAGTTTGCTGCCGAAGAAGCTGTTGCTGCTGGTATTGATGTGTTGATTTTTATCATTGGCAGAAATAAGAATTCAATTCCGGATCACTTCGATAAAGCATTCGAACTGGAAGCCAAGCTGGAAGCAGACAGTAAATGGGATATGCTGAATGTGGTTCGCGATATCCTGCCATCCCGCATAGACTGCATCTATATTCGTCAGGCAGAAGCTTTGGGTCTCGGGCATGCGGTTTTGTGCGCGCAATCAGTAGTCGGCGATGAGCCATTTGCGGTGTTATTGGCGGATGATTTGATCAAAGCTGGCGAGCGATGCTGTTTAAGTCAAATGGTCGATGTTTATAGTCAGCATCATTGTTCGATTTTGGGAATCGAGCGAGTGCCGCACGATACCGTTCATCGATATGGAATTATCGACAGCTCGATGATGGCAAAGAATCTTTCAAAAGTGAACGCCATTGTCGAAAAACCCGCAATTGACGTGGCGCCATCTAACCAGGCGGTTGTGGGCCGGTACATTCTAACCCCGCGGATTTTCAAGCTGCTGGAACAAACCGAGCGTGGTGCTGGTAATGAAATCCAATTAACCGATGCAATCGCGAAATTGTTGAAGGATGAAACGGTATTAGGATATGAATTTACCGGAAAACGTTACGATTGCGGCAGCAAATCCGGCTATCTGCAAGCAACTGTGGAATTCGCCTTGCAACACCCCGAGCTTAAGGAGGGTTTTGAAAGGTATTTGCGCGAGCTTATGTGTAAAACGACGCAGAATCCGGTTCAATAGTGTGCCAAAACAAAGTCATTACTGTCCCCTGCAAGAAAAAGCTCGGCAACAGGGGGTTTGAGGTGCATTTAGCGGTGAATGACAATACGAATTAGTCGAATGGCAGCAGTTTCATTTGTCTATCGACCACGCCGGGTAAAAACGGCGTTGGTTTTCCTTGAACCCAGTTAGGATGTCCTTTGCCGTAATAGGGTGAAAGCGGGTGGCCGCTTTGCCCTCCAGGCATATCAAAAAAACTCAATTCTTCCTGGCTGGGTGCAATGACCGAACGTTGCGAAGCGCCAAAGTTTGGAGATTGCACTCTCGGCATATTGTGATCGCCGGGCAAAGGGTCGTTCGGCATATCCAGCCATCGCGTCACCCAATCTGGAAATTGCTGGCTGAGCGGGTGTCGGATCCGTGCGGAATTGACGCTGCCCCACTTTTTGATGGTCACACGACCATCTGTATCCATCTGCTTTGCGATTGCCTGCAGACAATGCAGCAGGAGATCATTCCAGTTTTTGTGCGGTGCAGGAAGCAAGTGTGGCGGTTGTTGCTCGAGTAATTGCCACACCACCCATTCTGTTTGGCTCAGACGAGGAAAACGGAATGCCGCATCGTTTTGCCGAATCGGCGACGCAAAGCCGTTCATCAACGTATCTATGACTTCATAACGGAATGCGCGGACAAGATGGTATGCGGCGGAATCGATGGATGCCTTACCGGTCCAATCCGCTAATGCGGTTTGGATTGGTTGCAGCCATTCTGCACTGCTATTAGGTGATTCAGCGGTTTTTCGCAATAACTCAAACCATCGGGTTAACAGTAGCGCGCGATCGTCTAACTGAATGGCCTGTAAGTCTGCAATGGAAAATTGATCGTGCTCGAATAAGCGGTTACGAATTTGCGTTGCTCTCGCGCCCAAGTCGTAACCACCGTTTCCTATCAATTTGAGCTGCTCTCCTGCAACGGTGCGGGAGTTGGCTGACCATAAGCGCCCTGAATCAGGGTTATGGAGCAGCGGATACAAATCATAATCCAGCCAACCGCGCCATCCGGCACCGGGTAACGACCAATCGGCAGGTGTCTGCGGATCATAATCAGTGAATCTGTCGGGAATGCGGCCAGACAGTGTCCAACTGATATTGCCCGCACGATCTCCAACAATGAAATTTTGCACCGGAATGCCGAATTGCCGCGCGAGATCTGCAGCCTCAGCCGCCGTTGTGATTTGCTCCAGCTCAAGCAATTTGAGGTTGATTGCATCCGGCTGCAATGCTGTCCATATCAATGCAAGCGGTGTTTGATCATAATCGTGTGTAATGACCGGTCCCCACTCTGTTTCGGAAATCGTGAGCTGCTCATCCGGCGCGCCTCTGACCCGGATCGTTTCGGTAAACGTCCGGAGCGGTTGCCAACCTTCGGAATTGCGATACTGCGTGCGATCGGTATCGTTGATTTTAATGCGCACCCAGTCAGAGAAATCGCCGTGGCTATTGGTGAAACTCCAGGCAATATGCCGGTTGGACCCGATCACGATAGATGGAACACCCGGTAAACTGATGCCAGTAATGTCGTGAAATCGATCGGATGTCGCATTCGGATAAACCAGGCGCAGCCGGAACCAAATATTGGGGACACGTAACTTTAAGTGCATGTCATTTGCAACAATTGCAGCGCCGCCCGTTAATTTTCCCGATACGGCAAAGCTGTTGCTGCCAGGTGATTGTTCAAGCAGGAAAAAATCATTCGAAGGTGTTTGCCCATTGATTACTTGCAAGTCAATTGCTTCCGGCGATGGCAACTGCGGAAATTGCATGAGTTCATCAAGCAGGGGAGCATCCCAGTCTCCAGCCGATGATGTAAGAAATTCATAGACAGGTTTGGGGAGTGCAGCGCGCATGCTGGAAAGCGCCAGTTCGCGATTGAAATTTTCTTCATTCAATATCAGAAACATGGCCAGAATGACCAATATGCTGTCTTCGTTACGCCATGGATCGGGATTCGATTGGGTGACTACATACGGAAATGGACGCACTGCCAATGCCTGTAAACCATAATTGACACCCATCCGGTAGGCCTCAAGTAATCGTAAATGCTCAATGGGCAGTTGTTGCAAAACCGCCATTGCACGTGCACGCATCCGCAACAAACGGGTTTTCCGGTCATGCGCGATTGCTTTGATTCCAAACAATTCGGCTAATTCTCCGGCGGATTGTCTTCGCATCAAATCCATCTCAAAGAAGCGTTCTTGCGCATGCACAAAGCCCATTGCCATTGCAAGATCAAGGCGGCTGTGACCGGTTAAAGTGGCGCTGCCCAGCGCATCCCGCTCTACAGCCACAGGTGCAACCAATCCCGGAAGCATCACGTTGCCATCGTATTGCGGCAGACTGCCGCGCAGCAATAAACCAGCGGCGATGATAAATAACGCTGAAATTATGAGGCTTATTAATAAGATGGAACGAATCGGATTTGCAGTAAATTTTCGAATCAATGAATGCGTAGCGGAAGCCATAGGAATTTTAGCGGGGAATGCAGTTTAAGGGAATGAAAGCGAGTGAATTTAACCGGTAGTGATTTGATATTAAAAGAATTACTGAGTGAAATCGAAGCTATTCGTAATTAAAGGCATGATTCCTTCTTTATTCCAGCCATTGAATCATTAGCAGCCCAATGATAATGCATTTGTAGAAATTTGGAGCTTGTCATGTCGGAAGAAAGTGATTTAGAACGTACCGAAGAGGCCACGCCGAGGCGCTTGGAGAAAGCGCGTGAGGAGGGCCAGGTTGCACGTTCTCTTGAATTGACGACATTCACTGTGTTATTGGCCGCGGCTGCCGGGATTTTGTTTCTGGGCGCCGGATTAATGGACAAGCTGCTGAAAATCATGAAATCGGGCATGACCGTTGAGCGGGAGCTGGCATTTCAGCCGGAATTGATGCTCGTACGGCTCTATCACCTCACCATCGAGGGATTGATTTCGATGGCCCCCCTATTGTTTTTGCTGCTGGTTGTCGCCTTTTTTGCGCCGATGCTGTTAAGCGGCTGGATGTTCAGCACTAAGGCATTGATACCGAAATTTGACCGCATTGATCCCATCAAAGGCTTTGGCCGGATTTTCTCGGTCCATAGCCTGGTCGAGCTGATTAAGGCGATACTTAAGACACTGATTATTGGTGGCGTCGCGGCATTAGTCATTTGGTCGAACAAAGACACGGTGATGGCTTTGATGACCCTTCCGGTCGATCTCGGTGTCAGCCGCACCGGTGATTTTCTGGCAATGAGTTTTCTCTTGATCATCGGCGCGATGATTCTGGTTGTTGCAATCGATATCCCCTACAAAATTTGGGAACATGCCAAACAATTGCGGATGACCAAAGAGGAAGTCCGCAAAGAATTCAAAGAAAGCGAAGGGGATCCATTTGTTAAGGCTCGTATCCGGAGCATTCAACGGGAAGCTGCGCGCCGCCGCATGATGGCGGAAGTGCCGAAAGCAGATGTCATTGTGACCAATCCGACGCATTATGCCGTGGCATTGCGTTATCAAAGCAACATGCGCGCGCCTAAAGTGGTTGCAAAAGGCGTGCATTTGCTGGCCGCACGGATCCGCGAAATCGCCCAAGAGAATCGCATTCCGATTCTGGAAGCACCACCGTTGGCGCGGGCTTTATACCATCACGCTGAGCTAGAGAGTGAAATTCCGGAAAAACTGTACACGGCGGTCGCTGAGGTTCTGGCGTATGTATTTCAGCTGCGGCGTTATCAAGAATATGGCGGTAAAGCTCCAAATCCGCCGGTTGATGTGCCCGTGCCACCGGAATTGGATCAAATGCAACAAACTGTTTAATCGTGTTTATTCGGATCATTTTATATTGTTGGTTTAAATCATTATGAATGCTGCAGTGTCATTATCATCATTGGCGAATGTTAATAATTTCAAGACCCTAGCCGGACCGGTCTTGATCATCATGATTCTGGCCATGATGGTATTGCCGTTGCCGCCTTTCGTGCTGGATTTGCTATTCACATTCAATATTGCAGTGTCGATTATCGTGTTGATGGTAAGTCTCTATACGCGGAATCCGCTTGATTTTGCAGTTTTTCCGACGATTCTGCTAATTACCACATTACTGAGACTGTCGCTGAATATCGCATCAACGCGTGTTGTGTTGCTTGATGGCCATACCGGTCCGGATGCCGCTGGAAAAGTTATTGAAGCATTCGGTCATTTCTTGGTCGGCGGTAATTATGCGGTTGGATTGGTAGTCTTCATTATTCTGGTAGTTATTAACTTCGTTGTGATTACCAAGGGTGCAGGTCGTATTGCCGAGGTTAGTGCTCGCTTTACCTTGGATGCAATGCCTGGAAAGCAAATGGCGATCGATGCCGATTTGAACGCTGGGCTGATCGGTGAAGACGAAGCACGAAAACGCAGAGAAACCATTTCCAAGGAAGCCGACTTTTACGGCTCCATGGATGGTGCCAGTAAATTTGTGCGCGGCGATGCCATCGCTGGTGTCCTGATTATGTTGATCACTATCGTCGGAGGGCTGATAGTCGGTGTATTACAGCATGATCTGGATTTAAGCGTCGCCGCAAAAAATTATACGTTATTAACGATCGGCGACGGGTTGGTTGGTCAAATCCCATCGCTGGTTATTTCAACCGCCGCGGGTTTAGTAGTAAGCCGCGTCACAACCGATGAAGATTTGGGCGAACAAGTTTTAAGCCAACTGTTCAATCAACCCCACATTTTAATCATTACCGCTGCAATTCTAGGCATCATGGGGTTAATTCCCGGAATGCCGAATTTTGTTTTCCTGTTTATTGCTGCCATTTTAGGGGCATTGGCTTACTTAAAACAAAGAAATACCGTAATACAGCCGGTTGTTCCTGTGCCCGCGGAAATTCCTTCATTGGAGCGCTCGGATGCCAGCTGGGAAGATGTGACCCCGATTGATACGCTAGGGCTTGAGGTAGGCTATCGCTTGATTCCTTTGGTCGACAAAAATCAGCAAGGCGAATTACTCAAGAGAATTAATGGAATACGTAGAAAATTTGCGCAAGAAATCGGTTTTCTGCCACCAGTCATCCATATTCGCGATAACTTGGAATTGCGGCCCAATGCCTACCGTATCACCCTGAAAGGTTCAGTTATTGGCCAAGGAGAGTCATATTCCGGTATGTTCTTGGCGATAAATCCGGGCAGAGTAACCATGCAATTGCCCGGCACCGTTACAAGCGATCCCGCTTTTGGATTACCGGCCGTGTGGATCGAATCTTCACTGCGCGAACAAGCGCAGCTCAATGGTTATACCGTTGTCGATGCCAGTACGGTCGTTACCACTCACATCAATCACTTGATCCATGCACATGCGGCCGAACTGTTAGGGCGGCAGGAATTGCAGAAACTGTTCGATCACTTGAATGTGCAGTTTCCCAAGCTTATTGAAGATTTGGTACCTAAGTTACTGCCGCTATCGACGGTGCAAAAAGTTCTGCACCACTTACTCGAAGAGGATGTTCATATCCGGGATATGCGCACCATTATTGATGTGTTGACCGAGCATGCGGCAAAAACCCAGGATTCCATTGAGTTGACCGCTTTGGTCAGATCCGCGCTGGGCCGCGCCATTGTCGATCAATTCTTTCCAGCAGAATCGGAAGTGCAAGTCATGAGCTTGCATCATGAATTGGAAAATTTACTGATCCAAGTGATGCAAGGCAATGGCACCCAAGGTCCTGGAATAGAACCCGGATTAGCGGATACCTTGTTGAATGAGACTCGCGTTGCTGCACAACAGCAAGAAAAACTGGGATTGCCAATGGTATTGCTGGTGCCCGTAAGTATTCGCTTCCTAATGGCAAAGTTTTTACGCCGCGCTTTCCCGCAGTTACGCGTGCTGGCGCACTCTGAAATTCCGGATTCCAAGAAAATTAAAATCACTTCCCTGGTTGGAGGTAATCAATGAAAGTAAAACGGTATATTGCATCGACTTCGCGCGAAGCGTTACGGCAAGTTAAGGAAGAATTGGGCGAAGACGCCGTTATTTTATCCAACCGGAAAATCCGGAACGGTGTGGAAATCATGGCATTAGCCGATGCGGAGATGACTCATTTAGTGCAGCAGGATGCGCCGGCTCCCGGCTTGTCTGCGCTGAACCGATATTATGAATCACAAAATGATTTCGCCGACACAGAGAGCTTCTCAAAGCCAGTGCTTGACAATCCTGTGCAGCAACCGTCACTGCATGAAAATAACACGATTTCCCCAGCATTTGCCCGCGACATTATTGCCGAAATTCAAGCGATGCGCAGTACCTTGGAAGATCAAATGGCAACTGTTGCTTGGGGGAATTTAACACAGCGCCGTCCGGATAAAGTAAAACTGTTGCGAACACTGCTGGATTGCGGTTTTAGTCCATTATTAGCACGCCATTTGATGAGTAAATTATCCGAAGATTTTGATTATGAGCAGAGTCTTAAGCAAGCGACGTCGATTTTGACGGCAAATCTTCGAACAGCAGCGAGTGACGACATGATTGAACAGGGTGGCATTTATGCGTTGGTCGGACCGACCGGTGTCGGTAAAACCACGACTACCGCAAAACTCGCAGCCCGCTGTGTGATCCGCCATGGCGCCGATAAAGTCGCACTTCTCACTACCGACAGTTACCGGATCGGCGGTCATGAGCAACTCAGAATTTATGGGCAATTACTTGGAATCCCTGTTCGCAATATCAAAGATACAGAGGATTTGCAATTAACGCTCTCCGAATTGCGAAACAAGCATATGGTACTGATTGATACCGTCGGTATGAGCCAACGCGATCGCATGGTGGTGCAACAAATGTCCATGTTTAAGAATTGCGGCAGTGAAGTAAAGCGCATTCTGATATTGAGCGCTACTTGTAATGGCAAGACATTGGATGAAATTATTTCTGCTTACCAGGAGGAAGGATTATCCGGCTGCATCATTACCAAGGTTGATGAAGCCGCGAGCCTAGGTGTGGTATTGGATGCGGCAATACGCCGGAAACTGATCTTGCATTACGTCGCGAACGGTCAAAAGGTTCCGGAAGATATTCACATTGCGCATTCACGCTATTTGGTGCATCGCGCATTCAAATCGACTGCTAAGGATTCCGCATTCACTTTGCAAGATGCGGAATTTGCCTTAATTATGGCTACCAAAGGCGATGCGGAGACGTTGCCATCCGTGGATAAATCGGTTGCAGGATTGGCATATGACTAGATTTATTCTTCAAGATCAAGCCGCGGGATTACGTCAGCTTACCGCTCTGCGAGCGCTGGAATCCGGGCGAGTATTTACTATCGCTGGTGGCAAAGCACGGGTGGGTAAAACCAGCGTTATCGTGAATCTGGCCTCTGCGTTGGCCCAGAGCGGACAACGCGTGCTCTTGATCGATGAAAATCCTTGCCACAACAATATTTGCACGAGTTTTGGCATCAAAGCGCGATTTGATCTGTTACATGTGATTCATCGCGATAAGCGTTTGGAACAAGTGATTTTGCACGGCCCGGACAATATCTCCATTCTGTCCGCGATGCGGGGTATTCAGGCTTTAAACAAATTGAATCCTCTTGAGCAGAATTGGCTTGTCAAGAGTTTTTCAGAGCTTGCCGATACAGTTGACATTGTATTAATTGATACTGCAATGACAGGAACAACGCATGTTTTACCGCTAAGCCTAGCATCGGAACAGATTTTGATTGTGATTTCAGGGTCTGTTGCGTCTGTGACAGGTGCTTATGCGCTCATCAAAATCATGAGCCAGGAATATTCCAGACAACATTTTCTTATTTTAGTTAACCGAGTTGATTCCGAAACCGAGTCTTTAGCGATATACCAGAATTTATACAAAGTCGCCCGGCAGTATCTTTCCGCTTCACTCGAATATGTCGGTTATATACCGAATGATGACAAGCTGCATTACTCGACACAGTTATGCAAATCAATCTTGTCAACTTATCCAAATTCTCAGGCTGCCGAGTGTTTTAGACATCTTGCTCAAAACATTCTGCGCTCAGCGTGCCCGGATCGGTATGACGGGGGAGTTGATGGTTTTATGCAACGGTTAATTCGAACAAGCCTATTAAGTATGGACAATTTTACGGTGTGAATGACTATGTATACTGCGACTGGAACGAAAACGATTGATAAAGAGCAATTTATCGTTGAATTTACACCTCTGGTGAAACGGATTGCTTATCATATGATGACTCGACTACCTGCGAGTGTGCAAGTCGACGACCTTATTCAAGCCGGAATGATCGGATTGTTGGATGCGATTAACCGCTATGAAGGTTCTTACGGGCGTCAATTTGAAAGTTATGCGGCGCAACGCATCCGTGGATCAATCCTGGATGAATTACGCGAGGCGGATTGGTTACCTCGAAGTATACGCAAGAAAATGCGGCGAATCGAGGCAGCCGTGAATTTATTAGAGCAACGCAACGGTTGCGCACCCAGCGAGCAAGATCTGGCGAACGAGCTCGAAATGTCTCTGGATGAATATCACGAAACCCTGCAAAGTGCCCGCGGCGCTCAACTAATCTATTACGAGGATTTTCAGCAAGAGGACGAAGAGCCTTTTTTGGATCGGCTATTCGTTAACTCTGAAGGCGATCCGCTCAACGCCTTGCTGGATGATAATTTTCGTAGCCTCTTGATTGCTGCGATTGATAATCTGCCCCCAAGAGAAAAGCAGGTTATGGGCATGCATTACGAGCAGGAGATGAACTTACGGGAAATCGGAGAAGTACTCGGCGTGAGTGAATCACGGGTTTGTCAATTGCATACTCAGGCTGTTGCAAGGTTACGCAGCCGCTTAAGGAATCTTTGAGTCGTTGAGCCGATTCGATTATCCAGTGAATTAATTGGATTTCGCAATGAATAAAAAAGCGAAGATGGATTTCAACAGTGTCGGCGGTATTGCATTAGCGTTTATTGCAATCACTGGCGGGCAAATTCTCGAAGGAGGGCATGTCGGCTCATTGCTGCAGCTAGCAGCTTTTTGTATCGTTGTCGGGGGTACCGCAGGCGCGGTTTTGCTGCAAAGCCCGGTGAAAGTATTTGTCAATGGCATCAGAATGAGTGTTTGGGTCATTTACCCTCCTGAATATTCACCACAAAACTTAATAAAGCAGATTGTTAACTGGTCGCATATTTCAAGAAAAGAAGGATTGTTGGCGTTGGAATCCTATGTTTCTACAGTCAAAGATCCGTTCACAAAAAAAGGGTTACAGTTATTAGCCGACGGGAGCACTCCGGAAAAATTAAGAGAAATTCTGGAAATCGACATTTTGACTCTAGAAACCTATCAACGGCAATCCGCCAAGATTTGGGAAGCTGCAGGCGGTTACGCTCCAACTATCGGGATATTGGGAGCCGTATTGGGTCTGATTCACGTGATGGAGAATTTATCTGATCCCAGTATTTTAGGAACAGGGATTGCAGTTGCCTTTGTTGCGACAATATATGGCGTAGGACTGGCCAACCTGATCTTCCTGCCAATTGCTAATAAACTTAAAAGTATCATTAACGACCATGTAACCATGCACGAATTATTGGTAGATGGCTTTGTCGCGATTGCCAATGGTGAGAATCCGCGATTTATCGAGAATCGCTTAAAAGGATATTTTGTGTAAATCGTATTATTCCGATCATTATAAATTGTATGTTAAAAAAAAGAGCGGGCAGAATTGAGGAATCGCATGAGAATCATGAGCGGTGGCTCGTGTCGTATTCGGATTTTATTACACTTTTATTTGCTTTCTTCGTAGTGATGTATGCTGTTTCATCAGTTAATGAAGGTAAATATCGGGTGCTCAGCTCTTCTATCGTAAATGCGTTTAAAAGTAACAATTCACCGGCATCGGTAGCTTCTGCACAGCCAAATGAATTTTCTGCTTTGCAAAATCAGCACCCAAATAGTGGTGCTCCAATCAAATTGATCGATCATCCTGGCGTGAATAAGGAAAAAAAACAGGAAAAAATGAAGGGGATGGCTAAAAATATTCTTAATGCCTTAGAGCCATTAGTAAAAGATGGTCAGGTAAGGGTGACTCAAAGTGCTTTGGGAATTACTGTTGAAATTAATGCAAGTGTTCTTTTCTCTCCTGGGCAAGCTAAACTTGCGGAGAGTTCTAGCCTTACCCTTCAGGCGGTCGCGAATGTCATCAAAGGACACGAGCACGATATTCGTGTCGAAGGACATACCGACAATGTACCGATCAATACCGAAAGTTTTCCTTCAAATTGGGAATTATCATCAGCTCGCGCCAGTAGCGTAATTCGACTATTTATTGAGAATGGTGTTGAAGCGCATAGACTGACTGCAATTGGATATGGCGAGAATAGGCCGTTAGAAAGTAATGAAACACCGGAAGGTAGAAAAAGAAATCGGCGAGTAGCTGTAATGATTTTATCGGCTGACCCCGATAAAATCATTGAAATACCGATTGTTGAAGATTAACTCGCAAAGTTGATCTGAAAAAGAAACAAATAGATTAAGATTAAATACAGGGTTGACCTTTAGATCCATAACAAGAAACATTGCCCGCTGCACTGTGAATAGCAGCCAAGGCTCTTTGGTGATGTTGATATCGAGCGGCAATAATTAGGCCGTTGGATTGATTAAGTTTTTTAGCAATCCCTGCTAGATCTAAAAGCTCGTTCCAAATTTCTATAATTCTGATTTGATCAGAATTTTGTTTACTCAGCCAATTATTCATACAGTTTTTGTCTAGATCAATACCTTGCGCTTTCAAGTAATTTTCGCGATGATCATTAAATTGAGTTAATATTTCAATTAATCGAAATTTCTCAGAGGAATAGAAATCAATTTCTTCAAATTTTCCTTCAATTAGCACTTGTTCTTCTTTTTTGAGTATTTCAATGAATGAGCGCAACGCCTTCGTTTCTTCTAACAAAGTAGTTGATACTGAGATAAATGAATCCTCATACAAAGGCATTACGCTGCGCCTTTTTTCGAATGAATCAGTTCTTTAACGGTTTCAAGTAATCGGTCAGCAACGACTTCAGGATTAATTTGAAAGTTTCCTTCACTGATTGCTTGTTTAATCTCTTGAACACGTGCTGAATTTACGATTGAGCCTGAAGCCGAATTGCTATCGATATTTTGTAATTTTGCGACATTTGGACTCAAGTGCACATTATTTTCCTGCTCAACTGCAGTATTAGGAGTGAGGTCCGTACGTCTTTTTCCATCACTGACAGATACAGTTGAAACTGGCTGTAATGATTTATCAATTTTCATTTTTTAACCCTCATAACGATTTTTTCTGCATTTTGTATCGACATTTTTATGTAGAACTTTAGTATTCAATGTAATTCCATATGTGTTTTGATAAATTAGAGAGATCATTTCCGTGATAATGTTGTTTACGATAAAATTACGATTAAATTTAGCAATTTAAGAATCTTTAACAAAGTTTTTGTAAGTTATTGATTTAATATCATTGTCATAACTATTAAAATCATCAACAATCTCAATTAATTTGAAATGACCCTCGTAACAAAAGCAATCGTAAGCGCATTTCGTGATTTGATGCGATTTAGAATCGCTTGGATCATTTTGTGGCCAATTATAACTTCAATTCTCTTCTGGCTTCTTGTCGGATATTTTTTTTACGATATTTTCTCCGGATGGATTCATGTCATTCTGAATGAAACAAAAATTTTTGAGTGGGTTAAAAATTTGGAATCAGATTGGCTCGAATCTTTCATTCTGGTAGTAATCGACATATTGATATTTATTCCACTTGTTGTCATTACTACATTAATCATTACAGCTATTTTTGTTATGCCGGCCTTAATTAAAATTGTCGGTAAACATTACTATCCCGAACTTGAACGTGAGCATGGAGGAACAATAAGCGGAAGTATCGTCAATGCTATGATTGCAAGTGTGGGTTTCGTTCTTATATGGCTGATAACATTACCATTGTGGACGGTAGGCGCAGGAATTATTGTTCCCTTTTTAGCTGCTTCGTTTATGAATCAACAATTATTTCGTTATGATGCGTTGTCCGAACATGCCAATAAACTGGAATTCAAAAGAATCTGTACTGAGAATCGATATTCTCTATGGAGTTTGGGATTGTGTACCGGTTTAATACAATTTGTACCATTTCTAAATTTACTCGCGCCAATTTTTACCGCTTTGGCATTTATCCATTTTGGATTAGATCATTTGAGACTACTACGAGCAGAAAGAAATAAAGCGCTTAATTGAGCTTTCATTGAGAAATGGTTATGCAGTGCTGGGATCCAAATTTTTATAACCGATCCCCGATATTTGAGCCTTTTTCCTATTTAAATAAATTCTTTATTGACTCTCCAAATTGGCCTTCAGTAAACGATCTGAATGACTTAGGTACGCGCAGAAATCAGGTCATTGTGACACGATCTGGAAAATCTGTACATTTCATTCCTCAGCAACTCGGCAAAAAAAACCAGGAAGAAAAATATGAATCAAGGATTTACTTATCTGGACATATACAAACAAGAGCTCATAATTGGCACGATTTTTTTAATGCCATTGTATGGCAAGTGTTTCCGCGATCAAAATCTAAGCTCAATGAAATTCATTACCAAACACAATTAACGGAATTAGAAAACAGTATTAACAAGCGTAGTGCGATAAGAGATGCTGCTACTTTATTTGATGAATCGGGGATAATTGTTTTCAGCAGTAATAAGGCTTTGATTCAGTTACTGGAGAGCTTCGAATGGAAAGAATTATTTTGGAAACATCGTGAAAATGTCTTGTCATCGATGCTTTTTGTTGTATTTGGCCACGGATTATACGAAAAAGCTCTAAACCCTTATACTGGAATGACAGGGAAGGGAATTATTTTTAAGGTTAAACACGATTACTTCTCAAAAACGCTATCTGATCAACTACTTCTGGCTGATACAATGCTCGAATCTTTTTTATCGCACACTTTGTTGTCTAGCGCCTGCTTAACACCAGTACCACTATTAGGCTATCCAGGCTGGTTCCGTGAAAATGAAAGTGAGCTGTATTACGATAATAAGAGGTATTTTCGCGATCAACGAAAAATTCCGATTTAGCAAAATTCAATATTCACTGCACAATTCTCAGATCAATGAACGAAAAAATAATAATCAAACCTTTTATTTTTTGTCTATTACTGTTGTTACTCATTCAAACTGATTTTGTGCGAGCAAATACTGAAGCACCGGAATTCGTTGCAGGTACCCGCACGATCAGCACCGCAACTGCAAAACTGCTATTTGATAAAGGATATTCTTTTCTTGATGTGAGAGGGCAAGAAGACTTTAACGCCGGGCATATACCCGGCGCATTCCATCTTTCAGTCAAAAGTGATTTTTTTGAACAGAATTTATTGGCTATTACGAAAAAGGATCAACCACTTGTTATTTATTGCAATGGAATTGCGTGTCTCGGTAGCTCAGCAGCGGCAAAAAAAGCTGTAGAATGGGGATGGAATGATATTTTCTATTACCGGGAAGGCCTGCCTGCATGGCGGCAGGAAGGTTATCCAATTTATACAACACGACCTTAGTTCAATCCCAGTGCAGTGTTTTTCAGTTTAACTTCAAGCTTCAGAGGAAGAATGACTGAATAGAATCTCTAAGGAATGTCACGTTTTTGCGGATTGGGAGCGGATTTTGTTAAAATAGCGCTTTTAATTTACTAATTTTCTGGAGAATTTAATGGCAATTGAAAGAACGCTATCGATAATTAAACCCGATGCAGTCGCGAAGAATGTTATCGGTCAAATATATTCCCGCTTTGAATCCAATGGCTTAAAGATCATTGCTGCTCGTATGATACATTTATCCCAATCCGATGCCGAACAGTTTTATGCAGTCCATAAAGAGCGTCCGTTTTTTCGCGACCTTGTCAACTTCATGATATCCGGACCAATCATGGTGCAGGTGCTTGAAGGCGATGATGCCATTAAAAAAAACCGTGATCTGATGGGAGCTACGGATCCCCAAAAAGCTGAAAAAGGGACAATCCGTGCAGATTTTGCCGATAGTATTGATGCCAATGCAGTTCACGGTTCGGATGCTCCGGAAACTGCAGCGGTAGAAATTGCGTGCTTTTTTCCGGCTTTAAATATTTATTCCCGCTAAGAATTGCTCTTGCATTCATCAGTCAGTAGTGGCAATTAATTTATTAGACTATAACAATCATGGTTTAGCCGATTTTTGTATGAAAATCGGCGAGAAACCATTTCGTGCAAAACAGCTACTCCGATGGATCCATCAATTCGGCGTGGACGATTTTGCTGTAATGAGCGATTTAGCTAAAAATTTTCGAGAAAAACTGTCAACAATTGCAACGATTGAATTACCTCAAATCATTGCAGATCATGTCGCAGAAGATGGAACCCGAAAATGGCTGTTGTCAGTGGGAGCGGAAAATGGCATTGAGACAGTTTTCATTCCGGAAGCAAATCGCGGTACTTTATGCGTTTCCAGTCAAGTAGGATGCGCACTGGCCTGTACGTTTTGCTCGACTGGCAAGCAAGGTTTTAACCGCAATTTGACGGTAGCCGAGATCATCGGGCAACTATGGATTGCGAATAAAACCCTCGCTACGGCTAATGACAGTTTTTTATCCCCAAAAAATAAAGCTGTCACTAATGTAGTTATGATGGGTATGGGCGAGCCTTTGGCTAACTTCGAAAATGTTGTGACTGCGCTTGATTTGATGTTGGATGATCATGCATACGGACTTTCGCGACGCCGGGTAACAGTCAGCACGTCGGGATTGGTACCCGCGATAGACAGATTGCGTGAACGATGCCCGGTAGCGCTGGCGATTTCTCTTCACGCACCGAATGATGCCTTGCGAGATCAGTTGGTACCCATCAACAAAAAATATCCATTACAAGCGTTGCTAGCAGCGTGTCTGCGTTATTTACCTGCTGCACCGAGGGATTTTATAACTTTCGAATATGTCATGCTGAATGGCGTGAATGACACGATTGCTCATGCGCGTGAGTTGGTAAAATTGGTACGTGATGTACCCTGCAAGTTTAATTTGATCCCCTTTAATTCATTTTCTCGCTCTGGTTTCACACGCTCATCGTCAGAAGCGGTGAATAGTTTCCGGGATGTATTGATGCAAGCCGGTTATGTAGCCACAATAAGAAAAACACGTGGCGATGATATCGCTGCGGCCTGCGGGCAGCTCGCCGGCCAAGTAAAAGACAAAACCAAACGCACTGTTCAATCAATGATTGAGGCGGCTCAGTGAGGAATATTTCAGCTTGGATTTATTCGCTATTACTGGTTATTTGGTTTGGCGGTTGTGTGCAACAACCGATTGAAGGCGGTTTGCTGGTGCAGGATAACTCCGCCAGAGCTTTTCAAAGTGCAAAAATACATACAGAGCTTGCAGCTGAATACTTTTATCGAGGTCAAGTAGATGTTGCGATTGAAGAAATCACTGAAGCACTCAAAGCGCAATCAAATTATGCGCCTGCATACAATGTCCTCGGCTTGATCAATATGACGCTCAACGACGACAAAAAAGCGCTTGAAAGTTTTGAGCGAGGTTTACGGATTTCACCGAAGAACTCCGAAATCCATAATAATTTCGGTTGGTTTTTATGTCAGCGGGTACCTGCACGCATGGATGGGGCCATTAATCATTTCTTGATCGCGGCAAAGGATCCGCTTTACTTGACACCTGAAATGTCTTATAGCAATGCGGGAATCTGCGAGCTTAAACGCCAAAACTATCATGAGGCAAGATCCTATTTTAATAAAGCATTGTCCCTTCAACCTGGTTATCTGCCCGCAGCGATCGGATTAATCGATCTGGATTTGCAATCCGGTTTTTTAGCTGAAGCAAAAACGAAGATTTTGCTGATGTTACAAAATAATGCACCAGCGCCTGAAATATTGCTAATGGCAATAAAAATTGAACACGCAATGGGAAATCAACTGGCGGAGGATAGCTATTCTTATCAATTACAAAAGCATTTTCCAGAATCCAAGGAAGCAGCAGCCATTCGAGAGGGTAAGCTACAATGACTAGCGTTAGAGATGAGACATTCAATGCATCAAGTTATGCTTCTGAAGCCGGAAAGAATCAATTCGCTTCTGAGAGAAATGAATCTGCCAATATTATGGAAGAACCAGCTATGACTGTTAACTCATTATCATCCGATTCGAATAAAGAAACTGAAGCGAACAAGCCACTAGAAATTGACCATTATCAGCCGGAAACGCACAGTGAATTCGATCATCAGCGATCATCTTCTACCGACTTCGCTAATATGGTGCCCGCAAATTCGCTGAATAGCGTTGGAAACTTGTTGCGCAATGCCCGGTTAGCAAAAAGATTGAACGTTGAAGATGTGGCACGGCAATTACGGCTTTCAGTTCCGCAGATTGATGCCATCGAAAGAGAAGATTTTGAGAAACTGCCAGGACGGACATTTTTACGCGGGTTTATCCGGAACTATGCGAATCTGGTTCAGCTTGATCCGGCGCCGTTATTAAAAATGTTACCGGAATCAGCGCGCATCATTTCAACGCATGAAAATACTCCTTTCAAGAGCAAACAAATTTCATTTTCTTCTCAGCGGAAAAATTCCAAGAATAATTCCTTAGCTATTATCAGCATTGTTTTTATAGTGATCGCAGGTATTTATTTCTTATTCGGAAACAATTTACTAAATCAAGGAACTAGTAGTAAAGAGGTTGCTAGCGACATTAAAATTGATGCAAAAACGGCTTCGGTTGAGATTCCGCTTTCGTTGCCGACCATCAACAAAAATACCACTGCATTCCCAGCTAAACAAAACATGGAATCAGACAGTAGCAGCACTGAACAAGTGAATCCACCGGATACTATTATCGAATCGGATAAATCACCCTCAATCAATATTTCAGAAACAAAACCAGCGGTTCAGATTCCAGTTGCTGAAAAACCCGTTGTACTTTCCAGTGACAAAGACCATTTGCTTTTTACGTTTGATGCAGATTCGTGGGTTAAAGTGGTTGATGGATCGGGTAGGTTGTTATTGGAGCAACTCAAGAAAGCAGGAAGCGAGCAAATCGTTAGCGGTAAAAAACCTTTTTCTATCGTGATTGGCAATGCATCTGGTGTGAATCTAACCTATAATGATAAACCGATCGATATGTCGACATATAAAAAACAAGATGGCACAGCGCGGTTTAAACTCGAATAAATCTTGTTGATAATAAACTGATTACATTTTTCCAATATGCCTGAAAATAGTTCTTCAATAACACGCCGCTCCAGTGTGGGTGTGCGTGTTGGTAATATAACGGTGGGCGGTAGGGCCCCAATCGTAGTGCAGTCCATGACCAATACGGATACCGTGGATGAAATTGCAACGACCGAGCAAGTTGCGCAATTAGCACGTGCTGGATCCGAGTTGGTTCGGATTACCGTTAACTCAATGGAAGCGGCAAAAGCTGTCGCGGGAATACGCATGCGCCTCGACGATATGGGTTGTCATGTGCCATTGGTCGGTGATTTTCATTTTAATGGCCACAAATTGCTGACCAGCTATCCGGAATGCGCAAAGGCATTGGCAAAATTCCGCATCAACCCGGGCAATGTCGGTCATGGCAAGAAGCGTGACGAACAATTTGCTACGCTGATTGAAACAGCGTGCAAATATGAAAAACCGGTGCGAATTGGCGTCAATTGGGGAAGTCTCGACCCCGAAATGCTGGCGAGAATCATGGATGAAAATGCTGCTTCGGATGATCCGCAAGATGCAAAATATGTCATGCGTGAAGCGCTGATCACATCCGCACTTGAAAGTGCCGCAAAGGCGGAAGAAATCGGTTTGGCGCGAAATAAGATCATACTGTCATGCAAAGTAAGCGGTGTGCAGGATCTGATCATGGTTTACCGTGAATTGGCTGCGCGTTGCGACTATGCATTGCATTTAGGTCTGACCGAGGCCGGCATGGGTTCCAAAGGCATTGTGGCATCGACAGCGGCATTGGCAGTGTTGTTGCAAGAGGGGATCGGCGATACTATCCGTATCTCATTGACGCCCGAACCCGGCGGTACCCGTTCTCGGGAAGTGATTGTTGCGCAGGAAATTTTGCAAACAATGGGGCTGCGTGCATTTGTACCTTTGGTCGCCGCGTGCCCCGGCTGTGGTCGTACTACAAGTACCTACTTTCAGGAATTGGCTGAGAGTATTCAAGCTTATGTGCGAGATGAGATGGTCACTTGGCGCGAGCAATACGATGGCGTAGAAAATATGACATTGGCGGTAATGGGATGTGTAGTAAATGGTCCCGGTGAAAGCAAACACGCGAATATTGGTATCAGTCTGCCGGGGTCCGGTGAGAATCCGGTGGCGCCAGTTTTTGTCGACGGGCAAAAAACGGTGACGTTAAAAGGCGACAATATTGCCAACGAATTCCGCGCAATTGTCGATAAATATGTCAGCGAGAAATATCCAAGAAAAGCTGTCTAATGGCTAATGGTATCAAAGCAATCCGCGGGATGAATGACATCCTGCCGCATGAATCCTATCTTTGGTCACATTTTGAACTGAAGGTGCAGCAATGGTTGGCTGCATACGGCTATCGAAATATCCGCACTCCTATCGTCGAACAAACTGATTTGTTTATCCGTTCAATCGGTGAAGTCACTGATATCGTCGAAAAGGAAATGTATACATTCGTCGATCAACTTAACAATGACAGCTTGACACTGCGGCCGGAAGGAACTGCTTCCTGTGTTCGGGCTGTCATTGAACACAATTTGCTATATTCGGGGCCGCAGCGGCTCTATTACACGGGACCGATGTTTCGGCATGAACGCCCGCAAAAAGGACGTTACCGGCAATTTCACCAAGTGGGCGTCGAAGCACTGGGGTTCGCGGGACCTGATATCGATGCCGAATTAATTGTGATGTGTTCGCGACTGTGGAAGATGCTGGGAATTTCCGGATTGCGTCTGGAAATCAGCACATTGGGAAATGCTGAAACACGCGCATTGCACCGTTCCCGGCTGATCAAATATTTTGAGCAGCATCATGATGCATTGGATGAGGATTCAAAAAGACGCTTACACACCAATCCGTTGCGTATTTTAGACAGTAAAAACTCTATGATGCAAGGGTTAATTGAGAGTGCACCGAAGCTGATCGACGACTTGGACGTTGAGTCTTGCGAGCATTTTGAATCCCTACAAAATATCCTTCGCGAGCAAGGCATCAATTTCGAGATCAACTTGCGGTTGGTGAGAGGGCTTGATTATTATAATCGTACAGTATTTGAATGGGTTACCGACAAGTTGGGCGCTCAAGGCACAGTTTGCGCCGGTGGGCGTTATGATGGGCTTATTGCGCAAGTGGGCGGTAAACCAGCGCCGGCCTGCGGATTCGCCATGGGAGTAGAGCGGTTGCTTGCTTTAATGCAAGATACGGATCATCCAATCGATCAACCCGTTCCCGATATATACCTCGTTCACCAAGGTGAACAAGTCACAAACTATGCTTGGAAATGCGCCGAATTTCTTCGGGATGAAGGTTTTAGTGTGATCTTGCACTGTGGAGGAGGCAGCTTTAAAACCCAAATGAAGAAAGCAGATTCATCCGGTGCATCTTATGCTGTGATCATCGGTGATGAGGAATTGAAAGCTGAAGAAGTGACTCTCAAGCCTTTGCGCGAACCGATCGAACAAGCAAGCGTCAAATTGGGCATTGTTAGCGAAATTATCAGGAAATAACATTTAATTAACGACCTATAATCAGGAAAATCAGATGGTAACTTATCACGAGGATCAGGAGCGAATCGAGGGACTTAAAGCATGGTGGGGGCAATACGGCACCTTGGTTACCATAGTTCTAGCTGTTGCGCTTGCATCAGCCGGTGCCAACAAAGCTTGGAATTACTACAAACTGCAACAAGCACAGCAAGCTGCTGATTTATATGTATTATTGAAACAGGTTCAGGAAACACAAGATGCTACAAAGGTTAACGATGCCGCTCAATTGCTGATGGAGGGGTATTCTTCCAGCGGATATGCTTCCCGCGCTGCACTTATTGCCGCGCTTGCCGATGTTGAGGCCGGGAATTACCCGCGTGCCATCAAGAACTTGCAATGGGTGATTGATCACGCCAAAGAAACCGAACTTCATGACTTGGCGCGCCTAAGAATGTCGGGAATTTTACTAGATGAAGGAAAATATGACGAAGCCTTGCGAATTCTAAATGCCGGACATGGTGAAGCATTCGCCGGACTCTATTGGGATCGAAAGGGTGATATTCAAGTGGCCGCTCAAAAAATTTCCGAAGCCCGACTCAGTTATCAAGCTGCGATCGACAAACTTACAAAAAGTAATAATTATTACAACATCGTGCAAATGAAACTGGATGAATTGGGTGAATCCGAATAATCAGAACAGTGACTGCTTCTTTGAATTTCACTAAACGCTGGCGACGATTTATCTTTTGGTCATTATTGGCGGTATTATTCCCTGGTTGTAGCAGCATGATCAATCCGTTCAATACCCGTCTTATCGAAGACATGAGCACAGGGATATCGGATATGTTCGTCTCCGATGAGGTAATTGTTTATGACAAAGAAGAGCTCGCTGCCTTAAAGGCAACCGAAAAGATACCGGCTAAATGGAAAAATAAAGTCAGTGAAAATGAAATCGCTTCTTTTTATCCGGTTTACGAAAATGGCGCTGTTTATACCGCGGATGAAGATGGCAAGTTAACCAAATATGATGCGGCTACCGGCAAACAGCTCTGGCAAATTAAAACCAAAAATAAATTTTCTGCAGGCGTTGGTATCGGTGAAGGATTAATACTCATAGGAACCTACAAAGGCGAGGTGCTTGCGTATAATGATTCTGGCCATATGCTATGGCAATCAACAGTTACCAGTGAGATTTTAAGCCCGCCGCAGGCGCAAAATAACGTTGTCGTAGTCCGTACCGTCGATGGCCGCATATTCGGGCTTGATGCGATAGACGGCAAGCGGAAATGGATCTATCAGGGCGCAACTCCGCCACTGACGGTGCGCAGTACAGCGGGGATTACTCTGGCGCATGGTGCCGTATTTGCGGGATTTCCCGGCGGAAAAATGATTGCAATGAGCTTGTTCAACGGTAATATCGGATGGGAAGTAACCGTTTCCCAGCCACGGGGGGTTACCGAGCTTGAGCGCATGACAGATATTACCAGTTCCCCTGTTGTCAACAATCGTCTCGTTTGTGCCGTTGCGTATCAAGGCCGCTTAGCATGTTTTGCCATTAATGACGGAACACAGATCTGGTCACGGGAGTCATCCAGCAGTGCCGGCTTGGCCATGGATAATGATTATGTCTATGTCACGGAAGATAAAGGGATCGTTGCTGCATATGATCTGCTGAGCGGCGCCAGCATGTGGAAACAAAGTCGCTTAGGCAGTAAAAAACTGACCAAACCAACCATCAAAGATCAATATATTGTAGTAAGTGATGACCAAGGTTTTGTAAATGTCTTGCGCAATTATGACGGTGCTCTAGTGGCACGTTCCGCGACTGATGGCAGCATCATTCATAATGCTGCCGGTATGTTACCCGATGGTGTGGTGGTTCAGACAGCTAAAGGCGGCGTCCACGCATTTAGTACGCAATTCTAGGAAAACAACGCTAAAAATTTAATTCACAGCACCACTGTGAATTTTGAAATCTATGCCGTGTTGCGTATAACTTACGCACAGCAATAAATAATGAAACCTACACTTGTTTTAGTTGGCCGTCCCAATGTTGGAAAATCAACACTTTTCAATCGCCTGACGCGCACCCGAGATGCCATTGTGGCCGATATTCCAGGTTTAACGCGAGATCGGCATTATGGCACCGGCCGGGTAGGCGACAAGCCGTATTTAGTCATGGATACCGGCGGTTTGGAGCCTGTTGCCAGAGATGGCATTATGCATGCGATGGCGAAGCAAACACTGCAAGCAATTGACGAAGCTGATAAGGTTTTGTTCATCGTCGATGGGCGCCAAGGCGTAACGGCGCATGATCGAATGATTGCCGAGCAATTGCGTAAATCCGGTCAAAAAATACTACTGGTGGTCAATAAAACTGAAGGCATGGCTACTGCCGTTGTGACTGCCGAGTTTTATGAATTAGGGTTGGGAGATCCCTGCGCCGTATCGGCAATGCATGGGGATCACATCCAAGAGCTGGCGGATTTTGCGCTTAGTGATTTTCCCGATGTTACTGAAGAAAATTCGAACGATAAACATCCAAAAATCGCCATTGTTGGTCGTCCGAATGTCGGTAAATCAACGCTGATCAATTCTTTGCTGGGAGAAGAGCGTGTTATCGCATTCGATCAGCCCGGCACAACGCGCGATAGCATTTATATTGATTTTACACATCAAGACAAGCAATACACGCTGATTGATACAGCCGGAATACGCCGCCGCGGTCAAGTTCATGAAGTCGTCGAGAAATTTTCAGTCATTAAAACGCTGCAAACGATTGAAGACGCTAATGTTGTGGTTTTGGTCCTAGATGCACGTCAGGAAATCTCCGATCAAGATGCCAATATTGCGGGGTTTATTCTGGAAACAGGCCGCGCCTTAGTTATCGCTGCGAATAAATGGGATGGACTCGATGATTATCAGCGCGACAATATTAAGCGTGAGATTAATCGCAAATTGGCATTTTTAAGTTTCGCAGAGTTACACTATATTTCCGCATTGCATGGTACCGGTATCAAAAAATTGATGCCCGCGATCGATAAAGCCTATGCGGCTGCAATGGTAGATTTATCAACACCTAAGCTGACACGTACATTGATCGCGGCGGTTGAAAAGCACCCGCCGCCACGCGGAGGAATGTCGAGGCCAAAACTGCGCTATGCGCACCAAGGCGGTTCCAATCCACCCTTAGTGATCGTGCACGGCAGTATGCTCGATCATGTTCCGGAAAGTTACCGACGCTATTTGGAGAACACTTTCCGCGAAGTATTTCAGCTACATGGAACCCCATTGCGCGTTGATTTCAAAGCCGGGGCTAATCCTTACGCCGATAAAAAAGCGCCACCGCCAACACCGGAAGAACTACGCCGTGCGCATAATAGACGTCGGCGTAACCGCAAAAAATATGGATAAATTATTTTATAAATATACCATTAGATCATTAATTTAATGCTTATTGTTAGATATATCGATTGAGTTCTTAACCCATAAAAACACTGTCCAGGAATTGATAAAAACTTAGGGAAGTACTGATTAATTCGTCGAACAAGATGAGATGCAAGGCAGATGGGGCGCAAGAAACGCGACCTATCAACAGGATAGGCGCGCATCTGAGCACCAGCCAACGCCGCAAATCGCTTGTGCAGGGAATTAAATCGGCGCTTTCTTTGCAAGATCAACAGATTTTCAGTTAATAGAAATACAGACAAATTCCGTGTTGTTACTATCCGATGAATATTAGCGACTGCAAACAATGCACACGTCTATCCTGTTTTTTGCAATCGGTTAAATCCCAATATCCGGATTATCATGCGCTTCCTGTTGGCGCTTTCGGCGATGCTGCGGCAAAATTGTTAATTGTCGGCTTGGCGCCCGGGATGCATGGAGCAAATCGTACGGGGCGGCCGTTTACTGGAGATTATGCAGGCATTTTATTATATAAAACCCTGCACCAATACGGATTTGCAACGCGTCCCGAATCAGTTGCAGCAACAGATGATTTGCAATTGATAGGATGCAGAATTACCAATGCAGTCAAATGTTTACCTCCCGATAATAAACCAATTCCTAAAGAAATAAAACAATGCAATCGTTATCTCGCAACCGAACTCGATCAATTTGTGCACAACGGCGGTACAGCCGTATTGGCTTTGGGTACCATTGCGCATCAAGCGGTGTTGATGGGGTTGCAGTTGAAAGCCAAAGATTATCCATTCGCACACGGTGCAGTGCATCAGTTAAATCAAAACAATCAAATCGGAAACGGGTTACGTCTTTATGACAGTTATCACTGCAGTCGCTACAATACGCAAACCAAACGTTTGACCACGGAAATGTTTGAGCAAGTGTTTACACGAATTGTCGCTGATTTTTAAATTACCATCATCTGAAGGAGAATTATCGATGCCGTACGTCAATATTCGCGTAGCTGGAACGTTAACACGTGAACAAAAACAGCAAATTGCGACAGAAATTACCGATACGCTAGAACGCATCGCAAAGAAACCGAAGTCCTATACGTATATCTGCTTTGACGAGCTTCCAGATGAAAATTGGGCCGTCGCTGGAAAATTGTTGGGTAGCGGAGATTAAACAGCTTGAGCAGCGCTGGTTTTAACGCCAAAGAATTTTGCGCAAATTTGCCGCTGCAACCCGGTGTCTATCGCATGATAAACGCCAAAGGGGAAGTTATTTACGTTGGTAAGGCTGTCAGTCTCAAAAAACGCGTCTCTTCGTATTTTCAGAAAACCAACCTAGCGCCTCGAACGCAATTGATGGTATCTAACATCGCTGCAATTGAAACTACCGTAACTCGTTCGGAAGCTGAAGCGCTGCTATTAGAAAATAACCTAATCAAAAGCCTTAAACCGCGTTACAACATTCTTTTTCGAGATGATAAAACTTACCCGTATGTCATACTAAGCGGACATGAATTTCCTCGCCTTGGTTTTTACCGCGGCGCACTGGATAAAACACATCAATATTACGGACCTTATCCCAATGCCGGGATTGTTCGTGAAAGCATCCAGTTATTGCAGAAAATTTTCCGGTTACGCACCTGCGAAGACAGCGTATTCAATAATCGGACACGGCCTTGCTTACTGTTTCAAATTAAGCGTTGCAGCGGTCCGTGCATCGGTCTAATTGATCAACAATCTTATGAAGTCGATGTCAAAAACGCCGCTTTATTTTTACAAGGCAAGCAGACCGAAGTCATGGAAGTAATCCATGACAAAATGCTACAAGCATCCGAGCGAATGGAATTTGAGCAAGCGGCGATTCTGCGAGATCAAATTCAAGCATTACGCCGGATTCGCGAAAAGCAATTTGTCGATAATGGCAAAGCGCTGGATGCGGATGTCGTAGCTTGTGCGGTATCGCCGGATGGATCCGCGAAAGTTTGTGTCAATCTAGCGATGATCCGGGGAGGGCGGCATTTAGGCGATCAGAGTTTCTTTCCGCAAAATGCGGACGACTACACCGCGAGTCATGTCGTTGAAGCCTTTCTCGCGCAGCATTATTTAAATCGTACTGCGCCGCCATTGATTATTTTGAGTGAAAATATCGAACGTAATACGCTGCAGCAGTTACTCACCGAACAATGCGGGCATAAAATCGTCATACAGTTCAATCCTGTCGGTGAGAAACGTGCATGGCTCGATATGGCGACCGAAAATGCACAATTAGCATTAAAGCAAGCGATGAGCCGTCAGGCCAGCCAGGAAAAACGTTTGCAAGCGCTGCAGCAAGTTTTGCAAATGCCGGGAATCCAACGCATCGAGTGCTTTGATGTCAGCCATACGCTGGGAGAAGCGACCGTGGCTTCCTGTGTTGTTTATGACAATTGTGCGATGCGCAATAATGAATATCGGCGTTACAATATTGAGAACATTACTCCTGGTGACGATTATGCTGCGATGCGCGAAGCGTTGACAAGGCGATATCAAAAGATTGTCAACGGAGAAGGGCAATTACCGGATCTGATTTTGATTGACGGTGGTAAAGGCCAGGTTTCAGCGGCGTTCGAAGCGCTTCACGAACTTGGTGTATCTGATGCCAACCTGGTCGGAGTCGCCAAAGGTGAAGAACGTAAACCAGGTTTGGAACAATTGATTTCTCCATCGTTTGAAAAGCCGTTACAATTGCCAAACGAGCATGCTGCTTTGCATTTGATTCAACAAATCCGCGATGAAGCGCATCGCTTCGCGATCCAGGGACATCGTAGCCGGCGGGCTAAAGCCAGGACTAATTCCAGCTTGGAAAATATCGAAGGCATTGGCGCCAAACGCCGACAAAAATTGTTAGGCCGTTTTGGAGGATTGAAAGGCGTACTGACAGCAAGTATTGAAGAATTACAAAAAATGGATGGCATTAGCCGCAAATTGGCAGAAAAAATCTATCGAGAATTGCACTGACTTCATCCACTTAATTTCAAGTTCCAACTCATGCCTTATAATTTACCGAATTTGCTGACTTGGTTAAGGATTCTCGCTATTCCATTATTTGTCGGTATCTATTATGTACCACACACTTGGTTAACATCCAGCCAACAAAATCTTGTCGCAACCTTGATTTTTGCTGGGGCAGCAGTGACCGACTGGCTTGACGGATACCTCGCACGCGTTTTGAATCAAACTTCTGCATTCGGAGCATTTCTTGATCCGGTTGCGGATAAATTAATGGTATCCGCTGCACTCATCGTGTTAGTTTATCTGGGTAGACTGGATGCACCGATTGCTTTAATTATTATCGGGCGCGAGATAACCGTTTCAGCATTACGAGAATGGATGGCACAAATTGGACAATCCAAGAGCGTTGCTGTCTCATTCCTTGGAAAGATCAAAACTACATCGCAAATGATTGCGATACCATTGCTGCTATATCATGAAAATATCGGAGAGCATTTTAATCCGCAAGAAATCGGCACATGGTTGATCTATATTGCGGCGTTGTTAACGCTCTGGTCAATGTTTTATTACCTAAAAGCAGCAATACCGCAAGTATTCAAAAATCAGGAAAAATAAATTATTGATTTTATAAAATATTCTCGAGAGGTATTCTGTAGACCGATAATTGCATCAGCATTTATTTTCTTGTGTCAAATTATTTGTCCAGATGTTTCAAAGTAATTGTCCGCTGTCATCCGCCGTCACAAACAATCCGATCGGATTTCCTACGTAGCTGACTCCTAATATTTAACATAATACAAATTATACGCAATTGAAGAAGGCGAATTAAGTACCGGAAAAAAACAGTTTTTTCCAATAAGCCGAAAAAGAAGTGAAAAAACAGATAAAGCAATAAGCAATAGAAATAGAAACAAAAATAGAGAGTTATTCAATAAACCAGTGAAAAAAGCTTCTGAAATTTGCATGATAAAAGCACCCGGTAAAAAATCATCGGATGTTTAGCGGCAAGCAACCAGAAATATAAACCTGTTTAACAACACTCGGGTTTAATGTGATGCGTTGAGGAGTGATAAAGGCTGAAGGAGTTTTTAGGTAGTGTGTAATTGTGCGGGATGGCGCTGTCACGGCTGCTTTTAGCGCCGGGTGTACGGCAGTATTCCGGCCATTCGAAGATTTTACGCCCGGCCCAAGTCACGCGGATATGCAAGTGACGATCCACAAGCGCCAATACATTGCGATGAATCAGATTTGGGGATTGCGTGATTAAGAAGAAGCTTAGGCCGTAATGATGATGAACTGACAAATCTTTGATATCGTCGCTTACTTTTGAACCGATCGCCGGCCAGAGTTTTTGAACTTCATCGATGACGATCAAGGAGCCGTGTTCGAGGTTGACGAGTTCCGGCAGGTTGTTTTGATTGTTTTCGATCTGGTTCCATTGCCTGATTTGGTCATAAGTCAGTTCAATGGTCGGAATCTTCAGCTTTGGTATGCCGCAGGTGTAGATAACCTTCCCTTCTTCGTGCGCTTTTTTGATGATGTTCCAGACTGCATAAGAGGTTTTACCGCCACCGGGGACGGCGGTTAATAAGGTTATGCTCATGGTTTGATATACCCTAAGCGTTTCAACGATTGCATGGCTACCCTACCCGCCATTGCGCCGACAACGATCCCCGCCGCTTCACCGAATCCACCCACAGGCCGATCAGCGCGAGCATGTCTGGTGCTAGGCCGTTATTAGTGGGTTTGCGTGAACGATAACGCGGCATTGAATGCGGCGGTGACGGCGCCATAGGTAAGAACACCGATCTCAATGAATGACAGCGCTTTGCTGACAATAGCGCCGATGTTGCTTTCGAAGAATTTTCCTAGAGGAAGCAATACTTTAAGTATCGCGTGCCGCTCCTATGATGATGTACATGGCAACAAAACCAGCAAGAATCAAAACGATTGGACGGATACCTTCAGCAAAATCACAGGCAGGCTGAAAAGTAAGGCTTAGGCTGCCATAATGATAATCAACAGAGCGGGGCGATGGACAAGAACCGGATCCCCAAGAATTAGTTTCAAATGGAAAAGAAACTTCCTTTTCTTCAAGTTCTTCTGCTTGAACATCGTCTATTTCAATTTCGGTATCCTGTTGTTCCGGTTTTTCAGAGCCGTTATTGACCGTTTCAGTTGAATCGATAACTTGATTATTAATATCGTAGTTTGTTTCTGTTGTGGTCTCAGTTACCTTTAAAAGCGATGGGCTGTCTTCGGGGTTTTCAGATGAGCTGGGCGTAGTTACTTCAGCCTCGATATTCGTGGTTTTCGTGCCTGTAGAGTTGCCAGAAGAATCTTTATTAGTGGTTGTTTGGAATCCAATAGGAAATTTTAAAGGTATTGAGATTGATGGGATTGGGGGTGTAAATAATTTTGTGTAAATGGTCATAT
>LWDH01000027.1 GCA_002083395.1 Proteobacteria bacterium SG_bin4 | reverse complement strand
TCTCTCCTTTGGTTTTCCATTTTCTTCTCCTATCCTTCCAATCTTCTTATTGTTCTTAACCTGCCCCTACTTCTTCCTTCCTTACTCCATACCCTTCCCAATATCCGCCGTCTAGACTACTCAGTCAAATACTCACTGTCAAGATCTTTAGCCAAAACTAATACGAACTCAATTAAAAAACTTCTAAACCGCGCTATCAATTGATACATTCGATTCGAATCCAAATTCCACAGTTTTAATTTGACTCTTACGTTTACTATGGAACGTCAATCCTGTACCTGCTGGGACTAGCCTACCAACAATCACATTCTCTTTCAGTCCGCGTAATTCGTCCTTTTTACCCATGATTGCGGCCTCAGTTAAGACACGAGTTGTTTCCTGGAATGAAGCTGCTGAAATAAACGAATCCGTAGAGAGTGATGCTTTTGTGATACCGAGCAACATAAATTCATAGGTAGCTGGCAATTTCTTTTCGGCTATCAATCGCTCGTTTTCTATTAGTAAATCTGCGCGTTCTACCTGCTCACCCGTGATAAACGATGAATCTCCGGGACTAACGACTTGTACACGCCTCAACATTTGGCGCACGATAACTTCAATATGTTTATCGTTAATTCTAACACCCTGAAGTCTATAGACATCCTGAACTTCGTCAGTGATGTACCTGGCTAACGCTTCTACCCCTTGTAACCTTAAGATGTCCCGCGGATCCGCAGGTCCGTCAACGATGATTTCGCCTTTATTCACAACTTGCCCATCATGCGCCATTACGTGCTTATCTTTCGGAATCAAGTATTCGTGCGTTACTCCTTCGAGATCAGTAATTATTAAACGTTGCTTACCCTTGGTATCTTTTCCGAAGGAAACTATTCCAGTTACTTCTGCCAGCATGCCCGCATCTTTTGGTGATCTTGCTTCAAACAGTTCTGCAACGCGAGGTAAACCACCTGTGATATCTCTTGTTTTAGAGGTTTCCTGAGGAATCCGAGCCAATACCTCACCGACACTTACTTGTTGCCCGTCCCTGACCGTAATAATACAACCAATCTGGAAAGTAATACTTACGGGTTGATTGCTGCCAACCATTTTGATTTCATTACCGTCATCATCCAGAAATTTCACCAATGGCCGCAACCCTTTCGACTGAGTAACACCGCGACGTTTCGGATCGATAACCACCAATGTGGATAAACCGGTTACCTCGTCAATTTGTTTAGCTACGGTAACTCCTTCCTCCACATTCTCGAAACGAACTTTACCGGCATACTCAGTAATAATCGGACGAGTATGCGGATCCCACGTTGTCAATATTTGACCCGCTTTAACTGTTTCACCATTGCGAACTAACAGTGTTGCTCCATAAGAAGCTTTATGTCTCTCACGTTCACGACCATTTTCATCTTGGATAATGATCTCGCCGCTTCGCGAAATGGCAATCAATTCATTTTGAGCATTGGTTACATAACGCATCGTCGATGAATAATGCACCGTTCCACTGGATTTACTCTCAACTTGACTAACTACCGCAGTCCTTGATGCAGCTCCACCAATGTGGAAAGTACGCATCGTTAATTGCGTGCCGGGCTCGCCGATCGATTGCGCCGCTATAACACCAACTGCTTCACCGACATTAACTGGAGTGCCTCGCCCAAGATCTCGGCCATAGCATTTTGCGCACAATCCATAGCGTGTTTCACATGTCAGCGGTGTACGGACTTTCACTTCATCAATACCAAGCGTTTCGATCAACTCGACGGCATCTTCATCAAGTAAAACACCTGCTGAAAAAACGACTTCCTGGTTTTCAGGATTGATCACATCACTCGCTACTACCCGACCAAGTATCCTTTCCCGCAAAGCTTCAATAATCTCGCCACCTTCGACAAGCGCTTTCATGACAACACCATTACCGGTGTCGCAGTCATCTTCTGTTACGACCAAGTCCTGGGTGACATCGACTAGACGTCTTGTTAAATAACCTGAGTTAGCGGTCTTAAGCGCAGTATCCGCCAAACCCTTACGTGCGCCATGCGTCGAAATAAAATACTGCAAAACATTGAGACCTTCACGGAAATTAGCAGTTATCGGCGTTTCGATGATGGAGCCATCCGGTTTCGCCATCAATCCGCGCATACCCGACAATTGACGTATCTGCGCTGCTGAACCGCGCGCCCCGGAATCGGCCATCATATAAATTGAATTAAATGATTCTTGAATCAGCAGCTTGCCATCTTCTCCGAGTTGTACTTCACCGTTCACCTGATTAATCACCGGTTCTACGCCCAGTTGATTCATCATGGCCTTGGCCACTTGATCACCCGCACGTCCCCAGATATCGACAACTTTGTTATAACGTTCGCCTTGCGTTACTAATCCAGAAGTGTATTGTCCTTCAATTTCTTTAACTTCTTTTTCAGCTGCGGCGATAATTTCTCCCTTCTGAGTCGGTACTAGCATATCGTCAGCACAAATTGAGATACCGGCTCTTGTTGCATAACTAAAACCTGCATACATCAATTTGTCTGCGAAAATAACAGTCTCACGCAAACCGCAACGTCTAAAACTGGCATTGATAAGTTTTGAAATCTCTTTTTTCTTGAGGGTCTTATTAAGCAATGAGAATGGCAAACCGGGAGGAAAAATTTCAAATAATAATGTCCGACCTACGGTCGTCTCATAGCGTGTAATTTTTTCATAACGTTCGCCATCGACATTCGTATCGTATTCTTTGATTCTAACTGTGATTTTCGCATTCAATTCGACATTCCTACTTTCATAGGCGCGCGAAACTTCACTAAAATTCTGGAAAAGCATTCCCTCACCGCGCGCACCCACTTTCTCACGCGTTAAATAATACAATCCCAATACAATATCTTGCGACGGAACAATGATCGGTTCTCCATTCGCAGGAGATAACACATTATTTGTCGACATCATTAGCGTGCGGCATTCCATTTGCGCTTCCAACGAAAGCGGCACATGAACGGCCATTTGGTCGCCGTCAAAGTCGGCATTAAATGCCGCGCACACCAGCGGATGCAACTGAATGGCTTTACCTTCAACCAGAACCGGCTCGAAAGCCTGAATACCCAGCCGATGCAAGGTCGGTGCTCTGTTGAGCATAACCGGATGTTCGCGGATTACATCTTCAAGTATGTCCCACACCACCGGGCTCTCGTTTTCCACTTCTCGTTTCGCAGCTTTTATGGTACTGGCGATTCCCATAATTTCGAGCTTATTAAAAATGAACGGCTTGAATAATTCCAGTGCCATTTTCTTGGGTAATCCACACTGGTGAAGTTTCAACTGTGGCCCCACAACAATAACAGAGCGCCCAGAATAATCGACACGTTTACCAAGCAGATTCTGACGAAAACGACCGCCCTTTCCTTTGATCATATCCGCGAGGGATTTAAGCGCACGCTTATTGGCCCCAGTCATCGCTTTACCCCTGCGACCATTATCCAATAATGAATCAACTGCCTCTTGCAACATACGTTTTTCATTGCGCACGATGATCTCAGGCGCTTTTAATTCAAGCAACCGCTTCAACCGGTTATTCCGATTGATCACGCGTCTGTATAAATCATTCAAATCCGAAGTCGCAAATCTTCCACCATCCAAAGGAACCAAAGGTCGCAGATCTGGCGGCAACACTGGTAAAACCGTCAATATCATCCATTGCGGTTTAATTCCGGATTTATTGAAAGCTTCAAGCAATTTTAAACGTTTCGAGATTTTCTTAATCTTTGTTTCAGAACCGGTTGCATCCATCTCGCGCCGAAGATTCTCGATCTCGGCAGGAATATCGAGATTACTCAACAAATCACGAATCCCTTCCGCACCCATACTGGCACTAAAATCATCCCCGTATTCTTCAGTTTTGATCAAATAATCTTCTTCAGTAAGTAACTGACAGCGTGTCAAAGGTGTCAGACCAGGATCGGTGACGACATATGCTTCAAAATAGAGAACCCTTTCGATATCCCGGAGCGTCATGTCCAATACCATACCCAAACGGGATGGCAACGATTTCAAGAACCAGATATGTGATACGGGTGATGCCAATTCTATATGCCCCATCCGCTCCCGACGTACTTTCGATAATGTCACTTCTACGCCACATTTTTCGCAAATCACGCCGCGGTGTTTCAGGCGTTTATATTTTCCACACAGGCATTCATAATCCTTGACGGGTCCAAAAATCTTGGCACAGAACAATCCGTCTCGTTCTGGCTTAAATGTACGGTAATTGATAGTTTCTGGTTTTTTGACTTCTCCATACGACCACGAACGAATTTTTTCTGGAGAAGCAAGCCCGATCTTGATGGCATCAAACTCTTCTTTATAGGTAACTTGTTTAAATAAATCTAGCAGTGCTTTCATTCGTCACTCCTGTAATATTCAGGGGGCTATCAACTCATAATTAAAAGACATGAACAGCCGGTTAAGGCTTCAATCTATTTTCTGAATTCAGAAATTTCAATGTTGTTCAAGATCGATATCCATTCCCAGTGAACGTATCTCTTTTACCAATACATTAAATGATTCTGGCATTCCAGCATCAATCTTATGATCACCTTTCACTATGCTTTCATACACTTTGGTACGACCGGTTACATCATCCGATTTCACTGTCAGCATTTCTTGTAGCGTATAAGCTGCACCATATGCTTCCAACGCCCAAACTTCCATCTCGCCAAAGCGCTGACCGCCAAATTGAGCTTTACCACCCAGTGGTTGTTGCGTCACTAAACTATAAGGGCCTGTCGAACGGGCATGCATCTTATCATCGACTAAATGATGCAATTTCAGGACATGCATATATCCAACCGTCACCGGACGATCAAATGCTTCCCCGGTACGTCCATCGTACAGCGTTACTTGCCCTGATCTGGGTAACCCCGCCAGTTCCAGCATATTTTTAATCTCATCCTCAGTTGCTCCATCAAATACTGGCGTAGCAAATGGAACACCTTCAGTTAAGTTGCTTGCTAACGATAAGATTTCGTCATCTGACAATCCTGACAAATCTTCTCTCTTACCACTCGCATTATAAATTTTATCCAAGAAATCTCTTATTTCACTCGCATTTCGTTGCGATTTAAGCATTTCATCGATTTTCTTGCCTAACCCTTTTGCTGCCCATCCTAAATGAACCTCAAGAATTTGACCGACATTCATCCTCGAAGGGACACCCAGTGGATTTAATACCACGTCGACAGGCGTTCCATCCGCCATATAAGGCATGTCTTCCAGTGGCACAATCTTGGATATCACACCTTTATTTCCATGTCTTCCGGCCATTTTGTCACCTGGCTGCAACCGCCGTTTGACAGCGATATAAATCTTGACCATTTTCTGAACACCAGGTGCAAGTTCATCGCCTTGAGTAAGTTTCTTCTTCTTCTCATCAAAAGCCGCATCAAATGCTTTTCGTTTCTGAGCCATGCTCTCTCGTACTTGCTCGAGCTGAATACTTGCATCCTCATCGGATAGCCGAATATCAAACCAATAGTGCGGATCCAAACTCTTTAAGTACTCAGTTGTAATTTCCTTTCCTTTTCCGAGCTTATTCGGTCCTCCCGTTGCAACTTTTCCGACTAATAAGCGTTCAAGCCTCGCAAATGCATCCTCTTCTACAATACGCATCTGATCAGCTAAATCTTTTTTGTAGCGGACCAGCTCATCGTCGATAATCCTTTGAGCGCGTTTATCACGTTCAATACCTTCTCTGGTGAATACTTGCACGTCGATCACCGTTCCTGAAATTCCAGACGGAACCCGCAATGAAGTATCTTTTACATCAGATGCTTTCTCGCCAAAAATTGCGCGTAATAATTTTTCCTCAGGAGTTAATTGTGTTTCTCCTTTCGGAGTGACTTTACCGACCAAAACATCACCTGCTTCCACTTCTGCACCGATATAAACAATACCTGATTCATCCAGCCGGCTCAGTTGATGTTCGGATAAGTTGGGTATGTCAGCGGTTATTTCTTCAGTCCCCAATTTGGTATCCCGACTAACGACTGACAACTCCTCGATATGTATAGAAGTAAAACGGTCTTCCGCAACAACCCTTTCAGAAATCAAAATTGAATCTTCAAAGTTGTAGCCATTCCACGGCATAAAGGCCACTAGCATATTTTGCCCCAAAGCCAGTTCACCCATATCGGTGGAAGCTCCATCCGCAATTACATCATCCCTGCTGATACTGTCTCCCACTTTCACCAACGGACGTTGATTAATATTGGTATTTTGATTCGAGCGTGTATATTTAATCAGGTTATAAATGTCAACACCGACCTCCCCGACACGGGTTTCGGCGTCATGTACACGAACGACAATCCTGCTTGCATCGACATAATCAACGATCCCGCCACGCTTAGCTCTTACAGTAGTGCCAGAATGTACAGCCACTACCCGTTCAATACCAGTTCCCACAAGCGGCTTCTCGGGGCGCAAGCATGGCACTGCTTGACGTTGCATATTGGATCCCATCAAGGCGCGATTTGCATCATCATGTTCAAGAAAAGGAATCAGTGAAGCTGCAACAGATACGATTTGTGCGGGGGCAACGTCGACATATTCGATTCGATCAGGCGATGAAAGCGTAAATTCATTCTTGTGCCGACAAGAAACGATTTCACTAATTAACCGATTATCCTGATCCAATTCAGCATTAGCTTGCGCAATCATATAATTACCTTCCTCAATCGCTGAAAGATAATCAATTTCCTCGGTTACCCTGCCATTTTTTACCTTGCTGTACGGCGTTTCAATAAATCCATATTCATTGGTTCTCGCATATAAAGCCAACGAATTTATCAATCCAATATTTGGGCCTTCGGGTGTTTCAATAGGGCATACGCGACCATAATGCGTAGGATGCACATCTCGCACTTCAAAGTCGGCCCTTTCTCTAGTCAAACCGCCCGGCCCAAGCGCCGAAATACGCCGTTTATGCGTAACTTCAGATAGCGGATTTGTTTGATCCATGAACTGCGATAATTGACTCGATCCAAAAAATTCACGAGCAGCCGCTGAAACCGGTTTTGCATTTATCAAATCGTGCGGCATTAGATTCTCTGATTCTGCTTGGCTCAAGCGTTCTTTCACAGCACGCTCCACTCGAACCAAACCTGCTCTGAATTGATTTTCAGCTAATTCTCCCACTGAACGTACACGCCGATTTCCAAGATGATCGATATCGTCGATTTCTCCTCTACCATTTCGCAATTCGACCAGAATTTTGATAACCGCAATAATATCTTCATTGGAAAGCGTCTGTTCGCCAGTAAGTTCAGCTCTGCCTACCCTGCGGTTAAATTTCATCCTGCCTACGACTGATAAATCGTATCGTTCTGGTGAATAAAACAACCCAAAAAACAATGCCTTAACAGCTTCCTCAGTTGGAGGCTCTCCTGGTCGCATCATACGATATATGGCAACCTGTGCATTCATTTCATCAGTTGTTTCATCGATTTTTAATGTTTGCGAAATATAGGCGCCATGATTCAAATCATTCACATACAACGTATTGATCTTGCTGATATTAGCATTTCTCAACTTAACCAAGCTTTCTTCAGTAATTTCGTCGTTAGCTAAAGCTATAATCTCTCCGGTTTCTTTATCAACTATATTCTGAGCAAGGATTCTTCCTAACAAAAATTCTTCGGGAACATCCAATTGATCAATTTTAGCTTCCTGCATCTCCCGAATATGTTTGGCAGTTATACGTTTATCCTTCTGAACAATTAGCTTTTTATTCTTGGTGAGGATATCAAAACTCGCCACTTCGCCACGCAAGCGTTCAGGAACTAGCTCAAACTGGATAGATTTATCAGTGAAATGGAACGTATCAAATATAAAAAACTCTTGTAATATTTGCTCTGCAGTGCGACCGATAGCCTTTAGCAAGGTTGTAACTGGCATTTTACGACGGCGATCTATTCTAAAAAATAAACAATCCTTAGGATCAAATTCGAAATCCAGCCAAGATCCCCGATAAGGAATAATTCTTGCTGAAAATAAAAGCTTTCCTGAAGAGTGGGTTTTGCCGCGATCATGTTCAAAAAATACACCGGGTGAGCGATGCAGCTGCGAAACTATCACACGCTCCGTTCCATTAATGACAAACGATCCCGTCTCCGTCATTAAAGGAATTTCACCCATATAAACTTCTTGTTCCTTGACTTCCTTGACAGTCGGTTTGGATGTTTCCTTATCCATAATCGTCAATCTTACTCGCGCTCGCAACGGCGATGCGTAGGTCAATCCACGCTGTTGACATTCCTTCACATCAAAGACCGGAGTTCCTAACTCATAACTTATGAAGTCCAATCGTGCATTCTTAGTGTGGCTTTCAATGGGAAATATTGAATTAAAAGCTGCCTGCAATCCGTAATTTAAACGTTTGCTGGGTACCACATTCTCTTGTAAAAATGTGGCATAAGATTCGAGCTGAGTAGCGAGAAGAAAAGGAATCGGTAAGACGCTTGCTCGTTTAGCAAAACTTTTACGAATACGTTTTTTCTCTGTGAACGAATAGCTCATGAATTATCTCCGAGAGAAGAAGATAGCGGTTCGAGGGGGTAAGGCTAAATAATTTTGAATTATTTAAGGCCCGCTTCTACATATCAACTCAATTTATAAAAATACCAAAGGCTGGTGGCTTAAATTGCACACCAGCCCAATCTAACGATATTTTTTATTTGATTTCGCAGGTTGCTCCAGCTTCTACCAATTGCTTCTGGATGCTGGTAGCTTCATCTTTCGATACACCTTCTTTGAGAGGCTTAGGAGCACCATCCACTAAATCTTTAGCTTCTTTCAGACCTAGTCCAGTCACTGCTCTTACAACTTTAATCACATTGACTTTGCTTTCACCTGCGGAAGAAAGAATCACCGTAAATTCTGTTTGTTCTGCAGCAGCTGGCGCACTACTCGCCCCACCAGCAGGTGCAGCAACTGCTACAGCAGCTGTCGCCGCAGCCGACACTCCAAACTTTTCTTCCATTTCTTTAATCAATTGCGAGAGTTCTAGTACCGACATACTTGCAATTGCATCTAAAATTTCATCTTTTGATACAGCCATTATTTCTCTCCTGGTTATTTTTAAACTAAATTTTGATCAAATGATATCGACAATTACTTGCTATCACGAATCATTGCCAAGCCACGTACAAATCTTGTTGGAACTTCATTAAGAGTTTGAACGAATTTAGCTACTGGGGCTTGCATTGTTCCAAGCAATCTGGCTAGCAACTCTTCGCGACTTGGTAACGAAGCAAGTGCAACAATCTCAGTAACCGACATAACATGCTCGCCAAGCGCACCTACCTTAATCACTAACTTTTCGTTGTCTCTCGAAAATTCATGAAGCACCTTCGCTGCTGCTACCGGATCTGCGCTTATACCGTACACCAAGGGACCCACCATATGCTTGGCTAATCCTGCATAAGGTGTTTCTGCAACAGCCCGACGAACCAGTGAATTTTTGATAACACGGAAATAAACTCCAGATTCCCGAGTTTTCGCTCTTAACTGCGTCATTTGACCAACTTCCATCCCTCGATATTCGGCAATAATTATGGCTTTAGCATTTACGACCTGCGCACTTACTTCCGCTACTATTGCTTTTTTCTCATCAAGATTAAGACTCAAGGTTCACTCTCCATCAGTAAAAATAGCATTTGGATAAATCACAAATCCAAATTACTACAAACTGGCGACCTTAAACCAGGAAAAAACTCCTGTTCTGGGTACACCATCTGCGCTGGGTATTCAGCTTAATTAGAAAAAAATCCTAATCGACCTATCTATTTCTAATTGCGGAATTATTAAGCAATAAAAAGAATATATAAGCGATCAATCGCTTATCTGTTCGAAAATTGCCCCAGTGGTCTTTGATAATCTGCATGAATATTGCTGATTAGCATTCATGCAGCCCAAAGTTCTATTTGCTACACAATATTTGTTTGATCTACTCTCACACCGATACCCATGGTGCTCGATACGGATACCTTTCTAAGATAAGTACCTTTTGACGATACTGGTTTAGCTTTGTTGAGTGCGTCAATCAGAGCTAATAAATTTTGTTTCAGAGCTGCAATTTCAAATGAAGCTCGCCCAATTGTACAATGAATAATGCCTGTCTTATCCGCTCTAAACTGCACTTGGCCAGCCTTCGCATTTTTTACAGCTCCCGCTATATCCATAGTGACCGTACCAACCTTCGGATTCGGCATTAGACTCCGTGGACCTAAAATTTGACCCAATTGACCCACTACTCTCATGGCATCGGGACTTGCAATTGCCACATCAAAATTTATCACTCCTGACTTTATCTCGGCGGCCAAATCCTCAAACCCAACAATATCTGCACCGGCTTCTTGCGCTTCCTTAGCCTTGTCACCCTGTGCAAAGACTGCTACTCGCACAGTCTTTCCTGTACCGGCCGGTAACACCACTGATCCGCGCACCGCCTGATCCGATTTTTTGGCATCTATCCCCAAATTAACTGCCACATCAATAGATTCATTGAACTTGGCAGTTGCCGATTCCTTCACAATCCCTAATGCTTCTTCGATCTGATAAACTTTGTTACGATCAACTTTTCCGACAAGATTGTTATAGCGTTTTGATGAACGTGCCATTTTATATTCCCTCTACTTCAATGCCCATACTTCTTGCACTGCCAGCGATAGTGCGAACTGCTGCATCTAAATTGGCAGCTGTCAAATCGGGCATCTTCGTTTTTGCTATTTCTTCCGCTTGACTACGAGTCAACTTACCAACTTTATCCAAATGTGGCTTTGGACTCCCTTTTCCAACACCTGCTGCTTTCTTAATTAAAACCGTAGCAGGGGTCGTTTTCATTACAAATGTAAAGCTTTTATCAGCATATGCTGTAATTATTACCGGTACCGGCAATCCCGGCTCCATCTTCTGGGTAGCTGCATTAAAAGCTTTACAGAATTCCATAATATTTAATTGCCGCTGACCTAAAGCCGGACCGATTGGCGGACTCGGATTCGCCTTCCCTGCCGGAACTTGTAATTTAATATAGCCAGTTATTTTTTTTGCCACGGAAATCTCCTTGTTGGGTCCATACGAATGGTTGCCCACTCTCCCCGTTTATAAATGAAAATATTACGAAAGCTCTAGAACTCTTGAAGATTTGAAAATCAGGTCTTTTCTACTTGATTAAAATCTAACTCTACGGGTGTTGGACGACCAAAAATTGATATAGACACACGCAACTTACTTTTATCATAATTCACATCCTCCACATTACCGTGAAAATCCGTGAAAGGTCCATCTTTTACACGTACAGCTTCACCAATCTCAAATAATATCTTGGGCTTAGGTTTTTCAACCCCTTCTTGAATCTGATGCAGTATGCTATCAACTTCTTTTTGGCTGATTGGTGTAGGCTTCATCGCCGAACCGCCGACAAATCCGGTTACTTTGTCAGTATTCTTTACTAAATGCCATGTATCATCTGACATTTCCATTTCAACCAGAACATAGCCAGGAAAAAATTTCCGCTCGCTGATATTTTTCTGACCACTCTTCATCTCAATTACTTCTTCCACCGGCACTAAGATCTGACCAAATTTATCCTGCATACCTGCACGATCAATACGATCTTTCAATGCACGCTGCACACTTTTCTCATACCCCGAATAAGCGTGAACTACATACCATTTCTTACTCATTCTTCCCTCTGAGAGAACGTCAGGCATCCTGATTCATCATCAGCTTCACAAGAGACATTAATGCCGCATCTATGAGCCATAGAAATAAAGCCATTGCAATAACAAACGCAAATACTACGCCAGATGTCTGAAGTGTTTCTTTCCGGTTCGGCCAAACCACTTTTTTGGTTTCTTCAATTGACTCTCTGCAGAACACAAAAAAATCCTGCCCTTGAGTTGTAAACCGTGCAGTAATTGCAGCAAGAATCAAACCTATAAGAACGGATAAAACACGGACAACCATCGCGCTTTCATTTAGGTAAATGAAACCAGCTATACCCACTAAAATAAAAATGATTACAAGCGCAAGCTTTAATTTATTCATCACAGCAATTTTACCCTTCGAACTGAACTTCTTGACTTTATGGCATCAATACACAAAAAAAATTTATACAGAAAATTGCAGATACTAAAACAAATACAGGTTATCCATTGTTATCAAACTTTGGTATTAGCCTCTTACAATTATTACCTCGCGCAATCCAGGTTTAAAAATATGGCAGGCCAGGAGGGCATCGAACCCCCAACCTTCGGTTTTGGAGACCGACGCTCTGCCAATTGAGCTACTGGCCTATACCCTTTAACCTTTTTTATGGCGCAAGTAAAATGACTAAACAATTATTATTTCAAAATTACTCAATAATTTTAGCAACGACGCCAGCACCAAC
>LWDH01000026.1 GCA_002083395.1 Proteobacteria bacterium SG_bin4 | reverse complement strand
ATTCAATTTCGAAGTGCAACACCTGACGGTGATTGGGTATAGCGCACCGTTTTTCCGAAGAATATCTCAAACGGGGTTCTGAATCCAAGCACCTTGCGCAGCCGATGATTGAGTCTATTCACTGCCCACTGAACTTGTTCCGGGGTAACTTCAATCAACTCCATTCCCTTGGGGCCGGGCGTTCGTGAATGCCGATCCGGTTCCTGATCATGCTCCGGCGCTTGTCTTCATAAATGTGCACGTAGGCCGTCTCATGGCTGATTCTCAACCCGCATTCCAGCGCAAGCCGGCAAGATGCGTGTTCCGGACTCATGGCCCAACCGGATCAACCGTTTAATTTCCGCCCATTCCGGCAATGAGAAACGCTGTGCGTTGACACATTTCTTCCGGCGTTCATCCCGTAATTCCTGTGCCTGCTTGGGATGCCAGCCGCGACGGCCTTTGTTTCGTCTAGATTCCCGGGAAACCGTCGGCTTGTCTACGCCCACTTCATCCGCAATTTGCGTTTGGTTCAACCCCGCTTTCTTCAAACCGGAAATCTGCTATCGTTGCTCTCGGTGGGCTGCTTGTAGTGCCTCATCTGCGCTCCTTTTACTTGGCCGTTTAAGCAGCTCCGGTACTATCGCAGCTTGCCTATATACTTCCTCACAAAAGTTGCACTTCGAAGTTGAATCCGCCCATCATTTTGGGCCAAATCCAAACGATAATTTTAAAATGGAACCGAAACCGAAATAAGGAGCGTCGTTTAGTCGACGAGCATCCGGACTTTCAGTCCGTAACTCAAGCCCGCTAGCTTTAGCCGGTGGTTGCTTAGTTAACGATCAGATTCATTGTGTTTGTTACAATTTTCGCTTAAGTTCGGCGATTTTCATCAAAAAACTGTACATTTTAGCTACAACAGTCCATAATTCGTATATGGATTCGAAGAAAACTACAATGAAAAATATCTTGATTATCCATGGTCCCAATCTGAATCTTCTAGGGGTTCGGGAGCCGGAAATATATGGTGGAACAACCTTACAAGATATTAACAGAAAATTAAGTAAATTAGCCGAAAATACCGGATTTAAGCTGGATTTCTTCCAGAATAATGCCGAATCGGCTTTGATTGAACGAATTCAGCAAACAATGCAAGACGGGACTGATTTCATCATAATCAATCCGGCTGCATACACACATACCAGTGTTGCGTTACGTGATGCGATTGCAGCGGTTCGTCTACCTTTTATCGAAGTGCATTTATCGAATATCTATTCTCGCGAAACCTTCCGGCATCATTCTTATTTTTCGGATTTGGCGATTGGCGTCATCAGTGGTTTGGGTGCTAAGGGATATGAATTGGCGTTGGAATATGCCATGACATCATACTGACTTATTTTATAAACTTTTTCTTTACGCAATGTCATGATGTTGCGTTTTCTCACTACGAATTATTTATTGATAAAACGACCTTGGAGCGAGGTACTACCTCGGGAGATTGAAAATGGATTTAAGAAAGCTAAAGAAGCTCATAGAATTGGTTGAGGAATCAAGCATTGCCGAACTGGAAATTACCGAAGGTGAGGAAAAAGTCAGAATTAGCAAACCTGGGTCAGGCGCGCCGAATTATGCCATTATGCCGCAGGCCATGCCAGCCATGATGCAAGCCTCGCCGCAGTCCATGACAGTTGCAACACCTGGAAATGCCGATGCTTCGGATGGTCCTGCTTCTACCGCAAAAGCTGTTTTAGATGGTCATGTGGTTAAATCCCCAATGGTGGGAACCTTCTACCGGGCAGCTTCGCCGGGTGCGAATCCATTCGTCGAAGTTGGACAAAGCGTCAAAGAGGGCGATACGCTGTGCATTATCGAAGCAATGAAATTGCTGAATGAGATCGAAGCGGATAAAAGCGGAGTGATCAAAGCGATTTTACTTGAAAACGGCCAGCCGGTTGAGTACGGCGAACCGTTGTTTGTTATCGAATAATTATCTGAAAGAGATCAGATAACCATGTTTGAGAAGATTCTTATAGCGAACCGGGGTGAAATTGCTTTGCGCATTCAGCGCGCGTGCCGTGCAATGGGCATTAAAACAGTTGCCGTGCACTCCGAAGCGGATGCGGAAGCCAAATATGTGATGCTGGCCGATGAATCGGTGTGCATTGGCCCCGCACCGGTCGGGCAGAGTTATCTCAATATTCCGGCCATCATTAGTGCGGCTGAGGTGACTGACGCAGAAGCGATTCATCCTGGATACGGTTTTTTATCCGAAAATGCAGATTTTGCCGAACGTGTAGAAAAAAGCGGTTTCGTTTTCATTGGCCCGCGACCGGAAACGATCCGCTTGATGGGTGATAAAGTCAGCGCCAAAAATGCCATGAAGAATGCCGGTGTGCCCTGTGTTCCAGGGTCCGACGGTGCGTTGCCAGACAATATTGATGAGGTAAAAAAGATTGTTAAGGAAATCGGTTATCCTGTCATTCTAAAAGCAGCTGGCGGCGGCGGCGGCCGCGGCATGCGCGTGGTACATACCGAAGCGGCTTTATCGAATGCTTTGATCATGACGCGAAATGAGGCGCAAGCGGCGTTTGGCAATCCGACTGTTTATGCTGAGAAGTATTTGGAAAATCCAAGACATATTGAATTCCAGCTATTGATTGACGAACAAGGTAATGCAGTTCACTTGGGCGAGCGCGATTGTTCGATGCAACGCCGCCATCAAAAAATTCTGGAAGAAGCGCCTGCTCCCGGTATTCCGGAGAAATTGCGTAATAAAATCGGCGAACGTTGCGCGGATGCCTGCCGCCGTATCAAATATCGAGGGGTAGGTACGTTCGAGTTCCTCTTCGAAAATAATGAATTTTATTTCATAGAGATGAATACTCGCTTGCAAGTTGAACATCCGGTTACAGAAGCAATTACCGGTATCGATCTGGTGCAAGCGCAAATCAATGTGGCCGCTGGTTTAGCATTGCCGGTTGGTCAGAAAGATATCGTGTTCAAGGGACACGCGATCGAATGCCGCATTAATGCGGAAGATGCTTACAAATTGACGCCTTCCGCCGGCCGCATTACGCAATATCACGCGCCGGGCGGCCCCGGCGTGCGGGTTGATTCGCATGTATACCACAATTATATGGTGCCCCCATATTACGATTCGATGATCGGTAAAATCATTGCTTATGGCGATACCCGTGAACAAGCGATCGCACGCATGCGGATTGCATTGTCGGAAATGGTCGTGGCCGGTATTAAAACCAACATTCCTTTGCATCGGGATTTACTCAACGATGCTACGTTCTTGCGCGGCGGCTTTTCGATTCATTATTTGGAACAAAAACTGGCGTTGCATAATAAATCCGATTAAGACGCCCTTTTTTATTGTTATTCGCGACAACGCATGTCCTGGATTACGCTGATTATCAGAACGGATGATGAACATGCCGAAGCGCTGAGCGATGCGCTGCTGGAACAAGGGGCGTTGTCGGTCGATATTCATGATGCCGCTGTGGATACGCAAGATGAACAAATGCTGTTCGGCGAGCCGGGCGAACCCAGCGGTGAAATCTGGAAAAATGCCGAAGTCTCGGCACTGTTCGAACAATCGGTGGATATTGCAGAAGTTTTACGTAATGTCTCGGCTATCATGCCATCCGGCGAAGATCTCGAGTATCACCTGGAACGAATCGAAGAACAGGATTGGGTGCGTCTGACGCAATCACAATTTGATCCGATTCGAATTTCTCAGCGGCTATGGATTGTTCCGACTTGGCATACTTCTCCGGATCCTGCCGCAATCAATCTGATTCTCGATCCCGGCCTGGCTTTTGGTACCGGCAGCCATCCGACCACGCAATTATGTCTTGGCTGGCTGGATCAGAATCTGAATACCGGCGACGCGCTGATCGATTATGGCTGTGGCTCCGGAATACTGGCTATTGCCGCGCTGAAACTGGGAGCGTCGCATGTGACCGGTATCGATATCGATCCGCAAGCCATTAAAGCCAGTCTGGATAACGCATTGAGGAATCAATGCGATCTCGCAAGATTTCGCTTTATGACCGCGCAACAAGCGATCGGATCGGAGGCATTGCCGGATCATCCCGTTGATGTAGTGATCGCGAATATCCTGACAAACCCATTGAAGCTGCTGGCGCCGATCCTCGCAGCCGCAACTCGCTCCGGAGGCGACATCGTATTATCAGGAATACTTCAAGAGCAAGCCGAGGAAGTCAAGCAAATTTATCAGCAATGGTTTGATATGCGTATAGTGTCAGTGCATGAAGGCTGGGTGCTGTTATCCGGCAGAAAAAAATGAAATAATGGCTCTGTTTTAATGTGGAATTTACACGAATGGTCATTGCGGTGCAATAACCGGTCATAAAAAACAAACGGTTCAAAATGGCGAGTCTTACATGGCATTGGTAACTTGCTGTCCAAGTTGCAGCACTACATTTCGCGTCAATGCTGCACAACTGCAAGCACATGGCGGCGACGTGCGCTGTGGACAATGCCAACGGGTATTTAACGGTTTCGCTACATTGATTACCGCTCACGAATCAACCATTGAATATCCGCTGACTGTCCGGCCCCAACCAGATGTTTCCATTGATCCCGTTACTGAAGTTGGTGATGTTAACCCGGATTCAAATATCGCTATCAATCCAGTATCCGCTTCTGCAAGAAATGCGGATGTTTCTGAATCGTCCGGTCGATTGTTCGACGACGAAGAACCGGTTAAGCATTCATCGCCGCTATGGGGGATTGCAAACGTCATACTACTGTTGTTGCTATCAGTGCAAATGGCGCACCATTACCGGACGGAATTAACCATCCTTGCACCCAATTCCAGACCCTATTTGGAACAATTCTGTCAATGGCTTGGCTGTACCGTCACTTATCCGCAAGCTATTCAGCAAATCGGCATCGAGTCGTCCGATTTGCAAAAGAACCCTGCAAGCCAGCCCGAAGTAACGACCATGCGAGCGACGATCCATAATTTCGCACCGTTCCCGCAAGCTTTTCCAGCATTATATCTGGTGTTGCTCGACGCGCAGCAACGTGTCATAACCAGTCGTATCTTCACAGCGGATGACTATTTGCAAGATGAGGATAAGCAGCGGTTATTTATTGCAGCGCAACAGGAAATTGAAATACGGCTGGATTTTGATAGCACGGAGCTGAATGCGCTGGGTTATCGCTTGCTGTTGTTTTATCCCTGAGAACACCTTTGAACTCCTGCGACCGGCTCTAGCATTAGCTTTCTTTGCTTTATAAGCGCGCCAGCAAGAGTCGATGTATTTCCTGGTCATCGAGCACAATCGGGTTGGTTTTCATGCTGTTACCACGGCAGTTGGCAATGACTTTGCTAAGATTGTCTGCTTGCAAGCCATAATGCGAAAGCCTCGGCAAATTCAGTTCGTCAGTCCATTGTGTAAGTTTATCGGTCAATGCACTAAAAGCGGCAGCGGGATCAATGAAACGTTTCTCACATAGAATCTCGGCCACATGCAAATATTTTGCCAGTGCTTGATGGTTGGGTTCTCGTGTGAGCATTGCTTCAATGTTCACCCGGGTCGCGGTTGCAACCAAAGTGCCGCAAACCACGCCGTGTGGAATCGGATAAAAAGCGCCGAGCGGAGAAGCTAAGCCGTGTACCGAGCCAAGACCGACTTGCGCCAAAGTGATACCCGAGAGCAGTGCGGCGTAAGCCATTTTTTCGCGATGTTGAGCCAGCTCGCCTTGTTGGCGATACAGCGGCATTAACGCGTCGCGCGCGGCCTGCAAGCCACTGACCGCAAGTGCATCGGTAAAAGCGTTAGATCGAGTGGAAACATACGATTCCAGCAGTTGCGTCACTGCATCCATGCCGTTGGCGGCAATTACGCCGGGAGGGCAACTGGCCAGCAAATCGGGATCGACGATGGCGTATTCAGCCACCAGCTTGTCGTGGCGGAATGATTTTTTGAAGCCATTCTCGCCTTGTACGCTGAGTACCGTGTTTTTTGTCGCTTCACTGCCGGTGCCGGCCGTTGTGGGTACGGCGATAAACGGCACGGCAGGGCCTTGGTAGGTTAATTCGGGGCCGACACCTTCCAGATAATCCATCACAGAATGCTGTATTTTCAGTAATCCCGCCACGGCTTTTGCGGCATCCAGCGCACTACCGCCGCCGATACCGGCAACGGCGTCAAAAGAATCATCGGCAAATGACTTAACCAATTCGTCGATTAATCCAGGGGACGGTTCCTCTGAAATCGTGCAATGTTGCCAGGTAACCGAGCGTTGCTTCAATTCACTGAGTAAAACATGCCAGCCGTCGGTATTGATGAATGAACGCGCACCGGTCACCAGCAAAACGCGCGAGCCGTAACTGGAGAGGATATCCGGTAATTTCCGGACGGTTCCACTGCCGAATTCAATGCGGGGCAACCGGGCGACGGAGAAATTAAACATCAGCTGGTTATCTCCGGGAATAAGCCTTGGTATGGCACGCCTTGGCGCGGTTCAGCCATCCAATCCGCGACGGTATCCCGCCAGGTAAGGTAATGCGTGGTTTCTTTATGGGCTGCAGCATCTTGTTGGGTTTTGTAGGCTTCGTAAAAAACAAATTTGGTTGGATCGGTGGCGGATTGCAAGATATCGAAGCGGAGGTTACCCGGTTCGCGAATGGAATTTTCGTGATTGACACGACATGCTTGCTTGAAAGCTTCCACTTTGTCCGGTTTTACGGATGCGTAGACAATTGTTACATACATAGTCGATTCCTTTCCTGAATGATAGCCGGTCAGTATTGTACTACTATCTAAATTGTGATTTTTAAGCACGGAATTGGATTACCCGAACAAGTTTTTTATACGGTGGTATTCACGGGTCTATTATGTATTTTGAAGTTTGACCGTTTAAGTAAAATTACTATCGTTTGTTTACGTTCGTCTTGCCAATTTTTAAGCATTTTCATGACAAATAAAGATGCCGGTACACCTTCTCTGCTAAACCGCTTAGTCTCCTTAACGACGATTCGCGACATTGAATTGTTCGAGCTTAGCCTGCTAAAAACGCTGGCTGAACTCCTCAAAGTCAATCAGATATCGATGTATAAACTGAATCCGGATAACAAGACGTGCTGGTTATCGACTTATTCAGCCGAGTTGATTGAAGACGGCAACAAACGCCAGCTTTCCGAATCCCAGGAAATTTATACTTCAGAAATCATTATTCCGGATGAGATCCGATCAGCGCAATTGTGGGTAGAAACCACAAAAAAGCCTTATATTCATTTGCAATCGGAAAAATTTCTGGTGATTTACCCGGTGCTGGCAGCCAGTAAAATCGAAAGCATGCTCACTTTCGAACTACCGCATATGCTCACTGAAGGCGAAATGCTGATCATTACCAGTCTGTTGAGCATCACGCATAACTTTCGCAGTTTATTGGATGAGAGCCAGAAAGATAAACTCACCGGTCTATTGAATCGCCAAACATTCGAAGCGAACATCAACAAGATTAGTTCCTTGATCTTGAATTCCGAGCTTGGGCGATATCGAGATACCAGCAAGCGGAACCGGAGGAGACCGAAAACCGGAACGGATAAATTTTGCTTGGCCATTATCGATATTGATAATTTCAAATCGATTAACGATAAGTTCGGTCATGTAATGGGGGACGAAGTTTTGTTGCTGCTTTCCTATGTGATGAAGCAGAATTTCAGATCTAAGGATTTATTGTTTCGTTTTGGCGGAGAAGAATTCGTGGTGATTTTTCATGCGCCTAGCCAAGCCGATGCTTATCACATATTAGAACGCTTTCGCACTCAAATTGAAACTTACCGTTTCCCGCAAATTAATACGATTACCGTGAGTATTGGAGCAACCCTGATCAGTGGAATGTGCCATTTGGCCTCCGAGATTCTGGGACGAGCCGATCAAGCGCTTTATTATGCTAAGCATAATGGCAAAAACCAGCTTCATTTTCATGAAATACTGCTTGAAAGCGGCTGCATCGAAAATAATCAGGAAAGCGGTTCCATCGATTTCTTTTAACCTTGGATGTGATCCTTCAGTGATCGATCACCACCGGAAAAAAGGTCCATAAAATCCTCCGCGATAGAGCGGGTAATACCCGGGGTAGTAGGGGTAAGGACCGTAGTACGGGCTGTAGTAATTATAATTGGTCAATTTCGGCCATAAGTAAACGGCTGTAGCGGTTAGCAGCGGAACACGGATGATTCTCTTGCCGACTGTCAACTCGGTATCACCGGTGATTACACCGGCAATCGTAATCTCTTTGTCTTTGGCATATACCGCAGGATCGAGAAACTCGGAGCTCTTTACGACAAAGCGGCCTTCGCCGGCTCTATGCAACTGCGGGCGGCCTGTATAATCGAGCGGATACGATACGATTTGCAGTAAGCTGTCATGCTCCTCATTATCGACATCGAGAATCACACCGCCCCAACGTACCGGAACATCTTTAAAGCTATTCGCATCAAGACTTGCTTGTTGATAGGAAACCTCGGTTGCCGGTGCATTGGCGATGGAAGGCGGCAAACCGGCGCAGGCACTGAGCAATAAGAGGGGAAATAAAAAGTAGACTTTCATGATGCCTCCCGAGAGTAATCCATAATGCTTAAATGGTGGCACAATTTACTATTTCAACTGAGCATGCAGGCATAATGTTTGTAAACTTGCATGCTTAATAAGGCCGGATTCTTAAAATTAGCCGGTTATCAGTATGAACTGAATTTTTCGCGTCTGCACAGCATCCTTTGCCAAATGGCTGATCATGCTGTCATGCCGGAATGGTAGAATACAAACCAACTGTCAAATTCGTTATCATTGACAGGTCCATCAACAAATGATCGCGACGTTCACCATAGAGGGTAGCAATGATTCGCTGTCTCCATACGACTTTAGCGCTGTTAATCCTGCTGTTGCTTTGCGCTTGCGCCAGTAAAGCGCCGGATAAGAAAGCGCTTGCTGCGGCGAGCAATGCAGCGGCACCGACACCCTTCGAGCAACTGACTTTCAAAGCGGAAGGTAAAACCGTTTTTGAAGATCACGGTAAGTTCATCATGCTGGAGGGCAGCAAGTGCATGCAACGCGATAACGGCGTGGAGGCGGCAGTCATCACCCAATGGCTCGAAATGCCCGGTTATGTCGATAGCGGCACGGTCGTGCTCAATGGCTGGGATTTACGCTATTTGAAACAGGATCGCGAAGTCAATTCGCTACGCGCTGAGATTACCCGCAGCAAGCTGGTGAAAAATACCGGATCGACCTTTCTGGTATTCGAAGCGCAAGGTAAGCTGGAAGATCAAAACCGCAACGATGGCTTTGAATTTTGCGTATTTTTTACCGCGTTCGGATATCGTGCGGTCGAAGTCGATGCGGTAATCGACGAAGATTACGCCGGGACCGAAGCGACGCTGCTGCAGGATAAAAAACAAGGCGCGGTGGCCACATTGGAAAATAGCGGTCACAAAGGTACGGTGCGGCGATACGATGCGCTAGCCATCATTCCGCGCGGTTTCGATTTTCAATTTGCCGACAGTTTCGAATGCGAATGGCGCTGGTCACTTTGCAAATGGAGCGATCGCGTCGATTATCCATTGCTGCAAATGTCTTACAATCTATCGCAAACTAGCGCTACGCCGAATCAATCCGGCAGTCCGAATTGGGCCACACAAACGATATTCAAGGACAACGATATCCGCACCCATCGCATCAAAACCCGCGCGGCTTTAATACACGGACGCAGCATCAAAGTGCGCGCCGATTTCCTGGCGCTCAATCCCCGCAGCGGTAAAGCCGACACTTGCCGCAAAAGCGTCGACGGCGTGGTCCGCACCCAAACCTTTCAAATCGACGAATTACCCTTCGACTACGCCATCCCGATGCTGACCGGCTGGGATCTCACCAATGAATGCGAGCAGCAAAGACTGCAACGCGTCGGTATCTGGATTCACGATATCCGCTTCGACCCGCGTTCGCACCGGCTGGAGTACAAAGTATCGTCCATTCTGCGCGACCAGGACGGCGCCCCCAGTTTTAACAGCGCACACCGCGTCACCATACTGGGACTCAATCGCTTGTCGTCATCGGCGCAGCAGCGGCCGCCTCGGTTTCAGTTGAAGATCCGGGATTAGTTTTTCGGAGGAGCACTCTCGCAGGCCGTTGAAAAACTATCTGCGTTGCTGCTACGGTGTTAAAAACAAGCTCAAAATGCTCAT
>LWDH01000025.1 GCA_002083395.1 Proteobacteria bacterium SG_bin4 | reverse complement strand
GACGCGCGCGGTTTTTTCCGCGGGGCTGACTTGCTGATAGCCGAAGGACACGCTCTCGCTCATGGCGCCGCTCTAGGGTCTAGACCCATGGCGGGCAATGCCCTGGATTGCGCTGCGGCGGCGGCGAAAGACAAAGCCCCGCCATTCGTCGCAACCTCAACTTGCAATTTCAGCAGAGGTGAATATCGCGGCCTAGCCGGGGGCGCAGGCAAAATCGCCAGAAGGTATGAATGGTTAATCATCTGGAAACTTGGGAAATCCTGTTGATCGCCCTGTTGATCGCGGCGCCGGTGCTGCTGTTCGGCGCGGTCGAACTGATCGGCCGGGCCAATCGGCGTAAAGCGCAAAAGATCGCGCAGCGTAACAAAGTCGCCGAGCTCGAAGCGCGGCGCGGCGCGCGGGACGCGCGGCGCTGATCCGCCGTTAAACCTTGCCCGAACTTCCCGAAGTCGAAACCACCGTCCGCGGCCTCGCCCCGGTGCTCACCGGCGCGCGGCTGACGCGCGTCGTCACCCGCCGCGCCGATCTGCGCCGGCCTTTCCCGGATGACCTCGCCCAGCGCCTGACCGGCGCGCGGGTGACGGGGCTCGGCCGGCGCGCCAAATATGGGCTGGTCGCGACCGATCGCGGCGACACGATGGTGTTCCACCTGGGCATGTCGGGGCGCTGGCGACTCGATCCGAGCGACTTGCTGCCGCACGACCATCTGGTGATCGAGACCGAGGCGGGGCGGCGCGTGGTGCTGCATGATCCGCGCCGGTTCGGCTCGGTCGATCTGGTGCCGAGCGCGGGGCTCGCCGGCTGGGGGCCGTTCGCCGCGCTCGGCCCCGAGCCGCTCGGCCCCGATTTCAGCCCCGCGCATCTCGCCGCGCGCTTCGCCGGGCGGATCGCGCCGATCAAGGCGCTGCTGCTCGATCAGCGAATCGTCGCCGGGCTCGGCAATATCTATGTATGCGAGGCGCTGCATCTAGCCGGGATCGCGCCGACCCGCGCGGGCGGCCGCGTCGCGACCGCGCGAGTCGCCGCGCTGGTCGCCGCGGTGCGCGGGGTGCTGACCGACGCGATCGCGGCGGGCGGTTCGTCGCTGCGCGATTATGCGCGGCCCGATGGCGAGCTCGGCTATTTCAGCAAGGCGTGGCGCGTCTATGGCCGCGAGGGCGAGGCCTGCCCCGCCTGCGCCGCCCCGGTGCGGCGCCGCGTCGACGGCGGACGATCGACCTTCTTTTGCGCGCGTTGCCAGCGCTGAAGGATTGACCGCGCCGGGCGAAGCGTTTAAGGGGCGCGACTTCGCGAGCGGTTTGCCCCGCGCGCTTTTTTCATTCACGCGAAAGGCTCGAGGTTCTTCATGGCGAATACGCCACAGGCGAAAAAGCGGATCCGGCGGAACGACCGCCGCGCGGTGATCAACAAGAATCGGATCAGCCGCATCCGCACCTTCGTGAAGAAGGTCGAGTCGGCGTTGGCAAGCGGCGACAAGGGCGCCGCCGAACTCGCGCTGCGCGACGTGCAGCCCGAACTGGCGCGCGGCGTCGCGCGGGGCGTGCTGCACCGCAACACCGCCGCGCGCAAATTCTCGCGCCTCACCAAGGCGGTTGCCGCGCTCGGCTAAATCATTGGCGTTTCGTCGATTTCGCGCTCGCCGACCCGTGTCGGCGGGCGCTTTCGCGTGCAAAGGCCATTAGCTTAACACAAAAAACGTCCACGCGATTTTACAAAGCTGCCGCGAACGGAACCGCAGGAATTCCCACGATTCGCCCATCAGCGGGCGCGCTCTTCGCGAAAAAACCTAGTCTTTCGAGCATGTTATTTTACTAAGTCACGGAAAACCTAGGGGTTGGGCGAGTCAATCCGATTTATTTCAGAATCTTGACAGCGACCCCCCTTGAACGACTCGCGGACGTCTTCATAATCGGAACTCGCCGGTGCGATCGTCACGTCCGGCTCTTGATGACAGCATTGGGACGTCATGCGGGGTGTGAACGCCGCGTGGGGGAGCTTTGTCGTCCGTGAAACAGGCCGTCCGAGGGGTGGCTCGGCGGGTGGGAGACGTAAGCGGTGCAAAGTTCGAGGGCGCAAAGTGCAACCAATGTGAGCGACGTCGCCCGGGCGTGGGGACGGATTCGCAACGGGTTGCGCGAATCAGCCGGGGGCCGGCTGTTCGATCAATGGCTGAAGCCACTCACGCTCGTGGAAACCGACGAGCCCGATATCGTGCGGCTCGCGCTGCCCTCGGCGTTCATGACCAATTGGGTGCGCAACAATTATGGCGAGCGGCTGACGCATGAATTCCGCGCGCTGGTGCCGGGCGTCCAGACGGTCGTCATCGAAACGGTGAGCGCGGCGGCGCCGCTCGCGGTGGTGAGCGCGGAGATCGTCTCGATCGACCAAGCGCGCGGCGAGCCCCGCCCGGCCGAGGCGCCGCGCGCCCAGCCCGCGCCGGTCGTTCCGCCCGCGCCGGCGGCCGATGCCCTGCCGCGCCCCGCGCTCGACCCGCGGATGAGCTTCGGGCGCTTCGTGC
>LWDH01000024.1 GCA_002083395.1 Proteobacteria bacterium SG_bin4 | reverse complement strand
TGCTGAATTTGTTGCAACGCATTTTCCAATTGCCGGATGCGCTGATTCGCCGCGTCTTGCGCAAACAATTGCGGCGAGGCCAATGTAAAAGTCAATAACAGTGAACTGGCCAGCATATTGTTGGCAAATTTTTTCTTTTGTAAAAAATACTTCATATAATTTCCCTTTCTTAGGTTTCGTTATTGAGATGTGACAATTTGCCCGAGTCGATGGAGAATAAGAAAATATTTTTGATGCAACCTTGATCTATATCAACTTAGTAGCAATCAGCGATTTTACATAAATTTATGATTAACGAAAAAAACCTTTTTTCATCGTTTCCTCCGCTTGAAAAAGCGCTGGATGATCCCAACGGTTTATTGGCGGTTGGCGGTGATTTGTCGCCGCAACGATTGATCGAGGCGTATCGCAGCGGTATCTTTCCGTGGTTCAACGAAGACGAACCGATTTTCTGGTGGAGTCCGGATCCAAGAATGGTATTGTTTCCGGGAGAATTAAAAATCTCCCGGTCATTACGCAAAACCCTTCACAAGGATTGTTACCAAATCCGTGCTGATACGGCGTTTACGCAAGTCATGCAAGCTTGCGCGGCGCCTCGCAAGGGACAATCCGGCACCTGGATCCATCCGGAAATGATCGCAGCGTATACGGCGCTGCACGACATGGGCTTGGCGCATTCGGTGGAAACCTGGATCGACGGCGAGCTGGTTGGCGGTCTCTATGGTGTCGCTTTGGGAAAAGTGTTTTTCGGCGAATCGATGTTTTCGCGCAGCACCGACGCCTCGAAAATTGCCTTCGTACATCTGGTGAAACAACTACAATACTGGGAATTCGGTTTGATCGATTGCCAAGTGAAAACCCGTCATCTGGCATCGCTCGGCGCGCGGGAAATTTCGCGCGTCAGCTTCAGCCGGCAACTGGGAACGTTGATTAACGATATCGCGATCGGCGATAAATGGAACTTTGAACGCATGCTACCGGAAATATCCTGAAATTGCCGTGATTAAATTTCATACCACAAACCCTTATTCCTGCAGCTATTTACCCGGCAAATCGGCGTGCTCGGAAGTCGTTACGCCGGAGCATAGCATCGACATTGCCGCTTACGCGAAATTAATACAAACCGGCTTCCGGCGCAGCGGACATTACATTTACCGCCCGCATTGCGAGCATTGCCAAGCCTGCCTGTCGGTGCGCGTCAAGGCGAAATCCTTTACGCCCAAACGCTTCCAGCGCAGGGCCTGGAAACAACATCAGCATTTGCAGGTTACCGCGCATCCGCTGCATTATGATCCGGCGCACTACGCGCTCTATCAACGCTATCAAACCAAGCGCCATGCCGGTGGCGGCATGGATCAGGATTGCCGCGAGCAATATCACAATTTTTTGCTGCAAAGCCATGTCGATTCCTTGCTGATTGAATTTCGCGACAATCAGCAACTACACATGGTGAGCATTGTTGATCTGTTGCCGGACGGATTTTCATCGGTCTACACGTTCTTTGACGCGGATATCGCTCACGCAAGTTTCGGCACGTACAGCATTCTGTGGCAAATTGAACAGTGCCGGAATCTGGGAATGGATTATTTATATTTAGGTTATTGGATTCAGGAAAACCGGAAAATGCGCTACAAAATGAACTTCCAGCCGCTGGAAGTATTGCTGGATGGTCGGTGGCAACTGCTGGACGGCAGCCTTTTCTCGTAATTTTCATAGGACAAACGTCATTTCAGGATAAAATTCCGGCATGTTCTATCAATTTTTCCGCCCGCTGCTGTTTCAACTGAGTCCCGAGTCCGCGCACCGATTCTCCTTGGCTGCACTCGATCAGCTAACAAGACTGGGGTTGCTGCCCCGTGCCGAGATTGACTGTCAGCCCCGGAACGTCATGGGACTCACTTTTCCCAATCCGGTCGGATTGGCTGCCGGCCTGGATAAGAATGGCGAACATCTCGATGCGCTCGCCAGGCTCGGATTCGGTTTCATCGAAATCGGCACGGTCACACCCCGGCCGCAACCGGGAAATCCGGCGCCCCGCCTTTTCCGCGCGCCCGAAGCCAATGCCATCATCAATCGCCTCGGCTTTAATAACCACGGCGTCGACCGGCTGATCGAAAATGTCACGCGCTCAAGCTACCAAGGTATTTTAGGGATCAATATCGGTAAGAATTTCGATACGCCGCTTGACAAAGCGGCCGAGGATTACCGGATCTGCCTGCAAAAAGTCTATCGCTATGCCAGTTATGTCACAATCAACATCTCGTCACCCAACACCAAGAATTTGCGGGATTTGCAGTCTGCCGATGCATTGGACCATTTGCTCAATCAACTCAAATCCGCGCAGCAGGAACTGGCGCAGTCTCACGGGAAATACGTGCCGGTTGCCGTTAAAATCGCACCCGATCTCGATACCGCGCAGATCGAATCAATCGCGGCGTTATTGCTGAAACATCGCATGGATGCGGTCATTGCCACCAATACCACGCTTTCACGCGAAGGCATCGCACATTTGCCGGTTGCACAAGAAAGCGGCGGACTTAGCGGCGCGCCGTTGAAACAGCGATCGACAACCATCGTTCAGCAATTGCACGGCTACCTGCAAAATGCGGTTCCAATTATTGGTGTCGGCGGCATACAATCGCTTGCCGATGCAGAGGAAAAACTGAACGCCGGCGCCAGCCTGATTCAGCTATATACCGGACTGATTTATCACGGCCCGGAGCTGATCCGCACGATTGCGCAGGGACTCTGCGCCAATCGGATTCCGCTCAAATAAAATTCCCATGAATCAACCATTGATTGATCAAATAGACGCGGTTTTGCCGCAAACGCAGTGCGGCAAGTGTGGTTACGCCGGATGCAGGCCTTACGCGGAGGCCATCGTTGAAGGCCGGGCTGATATCAATCAATGTCCTCCGGGAAATCAGACCGGCATTGTTAAAATCGCGGAATTGCTGAATGTGCCGCCTAAACCGCTGAATACTGCACACGGTTTTCCATCGCCTTACAGAGTCGTTGCCTTGATTGATGAACGTTTGTGCATCGGCTGTACTTTCTGCCTCAAAGCATGCCCCGTCGATGCCATCGTCGGAGCAGCCAAACAAATGCATACCGTCATTGCAGCGGAATGCACCGGCTGCGAGTTATGCATCGCGCCTTGTCCGATGGATTGCATCCGCCTGATCCCAGCCACTGAAGACGTTGCCGGTACGAGCAGCCTTGACGCCGCTGAGCGCAAACAGCACGCTGCGGATCATGCGCGCATCCGGTATCAACGCAGGCAGCAACGGCTCGAACGAGACAAACAACACGCCGCGGAAAAACCGATCAAATCCAAACCCGGCTCTGCGGCCGAAAACACCAAAACAATCACTGATGAACGCAAGAAAGCCATGATCGAAGCAGCGCTAGCACGCGCAAAAATGATCCGTGCACAAACGCATACCGGCAATCCTGCAACAAAACCGCATGAACTCAGCTAAACGGCATGAAATTTTCGCTTGCCTGAAAGCAGTCAATCCGCACCCAACCACGGAATTGGAGTATTCCACGCCTTTCGAACTGCTCATTGCCGTCATTCTTTCCGCGCAAGCGACCGACAAAAGCGTCAATTTGGCGACTCGGCAACTCTTTCCGCAAGCGAATACCCCGGAAAAAATCCTGGCGCTCGGCGAAACCGGCTTGACCGAGTGCATCAAGAGAATTGGCCTGTATAAAACCAAGGCCAAGAATATACTGGCAACATGCCAATTATTGATACAACTGCACGATAGCAAAGTGCCTCAAACCCGCGAGCAACTGGAAAAATTACCGGGCGTCGGGCGCAAAACCGCCAATGTGATTTTGAATACGGCATTCGGTGAACCGACAATCGCGGTGGATACGCATATTTTCCGCGTTGCTAATCGGCACCGGGCTCGCACGCGGCAAGAATGTGCTGGAAGTCGAACTGAAACTGCTCAAAGCCGTTCCTAAGGAATATCGCCAGGATGCGCACCATTGGCTGATCCTCCATGGGCGCTATGTATGCAAGGCGCGAAAACCGGAATGCGCGATCTGCAAAATCAATCATTTGTGTGAATTTCCTGATAAAACCATCTGATCCCGATCATGTTTAAACCGACACGAGACCAAGCGCGGCAATTATTTTTTGAAACCTGGCGCAAATACCGCCACCGCGAAATTTTATCCGGCATCGAGACGGTCGCGCTGGAAGTCATCTTGCAACACCCTGAATATCATGCGATTCTCGACGATACCGAGCGCTATCTGGATAAAGATTACTTACCCGAAATGGGTGATACCAATCCTTTTCTGCACATGAGCATGCATGTTGCAATTAAGGAACAGTTATCAATTAATCAGCCCATTGGAATTTGCGAACGATTTGCGCGGTTGCAGAAAAAAACCGGGAGCGAACATGCTGCCGCGCATCAGGTCATGGAATGTCTGGCGGAAATGATTTGGCAAGCGCAACGGAATCAATCCGCACCGGACGCGGATATTTACTTCGCCTGCCTGGACAAGCAACTCACTCAGTCAACAGATTAAAAAAAACCCTAGCAATATACTCTGCTAGGGCTTTTTAGATTTTAACCGGGTAGATTCAAAACCCGGTTACAGATTATTTGTTCGAATTCAGGTTGCCAGGCAGACTTGAATAATAGAAAGCCAGGTTGTCAATATCCGCTTCGCTTAAATTTGCTGCCATTCCAGCCATGATAGGATCTTGCCGCGCACCGGATTTATAATCTTTCAATGCTTTTACCAGGTAAGTTCTATATTGGCCGCCAATTTTTGGAAAATTAGGAGCAGGGCTGTTACCATCGGCGCCATGACATGAAGCACAGGCTTCGGCTGCTTTACTTTTACCAGCTTCGATATCCGCAGCCACTACTTGACTAGAGAGTATCAAGGCTGCGCCGCTTAATGCGGCTATTACATAATTCTTCATAATTCCTTCCTTGCGTAGTTAACTCAATTAATTTTTAGAATAATAAGCAGCGAAATCTTCGATATCTTGTTGCGATAATGTCTTAGCTAAACCGGTCATGGTCGGATGGCTGCGTGTGCCGTTTTTATATCCTTCCAGTGCCTTAATGATATATTCTGCGTGCTGCCCGCCCAGTTTCGGCACGTGATAAGCGGTTGGAAATGCCGTTTTATAATTTGGAATTCCGTGACAACCTTCACACATGGACAGTTTTTCTTTTGCCGCTGTTGCATCTCCAGCCGCTTGGGTCATCCCTGAAAATGCCAAGAGCAAACCCAAAGTAAGTAATAAATTCATAACCAATTTTTGTTTCATATACGCCTCCTTCTCTCAAAAGTTGAACTTTAAACGATGCGCTCGATTTGGTCAATGAAAAGTGTAAGCATGTCCATGTTGTTTATAGGGAAATTGCCGTTCAAACATTACATTTATGAGGTGGATTTTGACTCCAATTCTTCCCATCTGACTAAACAATCGGCCAGTTCTTTTTCAATCGCAGCATACCGTGTTTGTAATTCTTTCACTTCATCCGGAAAATCGCGATAAATGACCGGTTCATTTAAACGCAACGTAATGTTCGCTTGTTCTTGTTCCAAGAGATCAATCTTACTGGGCAAGCCTTCGAGTTCACGCGCTTCCTGGTAACTCAATTTTTTAGTTCGAGTAGACCGCGGTAATTTGGAAATACCGGCTGTTGAAGCATCTGGCTGCTTCGCTACAATTTTCTGCGGAATGGTAGAATCTTCAAAATGTTTTGCACGATTCCAATCTTCATAACCGCCAATATATTCACACAATTTTCCATTTCCTTCAAATGCAATTACTTGCGTAACCACGTTATCCAGAAATTCCCGGTCATGGCTGACCAGAAACAAGGTGCCGGAATAGTCCTGCAACAAAGCTTCCAGTAATTCCAGGGTTTCTATATCGAGATCGTTGGTCGGTTCATCCAGCACTAGCACATTGGCGGGACGGGTAAATAGCCGTGCCAGCAACAACCGGTTACGTTCACCGCCCGATAGCGATTTAACCGGCGAACGCGCACGCTCCGATGGAAACAGGAAATCTTCCAAATAGCTGATGACATGCTTGCGTTTGCCATTAATCTCGACAAAATCCGACCCCGGGCTGATGGTATCCGTCAATATCATTTCTTCATTGAGCTGCTCACGCATTTGATCGAAATAGGCCACCGTCAGCTTGGTTCCCTGCTGGATCGTGCCGGAATCAGGCTGCAACTCACCCAAAATCAATTTCAACAGCGTCGATTTCCCGGCGCCGTTGGGTCCTAGCAATCCTACCCGGTCACCGCGCAGAATGCGGCAGGAGAAATCGTTGATGATCACTTTATCGCCAAAACGCTTGCTGACATGTTCCAGTTCTGCAACCAATTTCCCCGAACGCTCGCCGGCATCCAGGCTGATATTTGCAGTGCCGGTTTTATCCCGCCGCGCCGCGCGCTCCAGCCGCAACGCTTCCAACCTGCGGACTCTGCCTTCATTGCGCGTGCGCCGCGCTTCGATGCCTTTGCGGATCCAGACCTCTTCCTGCGCCAGGATCTTATCGAATTTCTGGTTGTGAATCGCTTCCACTTCGAGCATTTTGGCTTTTTCCCGCTGATAATCGCTGAATTTGCCTGCAAATGACTGTAAATGGCCGCGATCGAGTTCGACGATCCGGGTTGCGACATGATCGAGAAAGCGCCGGTCATGGGTAATGAACAACACACTGCCTGCAAAACTCTGTAACAATCCTTCCAGCCACTCGATCGAGGAAAAATCCAGATGGTTGGTTGGTTCATCCAGCAGCAGCACATCCGGTGATATCACCAAAGCGCGCGCCAATGCTACGCGCTTTTTAAGCCCGCCCGACAAATGCTCAATCAATGTATCCGCAGGCAGATTGAGTTTATCGATCACGGTTTCTATTTGTGCTTGCAGACTCCAGCCGCCTTCCACTTCCAGCTCACTTTGCAGCGCTTGCAAACGTTGCAACAGCGCCTCGGTATTTTCCGGCGTTTCGCTCAAAGCATGCGATACCGCATGATACTCCTGCAAAACACGGCTGATATTGCCCAAGCCGGTGGATACTTCCTGGAACACGGTATTGGCAGGATTCAGCAGCGGTTCTTGCGGCACATACGCCAGCTTGATGTTCGGTGCGCGCCACAATTTACCGTCATCGAGCTTGATTTCAGCCGCCAACGCGCGCAGCAGGCTCGATTTGCCGCCGCCGTTGCGACCGATCAAACCGACCCGCTCACCCGCATCGAGTTGCAAGCTCGTATGATCGAGTAAAGCGTGATGACCGAAGGCTAAACAGGCGTTTTCCAGGGTGATGAGGGGCATATTAGAGGATTACAGAAGCGGTTGCATAAGATTGAGCGGGGTGCAATTTTGTCATGCTTTAGCCGGCTTGGCAAAACCGGCGGGCATAAAAATGGAGCCCGGAGGCTCCATTGGGTACCGCAGCAATTCAACGATCGCCAGTCAGTTCATTCGACCGTCGAGACATTGATTTTCTTGGGCAATACTGCTTCCCGTTTAGGAATTACGATTTCCAGCACGCCGTTTTTAGACGAAGCGGAAATCGCATCGGGATTGGCAGTATCGGGCAAGCTGAAACGTCTGTAGAACGAACCGTAGGTGCGCTCCACGCGTTTGTAGCCTTCTTTTTCCGTTTTGCTTTCCGAGCTTTTTTCGCCCTTAATCGTCAACACGCCGTCATGCATGCTGATATCGATTGCTTCCGGTTTTACGCCGGGAATATCCGCATAAATCACAAAACGGTTGGCTTCCTCTTTGATATCCACGGCAGGCGCCCATTCGGCGGTCGCGGTGGAACTCTCGGCAACGCCGCGTTCCAGTTCTCTTTGCAGTTGACTCAACAATCCCCAAGGTTCATAACGTGTAATAGCCATGATGAAATTCTCCTAGTCGATGAATTAGCACATTCTGTGTATTCGCTTCCGCATCGCTGCCTTTAAGCCGCATGGACAATGTTTTGTAATCGTCCGCAATACACTTCATCTCCGCATATAGGGATCTTTCGCATTTTTTCAAGCCTTACAAACTGCTAATTGGAATGAACCGATTCGTTATTCATTTGAATTTATTGCACAAACCGCCGCCGCACCGCATAAAAAATACCGGCCGGCGCCAGCAACACCAGCACAACCCACAGAATATTGCGCTTCATCCATTCCGTGGTATTGCCCTCAACCGCAAAGTTGGTTTCCGCCAGCTCCAGCACCCGGCTATCGAACTGTGCGTCTCGCTGGGTCGATAAGTGCAACCGGATTGTTATCGCCTGCGCCCCGGATGACTCCGGTGTCACGCGCCAGCGCCACTTCGCGGTACCGTCATAATCCGAGTACGGCTCCTGCGGCCCCAACTTGTCGATTTCAAACGCCGCACCGTCAATTTCGGCTTTCATATTGGCCGAAACCACGCCGGTAATCCCTTGAATCGACGTGCCTTCGGAAGCAGTCGACACAAGTTCGTTCAAAAACTTCGCCAAACGCTTGGTTTCCAGATTCAATGCCACGTCGAAGCTCTCGTATTGCTTCACTTCCGACGGGATTGAAATCATCGAACTGTCCACCGGTAATTTCATCACCACCGGATTCATCACCTTCTTGCTCGCCATCAAATGCAATAGCGCGTTGATCGAAAAAGGCACGAGCAACAAAACTGCCAACATCGCGATAGGCACGATGAAATTAAAATTCAAACCGGATTGAGGTTCCGTTTCACGCATGATTTCTCCAGCAATTAGATTCGTTTTAGGAGCAAATCATATCATTGTTGAAGAGGAAGCTGAGTAAATCAAAACAGTAAGTTTTGCTGATTATCGAAACTCAGATTAGAAAGTTTTTGCAAGGCTGCTTGCAGACGACCAATTTTCTTAATCGCTAAAAACCGCCAAGTAATCCGCAAAAATAAACACGCGATTACGGCTCTGTCCGGTAATCTCATGCAAAATGCCGTGTCCGCGCATTTGCGCAACCAATTCATTCGCCACCTTGTAACTAAGATCGCAAATTTTCTGAACTTCCTCGATGCAAATGGCCGATTGCCTGATTCAACGCCTAATTTTGTACCTCGCGCCAATCGTTACGGTGCTCGGGCAGAATTTCCGACTCGGGCAGCACCGCTTCCTGAATATTGGTTTGCGTCCCTTCGATACGGCTGGAAACCACCGCTTCCTTGGTGACATGTAATTGAATGAACAAATCGATATTTGGCACCAAGCGCGCAAATGAATTGAGTTCCCCGAGCTTGACCGCCGCCTTCTCCAGCAACAGATTTATCTGCGGCGCTTGCCACACCCATTCATCGTTAATCGTGGATGGCAGGAAAAACCGGTATTCATAACCTTTCTGGTAGTGACCGGACTGATACTGCTCAAGTTGAATCGTCATGGCATGTCCGTAAGGAAAGTAATATAAAAAATCCTTTATATTACTTTTATCATTAAAAGAGACCTTTGCACGGTAAGAATGGTGCCAGA
>LWDH01000023.1 GCA_002083395.1 Proteobacteria bacterium SG_bin4 | reverse complement strand
TGCTCTTAAAATCGATCGTGGATCCTCTGAATGAAGCCATCGAAATTGCTCATAAAGTCGCATCGGGAGACTTGACCTCGAATATCGTGGTAGGCTCGACCAAATCGTCGACGGGCAGGTTACTGCAAGCGTTGAAAGAAATGAACGACAGCCTGATAGATCTGGTCGGAAAAGTGCGTTCAAGCACGGACCAAATTACCACAGCGTCGGGCGAAATCGCATCGGGCAACTCGGACTTAAGCCAGCGCACCGAAGAACAAGCATCGAGCCTGGAAGAAACCGCATCGTCGATGGAAGAATTGACGTCCACTGTGAAGCAGAATGCCGATAATGCCCGCCAAGCGAATCAACTGGCGGCAGGCGCATCCGAAGTTGCGGTCAAAGGCGGTGCGGTAGTGGGGCAAGTGGTGCATACCATGAGATCGATCAACGAAAGCTCGCATAAAATCGTCGACATCATCAGCGTCATCGATGGCATTGCGTTCCAAACCAATATTCTGGCATTGAACGCCGCAGTGGAAGCCGCTCGGGCTGGGGAACAAGGCCGTGGATTTGCAGTGGTGGCGACCGAAGTGCGAACCCTGGCGCAACGTTCAGCGGCGGCGGCGAAAGAGATCAAAGAACTGATCAGCGACTCGGTTGCGAAAGTGGAAGATGGTACGCGGCTGGTGGATGAAGCAGGTGCGACGATGGACGAGATCGTGAGTGCGGTGAAGCGCGTGACCGACATCATGAGCGAAATTTCCGCCGCTTCGCAGGAACAAAGCTCGGGCATCGAACAAGTCAATCAAGCGGTAACGCAGATGGACGAAGTGACGCAACAAAATGCAGCGCTGGTGGAAGAAGCGGCAGCGGCGGCAGAATCGATGCAAGAGCAGGCGCAATCGCTGTCGCAAGCGGTCAGCATATTCAAGTTGTCTGGCGGTCATGGTCCGGTAACAACGGTTAAAAGAAGTAACCGTCCGGCAACGGTCGCGAAGCTGCCGAACCGAGGTCCGGCGACGAAGAAAGCAGCCGTAGCACCCAAAGCAAGCGCAGCCAGTGAACCGGCGCCCCGTAAAGTTGCATCCGGTGGCGGCGGGGATGATTGGGAAGAATTCTAAAGCTTGCATTGTAGTCGCAGTCACAATAATGAAACACCACCTGACTCTTGGGTGGTGTTTTTGTTTTTGTAGTCGGCATGACTGCAGTTTGTTCCAAAACGATGTCATGACCAGTCCACGGGATTTGCGATCTTCTTCGAAGAACCGCTTGCAATCATGTGATCGGATGGCTTACCTAGAAGCGCTGACGAAGCCGGAGTTGATGAAAAAAATCTCGACAGTTGCAGCGATTGTTACAATAATGAATAAATCCATCCGAGTAACGCCAAAAAATATTCGAATTTTGGATTGTTATTGAATCCGATTCACATCAGCTCCAACCTTAATTAGGTACAAATGCTTGAATTTTGCAGGGGCGCTAAAAAACTACGGTAACAGTTTCATGGTTAATTTCTTTCTTGCGAGGCCGATCTTCGCTTCGGTACTGTCAATTATTATTGTGTTAGCAGGGTTGGCTGCAGCGGTGCAGTTACCGGTTGAGCAGTATCCCCGCATTACGCCGCCTACGGTTATTGTAACTGCGACCTTTCCGGGCGCGAGTGCCGAAACCATGATTAAAACCGTAGCTGCGCCCATCGAAGAAAAATTGAGCGCCATCGAGGGTTTGTTGTATTTCAATTCCAGCGCTGATTCCAGCGGGCGATTGACGATTACGGCCACCTTTGAAGTCGGAACCGATGTCGACCGAGCTGTTTTCAATGTCAGCAACGAAGTCAATGCCGCGCTGGCGCGTTTGCCAGACGAAGTCAGGCGGACCGGTATAACGGTGCAGAAACGCTCCAATGATTTACTGCTGGTCTTTGCGTTGACTTCCAAGGATCCTGGCCATAACACCTTGTTTCTGAGTAATTTTATTACGATCAATTTGCTGGATGATTTAAGACGGGCCACGGGTGTGGGTGAGGCGCGGATATTTGGAGCGCAGGATTATGCCATGCGGATCTGGTTGCGCCCGGACCGCATGGCGCAACTGGGCGTCACTACCAGCGATATCGTGAGCGCTATCCGCGCGCAAAATGCGCAACAAGCGATCGGGAAAATCGGGCAAGAACCAGCGTTGCTTGATCAGCAACTGGTTTATACCGTGACTGCCAAAGGCCGGTTATTGGAGCCTGAGCAATTTGAGGAGATTATCCTGCGCTCCGATGGCATGCGCGGTGTGCTGTATTTGAAGGATGTCGCACGTATTGAACTCGGCGCGCAGGATTATGCCACGCGTACGTTGCTGAACGGTCAGCCCGGTCTGGGGGTCGGAATTTTTCTGCGGTCCGGCGCCAATGCGCTGGAAACCGCGGCGGCTGTCAAAGCCAGAATGCAGGAGTTGAAGCAGTATTTTCCGGAAGGTGTGGAATACGTCATATCCTACGACACCAGCGTGTTTGTCAAAGCATCGATCTGGGAAGTTGTGAAGACCTTGGGAGAAGCCATGCTGCTGGTGGTACTGGTAGTCTATCTCTTTTTGCAAAGCTGGCGGGCGACCCTGATCCCGGTGATTGCCATTCCAATTTCGTTGATTGGCACGTTTGCCGGGTTGTGGCTGCTGGGATATTCCATTAATACGCTGACGCTTTTCGCCATGGTACTGTCGATCGGTATTGTGGTCGATGATGCCATTGTGGTGCTGGAAAATATCGAGCGTCTGATCTCGCATGAAAAACTATCACCGTTTGATGCGGCGATGAAAGCCATGCAACAGGTTTCCAGCGCGGTGGTCGCCATGACTATGGTGTTGGTGGCGGTTTTTGTGCCGGTGGCGTTTCTGGGAGGGATTGCCGGGGAACTGTACCAGCAATTTGCAGTAACGGTGGCTGTCGCCGGTGTGATTTCAGGGGTCGTGGCGTTGACGTTAACACCGACTTTGTGCGCGATGCTGCTGCAATCTACACACCGGCAATCGGTTTTTTTTACTTGGTTTAACCGCCATTTTGAGCGCATGCGCCGGTTTTATGTCGGCATGGTCGGCCTGAGTTTGCGTAATTCGATTAAAAGCGCGCTGCTGTTCACGGCGGTAATCGTGTGCTTAATCGGTCTGGTAAGAAATATACCGGATAGCTTCGTGCCCCCGGAAGATCAAGGCTTCGTGCTTGGAGCGGTGATATTGCCGGATGGCGCCGCGCTTGGTCGCACTATTAAAACCGCCGATGCCATTACGACGGAAATGGCCAAGCTACCCGGCGTTACTTTTCAATTTGCTGTCAACGGCCTGGATTTTATTGGCGGCGGTAACAAAACCAATGTGTCGACGATTTTTCTGCGAATGCAGGATTGGTCCGAACGTACAACGACGGCGGAAGATGTGGTAAAGAAAATGTCGGAAGTGGGTGCGCAGCAGCGGGATGGAATCGCAATCGCCTTTAATCCGCCGGCGATTCGCGGACTGGGCAGTACCGGCGGGTTTGAATTATTTGTGCAGAGCAGAACAAATTCTGATCCGGCGCAATTGGCTCGTGTCGTCGACGAATTGATGCGAACATTGCGGCAAGAACCCAGATTGGCAACGGTCAATACTTTTTTGCGGACATCGGTGCCGCAATATTTCATTGAAGTCGATGATGCCAAGGCCATTGCCCAAGGCGTGTCGATCGCGGATATCTATGCCACGCTGCAAAGCACCATGGGCACATTCTATGTAAATGATTTTAACCGCTCCGGCCGGACCTACCGCGTGCAATTGCAGGCGGAAGCGCCATTTCGCATGACAGCGGAGGATCTCGGCAAAGTGTATGTGCGTTCGGAATCGGGGGCGATGATTCCGTTATCGGCTTTAAGTCAAGTAAAACACATCATTGGCGCGGAACAATTAGAACGGTTCAATGGTTTGTTAGCGGCTAAGGTAATGGGTAGCGGCGCGAAGGGCGTGAGTTCCGGCGAAGCGATTGCATTGGTGGAAGAAATTGCAGCCCGGACATTGCCGGATGGATATCAGATTGCCTGGACGGGAGCCGCATTTCAAGAGAAAAAAATGGGACCGGCTGCGATTATTGCATTGAGTCTCGCGGTTGTGATGGTTTTCCTGATTCTGGCGGCGCAGTTTGAGACCTGGGCGTTGCCATTGGCGGTTATCATGGCAATCCCGTTTGCGATGGCCGGTGCGTTGCTGGCGATTCTGCTGCGCGGTATGCCGAATGATATTTATTTTCAGATTGGCATGGTGACTTTGGTCGGATTGACAGCGAAAAATGCGATTCTGCTGGTTGAATTTGCCAACCAGAAAATGAAGCAAGGCATGGCGGTCTCTCATGCCGCTTTGCAATCGGCGCAACTGCGCTTCCGTCCCATCGTGATGACTTCGATGGCTTTCATTTTGGGGGTAGTGCCACTGGTGCTGGCTACCGGCGCTGGGTCGGCAGCCCGGCAATCGATGGGCACCGGTGTTTTTGGTGGCATGATACTGGCTACGGCGGTCGCGACAATTTTTGTGCCCTTATTTTTTTCCTGGTTTGTGCGCGGGCAAAATTCCGGACAACCTGGAAGCGGGGGTAAAAATGCGCAACAGCAATCGTCCGCATGAATCGATCATTTGGCGAGTAGTGTGCAAGATAATTCTGGCGGGAATGCAACCCAATGAAAAGTGTTTCCGCGTGTAGGCGGTGATTTCAGCTACAATCACAGCTATGAATGTAAGTAAAACGAAAATACTGCAACCTCTTCACAAAAAAATCGGGAATACCAATATCATCCTGATTGGTATGATGGGTGCAGGTAAGACCACCATCGGCAAAGCGCTGGCCAGTTCCCTGAATAAAGAATTTATTGATTCCGATCATGAAATTCAGAAGCGTACCGGCGTAAAAATTCCGGTCATTTTTGAAATCGAAGGGGAAGCCGGATTCCGCAAGCGCGAATCGGAAGCGTTATTTGATTTGGCGCGTAAAAACAATGTGGTACTGGCGACCGGCGGTGGAGCCATTTTGAGTCCCGACAACCGCCGGTTGTTGCGGCGCTGCGGCATCGTTATTTATCTGCGGGCATCGGTCAATGATTTATACCGGCGTACCCGGCATGACAAGAACCGGCCCTTGTTACAGACCGGTAATTTGTACGGCCGGCTGACCGAACTTTATGACCAGCGTGACTCTTTGTACCGCGAAACGGCGCATCTGATCATCGACAGCGGCAAGCAAGGTGTTCGTTTTCTGGTTCAAAAACTTATTAACAAATTAATTTCCAATGACCTCGATCAGATTATGCACGGTAGTGATATGAATGCAATGCAAACCATTACGGTAGACTTTACCGCTTCATCCGAGAAACGCAGCTATCCGATCCATGTCGGTCATGGGATTTTGCAGCAGGCCGACTTGATAGCATCGTGCTTGCCGCAAAAACGGGTGGCGATTGTGAGCAATACCACCGTCGCGCCATTGTATCTGGATAAATTGCGCACAGCTTTGGAAAATAAAGGTGTTACTTCGCTTCCGATCATTCTTCCCGACGGCGAAGCCTATAAGAATTGGGAAACATTGAATCTGATTTTTGACGCGCTGCTCACAAACCATTGCGAGCGTAAAACCGCTATTTTGGCATTGGGCGGCGGCGTGGTCGGGGATTTGACCGGATTTGCCGCGGCAACGTATCTGCGCGGCGTGCCGTTTATCCAGATTCCAACCACGCTATTGGCGCAAGTGGATTCTTCGGTCGGCGGTAAAACCGGCATCAATCATCCGCTGGGAAAAAATATGATTGGTGCGTTTTATCAGCCGCGCTTGGTTTTAACCGATAGCGCAACGCTGAATACCTTGCCCGACCGGGAGTTGCGCGCGGGAATTGCCGAGATTATCAAATATGGCCTGATTCGTGATCCGCAGTTTTTCGAATGGCTGGAACAGAATATGCATCGCTTGCTGGCGCGCGATCCGGCGACGCTGAACGAAGCGATCCGGCGAAGCTGCGAGAATAAAGCAGAAATCGTGGCCTCTGATGAGAAGGAGAAAGGTGTAAGGGCGTTGTTGAATTTGGGCCATACCTTTGGCCATGCGATAGAAAATGGCATGGGGTACGGTGTCTGGTTGCATGGCGAAGCAGTGGCTGCTGGGACCATACTGGCGGCAGAGCTGTCGCGCCGCATGAAGTTGATCAGTGAAGCGGATGTAACTCGAATCCGCAAAATTTTTCTCCAGGCGGGTCTGCCGGTCGTTGCGCCCGCGATGCCTGTGGAAAAGTATCTGCAATTAATGACGCTGGATAAAAAGGTTGAAGCCGGTAAAACGCGGTTTATCGTTTTGAATCGCATTGGGGAAGCCGTGATGCGCGCCGATGTTCCACCCGAGCTACTCAACGACACGATTCTGGCTTGCATGCCGCATGAGTGAGCTTGCCGATTACGCGGTGTCTTCGAAAAATTCACGAGGACGCGCAATTGTTGAGGAGCCGCCGGCCGGACGTAGCGAATTTCAGCGGGACCGGGATCGCATTATTCATTCGGCGGCTTTCCGCCGGCTAGAGTATAAAACCCAGGTGTTTGTGAATCATGAAGGCGATTTGTTTCGTACGCGTTTGACACATAGCCTGGAAGTCGCGCAGATCGGGCGGTCGATTGCAAGAAGCTTGAGATTGAACGAGGATTTGGTCGAAGCCATAACCTTGGCGCATGATTTGGGGCACACGCCGTTCGGACACGCCGGGCAAGACGCACTGAATGAATGCATGCGCGACTATGGCGGTTTCGAACACAATCTTCAGTCGCTGCGGGTTGTCGATGTGCTGGAAGAGCGTTATGCGGCCTTTGATGGGCTTAATCTATGCTATGAGACCCGGGAAGGTATTCTCAAGCATGTGGCCAGAAAAAATGCACAGAAATTGGGTGCATTGGGAGAGCGTTTTTTGCAGCACAAAAGACCTTCCTTGGAAGCGCAGTTAGCAAATTTTGCTGACGAGATTGCTTATAATAATCATGATGTCGACGACGGTTTGCGGTCTGGATTGCTCAATTTGGCGCAACTGCAGGAAGTTTCGATTTTTTCCCGCCATCTTCAACGTGTGAAAGCGAAGCATCCGTCACTTTCCGAGCGGCGTATGGTGTATGAAACCGTGCGCAATATGATCAATACCCTGGTGACCGATCTAATCCAGCAGAGTACCGATAATATCCGTGATGCGGGTATCCGCAGTCTGGAAGACGTTCATACCGCACCGCCGCTGATTGGTTTTAGTGTACAAGTCAAGCAAGAACAGCAAGAATTAAAGAAATTTTTGTTTGATAATCTGTACCGGCATTTCCGGGTAATGCGCATGAATAACAAAGCGCGCCATACCATCGAGAAATTGTTTGCCGCTTTCAGTTCGGAAACACGGTTGTTACCGGTAAAGTATCAGGAAAAATTTGATGCCGAGGGGGAACAGGCGATTGCTGATTATATTGCAGGCATGACCGATCGTTATGCAATCAAAGAGTATCAGCGCTTGTTCACGATTGCGGCGGATTGAAGAGTTTTTATTAGAGCAGCGAAAATTTCTTTGAATTATTCACGCATTGGATTTGTCCTAATTCGGGAGCGGCGTACCTGAATTACCATCAGGCGGATTGAGAATATACGCGATGGCCATTCACTGGTAAAATTGCAGTCATGGTAAGGTATTTGCAAGATTGCAGCCTTTTATAACAACTATAAACACAGGCTTTGAAATGACAACACTTAAAAACGACACATTGCTGCGCGCATTGCTGAAGCAGCCAGTTGAATACACACCGGTTTGGTTGATGCGTCAGGCTGGAAGATATCTTGCGGAATATAATGAGACGCGAGCACGGGCCGGGGATTTTCTTTCTCTCTGCAAAAACCCGGGATTTGCAACCGAAGTCACCATGCAACCCCTCGCGCGTTTCCCGCTGGATGCCGCGATACTGTTTTCCGATATTTTGACCATACCGGATGCGATGGGATTAGGATTGTATTTCTCCCAGGGGGAAGGCCCCATGTTTAAACACCCGTTGCGTGAAGAAGCGGAAATCCGGGCATTGAAGGTACCCGATCCGGGAGCGGAGTTGCGTTACGTGATGGATGCGGTATCGGAGATCAGAAAAGCGTTGGACAATCGAGTGCCGCTGATCGGTTTTTCCGGCAGTCCTTTCACGCTTGCTTGCTACATGGTGGAGGGGCGTGGCGGCACCGAATTCCGTGAAATCAAGACCATGATGTACGCGCGCCCCGAACTGTTGCATCATATCCTGGACATCAACGCCCAGGCGGTAACGGCTTATTTGAACGCGCAGATCGAATCGGGCGCGCAAGCCGTGATGATTTTTGATACCTGGGGCGGCGTGTTGTCGCATGCGGCGTATCAGGAATTCTCCTTACGTTACATCCGTCAAATTGTTGCCGGATTGAAACGGGAACACCATGGTTCGCGCATACCCAATATCGTCTTTACCAAAGGCGGCGGGTTGTGGCTGGAAGCGATTGCAGATAGCGGATGCGATGCCGTCGGGCTGGATTGGACCATTGATATCGGAGAAGCGCGCCGTCGTGTTGGCGATAAAGTTGCATTGCAAGGAAACCTCGATCCGTCCGTGCTGTTCGCTACGCCTGAAATCATCGCCGCGGAAGTTGATAAAATTCTAGTGAGTTACGGCGATGGAAGCGGGCACGTGTTTAATCTCGGTCATGGTATTTCGCAATTTACACCGCCGGAGAATGCTGCGGCATTAGTCAACGCCGTTCATGCATTAAGCCGCAGGTTCCATGCCGGAGGAGCGTGACAACAACCAATTGATAGTTGCAGGTAATCTTATGCATATATTGATTATTGAAGATGATCTGGCGATTGCCGCCAACTTATATGACTTTCTGGAATCAAGGGGGCATACGGTCGATGCAGCCGTGAATGGTGTTGCTGGTCTGCATCTGGCGGTTACACAACGGTTTGATGCAATTTTACTCGACTTGGGGTTGCCCGGAATGAACGGTATGACGCTCTGCCGTAAACTCAGGCAGGAATCGCAAATCGATACGCCGATTTTGATGCTGACCGCACGTGACACGCTCGAAGATAAGCTGGCGGGTTTTGAACAAGGGGCGGATGATTATTTGATCAAGCCTTTTGCGTTAAAAGAAGTGGAAGCCCGTTTATTGGCGCTGCATAAGCGGCATGCCGGGAAAGTAGCGAATCGCACGCTGGAATTTGACAAGCTTTCCTTTGATCCAAAAACGCTTTCGATTCGTTTTGAGAACAAAAACGTCAAACTTCCGCCCAAGTGCATTCGGTTATTAGCTTTGATGATGAGCGAGCCGGGCAGGGTTTTCAGCCGTGAAGAATTGGAACTGGAAGCCTGGGAGGATGTGCAGGAAACCAGCGATACCTTGCGGAGCCATATGCATATTCTGCGGCGGGCATTGACCAAAGCGGGCGGATACGATCCGATAGAAACCGTGCACAGTCTCGGTTATTGTTTGACATCGCGTGTTCAGATTCCCGAGTGAAAACAGCCTGCGCTACCGGGTCGCCGTAGCGCTGACAACTTTTAGCGTTTTTATCGTCGGAACGCTTTGCATTATTCTTTACTTTGTTTCGGATAACATTGAGGAAGAGCATATTGAGCAGGTAATCGAGATGGAAATGGATCATCTCGTTCAGCGCTATCAGAAGCAGTCGGATTCAATTTACCAAGTAGGTTTGCATCTTAAGAGCTATGTGATTCATAGTATTGATGCTGAAATGAAAGTTCCAACTTACTTGCGTGGATTGAACGCGGGTTATCATCGAATTTACTATGGTCTGGAGGATTTTCACGTACTGGTTCGTACCGACCAGGGGGTGAAATTTCTTGTTGCTTACCGGATTGCGCTGCATCAGCAACGGCTGAGTAAATTACGAGTGATTATTTTGTTTTCCTGGTTTGCAGTGGTTGCCATAGCATTCGTCGTCGGGTACTTACTGGCCGGTGTGCTGGTCAGGCAGGTGACAGATCTGGCGGATCGTGTCAGTACTTTGGCAACGGAAGGTAATCAAACAGGACTGTTGCTGCAACCGGATATGGACGAGGAAGTTGCGCAACTGGCGCAGGCTCTGGATGATTATCAAATCCGCATTAAGCGGATGTTGCAGCGCGAGCAAGAGTTCACTGCCAATATCAGTCACGAATTACGTACACCCATAACCACAATTCTGACCAGTTGCGAATTGCTGGCTGCTTCTTCAGACATACCGGCGAGAGCGCAACACCGGATAAAAATGATCGAAAGCGCGGCGACACGCATGGGCGAGCAATTGCAAGCCTTACTGTTCTTGGCACGGGAACAGGCGCTGGGGGTGACCGAGCCGGTTGCGATTGCTGAATGCGTGTACGATGCTGTTGAACCGATTTGTACCGAAATTTACCGTAAAGGACTTGATTTTGAAGTCAATATCGCACCGGCTGTGACGGTTGTGCTGAATCGCCAAGCCTTGCATACCGCGCTGATGAATTTGCTTCGTAACGCAGTACAGTATACCGAGAGTGGTTTTATCCGAGTGGATTACGATAACCGGCGCTTGTCCGTTGCCGATTCGGGTATCGGCATTGAGCCGGCTTACCTGCCATTGCTGTATGAGCGCTTCTTTCGCGGATCCACCCAAGGGGAAGGTCTGGGCATTGGATTGGCAATAGTGAAACGCATCTGCGATCACTACGGCTGGCGTATCGAAGTCGACAGCACCCCTGGCAAGGGTACGACTTTTCACATTATTTTTCCTTAACTCTTGAAGAAAGACGCATCGCTTTCTTCACGAATTCTTCACGTTTCCTGTGTTAACGTTTCCGTGTGAAGGGTAATTCAGTCACGGGTTTCCAGGTATAAAACAGAGTGTTTTTCGTCACCTGCTCCAAGTAGGTAGTCACGTCTCGTAGAATCTTGGTTCAAGAATTGAATCTCCCCATAAATCAGATGGGGTGCTTTTCTTTTTGCTTCGGTTTCGCCGAGACTCTGGAAGATACTGGAGTGAAAAATATTAATAAAATGGAATAGATATAACTATTAAAATAAGGAGTGTTGCATGGCTACGATACAACCAGTAGTGTTCTTTTTTGTTGCTGGGGTTCTGGCAGGCGTGATCAAGTCTGACCTGAAAATACCTGAAGCATTGTATAAGAGTATGAGCTTATTCTTGTTGATCGCCATTGGTTTTAAAGGTGGCGTGTCAATGGCGAAGTATGAAATCATGGAAGTATTGCCAATTGCGGTATCCATGGTGGTTTTATCAGCGTTGGTTCCTTTGACCGCTTATCCGATTTTGAGATTTATCGGTAAATTCACGCAAGCTGACGCCGGTGCTATTTCCGCGCACTATGGCTCGGTCAGTGCGGTGACTTTTGCCGTGGGTGTGGCTTTCCTGGCAGCGAAAGACGAACCTTCTGAAGGTTATATGGTTTTGATTATGGCGCTGATGGAAATTCCTGCATTGGTAACCGGTACCGTCCTTGCGCGTGCTGGCGCTGGTGGCGAAAAAACCGAATGGGGCAAACTGATGCACGAAATCTTGACCGGTACCAGTCTTTATCTGCTGATAGTGGGCGTTTTGATCGGCTACTACGCAGGGATAGTAAAACTGGTTTCGCCATTGGATAAAATGTTCATGGACCTGTTCATGGGTGTATTGGCGTTCTTCCTGCTGGAAATGGGCTTATTGGCGGCAGCGCGGTTAAAAGCGGTTGCACAAAAAGGTATTTTTATCGTGGCATTCGGTATTCTGTTCCCATTAACGGCCGGCATGTTCGGTGCTTATTTGGGCTGGATCTTCGGCTTGTCTGAAGGTGGCACGATGTTGTTGGCGGTCTTGTACGCAAGCTGTTCATACATTGCTGCACCGGCGGCCATGCGTATCGCGGTTCCAGATGCTGATCCTGCGCTCTCAATCGGTGCATCGCTGGGTGTAACGTTCCCTTTCAATATCTTTATCGGGGTACCGATTTACTGGGAAATGGCACACTGGTTCCATGGCATAGCAGTATAATAAAATACATAACTAACCGGATAATCAATGGGGAAAAATATGAATAATACAATTGCTATGAAACGATTTGAGATCGTGATCGGTATTGAACAACTCGAGCAACTGACAGAACTATTAGAGAAGTGCGAAGTACGTGGTTATACCGTGCTCAAGAATGCAGGCGGTTTGGGATCACGCGGTGTGCGCGATCCTGATGATGTCTTGATAGAACAAGAGAACGTGATGGTTGTGCTGGCTTGCAAAGATGATCAGGCGCAGAGAATTGTCACCGAACTGCGGCCCGTATTGAAAAAATTGGGCGGTATGTGCCTGATTTCGGATTGTCTGTGGCTGGAAGGACCGGCAGTTTCTTACTAACCGGTACCTGCTTTTTTGTAGCTTCGTTTTATCTCAACAATACGCGCAATAGATTTCTATTGCGCGTATTGTTTTATCTTGAACCACCTAACCATCGCCGGGCAGAACCGTAATCCCAGTTGTTTTCAAGCAACCTATCCATGCCATGCAAAATACCACGCCGTTGTTATTGCAGGTTATCCGGTCAGTGAAATTGCTGTTCCATGTCATATCGGGGGTCATGCAGTCTCTGATCTATCTCTATTTTCCCCAAGCTATTCGACGGTCGATGATGCAGCGATGGGCAAAGGGGGTGTTAGCCTGTCTTGAGATCCGGTTGCATAGTTGTGGTAGCCTGCCTACGTTGCAAGCGCAACGAGTGTTGCTGGCAGCCAATCATATTTCCTGGCTGGATGTATGTGTGCTGATGGCTGCATGCCCGACGCGTTTTGTTGCCAAATCCGAGATCAGCCGATGGCCGGTGTTGGGTTTGTTGAGCCGGAATGTCGGCACGCTGTTTATCGAACGTGCAAAACGCAGCGATACACAACGTATCAATCAACAAATTGCTGAGGTGCTGGAAAAAGGTGAAACGGTGACGGTATTTCCGGAAGGCACGACGACCGACGGTGCGCAATTAAATCATTTTCATGCTTCTTTGTTGCAATCCGCAGTTAATGCGGATGCCTTACTCTATCCGGTTGCAATCCAATACCGCAACACTGCTGGCGGGATCTGCACGGAAGCTGCTTATATCGATCCATCACTGATTTTGTCGCTGCAGAAAATATTGAGCCAGCCGCGGATCGATGTGACATTAACTTTTAACCCGCCGATTCCAAGCGGTTTGAGAAATCGCCGGGAATTGGCGCGTTTGGCCGAGCATGCGATCGCAGAAGCGCTGGCTGTGCCTATCGCCCACAAGGAATCTGGAAAATTTTCCGGTCTTCCAGGCGAATAGCCGTTAATTGCCCGCCCCAAACGCAGCCGCTATCCAAGGCAATCACATTGTCGCTCAGATGCAACCCCAATGCCGACCAATGTCCGCATACAATGGTATGGTGTTCGCTGGCGCGGTGCGGTACGCGAAACCAAGGTAAATAATCGGTAGGGATGGCTGATAGGGCGCCTTTGAAGTAGAGATTCATTTTGCCCTCGGCGGTGCAGATTCGCATTCGCGTCATGGCATTGACGATTACGCGTAAACGAATGAAGCCGCTCCAGTCATCCAGCCAATAATCAGGGTCATTGCCATAAATGCAAGAAAACAATTCGGAGTAGTCGTCCTGACGCAAGGCGTTTTCCACTTCGGCTGCCAGTTGCGCGGCTTGAGCAATCGACCAGGATGGTAGCAGACCGGCATGCACCATCGCATAGGAGCCTTCGCTGTAAAATAATTTCTGTTGCCGCAGCCAATGCAGTAACTCCTCCCGGTCAGGCGCATCGAGAATTGCTTGCAAGGTGTCGCTCGGGTGATTCCTTGAAATGCCTGCTGCAACCATCAATAAATGTAAATCATGATTCCCCAGCACGATCCGCATTGTGTCACCGGCTTGCCGGATATAGCGTAAGATCGCTAAGGAATCCGGGCCGCGATTGACGAGATCGCCAACCAGCCACAATTTGTCTTGGGCAGGATCGAAGCGGATGAATTCGATGAGACGCTGGAACGCCGTAAAACAACCTTGTAAATCACCGATTGCATAAATTGCCATGGGGCGTTTAGCGTAATTTCAGCACATCCTGCATATCGAAGAGACCATTGGGTTTGCCGGCGAGAAAGCGGACCGCGCGCAATGCGCCCATTGCAAAGGTCATGCGGCTGCTGGCTTTATGCGAGATTTCAATGCGTTCGCCGATTCCGGCAAAGAGCGCCGTATGATCACCGACGATATCGCCGGCGCGGATGGTCGAGAATCCGATGGTCTCGGGATTTCGTTCGCCAGTGATTCCTTCCCGGCCGTATACCGCGACCTTGCCCAAATCCTTGTTCAATGCCTCCGCGATCACTTCGCCCATGCGCAATGCGGTGCCGGATGGCGCATCCACCTTATGCCGGTGATGCGCTTCGATAATTTCGATATCGTATCCTTCATTGAGTACTTTGGCAGCGATTTCCAGGAGCTTGAAAGTGACGTTTACGCCAACGCTCATATTGGGTGCGAACACAATCGCGATATCTTGCGCGGCTGCTTTGAGTTGCGCTTTCTCTGACGCGGAGAAACCGGTCGTGCCGATGACCATTTTGATACCTGCTTCCCGGCAAACGGCAAGGTGGGCCAATGTGCCTTCGGGGCGGGTAAAATCGATCAGCTGATCGCAATTCTTCAAGGCAGCGGCATAATCACTGGTGATCGGGATACCGCAACCGGCCCCGATTAATTCTCCCGCATCCTTGTTCAGATAAGGGCTGCCAGTTCTTTCAAGCGCTGCGCCAAGTTGCAGATCCGGTGCTTGTGCGACTGCTTCCAGCAATGTCCGGCCCATGCGCCCTGAGCAACCTGCAATCGCAATCTTCTGAGTTATCATAATTATCCTGATGATCTCTAGTTAAATCAAATAGAAACAGTGTTTTAACAAATTATTTGGGTGCTTCTTCATCTGGCTTGGCTTCGTCTTTTGCAGGGGGTGCTTCAGCCGGTTTTGGTTTTACAGAATCTTTTGAGAAGTGCATATAGTCTTCGATATTAACCAAAGTATCATTGTCGAAGAACAGTGTGAGCCGCTTTTGTTCGGTCAGGTCGCCTTTCTCCCGGAATACATAGACATAATCCCAGCGATTGTCACGAAAAGCGTCAATGATCAGCGGCGATCCCAATACGAATAACACCTGAGATTTGGTCATGCCGGGCTTTAATTTTTCCAGCATTTCATCGGTGACGACGTTTCCTTGTTGCACATCGATTCTGTAAATAACGTGCGGCAGATACGAACAGCTTGTCAGCAGCAGGAAAGAAAGCAGAGCGGTGAATTTTGCGGCCATTTGTTGATATTATATATTTCCAAAGTGAACACGGCGCTATATGATACAGTAAATTATTTTCTGAACAGAGATAACTATGGGTAACTTTGATGATCTGAAGAGTATTGATCTAAAAAACAGCGGTCTTAAAACGACGCTGCCACGGCTGAAAATATTGAATTTATTCGAGCAAAGCAGTGTGCGGCATCTGTCGGCTGAGGATGTTTATAAGGAACTGATCAATGAAGGTGAAGACATCGGGCTGGCGACAGTCTACCGGGTGTTAACGCAGTTCGAACAGGCCGGCTTGCTGGAGCGCCACCATTTCGAGAGTGGTAAAGCGGTATTTGAACTGAAAGGCGACGGTCATCACGATCACCTGGTTTGTTTGCAGTGTGGCCGCGTGGAAGAATTCTACGACGCCGAAATTGAAAAACGTCAAACCGCCATCGCAAAAGAACGCGGTTTTAAATTGCAAGAGCATTCCTTGTCGTTATATGCGGACTGCATAAAACCCGACTGCCCGCATCGAAAATAAAAAATGCCGGTGATCACGATCAGCAATCTTTCAATCAAGCCTCCACTCAATATCAGGGTCTTGCGCGCAGTTATTGTTGCATTTGCGGTTTTATTGCTGATGCATCAGGCAGAAGCCAGCAATCCCCAGTTTGGCGAATGCATCTCCAGAATGAAGGATCAAGCGAGAAGCGAAGGTATTTCAGACAAAACCATCCAACAGGTTCTGGGGAAAGCCCGATACTTGCCGCGCGTCATTGAATTGGACCGGCGCCAGCCGGAATTCACACAGACATTTGCAAGCTATTTCAACACCCGCATTAATGACGAGCGCGTTCAACGCGGACGTGAATTGTTTACCAGGCATCGTGCGCTGCTGCGGCAGATTGAACAGGAATCAGGTATTCCGGCGCAATTTCTGGTTTCATTTTGGGGATTGGAGACCAACTACGGTGGTTTCTTCGGGGATTTTTCGGTCACCGACTCACTGGCGACCTTGGCTTGTGATCCCCGCCGCAGCACCTTTTTTATGCAAGAATTGTTCAATGCGATGCGGATTGTCGATGCCGGCGATATTGCCGCTGAGCGGATGATCGGATCTTGGGCGGGAGCGATGGGGCATATGCAATTCATGCCGTCGACTTTTCTACGCTACGCTAAAGATATCGACGGAGACGGGCGTCGTGATTTGTGGGGCAGTATCCCGGATGCAATGGGTTCTGCCGCTAATTTTTTACGCCAACTGGGCTGGGTGCCGGGTTTAAACTGGGGACAGGAAGTCCGTTTGCCACCGTCATTTGATTACTCGCTGGCGGGGCGCGATCAAATGATGAGTTATGCTGAATGGGAACGTCTTGGCGTGACGGCTTTACCCGGCGCGGCGCTGGGTCCCGCTGAGCAGAAAGCCGCCTTGCTGGTACCCTCGGGGCATCAAGGGCCTGCCTTTTTAGTCACTCAAAACTTTCACGTCATCATGCGCTGGAATCGTTCGGAGTTTTATGCATTATCCGTAGGACACCTGGCCGACCGGATTGCAGGTGCGATGGGGCTACATCGTTTGCCGCCCGTTGAAACTGACAAAATATCGCGCGATCAAGTGCGCCAATTGCAAAGGGATTTGCTGGCATTAGGTATTGATGCCGGGGAAGCGGACGGGGTGCTGGGTTCCGCCACACGCAAGGCAATCAGCCGCTTCCAGCAGAGAACGCAGCGTATCGCCGATGGCCATCTGGATACCGGTTTGTTGATCGCGATCCGTGAAGCGGCGAGCGGGGTAATGCAACAATCGGTGGAATAGTTCCTTAAGGAAGTTCTGATTAATTGACTGCACGAGCGAATTGCATCGTTGCACGGTACTCGCTCCCTCGTCTATCTGATTGATATGCCTCGGTTACTGCGTTTCGTGCGCCTCGCACTTCATCACGTTCGCCGAATTAATCAGCGCTTCCTTAACAGGCCGTTGAAAAACGTTTTCGGGGCAGCCGATACAAGGCAAAAACAGGCGAACAAGCGCAGTTTATGCGGTATAAATGAGCATTTTGAGCTTGTTTTT
>LWDH01000022.1 GCA_002083395.1 Proteobacteria bacterium SG_bin4 | reverse complement strand
AATGAGCTTCCAATTCGGCAATGGCTTCTTCTGGAACCAGGCTGCTCATTCGCAGCTCCATCAAAGTTTGCTCAGGCTCGCGTAACTCATACAATACCGGACGCCGCCAATGCCGATTGGCCCAGTTGCTATAAATCTTGGGAATACCCGATCCCGCATGGTCACCATAACCAACCAATTGAAACATCGTTTGTAACCGGCGATTCCGGCAATCGCTATTTCTGCCCTGAATCGCCAACTCGGGTGATATTCGCATCAACCCGGGATTGCGGAAACCAAACATATCCGGCCGCTTCACGACAAGCACCGAAACCCGGCCGGTAAAATCTGCATGGATCAGCGTATTGACCAAGGCTTCGCGCAAAGCTTCATGCACCGGAGTATCTTCCACTCGCTGTCCATCCTGAAGCTGAAATGGTACTTTCAGATCGGCAGTCAGCTTCTGATACACCTTGCGAAAAAAATCGTAGATATTCCCAGACCAACTGCCATCGGGTACCAAACGGTCGATCCAGCGTTTCTCCGCTCTAGCTTCCGGGCGCTCCTGATAATCCACCATGTAATGCGGCAAAGCATCACGGATAACTTCGCCGCGGCCAAACATCAGCAGGCCAGCCAGCCGGATGCCTGAATAGTCTTCCTCGCGATTCTTGCCAGCAGCACCGATCCGCTCCAGGAATTCGGCTACAAGTAAATCAGTCCACGGGTGCCCAGGCTTAACCGCCGCAAAACGGTTCCGGTAAGCCGCCACCGTCTCCATATCCAGATCGGAAAAATCGAACCCTTTCAGTACCTGCTCGTCCCGCGAATCCTCCACACGTTCGGCAAGCATACGGCGCACCGTTTCATCGTCAGCCAGATAATCGCCTTCGTAACGTCGCAAGTAGGTGCCGCCAAGGGGGTTACTACCGATATAGACGGGCTTCGATTGACGAGAAGCACGCGGCACCTGAACACGCAACACAGTTTTACCATCAATCTTAATTTCTTGAATATCAACTTCGTTCAGCAAATTGACACTAATCTGTTTCCGGTTATGCAGGTTATCCCACAGAGCCTTTCGAACGCGTTCAACATCGGCCAATCCCAATGCTTGAAAATGTCCTCGCGGCTTTTCCTGCACGCCCAGCAAGATAATGCCGCCATCGGCATTTGCCATGGCGCTATAGCTCTTCCAAAAATCTTCCGGCAGCTCTCCTCGCCCATTCCGGCCTTGGGCTGCTTTGCATTCCAGATCGTAAGCTTCGGCAAGACCGGATAAATCAAGACTGTTCAAATGCTCGCTCATATACAGATACTCATCCGTCAAGGTTTAATGATAGCTTTGTTCACAACACGTTCCGCCTTGATACGCGCCAGCAATTCCGAAGCAGGTTCGTCGTTCGGATCTTGCGGCACCAATTGCCCGGAAAAGGCTTTTTTCAGAATGGACTGGCGCAGGGCTTCGGCTTGTTGAAGTGCGGTAGTGATGGTTTGGTCGAGTTGGTCGGCTTCGGAAAACTTCTCCTCCAGTAATTGAACAATTACCTTTTGCTCTTCTATCCCACAGATCGCAACAAAAGCAGAACTGAGCATTTCTTGGTTAACCGTATTCTGGCCGGCGCTTGAAATCTTGTTTAATTCAACATATCTCCTGATGCTGTGGGTATCAAAGAAATGTCTTAGGAAACCAGCAGAACAAATTCCTGTAAGTAACTTAAACCGGATGAAGTGATCGCAAAATGCGGCCTCTATATTAGCGCTTATTAAAACCATTCGCCCAACCAAATCTGGGCTGCCATTCACTCGAATGCAAAGCAGCTCATCTTTGTGTAAAACGTAGTTCTGTATTTCTTCTTCGGTAAGCCTTATTGTCCTTGGTGAATCGAGAGAGGGCCTTTGGTCAACAATATCAGCTAGTCGCAGAACAATGAATTCCTTTCCGGTTTCGGCTTTTCTTTTCGATATTCCATTTTGAGAACCTTGAGTTAGCTCACCAAATTTCACCCACCCCCACCCCTCCGGCAATTCAGATAATTCAACCAGTTCTTCGGCGGTGAGTGACGGCAGGGATTTCGGGGGTTTGGGTTTGCTGCCTTGCTTGCCGGAGGCTTCCCAGTCCGCGAGTTGTTGCTGGTAGCGCTGCACTCTCTCCTGTTGGATTCGCTTGAGCAAGTCAGCGGCGGTTTCGAGTGGTTTGTCATTCCCGCCACTTACTTCGTCATTTCCGCGCAGTGCCAGCCCCCGCGAAGGCGTCGGGCGGGAATCCATGTCATTCAAAGGCTGGGCCCCCGCCTTCGCGGGGGCGACGGATTGTTTGGCACGGCGCTGTTCGCGCCACTGCACAGTGAGCTTGCCTTCGAAAGCATGTTTCAGCAGCGCCTGGCGGTACACTTTGAGCTGTGCCTGCGCGGTTTTCAGGTATTCGACGCCCTTGTCCAGCTCAGAAAACAGTTCTTCGATTTTGGCGACGATGCGGTGTTGTTCGTTTGTGGGTGGGAGCGGAATAGTTGATTTCACTAAATGCTGATAGTGTCGCGCATAGCCATGATCAGTTAAGTGCGCAGCTATGTGGCGAATAAAGTATTCGAGCAGCCTTGGATTGAAGAAGCGCTGCGGCTGCATAATTTTCACGCCATCTGCACCCGGTGCAAAAGGGCGGTTTACAAATTTGACGGCTCGTGTGTGGTCACCAAAAACAATAGTAGGTAGTTCACAATCGACCACCTTTTCTTTCTCGTCAGTGTATCCACCGATGTAATTCTGTCCTTGGTCAATGATGGGAATAGCACCTTCTCTCAAGTATTCTTTCTGCGGAATTTTCTTATCAGTAATTGCGATGTTGATAACCGCATCACTTAAAGTCATAGCTAGCCATGATTCGGGGAATCCATTCATCATCCCACCAACATCTCATTTAATGAACACAAAACCACACAACGGCAAATCCCCCTCAATCCCCCTTTTTCAAAGGGGGAAGACGGGCGGGCCCGATGTTCCGCTGACAATTCCCCACTTTGAAAAAGGGGGGCTAGGGGGGATTTCACATTCTCTCCTTCACCATTTCGTTGATCACATTCAACACTGCATCCGTTTCCAGCAGCACCTGCCGATTGTCAAACCGCAGTACATGCAAACCCAAGCCAGCCAGTGCCGTGTCCCGTTCCTGGTCTTTGGTTTGGTGTGCGGTTTCAAAATGCTGACTGCCATCAAGTTCGATTACCAGCTTAGCAGCCGGGCAGTAAAAATCCACGATAAACGTGAGCAATGGTTTTTGCCGATAGAACTGCACATTTTGTATTTGTTTGCGGCGAATGCGATGCCACAACACTTGCTCAGCGTCGGTCATGTTCGTTCTGAGCGTGCGGGAATGTTCTTTTAGTTTTGGATTGTATGGCTCCATAAATTCCCCTCGCTCCCCCTTTTTCAAAGGGGGAGGCTGATGCGGTACGCTATAGTTCCCCTCTTTGGAAAAGAGGGGCTAGGGGAGATTTTCATGCGACCAACACCTCATTCAACTCATCCAGCAGCGGTTCCAGCCTCGCCCCAAACAACTGATACATCCTGCCCAGCCCGCCCTGGCTGTCGAACGGGGTCATGTCGAGATCGTCGCGTTCAATGTGGAAGGAATTGGCGACGTGGTCGCGCACCATGCGCAGCCAGTCCATTTGTTCTTCGTTGAATTTTTCTGCACCGCCGGAGTGATGTTTCATGATCCAGTTCTGGAAGTTGCGGCGCACCACGGCGTCGTAGTTGGTAAGCGTCTCGTCAATGCCGCAGGCGCGGCGGATCAGTGCGACCAGCGCGGTGAGTTCGCTGATCGGCTGGCCCTTGTAATGATCGAGCTGGGCGTAGGCCTGCCACACGCGCACCGGGGCGAGTTTGGGTTTGTCGGTCTTGAGCTTGTCCAGCACCTGCCGGATCATGCCGTAGGTGATTTCGCGGCGGCGGTACGGCTGGTCGAAGAAGATGGCGAGCGCGGCGATGTGGTCGCGCTGGCTTCTCAGGTAACCGGCGAATTCGTCCACGAAGGCCTGCGCGTTGCTCGCGGCGTCCTTGTCCCACCCGGCGCGCAACACGCTGTCGAGGTTATCGTGGTCGATGGTTTGTTCCTTGTCGCGGCGGATGGATTCGATGAGTTCGACCAGCTCGCCGTTGAGCGCCTTGGCCGCTTCATTCACCAGTTGGCTCTGCGCCAGTTCGCGCTGAGTGTCGCCGGGGTCTGAGCCTTGTGGCAGTTTGGCAATTTCCAGCGCGCGGGCTTCGATGTTGTCGGCGTCGATGGCCCCGAACAGTTTACTCACCAGCTGATTCAGCTCCAGTCCGCCTGCTGCTTCGCGAATGCGGCGTTGCTCGTCGGTATCGAGTTGTTTGTTGAGCCGCGCCAGCCGTCCGGCCAACGAACTCACGGTGTCTTCGTCGGTCGCGCCCATCATCACAGACATCGCCAGATCCTTCAGCGGCACGCTGGGTTTGGTGATGAGCGGCTGGCTGGCGGTTTTGAGCGATTGCGTAACGCCGATGGCATCCACGATCACGTAATGCGTCTTGGCACTGCTGGCGGAAGGCGTGACTTTCTGCAGATCGTCGCAATCCAGCGTGCGCGTGCCGCGGCCTTTCATCTGCTCGAAATAGTTGCGGCTTTTGACGTCACGCATGAACAGCAGGCATTCCAGCGGCTTGACATCGGTGCCGGTGGCGATCATGTCCACGGTGACGGCAATGCGCGGGTAGTAGTCATTGCGGAACTGCGCCAGCACGGATTTGGCGTCATCCACTTTGGAAGTAATTTTCTTGCAGAACATATTCGATTCGCCGAATTCCTCCCGCACGGTCTGGATGATGTCGTCGGCGTGGCTATCGGTCTTGGCGAAGATCAGGGTCTTGGGTACTTCGCGGCGGCCGGGGAAGATTTCCGGCAGTTTGTCGCGGAAAGTGCGGATCACGGTGCGTATCTGGTCGGGGTTGACGATGTTGCGGTCGAGCTGCGTAGCGGAATAGGCTTCGTCTTCGTCCTGCATTTCCCAGCGTTTTCTGCGTGTGAGTTTTTCGCGCTTTTCCACCTGTTGCTTGGCAGCGATCTGCGCGCCTTGTTGGCTGATCTGCGTTTCGATCACATACACTTCGTTACCGACGTTGACACCATCGGCCACGGCCTTTTCGTGGCTGTAGTCACTGACCACGTTCTTCTTGAAGAAACCGTAGGTGCGGTTGTCCGGCGTGGCGGTGAGGCCGATCAAGCTGGCGTCGAAATAATCCAGCACTTGCAGCCACAGGTTGTAGATGGAGCGGTGGCATTCGTCGATAAAAATGAAATCGAAAAACTCCGGCGGGATTTTTTCGTTGTAGACGACAGGCAGCGGTTCCTTGCCCAGCTTCAGCTCGGCGGGATTGATGTCTTCGGTGGCCTCGTCCAGCTCTTTATCCTTGAGGATGGCATATAAACGCTGGATGGTGCTGATACACACCTGACTGTCCTTGGCAACGAAGGAATTTTTCAGGCGCTGCACGTTATACAGCTCGGTGAACTTGCGGTTATCGTCGATCGGTACGTAGGACATCATTTCCTGCTCGGCCTGCTCGCCGAGGTTTTTGGTGTCCACCAGAAATAATATGCGCTTGCCGTGCGCGTGCTTGAGCAGGCGGTAGATGGAAGTGATCGCGGTGTACGTTTTGCCCGCGCCGGTCGCCATTTGAATCAGGGCGCGCGGGCGGTCGGCTTTGAAGGATTCTTCCAGATTGGTGATGGCGATTTCCTGGCAATCTCGCAAGCGCAATTCTTTCGCAGGAAGATGGTTTGGATTCAGCGGCGGAATGTGGTGCAAGCGCGCACGCAGGCTGTCACCTTGGCTCAGCCATTCCTTGAGCGTTTCCGGGCGATGGAAGCAGAACACCTCGCGCGAACGCGGCTTGGGATCGCGGCCATCGGTAAAGCGCGTGACGATGCCGGTACTTTCGTACAGAAAAGGCATCGGTTGGGTGTTGTTAATCCACTTCAGCTTGGCGGCGGCATAGCCTGCCGTTTGCAATTCCACCTCAGTGATTCTGTGACCCAAGTCTTCCCGCTTGGCTTCAATCACGCCGACTGGCTTTTTATCCACGAACAATACATAGTCAGCCGGACCGGCATCGGTCTGATATTCGCGCACCGCCTGGCCTAACCCCGAATTCAGATCGATCTTCCGGGCCGATTGAACCATCCAGCCTGCTTGCCTTAGCAAGGCATCGATGCGGTCGCGTGCTTTCTGTTCGGGATTCTGGTTTTCGGTCATGGCAGGTCTATAAAAATTGCCGGTCTATTCGCTATTTTATACTGCCATAGTTTAACCCGATCTTAAGCATTCCGTACTTCAAAGCTGATTCTGAAAGATAAGCCCTCGTCCGTCAATGGCGCCTTCCATGTCCCCTGCCGTGACCGCCATGGTGCCGGTATCCACCCCAATGCCGGTGTCCGCCGAAACCATGTTTATGACCGCCGTGCAGATGAATGCGGCCGCCGATGGTGTAATTCGGCATGCCGTAACGCGGAATACTCCGGTAACCATAAGTCGCATAAGGCTGATAACCATAACCGTGGGCGGTGGTACGATAGTAGCCTGCGCCGCCGTAGTATGGCGTGGCAACGCATCCGCCAAGCAAAAACATGCCGATGACTGCGGCGATGATCAGTATTTTTCTGGTGTTCATGGTGTTTCTCCTCAAAAATCTTTTTTTGTTCAATTTCTTTGCTGTTCCCGTCAGCCGATGTCCGATCGTTCTGATGTTGTGGATGATTCTGCTCTTCGCGAACTGAATCGCGACTGAATGTAGGACTATCGGGATATTTTGTTTCCTGCTTGCCGATTGACGCGGCTGATGCAACGCGGTAAAAGGTTGAAATCCAGCAGGCGGTATCCGGATGGCGAACAGCACGCCTGCGAACCAAGCGCAAAGTCGTTGCCAAGACTGTTTTTTCTAAAAGGATGAATCAATGAAAGACGAAACCATCGCGATCCATACCGGTTATCAGACCGATCCCACGACCAAAGCCGTTGCTGTTCCGATTTACCAAACCGTCGCATACGAATTCGATAACGCCCAGCATGGCGCGGATTTATTCAATCTGGCGGTGCCGGGCAATATTTATACCCGCATCATGAATCCGACCAACGATGTGCTGGAACAGCGCGTGGCTGCGCTTGAAGGCGGCGTAGCGGCGCTGGCTCTGAGTTCCGGGCAGGCAGCGATTCATTATTCGATCATCAACATTGCCGAAGTCGGCAATAACATCGTCAGCGTGCCAATGCTGTACGGCGGCACCTACACGCTGTTTGCGCACATGCTGCCGAAGCTCGGCATCGACGTGCGTTTTGCCAAGGACGACCGGGCCGCCAGCATGGAGCCGCTGATCGACGATAAAACCGCTGCGGTTTACTGCGAAACGCTCGGCAACCCGGCGGGCAATATCCCGGATCTGGAAGCCATTGCGGCACTGGCGCATCGTCATGGCATCCCGCTCATCGTCGACAATACCGTACCGACGCCGGTGCTGATGAAACCGATCGAGTTCGGCGCGGATATCGTGGTGCATTCGCTGACCAAATACATGGGCGGACACGGCACTTCGATCGGCGGCATCATCGTCGATTCCGGCAAATTCCCGTGGGCCGAGCATGCCAAGCGTTTTCCGATGCTGAATAATCCGGAACCGGCCTACCACGGCGTCATCTATACCGAAGCGCTGGGGCCGGCGGCTTATATCGGCAGGGTGCGAACGGTCGCTTTGCGCAATACCGGCTCGGCGATGTCGCCGATGAACGCGTTCTTTTTCCTGCAAGGGATTGAAACCCTGTCGCTGCGCATGGAGCGGCATACCGAAAACGCGCTGAATGTGGCGCACTACCTGGAGAAGCATCCGGGTGTCGCATGGGTCAAGTATGCCGGTTTGCCGTCGTCGGAATACTATCAACTGGCGCAGAAATACATGAAAGGCCGGCCTTCGGCATTGCTGGCGTTCGGCATCAAAGGCGGTTTCGATGCCGGCGTGAAATTCTACGACGCGCTCAAATTATTCAAGCGCCTGGTCAATATCGGCGACGCCAAATCGCTGGCGGCGCATCCGGCGTCCACCACGCACCGTCAGCTCACCGAGCCCGAACTGGCCGCGGCAGGCGTGACGGCGGATATGATCCGGTTGTGCATCGGTATCGAACATATCGATGACATTCTGGAAGATCTGGAACAAGCCCTTGCAGCCGCCTCGTAAGCCGCTTTACATCCGGCTGCTGGTAGAAAAAGCTGCATTGCGGCGGTGCTCTGTGTTAAATTCCATCTTGCTTATCGCGCGCTTTCCGTCAATTCCAAATGATGCGATGGCAGCGAGCTATCCCGATTATTTCTGCATCACACCTTTAAGGAGAACACTTATGGCACGAGCCAGCGCCCGTCATATTCTGGTAAAAACCGAAGAACAATGTAACAACCTGAAAGCGGAAATCGAAAACGGCGCCGATTTCGGCGCATTGGCGCAACAACATTCGCTATGCCCATCGGGCAAGCAAGGCGGTGAATTAGGAGAATTCGGCCGCGGCCAAATGGTCAAGGAATTTGACACGGTTGTGTTCAGCGCACCGGTCGGCGAAGTGCAAGGACCGGTTAAAACGCAGTTTGGGTATCATTTAGTCGAAGTCACCCAACGCAAGGACTAATCCGTAAAAATTCCATACCGCCCTGCCCGCCGACTACGTTCGTGACCCTGTCATTCCGTCATGAACGTAAGCGGCGGCTATCGGGCAGGCTGGAAGCATTGATACACCGCGAAACTGCGGCGGCCATCGATGATTTTCGAAACCGGAACGACGGTATCGCCCCCCATGAGCGCAGCTTCGTTGCGCGCCAGATCGGCGAGCTCACCGGCAACTTTCTCGGCGTCGCGGTCAAAAATGAACTGACTGATCACCTTGGAATTGACATTACCCAGCTTCTTGCAAGATTCGAGCGATTGAGCGGATTGCAGCACACGCACACCCTCGCCTTTTCCCGTTACTTTTACCCAGGCGCAAGCCGTCAGCGAGAATGCCAGTAACACCGTAACCATCAAAAACAATTTATTTTTCATCATGCGCACCTCATCGATAGTGCGCTTATTCTATCAAATCCAGGCACTTTTCTTCCAACCGCTTTTCCATCGTTTTTTTCCGGCTTACGCCTCCAGCACGGAGGGTGAATGCCAAATCGATTCGGGAACATGAATAAGCAGCAGATTGGTGGTTTGCGCTGCGCGGTATTCGTACAGAATATCGCGTTTTCCTTCGCGATCTCCGGCAAACTCAAGCCACAAGTGGCGTAATTCGATTTCTTGCTCGTCAGGCAATGCACTGAACAGGTCAAACGATACATAGCCATTGGTATCTGTTTCGACAGTGCCTAGGTGCTTGCTGATGGTTTCGCCGGTCTTCCGGTAGCTATATCCCGCGCTGACAGCCACAGTTACCGTGGCATAGCAGTTGTTTTTCCGTATTGTTTCGCCGATGAGTAAGAGTCTGAGTTTTTTCATGATTGATCGGTAACTCATGATTTATTAGTCCGGCCTGCCAGTTCCGGACAATGAGCGAGGTTTAACAAGTTTACCGTCATGCTGGATCGGCTCAGTGTGACTTTTGTCACACCGCCGATCAGATTTACCGCATAGACTTACCGGTCTTGATCCGGTGTCCGCACAATGAAAAACGGCTGATGCGCGGTAATCAGTTGCGTGAATTGCGGATACTGAAACACGCTGCTGCTGGAGCGCGGATCCAGCAATAACGGCAGCAGCCGTGCGGTATCCGGCAGTAATGGGACATACAGATGACCGGGCATGACCACGGCACGATCGCGGGATGTATCCAGCACCGGGAGGATGCGTTCCGAGGAATCGCCGTACGCGAAAACATCGCTTTCCAGGATCGCCTCGAACGGTTGCGTAACCGTATCGAACGGAATGCGATGCCGCCCGAACAGCTCCGCGAAAACGTCTGTATGCGCTTGCACGATATATGCCTTGGGCAACTGCAAAAAATCGTGCGCCGCAATGGCGCGATGATCAGCAAACTCGATGGATTCGATCTCGCGCGTATCGCGCCGGCGCAGATTGATCCGTGTTACCGGCGATTCGTTTCTGGGCACGTAAAAACCGTTGAGTGCTATATTCCCCTGTGGCGGAAGCTGCGTTGCGCATGCGACGGCTGACAGAGTCGCCGGTTGTTGCGACTGTAATACCTGTAACAACGCTTGCAAGCAACACCATTGCTTTTCCATTCGAACCGCGATATTGCGAAATGTCGGATGATGATCGGCTTTCGGCTCCATCGGCGTTTCCAGCAAAATAGCCAACGCGCCTCGCAATCCGGCTTTGTTACGGAAGATGCGCATCGTCAGATCGCCATGCGTGACCGGTTGCTTCGTTGAGGTGATCTCGCGGATGTAACGCTGGGCGCGCAGGCCGCGCGTCTCAACCGCTGCGATCAATGCCGGCAGCAGTTGTGATTCGGCATAGTTTTGCAAATTTTCTGAAATCGCCGGATGACTTGCGATGTCGAATTGCGCCTCGAAATCGGTCAGATAACCTTCGACCCCGAGGGTTTTGCGCTTCAACACGGCGGATTCATGCATATCCAGCACCACCGCAGGCTGATAGCGCAATACCGCAGCATCCAGCGCGCAGCTCTCGGGTTGCGACAACAACACAAAATCGCGATTGATGTTGACATCGTTACCGTTCTTGCTGGAATCCCGCTCGCGGCCATCCGGGTTGGCATTCGGAATAATGATGAATTCAAAATTCCCCAGCAGATGCTGCAATTCGCCCGTGAGTATGGCTCGTACCAGATGCAGCAGGGCTTCGCAGCCAGCCGCTTCCGAAGCGCCGTGTTGCGAACCGACCAGCATGACCCGTAATTTCTGCAAAGCCATGCCCGGATTTTCGGAATGAGCGCTACAACACAAAGCGAGGATCTCCCGGCCATGCGCTGAATAACCGATGCGATCAAGCCGGGCATAACGCCCGGCAGCTGCGGCTAATGTATGCAAAAAACCGGCGATCTCACCCGAACTCGAATAGCGTTGAAAAACGTTCTGCTCAAGCGGCGTCTTAATCAGATTCATGGCTGGCCAAGAAGAATTTTCTCGGCAATGCGGTAAATAAAAAACTCTGTTTCCGGTTCCACCAAGCTTGCGTATTCGGGATAACGAAAAATACTGCTGATTGAGCGTGGATCCAGCAGCAATGCAGCAGCACGGCCGTTCGGCTGGAACAAATTGATGAGCAGGCTGCCGCGATCAATCGTCAGAGTCTTTTGCGTCTCCGCCAGCAACCCGGCGCGCATCAGGCTATTGGCGGGAACATTCAGACGCATTGCAACCATTTCGTATTCTGATGACCGCAAAACCGGCTGATAATCGATGCGATGACGATCCAGCAACGGACGAATGATATCCTGATGGCGGGTAATCACCAGCATCGACGGAAAGGCGATCTCATCGGCGTTTAGTTGTTGCCGGTGATCGGGAAAATCGAGCTGCTGGAGCTGGCCGTTATCAAGCCGCCGCATTGGTATCGATGTGCGTGGCTGCGCCTGATTCAGCGCATAACCGGCATACAGCGTTAACGATTCTCGATGCAACGCGGCACGGGCCACCGCCGTTTTTGCTTGAATCTCGGCGCGCTGCTCATGCGCCAGCGTCAGGAACGAACGTAAACATAATAATTGCCGTGCAACACGCTGAGCAATATTGCGGTATGTTGGAAAAACTTGTTCGCGCGAATCCAGCTTGGTTTCGGCCAGTAGCGACAGCGCACCCGACATCGCCGCGGCATTGCGGAAATTGCGCAAGGTTAGTCCACCGTTGGTGATCGGCTGTTTAATACGGGTGATCTCCCCGATGTAGCGATGCGCCGGCAACCCGCCGTCTGTTACCCGGCCAGTTAATGCCGGCAAAAAAGTATTCAAGGCATAATCCCGCAATACCGCCGGTACCGCCGGATTATTGCTGATTTCAAATTGTGCGTCGAAGTCGGTCAGATAGCCTTCAGTGGCAAGCGTTTCCCGCTTCAATACCGCCGATTCATGGGAATCGAGCAATACATCGGGCACGTAACGCGCCACTGCGTCCCTCAGAATGCGGGTTTCAGGTTGCGTGAGCAATACGAAATCGGTATTGATGTTGACGCGGTTAGCATTTGACCGCCTCCCCAAGTCCCGTCCATCAGGATTGGCATTGGGCAACAAAATCACATCCATTTCCTCCAGCAGCGGCCGCAGATATCCATCCGCCAGTTCCCGCGCGATTATCAGCAGCGCTTCGCCACCCGCAGGTTCTGCGGCGCCATGTTGCGAACCGACAATCATGACCGTGAGCCGCTTTACCGAATCATCACTGCGCGGTAAGGAAAATCGTATGACTTCGATCGGGCGATCCAGAACGCTGCGACCGATCGACTCCACACGCACCAGTGCCGGATAACGCCCGGCCAGCGCATGGATATAGCGGCTGATTTCGTTCGATGTGCTGATTCTGGCGTAACGCGCCGCTTCCAGCGGTGTTTGTATCGGGACAATCTGCCCACTACAAAGTGCGCTATAAGTCACTGTAATGAATAATAATATTTTAACTATCCGCCGACGCATGCTGGCAACCCGGTGAATGTGGTGATTCGATGGACAGGACAACCGTCCTGATACGTGTCCTACTCTTTTACTCAAACTATAGTAACTAAGTACTAGTAAAAAAAGGAATAATTTCCCATTCCTTTCAACCAGCTTTGCGTTTATCGTACACACATCTGTTTCAAGCATCTTTTTAAGCAGTACTCATAACAATAAGCAGCAAAGCAACAAGGTCTAATAAAGCTGTAGAGGGCAATTTCTCGTAACCGCGGAACTGATTAACACTGCAATTGCATGAGCATTATGGCAGAAACCAGTCACCCGCCGGGTTGGTGAAATCAACATATCTCGTTGTAACTAATTGGAGACTTTATTATGCGTATTGTATCGATTCTTGCACTACTTGCTTTAACCAGCGGTTCCGCGGCTGCGGCTGTTTACCAGATTGGCGACAATGACGGTTATGGCGCGGCTATTTGCGATAACTGTTCTCACAGCTTCGATGGCTTCAGCGCCGATCATGACGGCCGTAGCGCTGCTGAAAAACTTGCGACCGACGGCGCGCAATATACCGACACCTATAGCACCACGCATCCCGGTTTTAGCCCGCATGGATTGGAAACCGTCGCCACTTTCCATTTCGGCGGATTAGGCACACACTGGACATCCGGCAAACTAGAAATCGATTTGGCGGATTTTCAAGCTTCCGAATTTGGCGCCGTTGCCGCGGCGTTTAACGGTATCACTCAGGATTTCGCGTTTGACGACGGTTACACCAAAACCGCGGTACACTCTTTCGTGCTGAGCGATGCGGTGCTGAATTCGATCAATGCGACCGGTGAGCTGATCATCACCATCGACCGCAATAATTCCAGCGATTTTTATGGCATCGATTACCTGAAATTGACCGACTTGACCGAGCCAGTAATGTTTATGCCACCAAGGATAGAAACGGTTGCTTTACCGGTCCCGGAACCTGAAACGTATTTGATGCTGCTCGCCGGTCTGGCGTTATTGAGCTTCACCTACCGCCGCAATATCAAGCCGGTCAACCTAGGGATTTAATCTTTTAATCTTTTCTTAAGGCTGCAAAACAAAAACCCGCTTCGGCGGGTTTTTGTTTGGGCGCTTTACCGCAACGGCGCGATCAATAGGGTGCAAATCGTCGCTGTGCTACAATTTCCTCCGTAACAGGCGGTTGAAAAACGTTTTCGAAGCAGCCGATACAAGGCAAAAACAGGCGGGAAGGCGCAGTTTATGCAGTATAAATGAGCATTTTGAACTTGTTTTTAACACCGTAGCGGCAACACAGATAGTTTTTCAACAGCCTGGTAAACAGCGTCATCCGATCATTTGCATTACCTCAACGATCCCATCCAATAAAGGACCGCTATGAAAATCGTCTGCGTTGCTTTGTTCGCTCTTGTCTTATCCGCCTGTATTTCCCAACCTTTGGAAGCACCGCCACCACCCGCATATGTAAAAGCGGTACCCGACGATTGGGAGCAAGCTTTCCGCAACAAAACCCAGGAGAAATCGGCTTATCTGCAGTCGCAGCAGGTCGCGTACGACTGGTTCGGCAATTTTGCGTTCAGCGAAACCGATGGCATCCCTTATATCGCGTTGAAACTCATACCGAAGCTAGCGCCGGAGCTTTGGGGCAGCGCTGAAAACTTCCTCGACGCGGTGGGCTTGTTCATCGACGAGCGGCAACCCGCGTATCCGGTTGCGCGCGGTATCGGCTTTAGCGGTTTGTCGCGCGCCGATGCCAACAGCAATATCGACTACGCGTCGTTTACCTGCGGCGCTTGCCATATCGGCCGGGTGCGGCTGGAAAACGGTCAGATCGATTATCTCGACGGCGGCGTGAATACCACTTTCAACATCGTGTCGTTTCGCGTCAAGCTCTACCAAACCTTGCAACAAGCTTACGGCGGCAAAACCGGTGACGACAAATATCAAGCGCTGACGCAAAAACTGCTGGCGGCTTTGGATGAAGTGCATCAACAGAATCCGCATTATTTTTACAACAACTTCCAATCCGCCACCCGGCATTTTGATGCGAATTACGAAGCTGCCCAAATCGCCTTGTTCAAGAAAAATGCCGCGCAAACAATCCAGCAATTCGCGCAGCGCGTCGAAGCCGAATACGACGGTTTCGGCGCCTTGATCGCTAAAAACTATGCCGGCTTCGAGCAGCCGATGCTGGCCGGCTTTCCCGGCATGGCCGACGCCACCGGGTTAAGCGCGGTCAACGGTTATATTGACGCACGCAAAAGCCCGATCCTCAAATGGTTTGCCGGGCTTTCACTGCCGCCGGAACCCGGCATTACCGATTTCATGTCGGTATGGGAGCAGGACAAGCGCCGCGCCAGCTGGGATGAAAACCATAAGCGGCTGATCAACGGCGGCGGGCAATGGAACGGCAATGTGCCGATTCCGGTGTACCGCAATCTGATTGCCATGCTGACGCTCGGTCTGGCGCAAACCGATGTGCGCGTCGCGGCTTTTGCCTCAGAACTGCTTGACGGTTTACCGGCCAGTCCGTACCCGTTCGCGGTCGATGTGGCGCTCGCTAAAAAAGGACAAGCCTTATTCGCGGAACACTGCGCCGATTGCCACCAGCCGAAAAACGGGAAAGTTTATGACAACCTCGGCACCAGCATGAAACGCGCCTATGTGGTCGGCGCGCTGCTGAACTATGCGGCGCGCAAGGAGTTGTATGACAGTTGTTCGCCCGACACCACGGTGCAGTTAGAAGGCAAGGATGTCAAACCCTGCGCCGAATTCGACGGCGTTTCGATGGCCGGCAAAAAAGATTTACTGATGTCGCCGAACAACGAACACCACGGCTACAACGCCCGGCCGTTGAGCGGCGTATGGGCGCAAGCGCCGTATTTGCACAACGGCACGGTACCGACGGTCTATCATCTGCTGGTGCCGGAAGAACGTCCGGCCAGCTTTGTCAAAAGCCGTCTCGATTACGATGCGAAACTGCTCGGCTTTGCCTGGGAACCGCAACAAACCGCCATGCAGCAAGAAGGCTATCCGTTCCAGGCTAATGCCATCCCGGCGCTGAGCAATAAAGGGCATGACAAAGACATCGTGGAAGGCAAAAAAACCTACCGCCTCAATTGGTCGAACGATAAGGAAGGCGCATTTGCCATCATCGAATACTTGAAAACCTTATAACCTTCAATCACTCAATCAAGGAGCCACCATGACCCATCCTGTGATTCAGCCTTATCTGATGTTCGGCGGGCGCTGCGAGGAAGCGCTGGAATTCTACCGCACCGCACTAGGCGCGCAGATCGACATGCTGATGCGCTTCCAGGAAAGCCCCGATCCGCCACCGCCCGGCATGCTGCCACCCGGCTTTGAAAACAAGATCATGCACGCCAGCTTCCGCATCGCCGGCAATGTGTTGATGGCGTCGGACGGTTGCGAAGTCGGCCCGCAATTCAAAGGTTTCTCGCTATCGATTTCGGTCGCCACCGAAGCGGAAGCCAAGCGTTACTTTGCCGCGCTGTCCGACGGCGGCCAGGTACAAATGCCGTTGGCGAAAACCTTCTGGTCGCCCAAGTTCGGCATGCTGACCGACCGCTTTGGCATCAGTTGGATGGTCAACGTCGTCACCACCGAATGTAACGAATGATAGTACGCATCCCGATCATGGGCATCGCTGCGGCGATAGGGTTGGCAGTTAGCGGCTGCACCGCGCAGCAGCTCTACTCCACCGGCCAATCGTGGCAACGCAACGAATGCACCCGGATGCTGGATCAACTGGAGCGCGAGCGCTGCCTGTCGAACGCCAACACGCCGTATGAAGCGTATAAAAAGCAATCCGGTGCCGCCGATACCCGGAAGTGACCCGCTCATGAACTCCGAACTGCCCGACAAACTTACCTTTGAAACCGCCGCGCAACACGCCAGCCAGCAAGTGCCGGTTTTCCCGCCGTCGTGCCGCGCCGATGAAGTGCGGCAGCAACTGGCGGGGCAGCAATACGAAAGCGCCAGCCTGGTGATCGTTTGCGAACAGCGAAAATTTCTCGGCGTGGTGCGCATCGAAGCCTTACTAGCCGCTCCAGCCGGTGTCACGCTGAACGATCTGATGGATCGCGAGGCACCCGTTGTCGCGCCGGGAATCGATCAGGAAGTCGCTGCCTGGCATGCCGTGCGCCACGAAGAATCCGCCTTGACCGTGGTGGACCGGGATGGCAATTTCGCCGGTGTGATTCCGCCGCACCGGCTGCTCGCAGTATTGCTGTCAGAACACGAGGAAGACTTGTCGCGCCTGGGAGGTTTTACCAAAAGCACGCATGTCGCCCGCGCCACCAGCGAGGAACCGGTCGAACGCCGCTTCCGTCATCGTATTCCCTGGCTCATCGTCGGACTCGGCGGCGCCCTGCTCGCCGCGGATTTCGTCGGCTGGTTCGAATCGCAGCTCGAGCACACGGTGATGCTGGCGTTCTTCATCCCCGGCATCGTCTACCTGGCGGACGCGGTCGGCACGCAAACCGAAACCGTCGTCGTGCGTGGACTGTCGGTCGGCGTCAGCATGCAGCGGATGGTCAAGCGCGAGTTATTGACCGGCCTCGCCATCGGCTTTGCGCTCGCAGTGGTCGCCGGGCCGTTGGTATGGTGGCGCTGGGAGCAAGCGGATGTGGCGCTGTGCGTCGGATTATCGGTATTCGCCGCATGTTCCACCGCCACCGTGGCAGCGATGACGCTGCCCTCCTTGCTCGACCGGTTCGGACTCGACCCCGCCTTCGGCAGCGGCCCGCTCGCCACGGTGATCCAAGACCTGCTATCGATCCTGATTTATTTCGGTATCGCCAGCGCAGTGGTGCAGTGACAGGCTGAGACCTTTGCACGGCTACTGCGCAGCACGATAATCGCGTTAAAAATTCGCGAAAAATGCTCATTTACCCTATGTAAACTGCGCTTTTTCACAAATTTTTGCCTTATTCTCGCACCGCTCATGACGCCGTGCAAAGGTCTCAGGCTATTAATTCATACAAAACTGACACGCTATGAACTTCGAACAATTGAGCGAACAACAAATTCTGGCGATTGCCGAACCGATCATGGACAATTTGATGGACGCCTCCACGCACCGCGACCACACCCGGCATGTCCGCGACTTCAGCGGGCGACTGAAAGCCATCGTCACGCCGGATTACTTCGAATGTATCAGCCAACAGTATCAGACTGAAAAAGGCTTTTTCACCACCCGCACCCCCGTCGCCGTCTTCCGTCGCCCGGACTCGGCAGCGATCGTCTGGAAACAATCGTTCACGCAAGCACCCGGCGAATTCGTCGCGGAAATGGTGTTGGTGTATCGGGATGGCCGGTATTGGGTGGATCATGTGATGGTGTTTTGAAGTTTTGGTTGAAGCCGGTGCATGGAATCCGTTTTTTCGGATCTAAGAAAATTTGTTATGATGGAAACTAAATTGAACAATCTCTATGAAACATAAGGGGATCTTATGATGAGTACAGTAATTGAATTCACTTTTGACGTTTCGGACGTCTAATTTTAGTTTGCCGTCATGAACAGAAAACCCCCAGCGTCAGTCATCAAGCACCTTCGCACTGAAGTGGGATTTGGCTGCCCCGTTCCAGAATGCGGCAATCCGTACTTGGAGTGGCATCACTTTGACCCTCCATGGAACGTGAAGCCACATCACAACCCTGATGGCATGGTCGCGCTATGCGCTGAGCACCATAAGAAGGCTGACAACGGCGCATACACAAAAGAACAATTGGCGGCATTCAAGCGGACTAAGGCTGATCCCATTCGTGTTAACGGCCGATTTGACTGGCGCAGAAACAAACTTCTAGCGATAGTCGGCGGCAACTACTATTACGAAACACCCCGTGTTCTTGTTATTGATGGCCATGAGGTGATTTTGCTCACACGGGACGAAGAAGGCTATTTGCTGCTTAGTGTGCAGATGCTTAGCCTTACCAGCGAGGTTCGAGTAAAGATGGTGGATAACTGCTGGGAAAATATCGGGAACCCGGTCGACATGGTTTCTCCCCCTAGCGGCAAGGACCTTCGTATCCGGTACGCCAACGGAGATAGTTTGGCTATTCATTTCTACGTTATAGAGGATGGTGCCGCGTTTCAAGCCAAGTTCAAGACTCACATATACACAGAGCTCGAATTTCCGCTCACCGTTGCGGAGGTCAATTGTGAAATCGGCGGCACTGACATCAAGCTGACTCCGACTGGCACCACCATAGGCGCCAATCAGTTCATTGGAAACTTCGCAGCATATTGTGGCGTAGGCATGCTAGTCAATCTTAGTTTGAAGTGGCGTCAGAATTGGTCTCTGATTCCTGCACCAGAAAGTCGGCTGTCGCCTTGTCCATGTGGCAGTGGGCGGCGTTACAAACATTGCCACGGTGCTCTGACATGACCGCTAATACTGCGCTCCAAGGGGCGCGCCGCAAACGGCGCACCATTGAGCCTCCACGCTAGCCACCCGCCAAATATGAACATGCTTTTTCTCATTGGATCTTTTCAAGCAAGTGGAGCTGATAACGTTGGCTTGATCTCAATCGAAGTAAATGATTCGATACCACATTTCGAAATACCATGTTGCAGCTTAAAACCCATTTCATCTTGAAAGCTTGCGGATAAGCTTTAATGATGCCCAGGCAGACCGCGACGGCCTCCATGACCATGACCATCGCTGAGTATCACCACCGCCGCGATGATTCCGGCGGTCACGATGACGACTGCCGCTGTGGCTGCGATGGTTCCCCAGTCGATGACTTTTTTGTAGAGCGGATAGTCGTCCCGCCAGCGAATGCGTTGCCAGATTTCTTCCGGCGTGAGTAAATAGGGCCGACCGAATATATCCCGCGTGACTACGACTTCGCGGTCTTCGCGGATATCGATGGATTGCGCGGTATCTGCTAGCGAAGTCACATCAACGGTGCCGCTGATCACCGTGACTTTCGTTTGATGCTCCGTGACTTGGAGATGCAGGATGGCGTTACTGGCGTCTATGCGGGCATGTGGCGTTTCTATTTGTTGCCGGCAATCGGCTGTATCCGCGTAGGCATTGCCGGCATTGAATTCGTCGATTTCAATCGTGCAGGCCGGGCCAGCCGCTTCAAACTCCACGCGCGCGCTGCTTTGCGGTCCGGTGTTTATCCGGGAATGGTTCGCCAGCTTCGCGGAGACATCGACCGGCGTACCGTTACGTAAAGCGCTCTCCCCCGCTGCAAATACCAAACCGATCGTGGCTTTGTCTACCTGATTGGGGTTGTGAAAACGCGCACTGGAATTCTCGTCTTGCTCCCAGAACCCGCCGTTTCCGGTCGCATTCCGATCGTCGATGGGTACGGATTTACAAGCGCCGAGCAATAACATGGTTAACAGCAGTATCAACAAGATTGCGTAGCTCGGTAGTTTCAGTTCAGAAGGTTTTAATGCTTGATTGGAAATCGATCCAGCTTTTCTTTGTTTGCCGGGGAATGATCCGGTGATGATGGCGCTCATGATGCTTCTCCTTGTGGTTATTTTTTCCAAGCAGATGCGGATGAGTCACTGTACTGCGGTCTGGGTGAACCGGGACTGAATGATGGCGGGGGATAATCTTTTGATTTTTCTGAGCAATGCCTGAACCGGTTTTTCAGGAATGGCCAAGGGGAGTCAGTATGCTGCCAACAGTAGCAGCGGAATTATGCGGCTTTGCCGCTCGTAGGATGCTTTAGGGTTCTTAGGTTGTGGAAACTACACGCACAACGCTTCGGTCAACGACTTTACTTCAGCGGCTGAGTCTTTCAGGATCTCGCTGAGTGTATCTTCGTCGGTCAATACATCGAGGTCTGCGATTGCATTCGTGCCCGATAAGTTGGAAGGCAATACAAAGGGCGATTTAACGGGCGCCAGTTGATTGGCGATCAGCAGCGTGTCTCCGAGCGTATCCGGCGGGAATGATAAGTAACCGCGCCACAGGTAAACGATGTCGTCGATCACCGATTGCGGTACCGACAACGCTCTGAGAATCGCGGTGCCAATCGTGATTTCACAGTCAAGCTCGCTTTCGTCTTCCAGGTCTTCGTCGGCGTTCCACGAGCTGGCCAAGCTGTCGTCGATTAATCCGGGGAAATATTTTTCACGCGCCAGCAAATAGAACCAGCTGATCTCATGAATCATGCCGGCAAACAGCGCGGTTTCGGGGTCCTTGTGAGTCACGCGGCGGGCGATGACTTGCGCCAGCGCGGCAACATACGCGGAATGCCGCCATAGTTGCTCGGCCTGTTCGCTTCTTCCCTGCGGTCCGGTCAATTGCTGCACGGCTATGACCGTGGCCAAGTTGCGCACGGTGCGCATGCCGATCAATGTGACGGCTGAGCGCACATCGGTGACTTTTTTTCCTGAGCGATTAAATACTGCGGAATTGGCAATCGCCACCACCTTGGTCGACAGGAGCGGTTCAGCTTGTATCAGCCGGATCACGGTATCGAGACTGCAATCAGGATCTTCCAGTTTTTCCTTGATTTTGATCGCGGCATGGGTCGAGGTCGGGAAAATCAAGCGTCCTTGCTCCACTTCCGTTGCCAACGCACTTAATATTGCGCTTTTTTCCATGCAAATTTCCCTTTCCCCGTTGCCGCCAGCATCCGGTCAATTTTTGATGAATCTAAGCTTATGTCAAAGCTGTCAAGAGTAATTTCTGAATAAAAGCAAGGAATAGTGGCTATTTCTTCGATTGTTTTGTAATTCCATGTAGTGGCGCTATGGTTTCCGAATTTACGTTGCGGTGGAGAATCTTTAGGCGCACGGCCAATTAAAGTTTGGCCGGTTTGCGTCGTAAGAACAGCAGCAGCGATGCCACTGTAGCGATCAAGCGCTTAAAAAATTAAAACTCACTGGAAAACGTTATGAAAATTCTTGTTCACTTCAAGTCTGGATTCAAGCAAACATTTATCGTCCCCAAAAGTATGCTGGCACTCGAATTCCGCAACATGGCCAAAGAAATTGGCGGTGCGATTGAAAGCATCGAATTTTCATTACCTTCCCGTAGCCAATCAAATTATGCGAGTAACGAATATCGCAACGGAGTTCTGCGCTTGCCTGATAAACACTAGAAACCGCCAGAGCCCCCGGACTCGATTCGATTAAAATGGAATATCGTCTTCCATATCGTCAAAACCGCTGGGGCTCTTCGTCGAAGAAGGCCGGTTCGGAACCGCGTTATCTTCTTCGTGATCAGGCGACGATTCAAAACTACCGCTGCCGGGACGGCTGCCCAACATCTTCATATCAGTCGCAATAATATCCGTGGTATAACGCTCCATCCCGTTCTTGTCCGTCCACTTCCGGGTTTCCAGACGGCCTTCGACATAAACCGAGCGCCCTTTTTTTAAATACTCCCCGGCAATCTCGGCCAGCTTGCGATAAAAAGTCACGCGGTGCCATTCGGTTTTTTCCTGTTTCTCGCCGTTTTTGTCTTTCCAGGTATCGGTCGTTGCCAATGTAATATTGGTAACCGCGTCACCATTCGACATGTAACGGGTTTCCGGGTCTTTGCCCAAGTTACCGATGAGTATCACTTTATTGACAGAAGCCATCTATGTTTCCTCCCCAAGCAATTGAATCACCTTTTCTTCGTCGAAGCCTTTCATATCCACTTTTAAATAAGCCACCCGCTCATTCACCAGCACCAGTGCTTCAAAAACACCGGGTATCGCCGCCAGACGGCGCGATAGCTCTTTGGATTGGTCGAAATCCATTTCCTGTACCGGATACATTCTGGAGCGCACCGCAGCGGGTGCTTTCATGGTCATCGCCAATGCCAGCCACACCACCAGCAACAGCCCGCAAAATGCATACAAGGCGCCGCTGCCGTATTCGCCGTATAAGTAACCACCGGCCGCCGCACCGGCAAAAGCACCCAGGAATTGCGTGCTGCTGTAGACGCCGATCGCCGTTCCCTTGGCGCCGACTGGTGCTATTTTTGAAATCAGCGAAGGTAAACTGGCTTCCAGCAAATTGAAAGCCGCAAAAAAAACCAGTAACGCCAGCGCCGTTCCCCAAATCGACTCACTGCTCAGTGCAAGCAGCAGCTGTCCCAGTAACAAAATGCCAATCGCCGCGACAAACACTTGTTTCAACTTGGCTTTCTTCTCTGAATAAATAATCGCCGGGATGATCAGCACAATCGACAGCAGCAACACCGGAAGATAAATTTGCCAGTGGTTGTCCGCCGCCATGCCCGCTTGACGCAGTGTCAGCGGCACTACCAGCCAGAGCGCCATCAATACCGCATGCAACGCAAAAATACCGTAGTTTAGCCGCAATAACTGCGTATCGCGCAAGACACTGCGGAAATTAGCGGGCGAGGCTTCGGTATCGGAGTGGAACCGGCTGATCGCCGGATCGGGGATGATTTTTTTGACGACGATCATGGCTAATAGCGCCAAAAACCCGGTCATCGCGAAAATGCCCGGCACACCAATCCATTGATTTAACACTGGCGCAGCGATCAACGAAATGGCAAACACTACGCCGATGGTCATGCCGATGGTTGCCATCGCCTTGGTGCGATGCTCTTCCCGGGTAAGATCCGCCGCCAACGCCATCACGGCCGCCGAAATCGCTCCGGCTCCCTGAATGACCCGGCCGATGATAACCCAATAAATATTGGTGGCAAATGCGGCAATGAAACTGCCGATGATAAATAAAATCAGCCCCAGATAAATCACCGGCTTGCGTCCGATCCGATCCGATAGCCAGCCGAATGGAATTTGCAGAATCGCTTGCGTCAAGCCATAGGCGCCCAGCGCTATGCCGACCAGGGTATAGTTGTCTCCGCCAGGCAGGTCTTCGGCGTAAAAAGCAAATACCGGTAAAATAATAAACAGCCCTAACATGCGCAACCCGTACACACCGGCTAAGCCGATCGTCGCGCGCACTTCCGTTGGGGACATTTTTTCAGATGAAGATGAAGCAGACATGAATCAGGTTGTGATATTCCTAAAAAGTTGGGTATATTAACAGGTTGACTCTTACATAGATAGTTCATGGAATCCATAAAAATACGCGGTGCGCGCACGCATAATCTGAAAAATATCAACCTCGATCTGCCGCGTAACAAGCTGGTAGTCATCACTGGATTGTCCGGTTCCGGCAAATCCTCATTGGCGTTCGATACCCTTTACGCCGAAGGACAACGCCGTTACGTCGAATCGCTGTCGGCGTATGCCCGGCAGTTCCTGCAATTAATGGAAAAGCCGGATGTCGACCTGATCGAAGGATTGTCTCCAGCCATCGCCATCGAACAAAAAGCAACATCGCATAACCCGCGTTCGACGGTCGGCACCGTCACCGAAATCCACGACTATCTGCGCTTGCTGTTTGCCCGCGTTGGCGATCCGTTTTGTCCCGAGCACAACATCGTGTTGACGGCGCAAAGTGTTTCGCAAATGGTTGATCACGTCTTGCAGTTACCTGCGGATACCCGCTTAATGATTCTGTCGCCGCTGATCGTGGAACGCAAAGGGGAACAAGTTGAGTTGTTTGACGAGCTGCGCGCGCAGGGTTTTGTGCGGTTGCGCATCGACGGTGAAGTGTATGAAATCGATGCGTTACCGAAATTGCAAAAGAACCAAAAACATACCGTCGAAGTTGTGGTTGATCGCCTGAAAGTTTCTGCCGATGCCAAGCAACGGCTGGCCGAGTCATTCGAGGTCGCATTGCGTCATTCGGACGGGCGCGCTTTGGCGGTGGAGATGGATAGCGGCCAGGAGCATTTATTTTCGGCTAAATTTAGCTGTCCGGTATGCAGCTACTCATTGGCCGAATTGGAACCCAGACTATTCTCCTTCAACAATCCGTTGGGTGCTTGCAGCAAATGCGATGGGTTAGGACAGATTACTTTTTTCGACCCGGCGCGGGTCGTGGCATTTCCGCATTTATCGCTATCTGCTGGCGCCGTGCGGAATTGGGACCGGCGCAATCAATTCTATTTTCAATTACTGACAAGCCTCGCCACGCATTATCACTTTGATCTGGAAACGCCTTTTGAGAAACTCGACGAACCGATCCGTAACATTATTTTGTATGGTTCCGGCAAAGAAAAAATACAATTTTCTTACTTAACGGAAAGCGGACGCAAACAGCAGGATGTTCATCCATTCGAAGGCATTATTCCCAATCTGACCCGGCGCTACAAGGAAATTGAATCGCAGACGGTGCGTGAAGAACTGGCAAAATACCTGAACGCCCAAACTTGCCCGGAATGCCAGGGTACGCGCTTATGCCGCGCAGCGCGGCATGTACATGTCGCCGGACAGACAATTTACGAAATCAGCGCCCTGCCGTTAAGAAAAGCCCGGGAATTATTCGACCATCTCGAATTATCCGGCCATAAGCAATCCATTGCGGAACGCATCATCAAGGAAATCTCCAGCCGTTTGCAATTTCTCAATAATGTCGGGCTGGATTATTTATCACTGGATCGCTCGGCAGACACGCTCTCGGGCGGGGAATCCCAGCGTATCCGCCTGGCTAGCCAAATCGGCTCCGGTTTAACCGGTGTCATGTACGTTCTTGACGAACCTTCCATCGGCTTGCACCAACGCGACAATGGCCGTTTGCTCGATACCCTTAAGAATCTGCGTGACTTGGGTAACAGTGTCATCGTGGTTGAACATGACCAGGATGCCATTCAAATTGCGGATTATGTCGTCGACATGGGACCGGGGGCCGGCGAACACGGCGGCAACGTAGTTGCCCAAGGCACGCCGATCGAAATTCAGCAACAGACTGATTCATTAACCGGAAAGTACTTATCGGGTAAACTCGCGATTGATATACCGCCGCAACGGCACCCGCTCAACGCAGATCGAATATTGCGCATCGAAGGTGCAACCGGGAATAATTTAAAAGATGTCACGCTTAACTTACCGGTCGGATTGTTTGTTTGCGTGACCGGTGTTTCCGGGTCGGGTAAATCGACCTTAATCAATGAAACCCTGCACCGTGCAGTCGCCCGCCATCTCTACGGCAGTAATGACGAGCCTGCACCCCACCGGCATATTGAAGGATTGGGATTTTTCGACAAAGTCATCAATATGGATCAAAGCCCCATTGGAAGAACACCGCGTTCCAATCCCGCGACGTATACCGGATTGTTTACACCCATCCGCGACTTATTTTCCGGGGTACCGCAAGCTCGTGAGCGTGGTTATGCGCCGGGACGTTTTTCTTTCAACGTCAAGGGCGGGCGCTGCGAAGCCTGTCAAGGCGATGGCGTGATCAAAGTCGAGATGCATTTCTTGCCCGATATCTATGTCACTTGCGACGTCTGCCACGGTCATCGCTATAACCGCGAAACGCTCGAAATTCAATATAAGGGTAAAAATATCAGTGAAATTTTACAAATGACGGTAGAAAACGCACTGGAATTTTTTACACCGGTACCGGTGGTGGCACGTAAACTGCAGACATTGATGGATGTGGGTCTTGGCTATATCACACTGGGGCAATCCGCTACCACCCTGTCCGGAGGCGAAGCGCAACGCGTCAAGCTATCGCTGGAGCTATCAAAACGCGATACCGGGCGCACCTTGTACATCCTCGATGAACCAACCACCGGTTTGCATTTTCAGGACATCGATTTGTTGCTCAAAGTGTTACACCGGTTGCGCGATCACGGCAATACCGTAGTCGTGATCGAACATAATTTGGATGTCATCAAAACCGCCGATTGGATTATCGATTTGGGACCGGAGGGTGGCGACGGCGGCGGTTGCATTGTTGCGGAAGGCGCCCCGGAATCCATCGCAACCAATCCTGACAGCTTTACCGGTCATTACTTGCGCGCCATGCTGACAACAAAATGAATCCGCGGGATTGTCTGCTGGAAAGCTTCTCAGTCGCTGTCAAGGCCGCTGACCCGGCTCATATCGTGCCGCAATATCTGCCGCAACCACCTCACGGACGAACATTCGTAGTCGGCGCCGGAAAGGCATCCGCCGCTATGGCAGCAGCCGTTGAAAGCGCCTGGCCAGCCGAAGCGCCAATTGATGGCATCGTGGTAACGCGCTATGGACACGGCCTCCCCACTCAAGCTATTCGAATCGTTGAAGCCGGGCATCCCATCCCTGATGAGAACGGCGAACAGGCTGCGCGAGAAATGCTTGCGGCTGTACAAGTATTAACAACCGAGGATTTGCTGCTTTGCTTGTTCAGCGGCGGCGGTTCCAGTTTATTGCCGCTGCCGGTCAACAGCATATCACTGCAGGATCTGCAAACCGTAACAAAGCAATTGTTGCAATGCGGCGCGACAATCCAAGAAATCAATATCGTCCGCAAGCATTTATCCGGAATTCAAGGCGGCAGGCTTGCAGCCACTTGCCGGGCTGCCATTCTTTCACTGATTATTTCCGATGTTACCGGCGATGACGCGATCCATATCGCCTCAGGTCCTTGTATTGCTGATCCTTCCACATTTTCTGATGCTCTCGCAGTACTTGATCGGTATCACTTGGATGCGCCGCTTTCGATCACCCGGCTATTGCGCGCTGGCCAAGCGGGAAGCGTTGCAGAAACTCCCAAACCGGGTTCTCCTTTCTTCTCTCGCACTGAAAATACCATCATTGCAACTGCACACCAGTCATTGGCAGCCGCAGAAAATTATTTTCAGGCTTTGGGTTTCAATACCCTGATACTCGGCGATACCGTCACTGGCGAGGCTTCTGAAATTGCTAAAAGTTATGCCGCATTGGTGCGAGAAATCAAATCATATCCACGATTATTGAAAACGCCCATCGCTCTGCTATCGGGCGGAGAAACCACGGTTACCGTCAAGGGCAATGGCCGAGGTGGCCGCAACACTGAGTTCCTACTTTCGTTATTTGTTCAACTGGGCGGAATGGATAATGTTTATGCTTTGGCATGTGACACCGATGGATTGGACGGCACGGAAAATAACGCTGGGGCAATTTTGTCACCGGATTCTTTCATCCGCATAAAACAGCTCGGATTGGATCCGTCCTCATTCCTTTCGAATAATGACTCGTATACTTTCTTTCAACGCTTAAACGATTTAGTCATGACCGGTCCTACACGCACCAACGTTAACGATTACCGGGTGATTCTCATTCTTTAATCGAACATGCAGGTTCATGATTGGAAACAATCGGAGTTTCCCAGTTCCGGTCTATTTGTATCGATGACAACAGTAAGCCTTGTTCAAACCACCGGTTTATTACATATTCGTAAAACTGCTGGTTTCTTGTGATTGAGATAGAAGAAGCTAATTGTTTTCCGTGTTCGGTGAGCAATACATGCCCCAAATCCAGATAATTATCTTCGTCGGCCTGGAAACCGATTTTGGTTGGCTTGCCGCAATAAAACAGGCGCGTATGCTTGCCAAATCCTTTCTTGACGAATCCTGCTTTTTCAAAAAGGATTAATCCGGCATTCGCTAATCTTTGCAATGATGCCGCAGTGACTCCTTGATTGGTATAAATCGAATGATTCAGATCAAATACCAACGGCAACCATTCACCCTGCACCCAAAGGAATTGGCATAATGCTTCGAATGCAAACCGATCTTCCGAAGCTAATAATGCCGCTTGGCTGGATTGCTCATCATGATCAAGTATTTTTTCTTCTGTCTGCAAATCCCTCGGTTGAAACAGCCGTTCAATCGCCGACAGCAAGCTGCGGATTTTCATTTTCCGGTTACTTGTCAGATTTTCCTTCTGATTTTTCTGAGTTTTTTGAATCACTCGATTCAGATGCAACGGCCGTTTTATCGTTCGGGCCTTCAGCTTCGCTCGTCTGTTCGGTTCCTTCCGGTTGTTCTGTTACTTTATCTTTCGTTTTGGAAGTGTCCTTCACTTTTAATTTGCGGGATTTGATCTCGCGATTGATTTCTTCAAGAAACGCAAGATTGTCTTTGCGCTGTTTGTCGCTTTTATACCATGAGATACACGTGATGGTGCCCATAATGATCAAAATGATACTCATCACATCGACACCGTCCAGAATCATGAATGTAACGCCGGTTGAAATAGCAAATGCCCCCAACAATCCAGTAAACAACCACATTTTCGTACCTGATCCGGAGCTTTTACTTGCCTTATCCAGAGACTCCAGTTTATCACGTGTTAAAATCAGTTCTTCATCTGTCCATTTTTTCATGCTCATAACATACCATCTCCATAAAAACACGCCTGCGAGTGAATAAGAATAAATTAAAATTCTGTAGCGATGGCGCACAAGCGCTCATTATAGTTTCTTTTTAAAATAAAAAAGGCACCTTACGGTGCCTTTTTTATTAAGCAAAATTGCTTTTAGAAGTTGTGACGCATACCCAAAGACCAAGTATCGCTGTCTTGGAATTGCGCATTTTTATCATTAACCATTGCACGTTGGTAACCACCAAACAAACTTGAACGTTTACTCAGGTTATGAATTGCACCCACTGTGAAACTGCTTACTTCACGGCTTTGAGCAACACCAACTACACCGTTTGCATGGGTCATACCGCCTTGAGCGATAAAGCTGGTATTACCCCAGTCATACTTACCGCTGGCAAACCAGATATTACCGTCACCGCCCATATTCATAGCAGAATTACATTGCGCTCCACCACCTGCAATAAGTCCACCACGTGAATCCGGCAGGCCGGTTGCTGGGTTGCCCAACTGTGCTGCATTGGTACAGGTTGCTGCACCGACTGCATTGTTGATGTGTTCATATTGACCGCTTAAGGTAAATTGTTGATAGTTCCATGAACCACCACCACGCCATACGTGCTCATTGTTCAGCAAGCCTTGAGCTGTTTTTTGACGGGTACTGACGTTATCACGTGAATAACCGCCGAATACCGCAAAGTTATGACCTTGCCATTGTCTGTCATATTTACCCGCAACTTGGAAATCCCATTCACCGTCTTCACCACCGGCATTCGATTGGCTACCTTGGAAGCTACTGCTTGGAGCGATAAAATTTGCAGGATCCAATCTGTTGGAATCGCCTGGCATCAACAAACCAGCAAAGCTAAAACCTTCAACTTTTGGTGAATCATAACGAACCGCGCTGTTTACAAAACCTTGCGCACCTGAGCCATAACCATTTGCAGATGACATCATGGTACCGCCGCTACCGCCTGCCTGCAGTGTCGTATAAGCAAATGGATCAATGGTCATACCACCCGCAAAATCTTTGAATGGGGATTGAACGCGACCGAATTTCACTTCACCCCAGCTATCATTCGCTAAAGCAACCCAACGCTCACGCGCAACACCTAACGCACCTGCACCTGTATTAAAGCCATACTCAACATGCGCTTTAGCTTTAAAACCACCGCCCAAACTTTCGGTTACATGCATACCCATTCTTGAGCGCCCTGTATCATCACCTATCAGAGCTTGGCTACTTTGGTTCTCACGGTTAACGGTTGCGTATTCAGCTTGAACACTACCAAATAGGGTTACATGAGTACCTTGAGCTGACGCTGCCATTGGAACTGCTAGTGCACCAGCTACTGCCAACGAAATTAGTTTTTTCTTCATACCGACGTTCTCCTTTAATGTTTAAAACGACTGGGGCCGTCCTATTTAACACTCACCACACTCCGCTGGAATGCACCCCGCTTGTTCGGACCTTCCATCTCGGAAGGTTTGGTCTGATTGTGCAATAACACATATACGTACCGCAAGAAAAATAAGAACTTTTTGTGAAATTCGCAACAATGTTGTTGCATGAACGCAACAAACCTGTTGTTTTCCTGACTATGACATTCATTTCGAATTATTCTAATTCTCACTAAAACTCAAAATTCATATCAAACAATCATGCTATTTAGCATTTCTTAAACACAAGTTTCAGTTATTATTATTTCATTCTTATCGCTTATTCGCATCTCATTTGATTGCAGGGCTTGATTATGTATAAAATTTTTACTATTTTTTTGCTCCTAATTAACCCCTTCCTAATCCAGTCTATACACGCTGCAACCTGGATACTCCCGCCACCGGACATTGATATTTTCGGTCAAATACGAACCACTCAAGCAAGTCGGTCGGAAACATTGCTTGATATTGCGCGCCAATATGATATCGGCCAGATCGAGATATTGCTTGCCAACCCAGATGTCGATCGATGGCTGCCGGAAGATGGCGCGACTGTCATTTTACCGAGCCGCTACATCATTCCACAAGGCGAACGCAAAGGCTTGTTACTTAATTTACCGGAAATGCGCATCTATTACTTTCCTGAACCTAAAAAAGGGGAGAAGCCTGTAATCATTACTCATCCTGTTGGAATTGGAAGAATGGATTGGGTTACGCCATTGGGCATTTCAAAAATAGTTGAAAAAAAGAAAGACCCAACCTGGATACCTCCCAAATCTTTGCAGATGGATAGAATCGCGAATGGCGAGCAGCCCTATCCCAGCATCGTACCGCCTGGACCGACCAATCCACTCGGTCGGCATGCCATGCGTTTGGGCATCAGCAGCGGTAGCTACCTGATTCATGGCACTATCAAGCCATTCGGCGTCGGCATGCGAGTTTCAGCAGGCTGCGTAAGAATGTATCCCGAAGATATCGAAGCACTCTTCGATAAAGTTCCTATCGGCACGCAAGTACAAGTTGTCAATCAGCCAATCAAACTTGGATGGCAGCTTGATTCGCTTTTCGCTGAATTGCATCCGCCTTTAGAAGAAGATCAGGAGAAATACTCCAACTATCACAGCATTGTAGTTGCTGCCATCAATGATTTCCTCGCGCGCAACAGCAACAAAAGAAATATTCCGGAGGATTTTGAAATTGACCAAGAAGCGCTAGAACAAGCGATCTTGGAAAAAAGCGGGATGCCCGTTTTAATTTCTCGCTCTCGCTCACAAAATCAGCTACACACTCAAAACGATAAATTCTAATTAATCAGTAACCAATCTCAGTTAGAGTTTTCTAGTTCTCTACCTATCTTAGGTACCCATAAAAAAACCCCTCAGATGAGGGGTTTTTTTATACTAGCTATTGATATAAAGCTTATTTATGCATTGCTTTTTTGAATATCCGATCAATTTTTTCTGCTGTATCCATTGAACGTCTGTTGGCATCTTCTGCAATGCGAACTGCTTCGTTTGCTCTCGCATTCGCAGCATCTGCAGCTTGTCTTGCAGCAGCAGCGTCAGCTTTTACTGAAGCAATATCAGCATTCACTTTATTTTGCAATTCTTCAAGCTGTGCTGTTGTTGCACACCCTGTTAACCCAATAAAAGCTCCCGCAACTACTGCCAGCGTTAGCTTACGAACTGGATGCTGGATTTTTCCTTTCATTCCGATCTCCTCAGTTGTTTATTTTATTCAATACGCACAAACATCCACAACTTTGTTGTTACCGATAATAAAATCGGCAACGCAGTGGAATCTTATCTGATTTCTTCCGCAAAATAAATGGATTCTGTGACAAATTTACCAATGGATTAGACATAAACACAACACAATAAAGAGCAAGTATCTAATAACTATAAAGATTTATATATTTTTTATGATTCAAGCAATTAACAACAAACAAATGAAACCAGTCAGTTTGATCGCCAGCCAAATCACAATTAACGAATATTCACCATAATGCCTGGTTTTATCCATTTTCCAAGCCGGTCGATTTGCTCATTTGTCAATGCGATGCAGCCATTGGTCCAGTTGTACTGATGATGCACTTCCCGATCGCCTCTGCCGATTCCATGGATACCGATATAGCCGCCCAATGGTGTATTTTGCGGAGGCGTTTTACCTCTGATTTTTGCACGCCAAATCGATAGCCATGTATCCTCGTCAATCCTGTTTTCATCAAAAGCGCGCTTCGCAGTTTCTAGATTCGGATAGTTCAAGCCATAAAAACGGTAATAGCGGCTTTTCTCATTCACCCAACCAACCTTAAATTGACCCAACGGGGTTTTATCGTCCAGTGTCATCTTCGACCGGGTGGTGCCGTATCGCCCGATCGCCACATTCTCGAATACCGCCTGAACGGTATTTCCCTGCATCACTGACAAAGTATGCTCCGTGGTATCGACATCAATCCATATGCCATTGTCAGCTTGAGCAAACCGACCGATCACCATCAACCCGATCAAAAAGATCATCAGAAAATGAACAAGATAATTTTGCTTTTCCACTTTATTGACTACCGAGAATTAGGATAGCTAATTATGTCATAATTTCCACATCCGGAAACTTCCATAAAACGCCTATGTGCCTTGCTATTCCAGCCTATATCGAACAATTAACCGATGGAAATCGCGCAATTGTCAATATGAGTGGCATCCGCAAGGAAATTTCGCTGGCGCTGGTCGATAATGCCGTCCCGGGAGATTATGTCGTCGTACATGTTGGATTTGCGCTACAGAAACTTGACCCGATTGAAGCGCAACACACTTTGGCGATGTTTGCCGAAATGTCGAGCCTGAATAATAATGACACGGCTTAATAATTCATTATGAAATACATCGATGAATTTCGTGATGGCACTCTTGCGAAAACAATCGCCGCCAATATTTCGCAGGAAACCAATCCCCGGCGCCACTACCATCTGATGGAATTTTGCGGCGGGCATACCCATGCCATCTCACGTTTCGGTATCGTGGACTTGCTCCCGAGTAATGTGCACATGATTCACGGTCCAGGATGCCCGGTATGCATCTTACCAGCCGGATGTATAGAAAACGCCATACAACTGGCGCAAATACCCGGACTGATTCTCTGCAGCTATGGCGACATGCTGCGGGTACCAACCCCTAGCGGCGCGAGCTTATTGAAAGCGAAAGCGCAAGGCGCGGATATCCGGATGGTCTATTCCGTCGCCGATGTATTAACAATAGCGTGCAATAACCCGCAACATCAGGTCGTATTCCTTGCCATTGGTTTCGAAACCACCACACCGCCGACTGCGGTTGTAATTAAACAAGCAGATGCGCTGGGTTTGAAAAATTTCAGCGTATTCTGCAATCATGTTCTTACACCCTCCGCCATCTCGCATATCCTGCAATCCCCGGAGGTCAGGGAACTCGGCGTGGTTTCGCTGGATGGTTTCATCGGACCGGCACATGTTTCCGTTGTAATCGGCAGCCGGCCGTACCATTATTTTGCGGAAGAGTTTCAGAAACCAGTGGTAATCGCCGGTTTTGAGCCGCTGGACGTCATGCAAGCGATTTTGATGCTGATCCGCCAAATCAACACTGGCCGCGCCGAGGTCGAAAATGAATTTACCCGGGCAGTCACGCCTGAGGGAAACATCAAGGCACAAGTCCTGGTATCCGAAGTTTTTGAGTTACGTCGCACATTTGAATGGCGAGGCCTCGGACTGGTACCTTATAGCGCATTGAAAATCAAATCACGCTATGCCGGTTTCGATGCCGAACAACGCTTCCCAATCCCGGCATTATCGATCCCCGATAACAAAGCTTGCGAATGCGGCGCCATTTTACGAGGCGTCAAACGCCCGCAAGATTGCAAAATTTTTGGCACGGTTTGCACACCGGACAATCCGATCGGATCCTGCATGGTATCGTCGGAAGGCGCATGCGCCGCGTACTACAGCTTTGGACGCTTCCGCGAAATGAGTCGCAATGTGCCACAGGAAAAAAACCATGCCCAACCGCAGTAACATCAAACCTGGCTACACGCGAAAACTCGACTTCAAACAAGGTTGTGTCGAAATGGCACACGGCAGCGGCGGCCGTGCAATGATGCAACTGATTCAACAATTATTTCTTCGGGCATTTGATAACGAATATTTACACTCCATGAATGACCATGCGTGTTTTCCCGGTTTTAACGGTCGCATGGTGATGTCCACGGACTCTCATGTTGTGACACCGCTTTTTTTCCCTGGCGGTAACATTGGCAGCCTAGCCGTCAATGGAACCATCAACGATATCGCAATGGCCGGCGCCAAACCATGCTATCTCGCCGCCAGTTTCATTCTGGAAGAAGGTTTACCCTTGGCCGATCTGCAACGCATCGTCAATTCCATGGCGGAAACAGCACAGTCAGCAGGTGTACCGATTGTAACCGGGGATACCAAAGTCGTAGAAAAAGGAAGCGGTGACGGGGTCTTCATCACCACCACCGGGATCGGAATCGTGCCGGCAGGCATAGACATTTCAGGAGAGAATGCGCGGGCGGGCGATAAAATCATTATATCCGGCACGTTAGGCGATCATGGAATTGCGGTGATGGCATGTCGTGAAAACTTATCGTTCAATACCAGTATCGAATCTGATACAGCCGCCTTGCATGAGCTGGTTGCTATTATGATTGCCGCTGCCCCCGCCATCCGCGTACTCCGCGACCCGACGCGAGGCGGCTTGGCCTCGACGCTGAATGAAATTGCCCAGCAATCAGCGGTGGGAATGATGCTGTATGAAAATACGCTGCCTATCCGTGAACAAGTTAAGGCCGCCTGTGAATTTCTGGGATTCGACCCGCTGTATATCGCCAACGAAGGCAAGCTGGTAGCAATCTGTCCCGCAAAAGATGCCGAAAGCTTGTTGCGTGCGATGAAAAGTCATCCGCTCGGTCACAATGCAGCAATCATCGGCGAAGTAATTGATGACTCGCACTGCTTTGTGCAAATGCAGACCCTATTGGGTGGCAATCGGGTAGTTGATTGGTTGAGTGGCGAACAATTGCCCCGCATCTGCTAATCTGCAGTCTTGAAGATTCTAATCCTGACGCACAGTTTTAATTGCCTGACACAGCGGCTTTTCGTCGAATTGCAGCGCCGTGGATACGAACTATCGGTCGAATTCGATATTAACGATGCCGTTACTTGCGAAGCTGTCGAGTTGTTCCATCCCGATTTGATCCTGGCGCCCTTCCTCAAACGCCGCATTCCGGAAAACATCTGGCGCACTTGCACTTGCTTTATCGTGCATCCTGGAATCATCGGCGATCGAGGCCCTTCTGCACTCGACTGGGCAATTATGAAAGGTGTGCCGGAATGGGGCGTCACCGTCTTACAGGCCAACGCGGAAATGGACGCCGGCGATATCTGGGCCAGTAAAACCTTTCCCATGCGGTTAGCCCCTAAAAGCAGCATATACCGGCACGAAGTCGTTGAAGCGGCAACGCGCGCCGTCTTAACAGCAATTAAACGTTTCGAATCGCAAACTTACCGGCCGATCCCGCTGGATTACACGCGCCCGGATGTACAGGGCAATTTACACGCCCCAATGCGGCAAACCGAGCGTTGCATCGACTGGCAACAAGACAGCACGCTCGACATTCTGAAAAAAATTCATGCTGCCGATGGCTCTCCCGGCGTCCTCGATTCTCTGTTCGGAGAGCTTTATTATCTTTACGATGCGCATCCTGAAAAGAAACTTAGCGGCAGACCCGGAACCGTCATTGCCAAACGTGATTCCGCCATTTGCCGCGCAACGATGGATGGCGCAATCTGGATCGGTCATGTAAGACCGCGGAAAGATCACGAGTCGACGTTTAAACTGGCCGCTACCAGCGCACTGAAACACCAGCTAAGCGATGTTCCGGAAATCTCCCTTGATCCCATTACAGACGCAGCTGCTGATACCTATCAGGAGATCCGGTTTGAGAAAAAACACCAGGTGGGTTATCTGTATTTCGCTTTTTACAACGGCGCCATGGACTCCAAGCAATGCGAACGATTGCGCAATGTTTATCTCAAGGCAGTGTCAAGCGACATCCGCGTATTGGTGCTAATGGGCGGCCCGGATTTCTGGAGCAACGGCATACACTTGAATCACATCGAACATGCCGATAGTCCTGCCGATGAATCCTGGCGCAATATCAACGCCATGAATGACTTGGTGCATGCCATTATCACGACCGACCGGCAGCTCACAATTGCCGCTTTACAAGGCAATGCCGGTGCGGGCGGCGTGTTTTTATCGCTTGCCGCTGACTATATCTATGCCAATGCCAGCGTTATTTTGAATCCGCATTATAAAAGCATGGGAAACTTGTATGGCTCAGAATATTGGACTTATTTATTACCGCGGAGGGTGGGAAGCACGCATGCTCAAACACTGACGCAAAACCGGCTACCGATAAGCGCTGCGGAAGCGCGAGATATGCGATTGATCGACGATTGCTTTGCCTTGAGTCCCAGGGATTTCACCAAAAAAATCGCCATAATCGCTGAAACGCTCGCTGCCGGTCAGGAGTTCTCTTCCTGCTTGCAGCAAAAAATTCAACGCCGTCAGCAAGAAGAACATCAAAAACCATTGCATAGCTACCGCGAAGAAGAACTTCAGCGGATGCAGCTTAACTTCTATGGCTTTGATCCGAGTTACCATGTAGCGCGTTACCACTTTGTGCACAAAATTCCTTACGGCTGGACGCCCCGCTATCTTGCACGGCATCGCCGCCGTTAACAGATTTTCTCACTCGTGCTATCAAATTGACATGCTCACCTTGTTTCATCGCTGCTCAGCAACGGTTGCTGGTCTGATCGTCTCTACCATATCGGGATCGAATTCCGGCGGCTTTTCTGCAGGAGGAATCACACCAGGGCATTGCTTGATAGCCGCCCATTGCTGAATCGCGTCGTATTCGCTTTTCAATTGAAGATACTCCGCTTCTTGCTCTTTAGTGCCGCCCAGCGCAAACAACGCTGCCCACGACAGTGACAAGTCCGCTCCCAGAATCCATTTGTCTTTGGCAGGCGTGGCATCTGTCGGTTTGCCGATTAACTCACTGACTCTGCTCTGAATACGTTCAGTTTCTTTCAGCAACTCTTCGCAGCTGTAAGTTTGGAATTGAGATGGCGAAACAAAGGATGCAGAACTATTTTCCGGCGCAGTCACACAACCCGGCAGCAACAATAGAATTGTGATTACAAACACTAACAAAGTAACGGGTTTATACATAGTTTCCACTTCCTTTTTAGTTTTATTCAAATCGTTATCAGACTCCATTAACTCGTCGTTGAAAAACATTGTCGAAAGAGTCACTGTAACGAAAAACAAGAGAAAACACGCAGTGTATCGAAAATAAGGAGTATTCTGAGCTTCACTTAAACTCCGCAGCGGCAACGCCAGATAGCTTTTCACTAACCTGTTAAAACCAATAATACAATAGGATAGCCTTATGCCTTTTTTCCTTCGAAAGCGGCATGGCACGAACAGTGCCACAACAACATTGTACTCTCAGAAGCAGCCTAAAAGAAGGTAGCCATTAGCAAGCAATAAAAAAACCACTGAGTATTTCCCTCAGTGGTTTTCTGGTAGATACGAACTGGATTAAACTGCGCGACGCCGTAAAGAAAAGCCGATTAAACCAAAACCAGCCAACAACATCGCATACATTTCAGGCTCCGGAACTGGAGTCACTGAAGAAGACAACAAATAACTGCCGCCCAACAAACCGTCGATACTGCCCGTCACTTGATAATAATAATCTCCGGGATTAATGGCAAAAGTCTGATTGACCGATGATGAATCAAAAGCCAGTGATGTAACCAAACTATCACCGGGATCCGATCCGCCATAATCAGCATCGCCATCACTTGACCACAACTGCACCAAACCACCTGTGATATCGAATACAGGCGGCGCATCGTTGGAAACACTGGACCATAGTCCGTTAACCGCTGTTGCCACACTGAATGTATAGATATGATCGATCGGCGTGGCTCCTGAGGTGATCAACGCGAAAAAGCCCATTTCCGCAGGATCATGATCTCCCCAATTCCCCATTACAACCGGTGCTGCATTTGCGGCACTACCTGCCATTAAGGCTAATGCAATAGCCGTTGTTTTTAGTTTAAAACCGCATTTCAACATTTTAGAACCTCCAAAGATATATAAAATGTTGCTTAAAGCGTTTATTAGTATTCTTGAATAAGCAAACAGATTACGAACAACGTAGAATGAAAAAATAATGACAATCTGACGCGCCCATTTAAATGATATATATAATTAAGTTTCATGTAAAACGTTTTTTTGCTATCAGAAGAATTTTTTTCGCGAAATCTCTCTTTCGCGCCAAAGTATATGGCAATTTCTAACCTTATAATTCTTAAATAAAAAAATGACGACAACCAATGCAGCACCCATGATTCACCCACCAGCAGATTCCGCCGAGCCGATCAAGACGATTCAACTTAACGATTGCAAAATCACCTTGCTAGGCACTGCACATGTTTCGAAAGCCAGCGCCGACAAAGTTCAGGAATTAATCGCGACCGGGCAATATGATGCAGTCGCGGTTGAGCTATGCCCTAGCCGTCACAGAGCCATCGTCAACCCGGATGCCATGGCCAAAATGGATTTATTCCAGGTTATCAAAAAAGGCCAGGCCAGCATGGTTGCAGCCAGTCTCGCACTGGGCGCATTCCAGCAACGTATGGCGGAACAGTTCGGCATCGAACCCGGCGCAGAAATGCGCGTAGCAATCAAAGACGCGCAAACAGCACATTTGCCGGTACTGCTGATCGACCGTGAAATTGGCACAACCATGAAGCGGATATACCATAATGTTCCTTGGTGGAGACGCATGAATTTGTTTGCAGGACTAATCGCCAGCGTCATCAGCAAGGAAAAATTCAGCGAAGCGGAAATTGAGAAACTCAAAGAAGGCGATGTATTGGAAAGCTCTTTCTCGCAATTCGCCGAAAACGAAAAAGATTTGTTTCAACCCCTGATCAGTGAACGAGATGAATATATGTCCGCCCGTCTCATCAAAGAATGCCAGGAAAATAATTATCAGCATATATTGGCAGTGGTCGGCGCTGGACATTTAAACGGCATGGTAAAGCAGCTTCAAGACAACACCAACGCGAACCCCAACGAACGAATCGCGCAACTCGACACGATTCCGCCATCCTCACGCTGGTTGAAGTTAATTCCTTGGCTGATCGTCACATTGATTCTGACCGGCTTTGTAATCGGTTTTATGCGCAGCCCTGAGTTGGGTACCTCGATGGTGGTTGATTGGGTTTTGATTAACGGCGGACTGTCCGCAATCGGCGCAGCCATCGCTTTCGCGCATCCGCTTTCGATTCTGACCGCTTTTCTGGCAGCACCGCTCACATCTCTTAATCCAACGATCGGCGCCGGCATGGTCGTGGCCGCTGTTGAAACCTACCTCCGAAAACCGCAAGTCGGCGACTTCAACCGGCTCCGTTCGGATACAACTACACTTAAAGGCTGGTGGCACAATCAGGTAACCCGCATTCTGCTGATCTTTATTCTTTCCACGCTCGGTTCCGCGATTGGCACTTATGTCGCCGGGTTCAGAATATTCGAGCAACTCAGCACAGGCTAGCCCAAAATGTTCGGTTTTTTCGAACGCCTTATCGATCCTTATCCGCCGGAACATCCGGCGGAACCACCGCAAGGACTCTATCCGTTTTGCCGTCACTACCTTCGCGGTATCGAGCCGCACCTGGTGGTATTGGCGCTATTGACCACTTTGCTCGCGATCAGCGAAGCCATGCTCTATAGCATCGTCGGTCAAATGGTGGATTGGCTGGCGGAAAAGAAAATCGATGCTTTCTTAGAAACTGAATGGCCCACCATCCTTGCCATGTCGGCTTTCATACTGATCTGGATTCCATTGTTGGTGTTACTGCATGCATTGGCGATCAACCAGATGCTGATGGGTAATTTCCCGATGCGGGTACGCTGGCTATCGCATCGCTATCTGCTCAGTCAAAGTTACGCCTTTTTTCAACACGAATTCAGCGGACGGATAGCCACCAAAGTGATGCAAACCGCCTTGGCTGTACGTGAGACGGTATTAAAACTGCTTGATGTCATGCTGTTCGTCACGATTTATCTGACTACCACAATGTTCCTGATCATCAACGCCGATCCGTTGCTTTGCGTGCCATTGCTGGTCTGGTTGATGCTGTACATCGCCATTTTGATGTATTTCGTGCCTCGCCTGAAGCGCATTTCGACACTCCAAGCCGATGCGCGCGCTTTGATGACCGGACGTATCGTCGATAGTTATACCAATATCCTGACGCTGAAACTGTTTTCCCGCAGCCAACGGGAATCGGCTTACGTCCGCGCCGGCATGGAAGAATTCATGGCGACGGTCTATCCGCAAATGCGTCTGGCGACAGGCCTTAATTTCTCCGTGTGGACCATCAATATGCTGATGGTGTTCGCGACCGGTGCATTAGGGCTCGCGATATGGATGCAAGGTAACATCGGTCCAGGCGCAATCGCAATTGTCATGAGTTTGGCGATTCGTTTAACCGGCATGTCGCATTGGATCATGTGGGAAGTCAATATGCTGTTTGAAAACATGGGCACCGTGCAAGACGGCATCAACACCATTTCCAAGCCTCAGCTCGTCACCGATGCAGCCGATGCCCGGGAAATAAACGTACAGCACGGCGCCATTGCGTTTCACCAAGTAGTCTTTTCCTACCATTCGGAACATCGCGACCCGCTTCATATTTTCGAGAATCTCAACTTGCATATCGCCGCTGGCGAGAAAGTCGGCATTGTCGGCCGCTCCGGCGCCGGCAAATCGACCCTGGTCAGTTTGTTGCTGCGCTTTTACGACGTGCAGCAAGGCAAAATTACTATCGACGGACAGGATATCCGTACAGTGACGCAGGATAGCTTACGGGCCAATATTGCGGTAGTTACGCAAGATACTTCGCTGCTGCACCGTTCCATCCGCGACAATATCTTGTTCGGCAGACCCGATGCCGGCGAAGCACAAATGATCGCCGCCGCCAAGCAAGCACATGCGCATGAATTCATCTTGAAATTACGCGATATCAAAGGCCGTACCGGCTACGATGCATACGCCGGCGAACGCGGCGTCACCCTCTCCGGCGGCCAGCGGCAACGCATTGCGATTGCCCGTGTTTTGTTGAAGAACGCCCCTATTCTGATATTGGACGAAGCCACTTCGGCGCTCGATTCCGAAGTGGAAGCCAGCATCCAGCAAAACTTATACCAATTGATGGAAGGTAAAACCGTGATCGCCATCGCGCACCGGCTATCAACCATCGCCGCGATGGACCGGCTGATCGTGTTCGACAAAGGCCGCATCGTCGAACAAGGCAGTCACGCCAAACTCATCGCCAATAATCAGCTCTACGCGCAATTATGGAATCATCAATCCGGCGGATTTTTAGGGTTGCTTGAAAACGGACAATCGTAATCGATACTGCATAGACATCCATAGCCGGACAATCTTAGTGCCAGATCCCTGCAGAAAAGAAAGAAAACCTCAGTATGCTTATTAGTTTCGACATTAAATTCATTCCGTAAATAAGCGTATTAAATACTCAATTCCTCTCATCTTTACTCAATAACACGATGTGATTAAATGCGGCATTTAAAATATTTATGCCCTAAATCGTGTTCAGTACATCGAAGTACCGGCCAATAAACCGTTTTTATCTTGTAAGAAGATCCTTATATCTTTGCTTGTTTGTGTTACAAGCGCCAGCAATTTCATTCGCAACCAGCTTGGAACAAATGAGCCTGGAACAATTGATGAACGTCAGTATCGTCGGCGCGTCAAAATACGAGCAAAAACAACAACAAGTGGCGGCTGCAGTGAGCGTCATCACGCGCAACGATATCCGCACTTATGGCTGGCGCACATTGGGCGAAGCATTGGCTAGTCTTCCCGGTGTTTTTACAACGTATGACTATCAATACGAATTCTTGGGAGTGAGAGGATTTGGCCTGCCGGGTGATCTCACAACACGCGTTCTGGTTACAATCAATGGCAATCGCATCAACGACGCCACTTATGATCAAGGCCCCATTGGCCGGGATTTTCCGCTCGACATCGACTTGATCGAACGCATCGAATTCATTCCGGGGCCAGGTAGCGCCGTTTATGGTCAAAATGCCATGCTTGGCGTAGTCAACATCGTGACGCGTAAAGGTGGAGATATAAAAGGCGTTGAAGTTTCCGCATCTTACCAAACAGCGGAAACTATGCCGCAAGAGCGTGTCACCATGGGAAAGAAATTCGATAATGGCATTGATGCGATTTTTTCTTTCTCAGCCTTGCAGGCGCGCGGTGCGGATCGTTTTTTCGATTACGGTGATACCGGTTTTTCCGGTTTCGCGCGCCGTCTGGACGGCGAGCACGTCAAACAATTTTTTACCAGTATCTCACGAGGACCGCTTTCGTTCGATTTCATCTACGGCAATCGCAACAAAGAAGATCCCACCAGCGCTTATTTTTCCGATCCGTTGACCGGCGGGCAATTTCAACAAGACCGGCGCCTCAATACCCAGATTCAGTATAACGAACAATTTGCCAACAATACGCTGAATGTCATGGGCCGCCTATTTTTGGGCCGATACGATTACCATGCCGCGTATATCTATGAGGGACAAAGTACTCTAAGCACCGGCCCCAGCAATTGGCATGGCGCAGAAATGCGATTGCTCTCCACCGCCATCACGAATCATCATTTGATGCTGGGCGTCGAGTATCAAAACAATACCAGCATCAAACAAACTTTTCGAAATTTTGAAGACCCCGAAAAAAATCTCGTAATCAATAGTTCAGTAGTACGTGCAGGTGTTTATCTCCAGGATGAATGGCGCATCACCGAGACGCTGTCGGCTACTGCCGGTTTACGCTACGATTTCAACACCTGGATCAACAGCCGGTTGAGTCCGCGCGGCGCTCTAATTTGGCAAGCCACGCCTAAAACCACATTCAAAACGCTGTATGGACGTGCTCACCGCTCACCGAATGCCTTTGAGCGGGATTTTGGCGACAATATTTCTCAAGTCGCCAACCCGGGATTACACGCTGAGATGGTTGATACCTTGGAGTTCGTAGCGGATTATCGTCCGCAACCGAGCATGAATCTTCGCGCCACGGCCTATGCGTGGGATATGCACAATCTAATTGTGTTAGGCATCGATCCGGCCAGCGAGCTTACGCAATATCAGCGATCACAGAACAAAGTAAAGGCGCGGGGCGTGGAATTGTCACTCGACAAAACCTGGGATTGGGGAGGACGTTTCCGCAGCAGCTATGGCATTCAGAATGCCGACCAGCAAGGCTCGCACTTGCCTAATTCCCCGTATCACCTGGGTAAAATTAATATTTCCGTTCCGGTACCATTGATCACCGGGCTGCGCGCAGGCTATGAGCTGCAATACTTCGGCAAACGAAAAGCACTTGATGGTTCGAATACCGATAGCTACGTGCTTTCTAATCTGAATCTGGTAACCGATGTTCCCCGTATTAAGGGACTAGAGGCATCTTTAAGCTTCTATAACCTATTTAATGAGAACTACTTGCATCCGGCTTCCGATATCAATTGGCAGAACACCTTCTGGCAACCGGGACGCACCGTGCGCTTCCGCTTGGATTACCGTTTCTAGGTTTGTCAGACATGTGGATGTTCCACGACAATTTTTGTGCTCCCCGATCTTTTCTCACCAGAAATCTGAGACTTGCCCGTTTCATAACCCAAAGACGAAATAGCATCATTGCCGCCGATCGGCAGAAATCCAAGAAAGAATTTTTAGACGATTGGCGCAAAGTGGCATTCGCCTTATTTTTGCAATTGGGTATCGCTTCTTCTATGCACGCCGAAGAGCAACCTTCCGAATACCGTTTGAAAGTGGCTTTTCTGTACAACTTCGCCGCGTATACGACATGGCCAAACCCGCCGTATCACAATCTAATGCTTTGTATTCACGGCGAAGATCCATTTGGCCAGAACTTGCAGCACTTGCAAGGAAAAAAAATTAATGAACATGATATATTGATAAAACACACTAAGAACTTGATGGATTTAACTGATTGTCATATGGTTTTTATTACTCAATCCGTCGTAAATGAAGTTGATGGCATCATCAAAAATTTGCAAGGAATGCCGATACTAACCATAGCAGACAGCCCTGGGGCTGGCCGCCAGGGCGTAGTGCTCAACATGGCCATCAAAGAAGGAAAGGTTACATTTGAGGCCAATATCGCCGTGGCCAAAAGAAATGGCCTGAAACTCAGTTCTCAACTACTACGTTTCGCCAGTGAGGTATTTCAATAATGAAGCATTCAACAATTGCTGCCATGACTTTGCGCGCCAAATTGCAGCAAATCAGCTATGCCACTCAAGGCACTTCCATGCTGCTGGTTGCAGCTTTGGTTATTATCAGCAGCTTTTTTATCAGTTATTGGTCATTGCTCGAGACCAGCCGTTCCACCGCGAAATTACTGGCTGAGAATGCAGTCGCGACGTTGATGTTCCAGGACACCAATACCGCCAGAACATTATTGCACTCGCTCAACAATACGCCAGACGTACAAGCTGCGGCGATTTACAATGTTGAAAAAAACCAATTCGTGCAATATTCGGTTGAGAATAAACCCCTTCCTGAAACCTTGATGTCGTTAACCGAGAGCATCGCAACCAGTATCAGTCATTTAACAATTACCCAGCCCATCTATTTCAGCGATCAGTTGCTGGGCAGTCTCTATCTGGAAATAGCACTGTCCCCGCTCTATTGGCAAATTCTTTGGTACATTATTGTTACCAGCGCGGCAGCGGCTCTGGCGCTATTCATCGCTAACTTAAGGCTGCAGCGGTTGAACCGTTCCGTGTTGGATCCGCTCAACGAGCTTTCCAGTGTGATGGGGCATGTCACCGCCCAAGCGGATTATTCCACGCGGTTACAACCTGGCGCTATCGTGGAATTGAATACCTTATCGTATGGTTTCAACAATATGCTGGAAATGATTCAGGAACGCGATGCCAAGCTTGAAATGCATCTCGATCATTTGGAAGACGAAGTCGCCAGAAGAACAGAAGAGCTGGTACTCGCCAAAGAATCGGCAGAAGCTGCGAGTAAAGCAAAAAGCGAATTTCTGGCAACCATGAGTCATGAAATCCGCACGCCCATGAACGGTATCTTGGGAATGACCGAGCTATTATTAGGTACCCCGCTGAACAAAGATCAGCGCCGCTTCGCGGAAACCGTGCAAAGCTCAGGTCAGCACTTATTGGGTATCATCAACGATATTCTCGATTTTTCTAAGATCGAATCGGATCACATGGAATTGGAAATCATCGATTTCGATTTGGTGCAAATGATCGAAGATACGCTCGTAATGTTCGCGCAACCGGCTGATAAAAAAGGGCTGGAATTAGCCGCGCAATTCACCCCGCCGAATAGCGCACTCATGGTGCGAGGAGATTCTTTCCGGCTACGCCAGGTGATTGCCAACCTGATCAACAATGCCATTAAATTCACTTGCGAAGGTGAAGTGGTCATTCGGACAACAGTAACGGATCAATCTGAAACCCTGGCAAATATCAGTATCTGCGTGGAAGATACAGGGATTGGCATCCCTCCCGAATATCACGAAAAGATCTTCCAGCATTTCTCTCAAGCAGACGGCTCCACTACCCGCCAATATGGCGGGACCGGGCTTGGTTTGACGATTTGCAAACGCTTGCTGGAGTTGATGGGAGGTAGCATCCGGGTTGAGAGCACCCAAGGCCAGGGTTCCAAGTTCTGGATCCACTTGCAATTGGAGAAATCCAAGCTTGCGCATAGCTCAGTATCAAATATGGCCGATTTTCTCGGTCTCAAGGTGTTGGTGGTTGATGACAATCAAACCAACCGGGAAATTCTCAAAATTCAGTTGCAAAACTGGCATATCAATACGGCATGCGCGGATGGCGCCGATCAAGCGTTGCGATTGATGACCGAAGCAGTGGAAACAAATGAGCCATTCCAGCTAGTGATCCTCGACATGCACATGCCAAAAATGGATGGATTGGAACTGGCCAGAGAAATCCATTCGCGCCCCACGCTGTGCAAAACCCGCATGATGATGCTGACTTCAACTCACAGCGACGCAACCCAGCTTGAAAGAGAAAGCATCGGTATTTTGCGCTGCGTCAATAAGCCTATCCGCCAGAAAGAGTTATTCGATATTATCCGCGACGTCATGAGCCGTAACCTGGACAACGCTGCCGGGCAAACCGCTCCGGCGCGGACTGCTCCGTCACCTGAAATGCTCAACATTAGCGGAGCAGTGTTGGTCGCGGAGGATAACCTGGTGAACCAGGAAGTCGCAAAAGCAATGTTAGCAAAACTTGGCATGACCACGACCATTGCTAACGATGGGAAAGAAGCTGTTGATCTTGTTGGAAAAAATCGGTACGATATTATTCTGATGGATTGTCAAATGCCGGTCATGGATGGTTTGGAAGCGACTTCGTTGATCAGAAAGCAGTATGGCGGCATTCCGATTATTGCATTAACCGCCAACGCTACTGAAGATGATAGAACGCTTTGCTTGAACGCCGGAATGAATGATTTTCTTTCCAAACCTTATTCCATCGAGCAATTACAACAAAAAATAACAGCTTGGCTGTCTCAAGAAAAAGCGAACAAGACGGGCGCGTCAGAAACCGGATCAATTGAAAAACACGATGGGGTTAGCGCTATGTCTACGATCAATTTTACACGTCTTAATCAGATTCGCGAGCTTGATCCATCGGGCAGCGATAGTTTATTGCACAAGATTCTGCAAGCTTACCTGGATTCAGCGGAAAGTTATGTCCGCCAGCTTGAACAAGCGATTGCCAACGATGATGCGGAAAGTTTGCGGCAATCCGCTCATGCATTAAAATCCAGTTCAGGCAATGTCGGCGCGGATGATTTATCGGCAGTCTTCAAGCAAATAGAAGCGGATGCCAAGGCCGGAGAACTCTCTCATGCCAGAACGCTTCTGGAAGGCATGCGATTGCAATACCAAGGCGTAACCACCGAAATCAAGCAAATACTCAATCAATCGTGACAATAGAAGCTTTTAGAATCTTACTGGCCGATGATGATCCCACGGTCAGAATACTGATGCACGCCGCCTTGTTGAAAGCAGGATTCCAAGTAACGTTGGCTTGCGACGGTGAGGAAGCGGTACGGCTGTTTGAAGCAGATCCTACGGATATGGTCATGCTGGACGTTGAAATGCCCGGCATGGATGGCTATCAGGTATGTTCGTATTTACGGGCAAAGATTGGAAACGAGTTACCGATCATGATGGTAACGGGTATGGATGACATGCAGTCGATTAATCGCGCATTCGAAGCCGGCGCTACCGATTTTATTGCCAAACCGATCAACTGGAATTTAATCGCTTATCGAATTTTATATTTGCGGCGCGGTTATTTGAACATGCTTGCGCTCAAGGCTGCAAACGCGCGCAATAAAGCGATTTTCAGCGCAATTCCCGATACCATGTTCATCTTGAACGAAAAAGACAAAGTCATCGATATTTGCAGTCATTCCGAGAGTACGCCGTGGCTCAAAGCAAATGCGGAAAACACATTAACCCATTCACTGCCGGAAGATATTGCAAAACTTTATCTAGAAGCGGCGGATCGGGCGCGCCATCAAGGTGTCGTTGAACCTTTCGAATATCCGCTTACGCTAAATGACAGTAAAACCCGGTATTATGAAAATCGCGTTGTCGCAATTGACGCCAAGGAAACACTCTGCCTTGTACGCGACATCACTGAACGCAAGGATTCCGAAAGCAAAATCTTTCATTTGGCGTATTTTGACAACCTGACCGGATTACCCAATCGTCAGTCCTTTATGGAGCGTCTTGAAGGAGAAATCAACCGCGCCAAGTATACCGGCAATAAGTTAGCAGTCCTTTTCCTGGATCTGGATGGATTCAAAAGTATCAACGATACCATGGGACACACCACCGGAGATACGGTCCTGCAATGGGCGGCCGAGCGGTTGCAAAGCAGTACGCGGCAATCCGACTTTGTATCGCGGAGCAACTCGAAGCAATCAGAAGTCAGGCTGGCACGACTTGGCGGTGATGAATTTACCGTTGTCATTCCGAACCTTCATCGCGCGGAAGATGCGCTAATATTGGCGCATCGTATCCGTGAAGCGATGCGCCGCCCCTTTCATCTCGAAAGCCGCGATGTGGTGCTTACTGCAAGCATTGGTATCGCGCTTTACCCGGACGATGGCGACGATGCTGAAACTTTGCTGAAGCATGCCGACACCGCGATGTATCATGCCAAAAATGAAGGCCGCGATAATTGCCAGTTTTACAATATTGCTTTAACGCTCCGGGCGGAAAAACGCATGCATCTCGAAAACGACCTGCGTGATGCGTTACAAAAAAACGAATTTTTCCTGGTATATCAACCACAATTCGACGTTGCCGCAGAATGCTTCCAGTCGGTCGAAGCATTGATCCGCTGGAATCACCCCAAGCAAGGTTCAATTTCGCCGCTCGATTTCATCCCGTTAGCTGAAGAAAACGGCTTAATTATTCCTATCGGCGAATGGGTGCTGCGCACAGCATGCAGTGATGCTGCACGCTGGCATCAGCAAGGCCATTTTCTGGAGGTTGCAGTAAACCTGTCACCGCTGCAAATCAAGAATCCCGGGTTGGTCAAATCGGTACTGGATATCTTGGCGGAAACAAACTTCCCGCCGGAAAAACTAGTCCTCGAGATTACCGAAGGCGCGCTCATGGAACATAGTGAGAACACCTTAAATACACTCCATACATTGCGCAGTCACAATATTCAAATTGCGCCGGACGATTTCGGTACCGGATATTCATCCATGAATTATTTGAAGCGCTTGCCCATCAACTGCTTGAAAGTCGATCAAAGTTTTATCCGCGGCCTGCTGGATGACGATGACAATCTTGCCATCGTCCGCGCCATTATTTCCCTATCCAAAAATCTCGGCTTTGCAATCACAGCCGAAGGCATTGAAACAATAGAGCAAGCGCAAGTCCTGAAATATCTCGGTTGTGAAACTTTGCAGGGTTTTTATTTCAGCAAGCCGATCGGAGAAAATGAAATCCTCAGCGCCAGTAGCAAACGCTGGCCGATCCAGCCAATAAAGCCTAATGGAATGCACCATGAAGATCGCTGATATCAACCAGCTTAAAATCAGCCAACTGCTGCCAAGCCCCAAGGGGGTGGCGTTGGCGCTAACCGAAGCGTGCCGGCGGGAAGATGTCACTATCAATGAAATTGCCAAGCTGATCCAAACGGATCCGGTACTATCCGGCCGCCTGATACAAAAAGCCAACGCCACCAACCAGCGCACCCGTGCCATTTCTTCTGTGTTGGAAGCCATTCCGCATGTGGGATTAAACGTTGTTAAACAACTGGCGATGGGTTTTTCCCTGATCGATCAATTTCAGGGTGGCCCTTGCAAAGGTTTCGACTATCAGGGGTTCTGGTCACATTCGTTATTAATGGCGATTGCCATGCAGGAATTGGGTAAAGTAAACCGGGTTTCCGCACCGGATGAATTATTTGCCTGCGGGTTGATGGCGCGCATCGGTTGCTTGGCGCTAGCCACTATCTACCCCGAGCAATATACCGAGCTATTGAAAAAGCAAACGCCCGAAACGCCAATCGTGCAATTGGAACAACAATTCCTGCAGACCGATCACAATCAGATTACCGCAGCGATGCTGGTGAATTTCGGTTTCCCGGCAATTTTTGTCGAGCCGGCTTATTATCATGAAGCGCCTGCCGAATCAGGATTTTCAGAAGGCTCCCGCCCCTATCAAATCGTACACCTGTTAAACCTGGCCAAACAAATTGCTGATTTCGGGTTAGTTGAAGAATCTGAGCGCAACAAACATATCCCCGAATTATTACTGCTGGGTGGAAAAATTGGACTCGATACCGAGTCATTTGGCGCCTTTGTCGATCAGATTATGAAGGAATGGCATAGCTGGCGAGCAATTCTCAAGCTGCCGGTGGTCGAATTACCGCCCCCATTCCTTAGAATGATGAATGCTGCGGCGCCGCGCCCGGAAAATGCGACAAATGCATCTTCCTTACGGGTACTGTTAGTAGAAGACGATCCGTCCAATCACATATTGGTGAAAGAGCTGCTTGCAAATGTGCTCGGCCATACAGTGTTTTCTGCATCCGACGGTCAGCAAGCACTCTCGTTGGCAATGGAAACCATGCCGCATATCGTCATTACCGATTGGCTCATGCCGGTTATGAGCGGCCTTGAATTGACCAAAGCATTGCGCGTGACCGAATGGGGTCAGAATTTATATATCATCATGCTGACCAGCGTCGAAGACGAAGAAGAAGTCATCAAGGCATTTGATGCCGGTGTCGACGATTACATCACCAAGCCGATCCATATTCGCGCGTTCCGCGCCAGACTGCGTGCAGCCTGGCACTATCGCCAATTGCAAGAATCCTGGGAACGCGATCGCGAGCAGCTTAAACGCTTTGCCGCAGAACTGGCGGTCACCAACCGGAAATTGGAACACTTCGCACTGACCGATATGCTGACAGAACTGCCGAACCGCCGCTCCGGCATGGAAACATTGGCGGAAACCTGGAGTATCGCCAACCGGACCGGACAATTGATGGCGATCATGCTGATCGACATTGATCATTTTAAAGGCATCAATGACAGCTACGGTCACGCGATCGGCGACAAGGTACTCATCGCGGTATCAGCCATCATCCGCAGAATCGCCCGCAAAGGCGATACTTTCTGCCGCTTGGGCGGCGAAGAATTTCTAGTCGTGTGCCAGCCGGGAAATACCGATGCGAAGTCCGCCGTGTTATTTGCTGAAAGGCTGCGCCAACATATCCATAACCAGCAAATCACCGTTGAAAATATTAATATCCAAATCTCAGTCAGTATCGGTGTCGCTTTAAAAGAACCGGGGATGCACAGTGAAGATCATCTGGTCAACACCGCCGATAAAGCGCTGTATGCCGCCAAGAATTCCGGAAGGAACAGAGTCTATCTGTCGCTTAACAACAAACTCATTGCAGCGCCTACAAACAACAATAAACCGGCAGAGAAATCCTGAATGCGGTCAAATTGCTGAAAAAAGCGGTTGAATTTGCGGTAATTGAGGTTTTCAGGAACTTGCTGACAAAGTAAGATGGCAAGTTCTGACAGATAATAATCAATCTGAATTCGATAGTTATTGCCCAATCACCATAGGTCATACCCGAAACCCGGCATCTGTTACCGCAATGCTTGATCTGATATCGCGATTGAACAAAAGATTAGTGTTAAGCGCCATTGTGGTGTGCAGTCTAAGCAATATTGCGGCTGCAGAAAAGTTGTCGCCGCAAGGAAAAAAACCGGCTGATAATCAGCTCTTGGAACTCAGTATCGAAGAATTGATGAACATTCAAGTGACTTCCGCTGCTCGCCGTTCGCAAAAACTTTCAGAAGTTCCTGCCGCCATCTTCGTTATCACGCAAGACGATATCCGCCGCTCCGGCGCAACCAGCATTCCCGAAGCGTTACGCATGGCGCCCGGCGTCGAAGTGGCCCGGATCGGCACCGATAAATGGGCGATCAGCATCCGTGGTTTCAACGGCCGTTTTGCCGACAAGCTGCAAGTGCTGATCGATGGCCGCAGTGTCTACAATCCGTTGTTTGCCGGTGTGCAATGGGAGCAGCAAGATACCTTGATGGAAGATATCGAACGTATCGAAGTCATCCGCGGGCCGAATGCTTCTGTCTGGGGTGCCAATGCCGTGAATGGCGTGATCAATATCATCACCAAGAAAGCCGCCGACACGCAAGGGGTTTTGTTCTCCGCCGGTGGCGGCAGTTTCGAGCATGGATTCGTAGGCGCCCGCTACGGTGGAAAAATCAATGAGGATACCTACTACCGTTTCTACGCCAAGGGGTTTACCCGTGACAATATGAAAACCGTTACGGGAGAAAGCGCCAACGATCAGTGGCATTCCGCCAGAGGCGGATTCCGCGTCGATCACTCGCGCGGTATCGATCAATTCACGCTGCAAGGCGATATTTTTCATAATGCTTTCGGCGATCACCTGAATAAAACACAGTTGAGCGCCCCGATTATCCAGGCGGATTCCGCCAGAGGCCATAACGAAGGCGGCAATATCCGTTTCCGCTGGGACCGCACCCTGTCCGAGCGTTCCTCGATCATGTTGCAAAGCTATTACGACCGGGTCGACTACCGCTTGCTCACCAGCTCGCTATTCAGAGCGGAAAGCTTCGACATCGATTTCCAGCATCGTTTTCCATTGTTTGAACGGCACGATCTGACCTGGGGCGCCAATTACCGCTTGTACCACAACAAAGTGTTCGATAGCGAACTGATTTCGTTCAGTCCGCGTCAGCAAACCAATCACATGGTGAGCACCTTCATTCGCGATGACATCACCCTGATCCCGGAACATTTAAAACTGACACTGGGTTCCCGTTTCGATCACAATGATTTCACCGGCTGGGAGATTCAGCCGAATGCGCGCGTCATGTTCACACCGGATGAAAAAAATTCATTATGGCTGGCGGTTTCGCGCGCAGTCCGCATCCCTTCGCGCGCGGAAAACGATATTCTCTTTAATGCCAGAACATTAGGCGCAAGGGACATACCCGGCTTGTCGGGTTTGCTGCCTTTCCCGGTATTGACACAGTTAACCGGCGGCACCCATTTCAATGCTGAAAAATTGCTCGCTTACGAAATCGGCTACCGGCATCAATTTTCATCGCATGCATCGGTTGATGTTGCCGCTTTCTATAACGATTACTCTCAGTTGCGTGATCTAGCGCCGAACCTTCAGCAGCTATCGTTTCAATCAAGTTTTCCGCAACATCTCATCCTGCCGATCCTGCTGACCAACAAGGGTTCCGGGCACACGCATGGGGTTGAAGTATCGGCTGACTGGCGGGTGACCGAGAAATGGCGGCTGCAGGGTAACTACAGCTTTATCAAGATGCACATTCATTCGGATTCGTTATTACGGCAATTCGATCCAACCACCGGCAGCGCCGATTCCGTCAGCCCGCAACATCAGATTTCGGCGCGCTCAAACTACGATTTCTCCGACCGGCTGCAATTGAATCTGTGGCTGCGTTACGTCAGCAGCGTGGATTTTTATCACTTGCCTGGCTATACCACCATGGATGCAAAGGCAGTGTATCGACCGAGAAAAAACGTCGAACTTTTTGTGGTCGGTCAAAACCTGTTCAGCCAGAATCACCGCGAATTTGTTTCCGATTTTATTCCCTCGTTTCCCACTTATATCCCGCGTGGCGTTTATGCCGGCGTGGAGTGGCGGTTTTAGCGATGAATACCGGACATTCAGGCCGTCAATTCAGCAGATCCAGCCCCTTGGTCCGGAAGCGGGCTATCGTGCATAAATGGGCGCTATCGCTGGCAGTTTTCAGCTTCCTCGGATGTTTTATGAAACTTGCGCTGGCCAGCAATAAATCCGCCGATGGCCAGTTCTTGAATTTAAGCATCGAAGAACTGATGAACGTCAAAGTCACGACAGTTTCCCGGCGTCCGCAAAAACTGACGGAAGTCGCATCAGCGGTATTCGTAATTACCCAGGATGACATCCGCCGTTCCGGCGCCACCAGCATCCCCGATGCACTAAGAATGGCGCCCGGCGTCCAGGTCGATCGAATCGGCACGGATAAATGGGCGGTAAGCATACGGGGTTTCGACGGCCGCTTCGCCAACAAGCTGCAAGTGTTGATTGATGGCCGCAGTGTCTACAACCCGCTATTCTCCGGCACGTTGTGGGATCAGCAAGATACATTGATGGAGGACATCGAACGGATCGAAGTCATCCGCGGACCGGCGGCAACTGTTTGGGGCATCAACGCAGTGAACGGAGTGATCAACGTCATCACCAAGAAAGCCGCTGATACGCAAGGCACCCTACTGAGCGCGGGCGGCGGCAGCTTCGAACACGCTTTCGTCGGCGCCCGCTATGGCAGCCGCATCAATGAAGATACGCCGTTTCGCGTGTATGCCAAGGGTTTTTCCCGCGACCATACCCATTCTCCCGCGGGCAGCAGCAATCACGATCAATGGCATTCGGCCAGAGGCGGTTTCCGCATCGACCATCATCGTGGTATCGACCAATACACCTTACAAGGCGACGTTTTTGTCAATGCCATCGGCGACACCTTGAATCAATCGGTGCTTAATTTACCGTCATTCTCCGCCAACGGCCACCGTGGCGATGTCGAAGGCGGAAACATCCGCTTCCGCTGGGACCGGACCTTGTCCGAACGCTCGTCCATCATGTTTCAGACGTACTACGATCGCGTGCGTTACAAAGTTTTACCGATCGCGAACTTTGACGCCGAAAGCTTTGATATCGACTTCCAGCACCGCCTTTCGGTGCGGGATCGGCACGATGTCACCTGGGGTGGTAACTACCGGCTCTATCAAAACAAGTTTCTGGACACCGATTTAATCGCATTCAGCCCGCGCGCGCAAACCAACCATTTATACAGCGGCTTTATCCGCGATGATGTGACGCTGATTCCGGAACGCTTATTTTTCAGTATCGGCACACGGTTGGATCACAACGATTTCAGCGGATTGGAAATTCAACCGAGTGCGCGTTTAATGTGGACACCTGACGATAAGAATTCACTGTGGATGGCGATCTCGCGCGCAGTCCGCACCCCCTCCCGCGCGGAAAACGATATCAAGATAAACACGATGCAGCTGGATGCCATTCCTGGATTCCCAGCGTTACCTTTCCCGATCCTAGCGGTTTTCCAAGGCAACAACGCGTTCAGTTCGGAAAAATTGCTCGCTTACGAATTGGGATACCGGGGTCAATTCACGCCTCAGGCATCCGTCGACATCGCCGGGTTTGTTAACGACTACAGCCAATTGCGTGATTTCAGCTTAGGCGCGCTCACGCTTGGCACCGGCTTGCCGCGGCAATTCATATTGTCCACTTTAGCGAATAATCATGCTTCTGCATTAACTTACGGATTCGAAGTCACAACGGATTGGAGACCGAAATCGAATTGGCGGCTGCAGGGTAACTACAGCTTTATCGATATGCAGATTTCGTCAAACCCGCTCACAAGAAATTTTGATTCAACCACGAGCGGCACTGACAAGGTAACTCCTCAGCATCAAATCTCGGTCCGTTCAAACTATGATTTATCAGAAAAATTGGAGGTTAATCTCTGGCTGCGCTACGTCAGCCATGTCGCGTATTACAATCTACCCGGCTTCGTCACGATGGATGCCAAGGTTGCTTACAAGCCGCTGAAGAACGTAGAGCTTTTTGTAGTCGGGCAGAATCTGTTCAGCCACAACCATCAGGAATTAGGTGCGGACTTTATACCATCCTCACCCGCGCTGATTCCACGCGGAGTTTACGGAGGCGCGCAATTGCGTTTCTAAGACCATGAAACTGCGCCAATTAACCTCACCAATCCTGCCTCTGATCACTTCGTGCACGCGGAACATCCGCCGCTGGCTGCTGGCAGTTCTGCTCATCATTAGCCAACCGTTCACTGCGCCGCTGGCTCATGCCGACGAAATGCTCGAATATCAAGTCAAAGCCGCGTTCATTTATAACTTTATCGCATTCACGCAATGGCCCGAAAGCGCTGAGCCAGCGATCAATCTGTGTCTTTACGGTGAAGATTATTTTGGTCATGAAATCGATAAACTGCAAAACAGATCCGTCGGCACTCGTTCGATCAAAGTTGTACGCATCAGAAATTCCGATCAATTGCCGCAATGCCAGGCGATCTTTTTCTCCAAATCCGTCAATAACACCATGGCGAACACTATCAGCAATCTGGAAAGCTATCCGATTCTGATGCTCGCCGATTCCCCCAATGCCATTTCACAAGGCGTTACCATCAACATGAGTTTAGTCAACGAAAAAATCGTATTCGAAATCAATCTGGCAAGCGCCAGGAAATCCGGTCTGGATATCAGTTCCAAGCTGTTGCAGCTGGCTACCAAAGTTCATCAATAAAATTCGCAGGCTTACCAATTTTAATCAAGCCATTTCAACTGCTTGTAACAGAACTTAAAAAAGGGGATTTATTGCTTCAACTCAAAACATGACATGATCAAGTCATGGATTATTATAAAAAATTAGGCCTATACCGCTCATTTCACTCACTCATGACGCCAGCAGACTATTTGACTGTCCTGTTAAAACTCGGATTACTGTTTGTGGTGCTGTTTGGTAGTCTTTCCAAAATAGCGCAAGCCGATACCAGACCTCCCCCCAGAAAAGGGACCGATCAGCTATTGGCGTTGAGTATCGAAGAATTGATGCAAGTCGAGGTTACATCCGTATCCAGGCGCGCGCAAAAGCTGTCGGAAACCCCTTCGGCCATTTTTGTCATCACCCAGGATGACATCCGCCGCTCTGGCGCCACCAGCATCCCCGAAGTGTTGCGCATGGCGCCTGGCGTGGATGTCGCACGTGTCGGCACCGACAAATGGTCGATCAGTATCCGCGGTTTTAATGGCCGTTTCGCCAACAAGCTGCAAGTCCTGATCGACGGACGCAGTGTTTACACGCCGTTGTTCTCAGGCGTAATCTGGAGCCAGCAAGACACCATGCTGGAAGACGTTGAACGCATCGAAGTTATCCGCGGTCCGGGCGCAACTGTCTGGGGCGCCAATGCCGTCAACGGCGTCATTAACATCATCACCAAAAAAGCCGCCGATACGCAGGGTTTGCTGTTCACAGCCGGTGGCGGCAGTTTTGAGCAAGGCTTTGTCGGCGCGCGCTACGGCGGCATGCTGGGCGACAACACACCGTTCCGTATCTACGCCAAAGCGTTTAGCCGAGATCACAGCACCACGCTAGCGAGGGCCAGTGCGCATGATGACTGGCAATCGATCAGAGCTGGCTTTCGTGTCGATCATGCCCGGGGTATCGATCAATTGACTTTACAGGGCGACATTTTCGCAAACCGCATTGGTGACAGTTTGATGCAGCCGTCGCTGATTGCTCCCTTCTCCCGTCTGGATGTTGTCGATGCCACCGAAAAAGGCGGCAATATCCGCTTACGCTGGGATCGCACTTTCTCGGAAAAATCGTCGATCATGCTGCAAACCTACTATGATCGCGTGCATAACCAACTAGCGCCTTGGACAAAATACGCAGAGAGCTTCGATGTTGATTTTCAGCACCGGCTGCCGCTGTTCCAGCATCACGATGTCACCTGGGGTCTGAATTACCGGCTCTACAACAACAAGGTCGCCGAAACCGAATTGACCGCTTTCACCCCGCCACAACGCACCAATCACAATTTCAGCGCCTTCATCCGGGACGACATCCGGCTGTTACCGGAGAAACTAACGTTATCGCTCGGCACCCGGCTCGACCATAACGACTTCACCGGCTTGGAAGTACAACCCAACGGACGCTTGATGTTCACCCCCGATCCGCAAAACTCGATGTGGTTATCGATATCCCGCGCGGTACGGATTCCGTCGCGGGGCGAGAATGATGTCACCATCGCCGGACGCGTGATGTCAGGAATGCCCGGCATGCCGGCGTTCCCGGTGCCAGTTCTGATGGCGGTGCAAGGCAATCATCATTACCAGGCCGAAAAGCTGATTGCTTACGAAGTAGGCTACCGCCGCCAGATTACCGAGAACGCGTCCGTCGATCTAGCCGGTTTCTTTAACGATTACAGTCAATTAAGAGATTTCCGCTTCGGTCAGATGATGCCCGGCACCGGCCCGATCCCCTACTTGGTATTACCGGTGATATTCAGTAATGACACCACCGCGCATTCATACGGCTTTGAATCGTCGGTCGACTGGCGACCACGTGACAATTGGCGCCTGCAAGCCAGCTATTCATTCCTGCAGATTCATACCGCTTCCAATCCGGAATTTCGCCAAATGGATTCATCGTCTGCCGGAGCGCACAAAGCCAATCCAAACCATCAACTATCCGTTCGGTCGCATTATGACTTCTCCGATAAACTCCAGTTAAATCTGTGGCTGCGCTATGTCAGCGGTTTGTCATTCTTCAACATTCCTGGCTATGTCACGATGGATGCGAAACTTGCATGGAAACCAGTCAAAAATACCGAATTTTTTGTGGTGGGACAAAATCTGTTCAGCCAGTATCATCGCGAATCACAATCCGACTTTATTCCCTCCTTGGCCACCTATGTGCAAAGGGGTGTTTATGCCGGGGTTGAATGGCGCTACTAATAGTACAGATGACGATGCCGCTTAGCTATTTCGCAACTTCACCAACCAGACCATCATGGACAAAACAGCCTGCGCTGGGAATGGCTTTCGCATGGTTATGGTTGCTAATAACCGCTAGCAGTTTAGCTGTTGCGCAAAACAAGCCGGCCGACAATCAATTCCTCAATCTCAGCATCGAGGAGCTAATGAACGTGAAGGTAACCACGGTATCCAGAACACCGCAAAAACTGACGGAAGTTGCATCCGCTATTTTCGTCATTACCCAGGACGATATCCGCCGTTCCGGCGCAACCAGCATTCCCGATGCGTTACGTATGGCGCCCGGGGTACAGGTCGAACGTGTCGGTACCGATAAATGGGCGGTCAGTATCCGCGGCTTTAACGGCGTATATGCCAACAAATTGCAAGTGCTGATGGACGGCCGTAGCGTCTACTCGCCGATTTTCTCCGGTGTTTTATGGGAACAGCAGGATACGCTGATGGAAGACATCGAACGGATCGAGGTGATCCGCGGTCCGGCGGCAACTTCCTGGGGTGCTAATGCGGTCAATGGTGTTATCAATATCATTACCAAAAAAGCCGCCGATACCCAAGGTACGCTCTTTACCGCTGGCGGCGGAAGCTTTGAGCATGGCTTTGCGGGCGCCCGCTACGGCGGAAAGATCAATGATGAAACGCCTTTCCGCGTTTACGCAAAAGGATTCTCCCGCGGACAAACGCAAGCATCAACGGGTGAGCATGCCAACGATCAATGGCATTCAGCCCGTGGCGGGTTTCGCGTCGATCATCAACGCGGCATCGATCAATTTACACTGCAAGGCGATGTTTTTTCCAATTATGATGGCAGTACGCTGGATTATGACGCACGATATCTTTCAGCACCCCCAGGCGGCCAGATGCGGGGACACAACGAAGGCGGCAATATCCGTTTCCGTTGGGACCGGACTTTTTCCGAGCAATCGTCGATCATGCTGCAAACCTATTACGACCGTCACCGTTCGCAGCTCTTACCCATCGGCAAATTTGACGCCGAAAGTTTCGACGCCGATCTGCAATATCGCTTCTCGCTGTTCGATCGCCATCAACTCACTTGGGGCGCGCATTACCGGCTTTATCACAACAAGGTATTTGATTCACCTTTATTGACGTTCTCTCCACGTGACCAGACCAATCATTTAATTGGTACGTTTATTCGCGATGACATCACGCTGATACCGGATCGCTTGTTGTTCACGATTGGCAGCCGGTTTGAACACAACGATTTTACCGGCATGGAAATACAGCCGAATGCACGGCTGATGTGGACACCAAACCCGGAAAATTCGGTATGGATAGCTGTGTCACGCGCTGTCCGCACACCATCGCGTGCTGAAAATGACAGCAAAATCGATATCACGCCTTTCTTGCCGGTCGCAACCGGTTTGGCATTATCCAGCTTGCCGTTTCCGATCTCGGCCACGTTGCTCGGCAGCGGGCAATACAATTCGGAAAAGCTGATTGCTTACGAAGCGGGATACCGGCATCAGTTTTCTCCCCAAGCTTCCATCGATATCGCCGGTTTCGCCAACGACTACAGTCAATTGCGCGATGTTTCCTTCGGCGCATTTTCGTTGAGTACCGGCTTGCCGTTGCGATTGCTGCAACCGGTATTCATTAACAACCAAGGATCGGCTTTGACGTATGGCGTGGAAACATCGATCGACCTTAGACCTGTAGAAAACTGGCGTATCCAGACCAGTTACAGTTTTATCCATATCGATTTCTCTTCGAATAACTTGCTCAAAAACACCAATCCGACCACCGGAGGATCCGAAAAAGCGAATCCACAGCATCAATTGTCAGTCCGTTCCAACTACGATTTTTCTGAAAGGCTACAACTGAACTTGTGGTTGCGCTATACCAGCGAAATCGCTTTTTACCAGATTCCAAGTTACGTCACAATGGATGCCAAACTGGTCTACAGACCGGCAAAAAATACTGAATTGTTCGTTGTCGGCCAAAACCTGTTCAGCCAGCATCACCGGGAGCTGACTTCCGACTTTATTCCTTTGGTGCCAGCAGCGATTCCGCGAGGAGTCTTTGCCGGGGTGCAGTGGCGTTTCTAATAGAGGATACGGTAAAAGCGATATGCGCATCGATAACCGGTTCAATAAATGCTTAGCCAAACACGCCAGTCAATGGGCTAGCCGCTTGCTGCTGGCCGTGTGGTTAGGTTTTGGCCTGCCGGTTGTTCACGAAACGGCGCGAGCGGATAGCGCCCTTGAGTATCAAGTCAAAGCAGCCTTTATTTACAATTTCATTGCGTTCACGCAATGGCCAAGCGATGCCGATTCGGAAGTAAATATGTGCTTATATGGTGAAGATTATTTTGGTCATGAAATCGATAAGCTGCAAAACAAAGCGGTAGGCACGCGTTCGCTTAAAGTATCGCGAATCAGCAATCCAGAGCAATTGGCGCAATGTCAGGTAATTTTCTTTGCCAAATCCGTCAATAATGACTTGGCGGAGTTGATGCGCGATCTGTCAGACAAACCGATTCTGACATTGGCAGACAGCCCCAATGCTACCTCAAAAGGTATCGCAATCAATATGAATCTGGTGAACGAAAAAGTCGTTTTTGAAATCAATCTGGGAATCGCGAGAAAAGCAGGATTGGATATCAGCTCGAAATTATTGCAACTCGCAGCCAAGGTCTATCAATAATCTACACGGAGTAAATGAGCATTTTTCGCGAATTTTTAACGCGATTATCGTGCCGCGTAGTACCGTGCAAAGGTCTCGATAAGTATCAAACTGATTTCTTGGAAATATCCCCTTTTTGATAGCTATTTCCCGTTATTGATTGCACAATAACTTCTTTAAAATCATTGCTTGCTTTACTTTTAGCTATAATGAGTTAATCCATTGATACCAAATACTTTACTCCACCCAGCCTACAGGAGATTTTTCCCATGAAACTATTCAAGCTATTATTCTGCACTGTCGCCTTGATCGGTAATATCCATTGGGCTCACGCCACGATCGCAAGCGATACCGAGAAACTTCTCAACTGGGCGGAAAATACCTTTCCGTCGATTTTTTCTAGCCGCCGCGCAACCCAGAGTATCGAACCCTGGCTATTCCGGCATTATCCTGAGTCCAATATTTATGTCGGCGTTAACAAAAGCGACAACAGGGTTTACGCGATGGGGGGACCCTGGGGAAGCAGTCCGGCTGTGATCGACACGCTATCCAATCTGATTGGTTACATAAACAGTACCGGCGGTTCAAGCACAATCGCCGCTTGCGATACGACCGACACACTCGCTGGAATCAGTTACAGTCAGAGTGGCAATGTCGTTACAGTAACAACCAATGGCGCATGCGCTACTGTAACCGATCTCTCTAAAACCAATCTTTGCAAGTTACCGGAGCAAACGACTGCCAGCGGCATTTCTATTCTTGGCAGCAATAACGTGACTTCATCGAGCATCGAAGGCATATCGACCAGCATCCCCGGATTACCGAATCCGTTTCAAGCCATTGTCGATGCATCTGCTAATGTCAAGCATTGCACCATTAATGCACCAGCCGAAGCTGCTAACCTGGTTGTAAATTCCGATCTTTGTCTCGATATCACAGCACCTTTAAATAGTACATTGGGCAGCCTTCCAGTCACAGGCATTGTGGTGACGCCGCCGGTGAAGTATTACACTCGAGGAACCTTTACCAACCAAACTGTTACCGATTGCTTTGCCACTGATGCTACAACGATTACCGATGCTTTTACCGGCGAGGTTTGGGTAAATCAGGACGGCAGTTTTGTCAAAGTCGGCGGTTAATGGTCACAGAAAAAATCTGCACAACGGTGTGAGAAAAGTCACAGTCATATTTAAAAGATAGGGGTATATTTCCCCTCTGTTTTCATCTTCAAAATATTCAGTAAGTATTAAACTTAAAGTCAATTAGAGACCTTTGCAAAACCCCTGATTTTTTAAA
>LWDH01000021.1:239-42621 GCA_002083395.1 Proteobacteria bacterium SG_bin4 | reverse complement strand
GTTGGTGCTGGCGTCGTTGCTAAAATTATTGAGTGAGAACGCAAGCTTGTTAGAGGCTGAATTCGATGTGGTAGACATTGAATCGGAACACAATGGAAAATTATTATGCAAAGTCAAAAAATTAGAATTCGGCTTAAAGCTTTCGATTATCGCCTAATAGATAAATCAGCGATTGAGATTGTAGAGACGGCTAAAAGGACTGGTGCGGTTGTTAAAGGACCAGTTCCGCTGCCTACAAGAATTGAACGCTTTGATGTATTACGGTCGCCTCATGTAAATAAAACATCACGTGATCAATTTGAAATTCGAACACATTTGCGTTTAATGGACATTATTGATCCAACAGACAAAACAGTTGATGCTTTGATGAAGTTGGATTTGCCTGCAGGGGTGGATGTGGAAATTAAATTGTAACCAATTGTAATATAAAGTTCTATTAGAATTGGAAAATTGCTTTCGCATAAACGCAAAATAAGAGCTGCAAAAAGAGGAAAAAATGACTTTAGGATTGATTGGACGAAAAATCGGAATGACAAGAGTATTCACAGAGAATGGTGATAGCTTGCCGGTTACTGTTATCGATATTTCAAATAATCGAGTTACGCAATTAAAAAGAATGGATTCTGATGGTTATTGCGCAATACAATTAGCTTTTGGAAGTAAGCGTTCAAATAGGATATCCAAACCGATTGCAGGTCATTTTTCCAAAGCTGCTGTTGAAGCCGGGGCGATTTTAAAAGAATTTAGAGTCTCTGAATCTGAATTAGGTCGATTTAATATTGGAATGACAATCAATAGTAATATTTTTAAAGTCGGTCAGAAAGTCGATATTTCGGGGACAACAATTGGAAAAGGATACGCAGGTACAATTAAATTACATCATTTTTCATCGAATAGAACTAGTCATGGCAACTCAAAAGCACATAGAAAACCTGGCTCGATAGGGATGGCGCAGGATCCGGGACGTGTTTTTCCTGGGAAAAAAATGTCTGGCCATATGGGGAATGTTAGAAGAACAATGCAAAACCTGGAAATAATTCGAATTGATGAAGAGAAACAATTACTTTTAGTTAAAGGTGCAATACCTGGTTTTAAAGGCAGTAATGTAGTGGTATTACCTAGTATAAAAGCTTAAAAATAAACTATAGAACATTAATGGCAATAGGATGAATAAGCAATGGAATTAGAGCTTATTGATAAAGAAACGAAAGAGAACATAATTGTTTCGGATCAAGTTTTTGATAGAAAATACAATGAAGCGCTTGTTCATCAAGTTGTCACATCGTATTTGTCTAATGCACGTACGGCAACTAGAGCACAAAAGGGTCGATCTGATATAGCAAAATCTACTAGAAAGCCATGGAGGCAGAAAGGTACAGGGCGTGCTAGAGCTGGAATGGCATCAAGTCCGATTTGGCGAGGAGGTGGAAAAATTTTCCCGAACTCACCTGATGAGAATTATAAGAAAAAGCTTAATAGAAAAATGTATCGGGCAGGCATGAGTGTTATTTTCTCTCAGTTGATTAGAGATAATAGGTTAATTGTGGCGGAACAAATTAGCGTTCAGTCACCAAAAACTAAAGAATTTGTAGAGAAAATAACAAAGCTTGGTCTGAAAGAAGTTTTAGTAATATCGCATGAAATTGACGATAACTTGTATTTATCCTCGCGAAATGTCCCACATGTGTCAGTAGTCGAGGTGCAAAATGCTGATCCAGTTAGTTTGTTAAAATATGAAAAGACTCTGATTACAGCAAATGGATTAAAGAAAATTGAGGAACTTTTGACATGAAAGAAATTAAAGTGAATCAAGAAAGATTATTGAAAATAATTTTTGCCCCGCATATTTCTGAAAAGGCAACATTTGTTGGTGAGAAAGATAATCAAACAATTTTCCGTGTAGCACTTGATGCTACAAAAAAGGAAATTAAAGATGCTGTAGAGTTGTTATGGAGTGAACAAAAAATAAAAGTAGATAGTGTAAGAACAATCACGGTTAAAGGTAAGAAAAAAAGATTTGGACGGTTTCTGGGATGTAGAAGCAATTGGAAAAAAGCGATTGTAAGTATCAAAGACGGTCAAGAAATAAATTTTACCAATTTCACGAGCACAGAGGTTAAGTGATGGCGTTGATAAAATTAAAACCAACTTCGCCTGGAAAGAGGTCAGTAGTTAAATTAGTAAATAAAGAACTGTACAAAGGAAAACCGTATAAGAATTTAATCGAGAAACAAGCTAAAAATGCTGGACGTAATCACCATGGGCATATAACAGTTCGACACCATGGTGGGGGTCATAAGCATCATTATCGCTTAATTGATTTTAAGCGTAACAAAGATAATATTCCTGCAATAGTGGAAAGAATTGAATATGACCCCAACAGAACGGCAAATGTAGCTTTGTTGTGTTATCAGGATGGTGAAAGAAGATATATAATTGCACCTAAGGGATTGAGTATTGGTGCAAAGTTACTTAGTGGGGATAATGCGCAGATAAAAACTGGTGATGCGATGTCATTACGACATATTCCAATGGGAACAATCATTCATTGTGTCGAATTATTACCCGGTAAAGGTGCGCAACTGGCTAGATCCGCTGGAGCATCTGCGCAGCTACAAGCACGAGAAGGAAGTTATGCGCAGATTAAATTGCGCTCGGGTGAAATGCGAAAAGTTCACATTGATTGTCGAGCTACAATTGGAGAAGTTGGCAACGTGGAACATAATTTAAGATCTATTGGAAAAGCTGGTGCCGTGAGGTGGCGTGGTAAGAGGCCGACGGTCCGTGGTGTTGCAATGAATCCGATCGATCATCCGCATGGTGGAGGAGAAGGTAGAACATCAGCAGGCAGACATCCTGTTAGTCCATGGGGTGTACCCGCGAAAGGATATCGAACTCGAAATAATAAACGAACTGAATCCATGATAGTTAGACATCGTTATACGAAGAGAGGATAGTGAATAAATGGCACGATCAATTAAAAAAGGACCATTCGTAGATAATCATTTATTAAAAAAAATTGAAGTTGCCCGGGATAAAAATGATAAGCGACCTATTAAAACGTGGTCAAGGCGCTCTACGATAATACCTGATTTCATTGGATTCACAGTTGCTGTGCACAATGGTAAGCAACATATTCCAGTCTTTGTTACAGAGAATATGGTTGGTCATAAATTCGGTGAATTTTCACTGACAAGAACCTTTAAAGGCCATGCTGGTGATAAAAAGGCAGTCACTAAACGTTAGGAAAGAATAATGGAGACATTGGCGGTATTGAAAGGAGCGCGATTATCGGCACAAAAAGGAAGGCTAGTTGCAGATCAAATAAGAGGATTGCCGGTCGATGAGGCATTGCAAATTTTGCAATTTAGCCCAAAAAAGGGAGCTGCGATAGTACGTATGTTGTTAGAATCAGCTATTGCTAATGCGGAACATAATGATGGTGCAGATATTGACGAACTGAGGGTTACATCGATCTATGTTGATAGAGGGATGTTTATGAAACGTACCAGTGCAAGAGCTAAAGGTCGCGGGAACAGAATACTTAAACCAACGTGTCATATTTCTCTGACGGTAGGTGCTAAGATTAGAAATTAACATAGGGTCATAGTTAATGGGACAAAAAATACATCCGATTGGTTTTCGCCTTTCAGTAAATAAAAACTGGCAATCTCGATGGTATGCGAATAGCATTGATTTTGCAAAAATGCTCAATGAAGACATAAAAGTGCGGCATTTTTTGAATGAGAAATTAAAGAATGCTTCAGTAGGCAGAATTTTGATAGAACGACCATCTAAAAATGCGAGAGTGACAATATTTAGCTCTAGGCCAGGTGTGGTCATTGGAAAGAAAGGTGAAGATATAGAAGTATTGCGAAGCGAACTTCAAAAAAGAGTGGGCGTTCCTGTACACGTCAATATCGAGGAGATAAGAAAACCTGAGATTGATGCTCAATTGATAGCTGATAATATCGCACAGCAATTGGAAAAAAGGATAATGTTTAGACGTGCGATGAAGCGCGCTATGCAAAATGCAATGAGGCTTGGGGCGCAAGGTATCAAGATAATGAGTTCGGGAAGACTGAATGGTATCGAGATTGCCCGGACAGAGTGGTATCGCGAAGGTCGGGTGCCATTACATACGATAAGAGCAGACTTAGATTATGGGACTGCTCAAGCACAAACTACATATGGAATCATCGGTATAAAGGTCTGGATCTTTAAGGGTGAAATTCTCGGAAATTCAGAACATACGATGGCATTGCACAATGCAGCAGGTTCAGAAAATGAGAAGAGAAAGATGTCTAAGAAATCAATCCTGACGTTACCAGATGTGGATTCAAAATCTACATCAAATAGTGATAAAACAACCTCTCCAGATGAATAGAAAGCAATAATCAGCAATGTAGAAACAAACGGAGAAATTGATGCTTCAACCATCGAGAACAAAATATAGAAAGCAGCAAAAAGGTAGAAATACTGGAATAGCAACAAGAGGAGCGAAAGTAAGCTTTGGCGAATATGGCTTAAAGGCGTTGGGGCGAGGGCGACTAACAGCGAGACAGATTGAAGCTGCACGACGAGCTATGACGAGACATATCAAGAGAGGTGGTAGAATATGGATCAGGATTTTTCCAGATAAACCGATTTCTCAAAAGCCTGCAGAAGTGAGGATGGGAAATGGCAAAGGTAGTCCGGAATATTACGTAGCTGAAATACAACCGGGTAAAGTGCTTTATGAAATGGATGGGGTGGATGAAAGTTTGGCGAGAGAAGCTTTTTTACTCGCGGCAGCTAAACTGCCTATTAAAACCACGTTTATCGTTAGACAAATTGGTGTATGAACATGAAAACTAACGATCTGAAAAATAAATCACTTCATGAGTTAAACGAAGAACTATTGGCTCTATTAAAAATACAATTTAGTTTGAGAATGCAGCATGCGACTCAGCAATTGTCAAATAACAAACTAATTAGGCTTAATAGAAGAGAAATAGCAAGAGTAAAAACTGTGATTTCACAAAAAAATAATCATGCATAGCGTAAATATAAAACGTAGTTTAAATGGCAAAATAGTCAGTAACAAGATGGATAAGACAGTTACTGTGCTGGTTGAGCGTCGATTAAAACATCCTCTTTATGAGAAATTTATAACACGTTCTAAAAAATATCTAGCGCATGATGAAAGTAATAATTTGAATGTAGGTGACATAGTAATCATTGAAGAGTGTCGCCCAATATCAAAAAATAAAAACTGGAAAGTTAGGGAATTGCTTGGCAGTAAGAAAAACAGTGAAATTAGTTAAATTGTTAATTTTTATAAAACTCGAATAGTAAAATCTAATAGAGAGCAGTCAATGATACAGATGCAATCAAAATTACGAGTGGCTGATAATACGGGTGCAAGATCTTTAATGTGCATTAAAGTGCTAGGAGGATCAAAAAGACAATATGCCGGTATTGGGGATATAATTAAAGTCAGTATAAAAGATGCAGCGCCACGAGGAAGAGTAAAAAAAGGTGAAGTTTACAATGCTGTAGTTGTACGCACGACGAAAGGTGTAAGACGAATTGACGGTTCATTACTAAAATTTGACGATAATGCCGCTGTGTTATTGAATAATAAATTGGAACCGATTGGTACACGTATTTTTGGACCTGTAACCAGAGAATTGCGTACTGCAAAATTCATGAAGATTGTTTCATTAGCTCCTGAAGTTTTATAAATTGGTGATTGAGAATGCCTAGAATAAAAAAGGGTGACGAAGTTATTGTTATTACCGGCAAAGATAAAGGTAAAAGAGGTTCAGTTATACGAGTAATGAAAAATGATCATATAATTGTGCAAGGCATTAATTCGGCAAAAAAACACCAAAAACCAAATCCAGCAACTGGAGTTACAGGCGGGATAATTGATCAGGAAATGCCGATACATATATCGAATGTCGCTATTTACAATTTTAAAACTAATAAATTCGATAAAATTAAAATGAGTTTAGATCCGCAAAAAGGAAAAGTAAGAGTTTTTGGATCTACAGGTGAAACTATTTGATAATCTTGGAGTTGGTAAAGCATGGCTCGATTAAAAGAATATTATCAGACAACAGTTATAAAAAAACTGATGAATGATTTTAATTATAAATCAATAATGGAAGTACCAAGAATATCAAAGATTACATTGAATATAGGTCTTGGGGAAGCTACAACCGATAAAAAGATAGTTGAAAATGCTCTAGCTGATTTAAAAAAAATAAGCGGTCAACAACCGATAATTACACGTGCGAAAAAGTCGATAGCGACTTTTAAGGTTAGAAAAGATTATCCAATAGGCTGTAAGGTTACATTACGGCACGTACGAATGTATGAGTTTTTGGACCGATTAATTGGTATTGCAATCCCAAGGATAAGGGATTTCAGAGGTATTTCGAGCAAATCATTTGATGGAAGAGGAAATTATAATTTAGGCATTAAAGAACAGATAATATTCCCAGAGATCGATTATGACAAAATTGATTCATTGCGTGGAATGAATATATCAATTACCACAACAGCGAAAAATGATTCTGAGGCTAAGGCATTATTAGAGGCTTTTCACTTTCCATTTAAAAATTGAGACAATTATGGCAAAGCTTTCATTGATAAATAGAAATCTTAAAAGAAAAAGAATAGTAGAGAAATATGCAAATAAGAGAGCGAAATTGATCGATACTATTAATAATAATGCTTTATCATCTGAAGAAAGGAATGAAGCCCGATTATCTCTACAGTTACTTCCAAAAAATTCTAGTCCAATAAGATTAAGAAATCGGTGCGAATTGACTGGACGGCCACGAGGCGTTTACTCAAAATTTGGCTTAGGAAGAATTAAGCTAAGAGAAATTGCGATGAGCGGTAAAATTCCTGGCATCACAAAAGCAAGTTGGTAATCTCTGACTTATAAATTAAGGATAATAGTTGAAATGAGTTTAAGTGATCCAATTTCTGATATGTTAACTCGAATCAGAAATGCTCAGATGGCTAATAAGGCATTTGTGAGAATGCCCAGCTCGAAATTAAAATTAGCTATTGCAAAAGTCCTCCTTGATGAGGGTTTTATTAATGGCTATGAAGTAAATGAAATTTCAAAGAAATACGAGTTGCTAATCAATCTTAAATATTATTGTGGCACTTCAGTAATTGAAAAAATTGAACGTATAAGCAAGCCTGGATTAAGAATTTACAAGTCACATAGAGACTTGCCAGATATACAAAATGGACTGGGTATTGCGATAATAACTACTTCAAAAGGTGTGATGACTAATCAAAAAGCTAAAGCTATTGGATTAGGTGGCGAGTTATTATGTTATGTTATCTAACTATTTGAGTTAAAAATATTATGTCACGAGTTAGTAAAAATCCGATTATGTTGCTAAAAGAAGTAGAGATCAGCTTAACCGGAAAAAAACTTACAGTAAAAGGACCGTTAGGTGCTGTTAATCAAGATATTCCAAATGAAATTGAAGTTGAAAACCAAGGCAATGCGTTACTTGTTAAAAGTAATATAAATACGCAACATGCTAATGCGCTAGCTGGTACAATCCGAATGTTAATAGCTAATATGATTAAAGGCGTAACAATAGGATTCGAAAAAAAACTTCAATTAGTAGGGGTCGGATATCGAGCGCAGATTAATCAAAATAAAATTAATTTAGCCTTGGGTTTTTCTCATCCAATTGATCACGAGATACCGACAGGGATTAAAATTGAAACACCTACACAGACAGAAATAGTGATCAAGGGGATCGATAAGCAAAAAGTGGGGCAGGTAGCGGCAGATATACGTGCCTACAGAAGTCCGGAGCCATATAAAGGCAAGGGTGTTAGATATAGCGATGAAGTTATAATATTAAAAGAAACTAAGAAAAAATAGCTAAAAAATATGAAAAGTAATAACGAAAGACGACAGCTTAGAGCAAAACAAACAAGAATTCGGATTGTTAATAACAATGCGATACGGCTTACTGTTCATAAAACAAATTCTCATATTTATGCTCAGATAATTGATGACAAAAAAAATATGGTTATTATACAAGCATCGTCGCTAGAGAAAGATTTTAAAAAAGAATTGAATAATGGCGGAAATATATCTGCAGCAATTTTAATTGGGAAAAAAATAGCGCAGAAAGCAATAGAACACGGAGTATCGAAAATTGCATTCGATAGATCGGGTTATCGATATCATGGACGTGTTAAAGCCTTGGCAGAAGCTGCGCGCGAAGAAGGATTAATTTTCTAAATAATCAAAATGTCAAAACTGAATAAATTAAATAGTAAAACCAACACTGAAGAAGAAACTGGAGACAATCTTCGTGAAAAAATGGTAGCGATTAATCGTGTGACTAAAGTTGTTAAGGGCGGTAGGATATTAGGATTTGCAGCGCTGACTGTAGTGGGTGATGGGGATGGCGGTGTCGGTATGGGGAAGGGAAAAGCAAGAGAAGTTCCAGTAGCTGTTCAGAAAGCAATGGATGAGGCGAGAAAAAAATTAATTAAAGTTAAATTGAAAGGTGGAACGATATATCATCCAATCACAGCCTCTCATGGAGCAGCAAAAATATATATGCAGCCTGCGCCTGAGGGCACTGGAATTATTGCAGGGGGTCCTATGCGTGCGATATTTGAAGTAATGGGAATGACCAATATTTTGGCAAAATGTATTGGCTCCACCAATCCTTATAATGTGGTTAGAGCTACCCTCAAAGGTTTGAGCATGATGAGAACACCTGCCGAGATTGCTGCGAAAAGAAATAAAAATTTAGAGGATATTATTATAGGTAAGAACTCATGACAAATAACTCTATCAAGGTAACTTTGATAAAAAGCCCAATTAGTACAAAGAGAACACATCGGGAAACAATTAAAGGTTTAGGATTAAGAAAATTAAATAGTATTTCAATATTAGAAGATACTCCAGCAATTAGAGGAATGATTCGAAAAGTATCTTATTTAATAAAATGTGATTAGATGAAATGTTTCTAAATACAATTAAAGCGGCTCCTGGAGCTAAAAGAAAACAAACACGAGTTGGCCGGGGAATAGGAAGTGGGTTTGGAAAAACTTGTGGTAGAGGACATAAAGGTCAAAAGTCACGCTCAGGTGGATTTCACAAAGTTGGATTTGAAGGTGGGCAGATGCCTATTCAACGTCGATTACCGAAGAAGGGATTTGTTAATTATAGGGCCAAATTAAAAACTTCTCTTAAGTTGCAGGAACTGGATTCTTTAGTAGAAGATGACAAAATAGATCTTAGTTTACTTAGAGAAAAAGGCTTGATATCAGGAAAGATTCGCAAAGTAAAAATTTATAACGCATCTGAAGGGAAAGTTAAATTTTGTTTTGATAATATTTCTGTTACTAAGAGTATACAAAGCAAAATAAACTAGAGGATGGATGACGTGAGCAACATGAGGAGAAGAATTGTCAGCTAATGGAATAATGCAAAAGCCAATAGATAAGTTTGCAGATTTAAAAAGAAGATTGCTTTTCTTATTTTTAGCACTAATCGTTTATAGAGTTGGAGCGCATGTACCAGTTCCTGGGATAGATCCTGTTGTTTTAAAAGATCTTTTTAATTCTCAAGAAAATGGCGTTTTGGGAATGTTTAATATGTTCTCGGGAGGAGCTCTTTCGCGCTTTTCAATTTTTGCGCTAGGAATCATGCCATACATATCGGCTTCAATTATTATGCAATTGGGGACGGTTGCAGTACCCTATTTAGAGACTCTTAAAAAAGAAGGTGAGAGTGGGCGGAGAAAGATAACGCAATATACTCGTTACGGAACACTTTTTTTAGCCTTAGTGCAAAGTTATGGTATTTCAATAGCGTTACAATCGCAGAATGGATTAGTGATTGTACCTGGCGGCATGTTCGTGCTAACAACAGTTGTTACTTTAGTAACCGGCACAATATTTCTAATGTGGTTGGGCGAGCAAATTACCGAGAGAGGAATTGGAAACGGTATATCACTAATTATATTTGCAGGAATCGCTGCTGGATTACCGAGTGCCATTGGTGGAACTCTAGATCTAGTTAGCACCGGCTCAATGCATTTTCTTGTTGCTTTAGCTATATTTATTGCTGCTGCCATGGTAACTTGTTTAGTTGTATTTATTGAAAAAGGACAGCGTAGAATTTTAGTTAATTATGCTAAACGGCAAGTTGGTAAAAAAATTTTCGGAGGACAGAGTTCGCATTTGCCACTTAAATTGAATATGGCTGGAGTCATCCCCCCGATATTTGCTTCAAGCATTATATTGTTTCCAGCTACCTTGGCGGGTTGGTTTGCAAGCAACGATTCCATGATTTGGTTAAAAGATATTAGTGGTGCATTAGCACCAGGCCAGCCAGTATATGTAATATTCTATGCAGTCATGATAATTTTCTTTTGTTTTTTCTATACCGCATTAGTATTTAATCCTAAAGAAACATCGGATAACCTTAAGAAAAGCGGCGCTTTTATTCCAGGTATCAGACCTGGCGAGCAAACGACACGCTATATTGAAAATATTATGTTGAGATTGACATTAAGTGGCTCTCTTTATGTAACCCTTGTTTGTTTATTACCTGAATTTCTAATACTAAAATGGAATGTCCCATTTTACTTTGGTGGTACATCATTATTGATAATAGTAATTGTAACGATGGATTTCATGTCGCAAATTCAATCTCATGTGATGTCTTCTCAATATGATAGTTTACTTAAAAAAGCAAATTTGAAAGGTAATAGTAGAATTCCTACGCACTAATGCTAAAGAATTTTCAATAAACTAAGATTTATGGCAAAAGAAGAAACTATACAAATGCAAGGCGAAATTCTTGAGACACTGCCAAATGCAACTTTCCGTGTAAAGTTAGAAAATGGACATATAGTACTAGGGCACATATCCGGTAAAATGAGGATGCATTATATAAGGATCTTACCTGGGGATAAAGTGACTGTTGATTTAACACCTTATGATTTAACAAGAGCACGAATCACTTTTAGAGCAAAATAAATAATTCAACAATTTAGAGAGTACGATGAAAGTCAGCGCATCAGTAAAGAAATTATGCAGAAACTGTAAAGTTATAAGAAGAAAAAGAATAGTACGCGTTATATGTGAAGATCCACGGCATAAGCAGCGTCAAGGTTAATATTTAACACAGGACAAAGAATGACAAGGATTGCAGGGGTAAATTTACCTAACCATCAACACGTTGGCATTGCATTAACATCTATCTACGGAATTGGAAGAACCAGATCCTCAAATATTTGTAAATCTGTGGGAATAAGCAAGGATATAAAGCTTAAAGATCTATCAGATAAACAGATCGACGATTTACGTGAGCAAATTTCTAAATTTACGATTGAAGGTGATTTGCGACGTGAGATTTCTATGAATATCAAGCGATTAATGGATTTGGGATGTTATCGGGGCCTAAGACATCGCAAAGGCTTGCCAGTTCGTGGTCAGAGGACACGAACAAATGCTAGAACTCGAAAAGGACCACGCAAAGCAATCAGAGCACGATGATTTAAACTTTTTACAGGATACCTAATCTGATGGCAAAAGTAGTATCAAAAGTAAGAAAAAAAATTAAAAAAAATGTTTCTGAAGGAATAGCGCATATACATGCTTCTTTCAATAACACAATAGTGACAATTACAGATCGTCAAGGAAATGCATTATCTTGGGCAACTTCTGGTGGCGCTGGATTTAAAGGATCAAGAAAAAGTACTCCTTTTGCAGCGCAGGTTGCAGCTGAAAACGCCAGTAAGATAGCCATAGAATGTGGAGTCAAAAATTTAGAAGTCAGAGTTAAGGGACCGGGACCTGGTCGCGACTCTGCGGTACGTGCGCTGAATTTGGCTGGTTTCAAGATTACTAGCATTTCGGACGTTACGCCTGTTCCACATAATGGATGTCGCCCACCCAAAAAAAGAAGAATATAGGAGAATATTTTGGCTAGAAATCTTGAACCAAAATGCAAGCAATGTCGTCGTGAAGGTGAAAAACTATTTCTGAAAGGAGAAAAGTGCTTTACAGACAAGTGTGCGATTGAAAGAAGAAATTATCCTGCAGGTCAGCACGGGCAAAAAAAGGGTCGCTTATCGGACTATGGTGTGCAGCTAAGGGAAAAGCAGAAAATAAAAAAAATTTATGGAATTCTGGAAAAACAATTTCGGAATATTTATAAAAAGGCCGATAGTAAGAAAGGAATTACAGGTGTAAATCTTATTCAGAATTTAGAAAGTCGATTAGATAATGTTGCATATTTGATGGGCTTTGGATCATCCCGTTCGGAAGCCCGACAAGTTGTACGGCATAATTGTGTGTTGGTTAATGGAAAGAGAACGAATATCCCTGCATACCAAGTAAAACCTGGTGATATCATTGAGCTATCTCAGAATGCAAAAAATCAGTTGAGAATAAAAACATCAATTATTGCGGCTGAAAATCGAACATTCCCAAGTTGGCTCGATATAAATGTAAAAGAAATGCGAGGAATTTTCAAAGTAGTACCAGATCGTTCTGATATAACTTCGACTATCAATGAATCGTTGGTTGTTGAATTGTATTCGAAATAATCTCATTTCAATTCGGTTGCAAATTTAAAGGACTTTGTTATGCATGGTCATGATTTATTAACACCTCGCATAGTTGATGTGCAAAATATTTCACCTTTACACGCTACAGTTGTAATGGAGCCTTTTGAACGAGGCTACGGTCACACTTTGGGTAATGCATTACGACGCATATTGCTGTCATCGATGAATGGTTTTGCTCCTACTGAAGTAAAAATTTCTGGAGTTTTGCACGAATATTCTTCCATTGAAGGAGTACAGGAAGATGTCGTTGACATTTTATTAAACATAAAAGGTATTATTCTTAAGCTGCATAATAATGATGAAGCTATGCTTACTTTGAAGAAAGCTGGAAAAGGCATTGTTACTGCGAGTGATTTTGAAGTTGGCCACGATGTTGAAATCGTCAATCCTGACCATGTTATTGCTCATTTAACTTCGGATGGGAGTCTTGAGATTCAACTTAAAGTTGAAAAAGGTCGTGGTTATGTACCTGCGACTCTAAGAAGATTAAAAAATCAAGATAATAATGTGGGTACAATATTGCTTGATGCATCTTTTAGTCCTGTAAAGAGAGTTAGCTATATCGTTGAAAGCGCACGAGTTGAACAGCGTACTGATTTAGATAAACTAGTGATTGATTTAGAAACAAATGGGATTGTCGATCCTGAAGAAGCAATACGATATGCAGCGCGAGTACTTGTTCAGCAGTTATCTGTATTTGCTGATCTGGAAAGCACTCCAATTCCAAAAGAACAACCCCAAACCCCCCAAATTGATCCTATCTTGTTAAGACCTGTCGATGATTTGGAATTGACTGTCAGATCAGCAAATTGCCTTAAAGTAGAAAATATTTATTATATTGGTGATTTGATTCAAAGAACTGAAGCCGAATTGCTAAGAACGCCCAATCTTGGAAGAAAATCACTTAATGAGATAAAAGAGGTGCTTGCTGCTCGTGAGCTGACATTAGGAATGAAATTAGATAATTGGCCACCTCCTAATTTAGATAATTTAGTAAAGGATATTAATCATGCGTCATAGGTGTGCTTTAAGAAAATTAAATAGAAGCAGTAGTCACAGGCTATTAATGCTTCGAAACATGAGTAATTCTTTAATAGAACATGAAGTAATTAAGACAACTTTACCTAAGGCAAAAGAATTACGAAAATTTATTGAGCCAGTAATTACTTTAGGGAAAGAAGGTTCGCTTTCTAATAAACGTCTGGCTTTTAATAAATTAAGAAATCGCGGTAATGTGATTAAGCTTTTCGCGGAACTTGGGCCTCGATATAATGAACGGCCTGGTGGATATATACGAATTCTTAAATTCGGATTTAGAAAGAGTGATAATGCCCCTATGGCATTGGTTGAATTGGTGGATCGACCTAACTTAGACTTATCTGATTCTGATCAAATGAAATCATAATTCAATTAATAACTTGTTTATTTTGTTGAATTATTGATTAATGTTGTTAGCTATTTTACTTGCACAAAATAAAGAAATACCTGATTCATAATAATAAGCTAAGTTATGATGAAATTCTAAGGTCATGCTCATTTTCTAATCACGATATCCAGTTGATTGTATTTGATAAGATTGATTCTACAAACAACTGGATATTGACCAATTCTCCCCAATTAATATCTTCAAATAATCGGATATTGATCGCAGTAGTCGCAGAATACCAATCCAGTGGAAGGGGTAGGCAAGGGCGCACATGGTTTTGTGAAACCGGAAATTGTTTGACATTTTCTGTGTTAAGACATTTTAAAAAAAAACCATCCCTTTTATCAGGACTTAGTTTAGTCATTGGTCTTGCGATAATCCGGACTCTCAAAGCTTTCTCGATTATAAATATTCAACTCAAATGGCCGAATGATATCTTGTATGAGAAAAAGAAACTCGCTGGAATATTAACTGAAATTAGAGTCAAACCTGATGGTACTACTTTTGCTGCAATTGGAATTGGTGTCAATTTCTACCTCTCAGATCCCTTAAAACAGTTAATCAATCAAGAAGCCACTGATCTCTTCGAGATAACAGGATATCACCTTGATCGAAATCAGGTATTAGGTAAGTTACTTACTGAGCTAAAAAATATGCTAGATGATTTCGAAACGTATGGATTTCTTTATTTCAGAAACGAGTGGATCAAGAGTCACGCATATGAAGGTTGCGAAGTCACCTTAAAACTGCCAACTGGTGCAACTATAGATGGTGCTGTCGACGGAATCGATGACTCCGGTGCGCTTAAATTGATCACAAATTCAGGCATAAGAACATTCAATATTGGTGATATTTCCTTAAGATTGAAAGCAGAATCCTAAATATCAATGTCAATGATATTAGCTATTGATTCAGGGAATTCTTTTTTTAAATGGGGACTTAAAAAAGATGCCATTTGGTTGACAAAAGGAGAAATTTCTAATAAAGAAATTTACCATTTATTTAACACCTTTAAAAAACTCCCTTCGCCTTTGCACATTATCATTTCTCATGTGGCAGCAAATTTATTGCAAGACGAACTTGAGGAAGCGATATTATCGATATGGGCTGTGAAACCTCATTGGATAAAAGCACGTGTTTTTCAGTGTGGGGTATTGAATTGCTATCGTAACCCAGAACAATTGGGCAGTGATCGCTGGGCCGCTCTAGTTGCAGCCTGGAATTTTAATCAACGGGCTTGTATCGTAGTGAATGTAGGCACTGCGGTTACCATTGATGCTCTTTCTGATTCTGGCGAGTTTCTTGGCGGTGTTATCATGCCTGGTATATATTTGATGCGTGAAAGTTTACAATCAGGAACAAAAATAAGAACTTTGCTCACTGGTACCTTTCAAGACTTTCCTCAATCTACAGACGATGCAGTGCATACTGGTTTAGTGCATAGTGTGTTGGGTGCGATCGAACATTTCTATTACAGAGTTTCCACGCAATTAAATGAACCCGCTCTAAAGTGTTTTATAAGTGGCGGCGGTAGTTCAGAACTGACACCTTTTATAGAAATACCTTTTCAAGTCATCGATAATTTGGTTCTTGAGGGACTTATCATAATTGCTCACGATATCATGTTTAATCAAAATAAAATGAGTAATGACTGATTTCATGTCTCGGTTTCATAAAGCATTTTTTGTGACTTCTGCCTATGAAGAGAAGGATTTACCACCGCCCACGGGCATTGAAATTGCGTTTGCTGGACGCTCCAATGCTGGAAAGTCCAGCGTCATTAATGCTATAACAAATCAGAATCGCTTGGCTTTTGTGAGTAAAACACCAGGAAGAACTCAGCATATTAATTTCTTTCAAATCGGCGCAGGAAAATTTTTGGTCGATTTACCCGGATACGGTTATGCCAAAGTACCGATCTCCGTGATAAGCCATTGGCAGAAAGTCCTAGGAAACTATTTACAGACTCGTCAGTCGTTGAAAGGGCTGATATTGATAATGGATATCCGCCATCCTCTTAAAGCATTGGATATAAAAATGTTGGATTGGTTTACCCCAACAGGAAAAGCCGTTCATATATTGTTGACAAAAGCTGATAAGTTGAGCAAGCAGCAGGCAAATAGCACCTTAAGGGATGTAAATCTGTTTCTTAGTACTACTTATTCAAATTGTAGCGTTCAATTATTCTCGAGCCACTCCACCATGGGAGTTGACACTGCATCTGCGGTAATAAGCAAGTGGTTGGATAATGAGTGGTAGTTGGTTGTTATAAAAAAACCCCGGTTAAAGGGGAGTAAAACCGGGGGAACCGCCTTAATATCACTTAAGGCCCTGTCTCAGGGAGGGAAGACAGGGGGACGATCAAGATTGTCCGTTTATAAGAGAGTAAAGTGATAAAATAAGTTCCCCGTATTTAGAGTTTTCTTATTTTTTAATATTATGTTTCCTAGCACCAAATTTCCACAAAGAAGAATGCGGCGGATGCGTCGCGACGTTTTTTCCCGGCGGTTGATGCAAGAGTGTCATTTTGGTGTGGATGATTTGATTTATCCTGTTTTTGTTTTAGATGGAAAGAGTCGCACCGAGGATGTGCGATCAATGCCGGGGGTCGTTAGGCAAAGCATTGATTTACTTCTGAATCAAGCAGAAAATTGCTTGAAGCTGGGAATTCCAGCGGTGGCTATTTTTCCGGTTATTGATGCGGAGCTTAAGAATCTTTCAGCGAGTGAAGCATTTAACCCGGACGGATTGGTTCCACGAACCGTTAGGCAATTGAAAAGAAATTTTCCTGAACTCGGTGTCATTACTGATATTGCCTTGGATCCCTACACGAGCCATGGTCAAGACGGGTTAATTGATCAGCGCGGGTATGTGCTGAATGATGAGACAGTAGAAGTTCTTTGCCAGCAGGCATTAGTTCATGCACAGGCCGGTGCTGATGTCGTGGCGCCATCAGACATGATGGATGGGCGTGTTGCTGCAATAAGAAATCGTCTGGATGGCGAGAACTATATTCTTACAAAAATCCTTGCATACTCAGCTAAATATGCTTCCAATTTTTATGGGCCATTTCGAGATGCCGTAGGATCCGCTGCAAATCTTGGATCAAGTAATAAATATACCTATCAGATGGATCCGGCAAATTCCGACGAAGCGCTCTGGGAAGTAGGATTGGATTTGGATGAAGGCGCAGACATGGTTATGATTAAACCGGGAATGCCTTATTTAGATATTGTACGGCGCGTGAAAGATCGGTATGGCGTACCAACATTCGTATACCAGGTCAGCGGCGAGTACGCTATGCTGAAAGCAGCCGCCATGAATGGATGGCTCAATGAAGAAGCCTGTGTTCTGGAGGCGTTGCTCTCTTTTAAGAGAGCCGGTGCAGATGGAATTCTTACGTATTATGCGGTAGAAGCTGCGAACTGGTTAAAAAAGAACGCCTGATAAATTTTTAGAATAATTGATCTCTTAAATCTCGGGGTGTTGTTGGGGAAATCTGATCTTCAGCGGGTGAGATATCAGTTATCGGTGGCAACTGTTCACTAAAGAAAAATTCAGAAATGTCTCCTGACGGATCTCTAAATCCCGATCTGGAATTTATTCTTGCAGCTACGACAGCGTTAGGTGGTTTATATTCTGCGACTGGAATACCTTTCAGAACCGGCCCCATGTAATCCATCCAAATCGGCAGTGCCACACGACCACCAGTTTCATTATTGCCTAATGACTTAGGTTCGTCGTAACCTGTCCATGCAATGGTGACCAAGTCTTTTTGAAATCCGCAAAACCATGCATCGACGAAATTACTGGTAGTCCCGGTTTTGCCGGCTAAATCACTGCGTCCTAATTGCTTTGCTTTGACGGCTGTACCAAAATTAATAACATCTTGCATCATATTCGTCATGATAAAGGCATTGCGAGGATCAATGACACGCTTGGCTCCCGTGGTGACGGTAATAGGTTGGAATTGCTCAAGCACAGTACCTTTTTCATCCTCGATCGTTTTTATCAAATAGGGAGCGATACGAAAACCGCCGTTAGCAAATACAGCATATCCAACCGCCATTTGCATCGGGGTGACTGAACCTGATCCTAAAGCCATGGGCAAATAAGGTGGGTGGCGTGCTGCATCGAAGCCGAATCGCGTAATGTAATCTTGCGCATAGTGAATGCCGATAGCCTGAAGAATTCGAATGGATATCAGATTTTTAGATTTGACTAATGCCGTACGCAAGCGCATGGGACCATCAAATTTTCCATCAAAGTTCCTGGGGTCCCAAGGCTTGCTCCCTGTTTGGGTAGCGCTGAAAGACAACGGCGCATCATTAATGATCGTGGCAGGAGTGAATCCCTTCTCCAATGCTGCGGAGTAAATGAAAGGTTTGAAGCTGGAACCGGGTTGCCGCCAGGCTTGTGTAACATGATTGAATTGATTTTTCTGGAAATCAAAACCACCGATTAAAGCGCGGATGGCCCCATCGCTCGGATCTAGTGATACCAGGGCCGCTTCGACTTCCGGAAGCTGTACGATATGCCAATGATTGTTTTCTTTCTGAATGCGGATCAATGCGCCTGGGACGATATACTTTTTACCGGGCTCTTTTCGGTCGCCAAGAAATTTTTGTGCAAATTTTAAACCTTCCCCGGCTATTTCAACAATTTCCCCGCCTTTTCGATAGACTTGAACGGCATTAGGTTTAACGGACAGAACAATAGCTGCATATATATTATCGCTGTCACTGACTTCGTCTAAAGCATCATCCAGTGTTTTTTCCTGATTTGTCCCATTCTTAAGTAAATCGATATAAGCCTCAGAACCACGATAACCTTGGCGCCTATCGTATTCAAGCACATTTTTTCGCAATGCTTGATAGGCACTTTCTTGATCAAGCTTGCGTATGGTTGTGTACACTTTAATGCCTTTATTATAAGCTTCTTCTTGATAGCGATCGTAAATCACTTGGCGAACCATTTCGGCAACGTAATCCGCCGGCATCGCAAAAATCGCAGTTTGCTTTTTTACAGCGATGGGTTTTTTTTCTAATTCACTTAGTTCTTCGCTACTTATATGATTTAGCTTGTGTAAACGGCCCAATACATACAACTGTCTGCTTTTGGCACGCTTTGGATTGCTGATCGGGTTATATCCCGACGGTGCCTTGGGCAGCCCTGCTAACATAGCCGCTTCGGCAATGTCGATTTCCTGCAACGACTTGCCAAAGTAGGTTTGTGCTGCCGCTGCAAAACCATAACTACGCTGCCCGAGATAAATTTGGTTAATATAAAGTTCCAATATTTTATCTTTAGTAAGGTTGTGTTCGATTTTAAAAGCCAGTAAAGCCTCGCTGAATTTTCTTGTTAAAGTTTTTTCCCTGGTCAGGAAAAAGTTGCGCGCAACTTGCATCGTAATGGTGCTGGCGCCCTGACGAACAGCGCCTGAAGCAAAGTTGGAATAAGCAGCTCGTAGCACACCGAGATAGTCGACTCCACCATGTTCATAAAAGCGGTCATCCTCCGCAGCTAAGATAGCTTGCTTAAGGTGGATGGGAACCTCCGAAATACTCACGACATTTCTACGTTCTGCGCCAAATTCCCCAATCAATAAACCTTCATCGCTGTATATGCGCAACGGTATTTTAGGACGATAATCCGTCAGTGTTTCCAACGAAGGTAAATTCGAATAGATGACTAATGCGGCAAAACCGGCTAGCAAAATGCCGATAAATCCGGTAGCAAAAACCGTTACAAAAAGATAAAACAACCAACGGGAGAGCATGAATTACGATTGATTAATGGTAGATAAGTGAGTGAAGAAGTTATAGGGGGTATATCTATCGCTTTTCTTTAAATAAAATTCCCAGAACTCTGGCAGAATCAAAATTTTGTTGTTTAGCATACTTATTTAGTATACTGAATAAATTCAATGAATTCTTGCAAAGAGTTCACATCAATTCAACAATATTATTAACATGATATCTCTAAAGTATCGCCGCAATTAGACCAATGTTCAAGGGAAATTTTGACATCAATTTTGATTTCTTAAAGATTAAGCCTCCGGCATTAATTGGTGTGGATATAAGTTCTTCTTCAGTGAAACTGGTCGAGTTGTCCAGAATTGGTAGCAGTCAAAATTATCGCATTGAACGGTATGCGATAGAATCATTGCCGGCAGATGCGATGCTCGACGGTGAGATCGTTAATATGGATGCGGTCAGTGAGAGCCTGCAACGCGGCTGGAAACGCATGGGAACAAGGCAAAAAAATGTGGCGCTTGCACTTCCCGCAACAGATGTAATTACCAAAAAAATTATTGTCCCTGCGGGACAACGGGATGACGATTTGGTGTTTCAGGTAGAAAACGAAGCCAGTCAATATATTCCTTTTCCATTAAATGAAGTGGATCTTGATTTTCAAGTAACGAAAGCGGTTCCTGATAATCCTGAAGAAGTCGAAGTTCTGATTGCAGCATCGCGAAAAGAGAAAGTCGAAGATCGTGTGGCGACAGCACAAGCTGCTGGACTTAAAACAGTAGTGGTAGACGTTGAACCCTATGCAGCTCAAGCAGCATTTGAATTGACGTTGAACCAATTACCCGGCGGTGGAAAAGATCAAGTGATCGCATTGGTCGATATTGGTGCAACCGTCATGAAAATAAATGTGTTGCTTAACGGCGAATCATTATATACAAGGGATCAACCATTTGGTGGCAATCAACTAACCCAGGAAATTCATAATCAGTTTAATCTCTCTCTAGAAGCATCCGAGGCGGCCAAACGTAGCGGCGGCTTACCTGAAAACTACAATGCGGAAGTATTGCAACCGTTCTGCGAGACGCTGGCGATTGAAGTGATGCGCGCCATTCAGTTCTTTTTTACTTCAACGCAATATACCGAAGTCCATTATATTTTCTTAGCTGGAGGGAGCGCAGTAATTCCTGGCCTGGATGCAATCATTTCGACGCGCACTCAGGTAAGCACGTTAATAGTCAATCCTTTTTCAACGATGGAGTTATCCAGCCGGATCATTCCGCGTCAGCTCAATCTCGATGCCCCCTCTCTATTGGTTGCTTGCGGCTTAGCTTTACGCAGCTTTGATCCATCATGATTCGTATTAATTTACTCCCTCATCGCGAGCTGAAGCGTAAAGCCAAGCAGCAACAAATTGCGGTTTTTGCGGGTTTGGTGAGCGTATTCGGGATTATGATTGTCTGGGGAGTGTATTCGATGATCGCGGGTGAGGTCGAATATCAAAATGGCCGCAACCAATTTTTGAACGATCAAATTGTACTCTTGGATCAAGAAATCGCAGAAATAAGAAATATCAAAACGCAAACTCAAGAACTGCTATCGCGTAAGCAAGTGGTTGAAACATTACAGAATAGCCGTTCAGAAGTGGTCCATTTATTGGATCAACTGGCTAGACTATTACCGGATGGCGTGTATTTGCAAAGTGTTCAGCAAAATGATCATGACATCACTCTGATGGGCTACGCGCAATCGAATGCGCGAGTATCAGCATTGATGCGCAACCTGGAATCTTCGCCGTGGCTTACATCGCCGTTGCTGATCGAGATTAAAGCAATGACTCAGGATAATGTGCGCCAAAACGAATTCAACATGAAGATTCAACTTCGACGTACCACGATAGACGATATTCAAAAAACATCCAAAAATACAAGCGGATAAGAAAATATCATGGAAAACCTTCTGATGGAATTGCGCCAGCTTGATTTCAATCGGGCTGGAGATTGGCCGATGGCGTTCAAAGTTGTAGCACTGATAATTTTATTGGCTGCGATCATCATTGCAGGTCATTTTCTTATCTGGCAAGACGAATTTGAGACGCTTGAAAGGATTCAAGCGGAAGAAGAAACATTGAAAAATACCTATCTGATTAAAAAGCGCAGCGCAGTAAATTTGCCAGCGATGCGTGAACAATTGAAAGACATTGAGAAATCGCTGGGAACCTTATTGCGCCAGCTTCCGGATAAATCCGAAATGGAAGCGTTGCTGATTGATATTAATCAGGCCGGTTTGGGACGGGGGTTACAATTTGAGTTATTTAAACCCGCGACACAGGAAACGATCAATGCATTTTATGCAGAGCTTCCGGTTGCGATTCGTGTAACCGGCGATTATCACGCGATAGGGGCTTTTGCCAGTGATATAGCACATTTATCACGTATCGTGACGCTCAATGATATCAATGTAAAACCAGGAAATGATGGGAAATTGGTACTGGATGCTGTTGCAAAAACATATCGTTATTTGGACGAAGGGGAACTGGCAAAGAAAGCTGAAGGCAGATAAATTATGCTAAAAAAAACATTCCTGCTAGTATTGTTAATGGTAATTCCATTTCTACTTACTGCGTGTCAGCAAAATGACTATAGTGATCTTGAAGTGTTTATCCATAGCTCTGGCGAGGGGTTGCATGGGCAAATTGATCCATTGCCCGAAGTTAAGTCCTATAAGCCGTTCACTTATATGGCATTTGATTCACCCAATCCCTTCGCTCCCCGCCAAAATGATCAAGCGTTTGCAAGCATGAGTGATATCCAGCCTGATCTGAACCGTCGCAAGGAAGTATTGGAAGCTTATCCACTGGAAAGTCTGGCAATGGTGGGGTCATTGCAACAGCATGATTCGATTTTCGCGTTGATTAAATCCCCCGAAGGCATATTGCATCGTGTCAGGAAAGGGAATTATTTGGGGCAAAACTTTGGGAGGATTGATGAGATTTCTGAATCGGAAGTAAAACTATCGGAAATGGTTCAAGAAGGTGTCAATGAATGGGTTGAAAGAACAAGTGTACTGATGCTAAAAAACTAGGATGAAGGTCATGAAGCTATTAATAACCGGAAATTATAGCTTGGGTGCAGTAATAACCGTTGGGATGCTTTGGATATCAACGTTTTTAATGACTGCGAATATCGTGATGGCCGAGGACGCGCAGAACAGTATTCGAACAATTGATCTTTCAACTTTCCTGAATGGCGAAGTGATTGCAAAACTGACTCTGGATAAACCATTAACGAGTCTTCCTGTCGGCGTCGTACTTGATAATCCGCACCGGATTTATTTTGATTTTTATAATGTTTCCAACAAACTTGGCAGGAATGTTCAAGAAGCTGCAGAAGGCGATCTCCGCAGCGCCAATGTCATTCAAGTGGGTGACCGGACGCGAGTGGTATTAAACTTGGCGAGATTGATGCGCCACGACATACGCGCCGAAGATAATCTCGTATTCATCCGATTAGTGAGCGTGCCGGAGAATCCGGCAAGCAACAAAGTAGTCCGTTTTGCCGAAGAAACACCCAATAAGCGGATGAATAGCTTGCAGGATATCGATTTCCGCAGAGGACCCAATGGTGAAGGGCGCATTGAAGTCGATATGACAAAAACGGGCGCGAGCGTCGATGTGCAGCAACAGGGCGAAGATATCATCGTCGAATTCTTTGATACATTACTGCCCGCCAGTTTGACCAGACGCTTTGATGTGATGGATTTTGCGACACCCATCCATACCATTGAAACGTTCAAAAAGGGCGATAACGTTCGGATGCTGGTTAAGGCCGGGGGGCGTTGGGAGCACTCTTCGCGGCAATCCGGAACACGCTTTGTACTGGATGTGCGCGCATTATCGGAAGATGAAGAAGAGCAAGCCAAAAGGAAACGCGTTTACGGCGGGTATACCGGTGAAAGGCTCTCATTGAATTTCCAGGATGTGGAAGTGAGGGCAGTACTACAAGTAATCGCGGACTTTACCAATCTGAATATTATTGCCAGCGACTCAGTCGGAGGCAATTTGACATTGCGACTCAAAGATGTGCCGTGGGATCAGGCACTAGATATTGTGCTGCAAGCGCATGATCTGGATAAACGTAAGAATGGCAACGTTATTTTTGTGGCGCCTCGTAAAGAAATGGCGGATAGGGAACTGCTGGATCTTGAAGCTAAAATGCAAATGACCGAAATGGAACCGCTGCGTTCGGAGACTTATCATTTAAATCACCGCCGGGTAAATTCAATGTCCTTTGAAGGGATGCTCAGTCAACGCGGTACCATTAATATCGATGAGATCAGTAATACCATAACCGTTACCGATATCCCGGTCCGTCTCGAAGAAGTCAGGAAACGCATTCAGCGATTGGATGTTTTTGAGAGACAGGTAATGATCGAAGCGCGTATAGTGGAAGCGATCGAAACTTTCAGCCGTAATCTAGGCGCTCGTTTTGGGATTCAGAATGCTACCGGCTTGGGCGATCAAAGGCTTGGTATTTCAGGCAGTGCGACCGGATCGAGCGCGCTTGCAGGAGGAGGGGCAGCGGGCGGCGCCAATAATCTCAATGTCAATTTGCCGGCAGCTGCTGCAACCGGATTGTTGGGGGGGCCGGCCGCGCTTGGGCTAAGTTTGATGAAGATCAACAATGGCCGCTTAATCAATCTTGAATTGTCAGCCTTGGAAACGGATAGAAAAGGCCGGGTGATTGCCAGCCCACGCGTCGTGACTGCGCATGGGATCGAAGCGATCATTGAACAAGGTGACCGGGTTCCCTATCAACAAGCGACGAGTAGCGGCGCTACGAGCATCCGCTTCATGGATGCCACACTCCGGTTAAAAGTGAAGCCCCTGATTACCCATAATGGGCAGATCGACATGGAATTGAACGTCAATCAAGACAAGATTGGTGTGCCGATCAATCAATTCCTGCCACCGCCGATCAATACCAAACAAGTGACTACCAAGGTACTGGTTGAAAATGGCGGGACCGTTGTGATCGGCGGTATTTTTGACCGAACCGAGAACGAAGTAGTCAATAAAGTACCGATGCTTGGAGATATTCCGGTATTAGGAAACGTTTTCAAGAATACTGCGAAACAGGATGACAAACGCGAATTGCTGATTTTTGTGACGCCGCGAATTTTGAGTGATAGCTTGAATTTGCAATAATCCGCTTTAATTTCCTTCCGGAAATCCGAGCTGACGCCACGCTTCATAGGCAATGATTGCCACCGTATTGGATAAATTCAAGCTGCGGCTGGAAGCGACCATTGGTACACGGATGCGGTGCGGTTCCGGAAAAGTTTCCATGATCGGCGCGGGCAATCCTCTGGTTTCCGAACCGAACACGAATACATCTCCTACCTGGCAAGTGATTCTGTCATAACGTTGTGTTCCTTTCGTAGTGACCGCGAACATGCGATGATTCTGTAACGTCAAGTAACATTCTTCCCAGTTCTCATGAACCTTGATGGATGCAAATTCATGGTAATCCAGTCCCGCGCGTAGTAATTGCTTGTCTTGAAGCGGAAAACCAAGCGGTTTGACCAGGTGCAATTGCATTCCGGTATTGGCGCACAGCCGAATGATATTGCCGGTATTTGGCGGGATCTCGGGTTGATGAAGTACAATGTTGAACATGCTCTGTTTGGATCACAATGATTACACGGTATGGACTGTTGTTTGATGCAATTCCGGCAGGGTTCTGGCAATTACCCAGTTGCTGATTTCGACGGCACCCTGCTGACGTAACACGGCAGCCAATTCGTTCAATGATGCGCCTGAAGTCATGACATCATCGACTACGGCGATATGTTTGCCCGATAAGTCAATTGTACAACCAAATGCTTTGCGGATATTTTTTTGTCGTGCTTTCCACGGTAATCCGGTTTGCGGCAGTGTATGCTTGGTACGGCTGCAGCAATCGGGTAATAGCGGAATCCCTAGTAGTTGCGAGAGATGCCGGCCGACTTCCATTGCCTGGTTAAAACCGCGCTCGCGCAAGCGGATCGGATGCAATGGCATCGGTACAATGATATCCGGTTTCTCAGGGATCTCTTGCAAGCGGTCGAACAGGAGATTGGCAAGAATCGGTGCAATCGCCAGATTATTTTGATACTTTAATGATTGAATTAACGCATCGGCAGGAAATTCATAGCGCATTGCTGCGATTGTGCGCGTGAACGCCGGCGGATTTTTTAAACAAGCGCCACAAACTTCTGCCGTCGGTACCGGCCAAAGGCAAATCGGGCAGTGATGTATCGGCAAACGTGGTAAATGATCATGGCAAGGTTTGCACAAATCCCCTGGTGTAGGTGTGCCGCAGAGGATACAGGGGGGTTGAGTTAGAAATCGCACAAAATATAATCAGCCGTTTAAAAAAGGGCGATGGTAAAATGAGCTGCCCGGTGTAGTTTATTCCATTAAGCTATCGGCAAATGTGGGGAATATTGCAGGACTCAATCAGCTCAATAGGTATACGGATATGAATTTGAATACATCGTCAAACTGCGAAACTAAAACCGAACAAAGCGGTGCGCCCGGCAATTCCGGGCGTATGCTGCGTTGGAACGTCGCGGAAATAATAGCGCTGCTCGATATGCCATTCAACGATCTGCTTTACCGGGCGCAAACGATCCATCGGCAACATCACGACCCCAATGGTGTGCAGTTATCGACGCTGATTTCGGTCAAGACCGGCGGGTGTCCGGAGGATTGCGGTTACTGCCCGCAAGCGGCGCGTTACCATACCGGCATTGAAAATCAGGCGATGTTGTCGGTTGATGAAGTTATGACGGCGGCTTCTGCTGCCAAAGCTAAAGGGGCATCGCGGTTTTGCATGGGAGCTGCGTGGCGTGGCCCGAAACAACGCGACATCGAGCAAATGACCGAAATGATCCGTGCAGTCAAATCGCTCGGCATGGAAACCTGCGCCACCTTGGGCTTGCTGAAACCCGGCCAGGCACAACAACTCGGCGAAGCTGGGCTGGATTACTACAATCACAATCTCGATACCGCGCCGGAATTTTATGAAGAAATCATTACTACGCGGCAGTATCAGGATCGACTCGATACCCTGCAAGAAGTGCGTGACGCCGGAATCAATGTGTGTTGCGGCGGTATTGTCGGTATGGGTGAAACGCGGGAATCGCGTGCCGGGTTGATTGCCCAACTGGCAAATCTGAATCCCTATCCGGAATCGGTGCCGATCAATCATCTGGTGCAGGTCAAGGGCACACCATTATATGGCACCGAAGCGCTCGATCCGCTTGAGTTCGTGCGCACGATAGCCGCCGCCCGGATTACCATGCCGAAAGCAATGGTGCGGCTTTCTGCGGGCCGCCAGGAAATGTCTGATGCAGTTCAGGCATTGTGCTTTCTGGCGGGCGCCAATTCGATTTTCTACGGCGACAAATTACTAACGACATCGAACCCGGAAACCGATCGCGACCGGGTTCTGTTGGATAAGCTGGGATTGCACGCACTATCGTAAATGTTTCCCGATCTGGCCGAGCAACTGCGGATTCGCGAGCAGAGAGGCTTACGCCGTATAAGACAGATCATCGATGGACCGCAGACAAGCCATGTCACCATCGATGGGCGGAATTATCTGGCATTCTGCAGCAACGACTATCTCGGGCTGGCGAATCATCCGAAACTGATTCAATCGATATGTGAAGGCGCACAGCGCTACGGTGTCGGTGCCGGTGCATCGCATTTAATCAATGGCCATTCGTCCGCGCATCATCGATTTGAAGCAGCAGCAGCGGTGTTTACCGGCTTTTCGCAGTCGTTGCTATTTTCTACCGGCTACATGGCGAATGCGGGTGTTGTCAATGCACTGGTTGGACGTGATGATGCTGTGTTTGCCGATAAACTCAATCATGCATCGCTGAACGATGCGGCATTGCTATCGAAAGCAAAATTTATCCGTTATCCACACCTCAATCTGGTGATGCTGGAGAAACGTTTAGCAGCGAGTCAGGCTCGGCGTAAACTGATTATTTCCGATGCAGTGTTCAGCATGGACGGTGATATTGCGCCGATTCCGCAGTTAACTGCTTTGTGCGAGCGTTACGATGCTATGCTGTTGCTGGACGATGCGCACGGTTTCGGTGTGCTCGGACGCCAAGGACGCGGCTGCTTGCATTTGCCACCGGAACCTGTCCATTCTCCGCGGGTGGTCTATATGGCCACGCTCGGTAAGGCAGCCGGTGTGTTCGGCGCATTTGTCGCGGCTGATCCTGACGTGATCGAAACTTTGATCCAGTCGGCGCGCAGTTATATTTATACCACTGCCACACCGCCGTTGTTGTCACACGCGTTGTTGGCGAGTTTGCAATTGATCGAACAAGATGAATGGCGGCGCGACTTATTGGCGCAACATATTGCGCAACTTAAGCAAGGCTTGCAAGCGTTGCCATGGAAACTATTGCCGTCCGACACACCGATTCAACCGCTGCTGATCGGCGATCACATGGATGCGGTGAGGATCAGCCAGGCATTGCGGGAGCGTGGCATTCTGGCGCCGGCGATCCGGCCACCGACAGTGCCGCAGGGAACGGCGCGATTACGGATATCGCTGTCTGCTGCGCATCAGCCGCAGGATATATCGCTGTTGATAGATGCTTTAAACGACTTGTCAGCGCAATCATGACCGCTTTGCATAGTGAAACGTTCGGGCAAGGACCGGATTTGGTACTGTTGCATGGCTGGGCGATGCACAGCGGCATCTGGGGCAGCGTGCGCGATTCGTTGGCGCAACATTTTCGTGTGCATTTGGTCGATCTGCCTGGGCATGGCTTGAGTCCGGCGTGCGAACCGGGAACGCTCGATCATCTGACCGAGATCGTCGCGGCTATCCTGCCGGAACGCTGTTTGCTCGGCGGCTGGTCGCTGGGCGGGCAAGTCGCGATGCAAATAGCGTTGCAACAGCCGGAGCGAATCGAGAAATTGGCACTGATTGCAACCACGCCTTGTTTTGCTTGGCAATCCGATTGGCCATTCGGCATGGACCGTAAATTGTTGCACTTATTTTTGGAAAACCTGAAACTGAATTATGCGACTACCATTAATCGTTTCCTGACATTACAAATGAGCGGCGATCGCGATGCCAGCAAGATTCTGTCGCAATTGCGCAAAAGTTTTTTTCAGCGCGCCGAGCCTGATCCGGCAGCACTGGAGAAAGGATTGAGGATATTGCAGCATAGCGACTTGCGCGACCGTATCGGTGCTATCCGGCAGCCGGTTTTGATCATGCATGGCGACAATGACGTGATTACGCACCCGGCGGCGGCCGACTGGATGCATCGGCAATTGCCGCAGTCGCAGTATGTAAGATTTGAGCATTGCGGACATGCGCCGTTTTTATCGTACCCCGAACAATTTGTAACACATCTCAATGATTTCAGAGCAAATTCTTGACAAGAAACAGTTGCGCGCATCGTTTGAGCGCGCTGCCGGTAGTTATGACCAGGCAGCGGTATTGCAACGCGAAATCAGCCATCGCATGCTGGCAAGGCTGGAATATATCAAGTATCGGCCGGATGTGATTCTCGATGCCGGCAGCGGCACCGGCTACGGTATGCAGCAATTGGCCAAACGCTATCCGCAAAGCCGCTTGATCGCACTCGATATCGCCTGGTCGATGCTTTCGCACGCGCGACCGAACACTGCCTGGTGGCAACGCTTGCTGCCGTTGCAGCAACAGCGTAGCGACTATGTCTGCGGTGATATCGAACAACTGCCGTTCAAAAACGAAAGTGTTGGAATGATCTGGTCGAATCTGGCGTTGCAATGGTGCAATAATCTGCAACACACTTTTGCCGAAATGCACCGCATTCTGCGTGCCGATGGGTTGTTGATGTTCAGCACTTTCGGTCCCGATACCTTGAAAGAATTACGCCAGTCGTTCGGACACATCGACGGCTACCAGCACGTCAACCGCTTTGCCGACATGCACGACATCGGCGATCTGCTGCTGAATAACCGTTTTTCCACACCGGTGATGGATATGGAATACATCACTTTGACCTACGACGACGTCATCAGCGTGATGCGCGACCTCAAGGCGATCGGCGCGCATAATGTGATCCAGGGGCGGCGTCAGGGATTGATGGGCAAGCATCAATGGCAGCAAGCGCTCGACGCCTACGAAGCCCTGCGCCGTGACGGCAAGCTGCCCGCCACGTTTGAAGTGGTGTACGGCCACGCCTGGAAACCGTTCGATCCGCGCTCGATTCTGACCCCGGAAACGCGGCGGCAGTTGGGCTTGCCGCCTTAATATGGGGCGGGGTTACTTTGTCACCGGCACCGATACCGGTGTCGGTAAAACTACTGTCAGCTGCGCATTGCTCAGAACTTTTGCCGCGCAAGGCAAAAAAGCCGTGGGTATGAAACCGGTGGTGGCAGGCAGTGAAAACGGCCGCTGGCACGATGTCGAGCAGTTGATCGCCGCCAGCAACATTCGTGCTGACCGCGAATACGTCAACCCTTACGCGTTCCATCCTCCGATTTCACCGCATATCGCCGCGCAACAAGCCGGTATCGACATCGATATTGCCGTCATTGAACGCGCTTATCAAGCGCTCAGCAGTCAAGCGGACATCGTCATCGTCGAAGGCGCCGGCGGTTTTCTGGTGCCGCTCAATGCACGGCAAACCGGTGCGGACTTGGCGCGCGCGTTAAACCTTCCGGTCATCCTGGTGGTCGGCATGCGTCTTGGCTGTTTAAATCATGCCTTGCTGACCGCGCAAGCCATTCATGCGAGCGGCTTGCCGTTTGCCGGATGGGTGGCGAATGGCATCGATCCGCAGATGCTGGTGCTGCAAGAAAATATCGCGACGCTGGAACAGCGGTTGGAGGGGTCGTTGCTGGGGGTGATACCGTATGATTTGGAAATGAATGCACAAGAAATCGTTAAAATTCTGGATGTCGTAACATTGGGGATACAATGAAATCGCTCGCGAATTGGTTAAAAAGGTTGGCCTTGATTACTGGTGAAGCTGGCCCAAAATTTAATTATTTTCGTGTTTTTGTTTCCGGTAATAAAGCAATAGATATCGACAGTTGGCTTTTTACTATTGACCCACAGCATTCTGTTTCTTCTGAAAGCGAATTTTGGTCAGTTTTGCGCTTACCAGAACCTGATGCGCTGGAAATGGATATTAAAAACCGCCATCGCTTTGCTGTGGATTTGGCTTGTGTACTTTCACTTGCATTAGAGCGAAGAGTGATTGTGCCGATTGATATACCAGTTCCATCCAGTGCGGAAACGATAGAATTTTTTTCTTTAGCGGAGATAGTAGATCAAGGTATTCAAGCCCCAATTCCAGTGGATGCTAAAAGTCGGGTAATTAATTATGTGACTGCGATCGCCGGTCTGTCTTCAGAAGATCAAGATATCATTGGTGCTGCGAGTACTGCTTACTATGGAGCACTTCTGCTCTTTGATCGAGAACCACGTGCAGCATATACACTATTGATAACCGGTATTGAATTATTGTCCAGGAAGTACGGTAATCCACCAACTAATTGGCACGAATGGGAATTATCGAAAGAATGGGATACTCTTTTCGATGCCCAAGGCTTGTCATCTGAACAAAGGGATATTTTTCGTACTAAATTATTAAAAGACAAATACTTGCGTCTGAGTATGACTTTCCAGGACTATGCATCAAGCAGGATACTCGATTCTTTCTGGGATAAACCGTTGGATCAATGGATTAATGGAATTGATGCTTCTACCGGCGAGCGATTGCCAGGAAGATTAATGAAAGCTAGGAAGGTTTCAGATTTTATTCAAAAGGATCGTGCTGTGCTCAAAAATCGACTTAAAAAGAGCTATGATCTTAGATCTTCTGTGGTGCATCAATCTTGTTGGCTGGATTTAATAAAACTTGGTCAATTTACCCCTAATGCTGACCAACTTTCATCGCTGCCACTTTCATTTCCTATACTTCGCATTCTATTAGCCGAGCTGATTTGGATTGAGATATCAGAGCGATCAACTTCTGCTGAATTGCCTAATTTTCAATTGTTCCGTGCTGGTAAGTATGATATTTAATCAATGGCACATACATTCTTGCATCATGTATTTTAATTGAACTACAAATCATAAATCCAATGTCCCAAAACAACCCGCAAAACTGGTCCCAACACGTCACCGAAACCAGCAATGCATTGGATCTTGAACCCGGTGTTTTTTCGTGGGATGAGCCGCACAAAATCGCGATGTCATTGAAGCAATCCGCTGATAGCAGTCAGCGGCGCAAGGCGGAGCCGTTTGCATCGGCGATGTCGATGCTTAATTTTTACATCAACCGGGCGGGGAAACATTTGCCCATAGCGCAGCGGGAAATTTTAGAGAAAGCCAAGGACGAGTTGCGCGCACTCTATGGAAAGTCGCGCCACGACGGTTAGTCGATAGATTTATCCGGTATTAAGCGTTATTTGACAGCCAGTAAGCCTTCCAGTAGATTCCATGTGATAGTTTGTTTGTTGATAGATTGTTAGTATTTATGAGTTATCTCGATTTAACCGATCACCAATTCAGTCCCAAAAGTCATTGGGATCAGCCGCTGGAAACTTCAAGCATTCCGTTGGCGCGCGATCTGGCGCTGTTCGATCAGAATGGTTACGACTTGACCGATCTGGAACAACGGTTTGCCGTCGCCAATGGGGCGCACGCCCATGCGCACCGGGAGCACCGGCACGCATTGAAAGCGCCGTGGTTCACGCAACCGGACCGGGTCGAGGGGGCAGTGTTGAATCATAGCTTGTTGTTCGAGCGCAAGGGCTATAGCGGAGAAGCGTTGCAGCAACTGGAGCGCTGGGCTAAGGTCAATCCGCTGATTTTTAAGATTATCCGTATCCGTCCAAAATGGGGGCTCGATTTCAGTATCGATTACGCCGACCGCGACGGCAACGTATTCGAAGTGCTGCACTGGGAATACGACGGTTTCAATTATGCCGAAGTCGAATCACGCAAACAGGAACTGGAACCGCGATTCGCCGCCATCGACTGGGACGATGCCGCCGCCAGCATTCTGAAACAAAAAGACCAATGGCATCACCTAGATTTTTTTGCGCAGAGCGACTGGAAGTGCAATTACTTCGGCATTGTCAAGGAGCGCTTCAAGATGGTGATTTGGGAATAGTGGTTTGTTTGCAACGACCGTCTGTGAATCGTGATATCTCTGAAATTAGGACAAACCTCCTATAGAATAGGGATCCTTTTCCTATGGTTCCAAAATATTCTTCAAAGTACCATTCGGATACGGAAGAGTTTTACCGGCTGATCAATTATATAATTATATTATTGGGGGGATTCTAATGAATAAAGAAATCAAATTGGCGAGTGTAGCTGCATGTATTTTAGGGCTTTCCGCAGTATCTTCGTCTGCAAGCGCAGGTCTCAGCGACCATAGTTTTGCCTGGACGCATGGCATTGGCAGCGCACAATTGGTGCTGAACGGCAGCACGACGCTGACGGCAACCAATCGCGGCTGGGTTGACGATTTGGGTACTAACAATTTCGGTGGCGCAACAGGAAATTATATTGTCGGTACTTGCGGCTCATCCGATTCGTGCTTTGGAAGCGATAGGTACGCAAATAACTACTTTGCATTCGATATTGATGGTATTTCAGGCACTACCAGCGCGGTGTTGAATTTGTATCAACCGGCTGTCGGCGAAAATGGCGGAGCGGATGGCGGTTTCTTGAGTCAATCGTCTTCGTTGTTGTATACGCTGTTCGACGTGTCCGGTAACCCGTTGACCGATTCCGGTCTTGGAATTTTCGGTGATCTGGCATCCGGTATTTCTTACGGTTCGTTTGTAGTCGATTCATCCAGTAACGGCACCATCGTATCGATTGCGTTGAATGCAGCGGCCGTTTCTGCAATTAATGGCGGCTCGGACACTTTCTTTATCGGCGGCACGATCAGTCCGGTACCTGAACCTGCTACTTATGGCATGTTGTTAGCGGGGCTGGGCATGTTGGGTTTCATGGTTCGCCGTAGAAATCAAGCGGTTTAATTGTCAAACGAATGTCACCGGATTTCTCCGGTGGCATTTTCTATGTTTCACTCATCACGTTGTTTCTCATCGGAATAATTGATTAATCACCCAGAAAGCAGCATGATCTCAAGTGGATGCTGTGCTGTATGACACCAATCCCAATCTATTTCTGACAATTTCCTGATTACGAGTGGTTGAAAGGCGATGCGATCATTGTGGATATTGGCGAATTAAAAAATTTTGTTGATTTGGTGCAGTCGATTGCGACGACGGGTGCCATTGTTGTCGGCGGCATTTGGACTTATTTTTTATTCATTAAGAACCGACTCAATTATCCGCAAATAGAGCTGAAAATCGCCTGCGATCAATATGCGTTGGATCATGGCAAAAAGTTGATCCACACCACCGTCACGCTAAAAAATACCGGTGAAGTGATGTTGTATTCCCAGTTTGCGGAAATTCGCTTGCGCCAGGTATTGCCACTGCCTGCGGAAGTAAGTGAGCGGATTTCCCAGAATTATGATCTGCTATTGCAGGATCAGACTCGGGTTGAATGGCCATTGATTGCAGCCCGGCAATGGCATTGGGATTCCGGTGAATTTGAAATTGAACCGGGAGAATCCGATGCAGTGCATACCGAATTTGTTGTCGATGCATCCGTTACTTTGGTTCAATTTTATTTCTTCATCAAGAATGCGAAGAAACAGAATTTGGGTTGGTCTCTCGCTGAGATGCACAAGCTTGAGTCAATAGAGGGAAAAGAATGTGCTGCACAAAAATGACCACCCGGGTTCGGGCAAGATAGAAATTAGACGGCAAAAGCTGGAGCCATCGTAGCAACAAAAACCTACTCGCTGAACATTTCAGTGTAGTTTTTCCTTTCATTATTTTCGAAGCTTATCTTTAAACTGAACCAATTGGAAGCAGCATACTCATACACCGCTTTCAATAATTTCAGCACGTCAGAAAATCATGTTCTACAAAGAGACATTCAGCCTCATCGCAATCGCGATTACCTTGGCTGCGTTCATTCCTTACATCCGGGAAATCTTCCGGGGTACGATCAGACCGCATATTTTCTCCTGGGTAATCTGGGGTGTGACGACATTGCTGATCTTCCTTGCGCAACTCGAGGATAACGGTGGAGCGGGTACGTGGCCGATCGGGGTTTCGGCGAGTATTACAATTTTTATCGCTTATCTGGCGTATGTTAAACGTGCGGATGTCACTATTACGCGCGCCGATTGGTTGTTTTTTATCGCAGCGCTGCTGTCGTTGCCGCTGTGGTATTGGAAATCCGATCCGTTGTGGGCGGTGATTCTGCTGACAGCTATTGATGTCGCCGGGTTCGGACCAACAGTTAGAAAAGCCTACCAATTCCCTTATTCGGAATCGTTGTTGTTTTTTGCATTGTTTACGCTGCGGAATGCTCTGGTCATGTTGGCATTGGAGAATCTGACATTAACGACATTGATATTTCCTGCAGTCATGCTGATACTCTGTGTATTGATGATGGCGATGATTGCATACCGCAGGCGGGCACTATTGGTTTAATCCGACAAGCCGTGATTGCTCGAAGCGCTTTCACGGCTGTTGTGCTATACAGCAGATTCGCTGCTACCATTGTTCATATCAATTGGTTGTTAAAGGTAAACTTTTCTCGAATAAATAAAATGAGTAAGGAGATGTGCAATGGCGTATAAAGAATACAAAGTGTTATACGTGACGGAAGGCGGGTTGGGAACGCTTTTTCTGGGAGCATCGGGTATACCGATTAAGCGGTTGGAAGCGACGCTCAACAAGGAAGCAGCCGAGGGCTGGACGCTGGTGTTTCAGTTTGTCGAACAGAAACGGTTCTTATTGTTCTGGAAGCGGGAAGCCGTCATTATCACGCTGGCACGTTGACAATCTCAAGTACTATGCGGATGAAAAACAAACAAGCCATCGAACAAGATGAAGAACGCATTCGCAAAATGGTGCGTGAACTGCCGGATGACAAACGGTTATGGTTCTTCCGGGAGGCGGAGAAACAGCTGAAAGATCCTGATACTTATGCGACGCTGAACTTTCTTTTTATCGCCGGGTTGCACCATTTTTATTTGGGAAAATGGGTGCGCGGATTTATCAATCTTGGGGTTTTTCTGGCTGGTGCCGTGATGTTGTTTACATCGCTTTCCGGAGTGGGTTTATTGCTGCTAATTGCTGTTATGGTGATCGAACTGAAAGCGCTGTTTCAGTCGCAAACTGTGGTTCAGGATTACAACAATGGCGTGATGGAGCGTATTTATCGGGAAATTACCGCGCGGAAGGAAGCATTGCCGGGGAGCTAGTACATTTGTCCTGGAAATAAAGGATTCATGTTCTATTCCCGACTGAAAAGAATTGTTAGATCATGTACTTCGGAGGTTGGTAGGTTGCCGCTTGATTGAAAGATTGATTGACTCTGAAAAAAGGAAAAATGATGAAAACGAAAAGCATTTTAAAAACAATAGGTTTATGTTTACTGGTAGCGCCCGTTGTTGCGCAAGCGTCGTTGTTGACCATTGCACCGGGTGGCACGACAACCGTGCTGAGCACCGTTTCCGGAACTTGGGCTTCGGCGCCATCGGTGGTGGCCGGTGGATATAACGTATTCGCGCCGCCGGGAGAAGAAGTTTGGTACGGTGATAGCAGGTATAGTTTATTCGGTAACGGAAACTGGAATGATTTTGCATGGGTAGGCGGTTACTGCTTTTCGGGCTCTTGCACCGCGACATTTGATTTGGGTGGCTTAGCCTCGGCGGTGGGCGGTTTTATGAATTATGCGCCGGGTAGTGGTGGAACACCAATGATCAGCGCGCTCGCGGCGGATGGCGTGACCATTTTGGAATCGTATGATTTAGCGGCTGTGGCGCCGATTGTGACACCGGGTGGATTAAACGCCGGTGAATTCCGCGGCATTTTCCGCAGCGAAGGAGATATTGCTTACTTGCAGATTTCCGGATCGTATTTGATTATGCATGATCTGACAGTGTCTGCGGTGCCAGAACCGGAAACCTATGCTATGTTATTGGCGGGTCTTGGAATTTTAGGGTTTGCAGTTCGCCGCAGAAGACAAGTTTCGTAACCGGAAAGTTTTCGGGTTGATGGATTATCTCCATAATCCGAGGCTTTGAAATTTTCTCCAGAAAAAACAAACCCCGTCTCGTAGACGGGGTTTGTTTTCTTAAACTCAACTATTTCTGAGAACAAAATTTTACTGGGTCTCAGGCGTGCGTTTTAGTTAAAACATTCCGGATTGCCGAAGCCATTTCGTCTGCGGCAAACTTGGCGACGTATGCATCCGCGCCGACTGATTTAACATGGTTTTCATTGGCTTCACCGGTAAGTGACGAATGAATAACCACCGGAATCGATTTGAACCGTTGATCATTTTTGATATTGCGAGTCAGTGTAAATCCGTCCATTTCGGGCATTTCCAGATCTGTCAGTACCATAGCGATTTTATCCTGAATGGTTTTACCTTCGGCTTCGGCTGCATCGGCCATTGCTTGAATCTTGGTCCAAGCTTCTAGTCCGGTTTTGGTCATTAGACAAGGCGCATTCATCGTTTTGAGGCCGTTCTCAATCATGCTGCGGGCGAGTGGTGAATCATCGGCCGCCAGTATGACTTTCCCTGGTGGAATCGTCAATTGGACCTCGGTACTTTCCATTTCCATTTTTCCGGAAGAATCTGGCAATACATCACGCAAAATTTGTTCAACATCGAGCACTTGCGCCAAACGGGAATCTTCCCGGTCGCCATCGAGCCGGGCGATGCTGGTGATTAGATTGCCGCCCTTTCCATCCGCAGCGATGACTTGATTCCAATCCAGGCGGGCTATCTCGTTGACTTCCTCAACGGCAAAGGCTTGCGTTGAGCGGGCATACTCGGTTACCAGCAGAATTGAGGTTCCTTTTTTGGGTGTGCAACCGACCACTTTAGGTAAGTCAATGACGGTAATGATCTGACCACGAATGTTGGCAACGCCCATTACGTGTTCTGGAGAATTGGCGACTGCGGTAATGGTCGGCATAACCAGAATTTCCCGAATTTTAAAGACATTAATGCCAAATAATTCGCGGTGATCAGTACCCGGGGCTTCTCCTAATCTAAACAGCAGTAATTCGAATTTATTGTGCGCCGTCAGGTTCGTACGTTCGTCAATTTCGTGTAGGGCTGTGCTCATGGCAAGTTCTCCGCAATCTTTGAGTAGGTTAGAATGTGAAGTGTATCTTACGGCTGCTGATGAAAAAGCTTGAAAAAAGAGAAAAAAACTAGTTATTTCACTCTTTAAAAAAAGAATTACTGCATTGTTTCTTTTGATTATTACGAACAATTTATCCAACTGATGCCATGTTCTGTTCGATTTATTGCTATCCATGACCGTTCTTCTCCATTATTTGCGGGATTATGTTCTAACGGTTGATAAATGGTTACTGCTGATATGTAGCATTTGGATCGGAATTCTGGTTACTGTGAATTATCAGCTGGGGATTGAGCGCGAAGTAATTGCAAGTTTGGGCACGCGTTATTATCAATTTGCGGCATTGGCGGGGCTGTATGCTTGTGCTTTTGTGATTCCTTACGGGTTAGTGATCTCACGGGAAAAATATCGCAATAGTTTAACGCCTGTATTCTTTTGTTTACTGATGCTTGCACCGCTGCTATTTGCGCTTAAGGTCAGTATTGCCAATCCGTTTGAAAATTTTATCGCGGGGATTTGGGGCGATTATTTGACGGCGGTGACGACACTGCCGTTTAAGTTACTGGTGGTGTTGATCCCGTTGTGGGTTCTGGCCAGGCTCTTACTGCGGCAGCAAGGGTTCTGGGGCATGGCATGGAGGGATGTGCAATGGCGGCCTTATCTACTGATGATGGGATTCATGCTGCCATTGATTGTTTTTGCCAGCACGCAACCGGATTTTCTAAGCGCTTATCCCCGTTTGAAGCAAATTGATTTCATTTTGCCGCATACGGATCATCCCATCATTTTTCAGTTATTGTATGAAATCAGTTATGGTTTGGATTTTGTAACGATTGAGCTTTTTTTTCGCGGGTTTCTGATTTTTGCTTTTGTCCGCTATGTTGGGGCGGCTGCGATTTTACCGATGGCGACTTTCTATTGTAGTATACATTTCGGTAAACCACTGTTTGAATGTATTTCTTCCTACTTCGGCGGATTGATATTGGGCGTTATCGCTTACCGGACACATTCGATCGCCGGCGGTCTTGCCGTGCATTTAGGCGTTGCCTGGATGATGGAAATCGGCGGTTATTTTGGGAATCTTGCGCTGAAATGAAAAAAATAGTTTGGTTAATACTGACTTTTACCATTGTGGCTTGCGCTACGCCGGGGCAAAGTAATTTCGATCATCAGCAACGCAAATGGCAGGAAGCGAAAATTCCTCATTACCGGTTTGATTTGCGGATTGTTTGTTACTGTCCATTTAGAGGGCGCATGCCGTTGCACGTTGAAGTTCTGGATGGACAGATTGTATCGATGCAAGATGTCCGTGGCGGTGTTATTACACAGTCGGATATTCATTTTGAGTACTTTGAGCGTCATGCAACCATTGACCGCTTATTCTCTCTATTGCAAACCTACCAAAGCGGGAAATCGGATCGGGTTACAGTCAAATTCCATCCGGTGTATGGTTTCCCGGAGCGGATTACGGTCGATCGCATTAAAGGCGCTGCGGATGATGAAATTGGATTCGTGGTTTCTAAGTTCGAACAATTGCCTTAAGCGGTTTCGCTGATCGATTTGCAGTTTACGGTTAATTGGCAACTGGTCCGGTTTGGCTGGTCCAATCGGAAGCATGTAATTTGATGCCGTTAAATTCGTGCAAGCTCAAGAATCCCAATTCGGTCAGCGCCGCTTCAACGGCGGCATTATCGCCATTTTCGTCACTTTCGATTAATTGGAGTGCTTGGCCCAGACGGCCTTCCCGCGTTATCAATGCTTGATGCATGTCGTCCGAAATACCCAATTTGTTGACTATCTGGTGCATTTCGATGCCTAGCAACTCGTCCAGTAACGATAAAATACCGACGATGAAGGCGCGTTCCTGGTGATTTTTATCGTGCGGGCGTTCGGCAGCAGCGATCAATTCCATTAACTTGCCGCGTTCAACTGCGGTTTGCATGCGTCTGTCAGGCAGTCCGCCTTCAGTTTGCGTCGAGGTATAGAGCAGCAATTGAATCCATTTTAGTAATTGCTCACGTCCCATCAGCGTAATGGCGTGTTTAATCGAATTAATTTTTCGCGGCAGGTCTCCGGCTACGGAATTGACCATGCGCATAAGGTGATAACTTAAACCGGGCTGGCGTTTGAATTCTTTCTCAATCTCATCGTGATCGCGATTATCCGTAACCAGTGTCAGCAACTTCATCAGCGATAATTTTCCAGGGTCTGCGCGCTTAACCGACATCACCTCCGGCTTGGCGAAATAGTACCCCTGAAACATTTGAAATCCCAATTGCTTACAGCGCATTTCCTGTTCGCGGCTTTCGACTTTTAATGCTAACAGCAGAACAGGCCAGCGTTTCAGATCGTTAACCAATTTTTCCAGCGCATCGATTTCAAGTGCTAGCACATCGACTTTGACGATGCTGACAATTGGCAATAGCTGTTCAATCCGGCTATCAATCGCAACAATATTATCCAATGCGAATTGATAGCCTTTTTGCTTTAATTCTTGGCAGTGCTGCAAAAAATCGCCGGTAATGAGATCGGGTACTCTGACTTCCAGAACTACATGCTTGCATGGCAGCAAACTGATGATATCGCTCATGATCAAACCGGGATCCGCGTTGATGAATCCTCGCTGCTGCCCCAATACATTCTGGATGCCAAAGCGGCCGTAGGCGTTCACAATGACATTGGCTGATGCCGATAAATCGTCGGTAATAGCTGCTGTCTCCTGCGTTTGCTCTTGACGGAACAGCAGCTCATACGCGACCAGATTCTGATTGCGGTCCAGGATGGGTTGCCGGCCAAGAAAATAACTTTCCATTGATTCCTCCGCGTTGATCGATGAATGCAACTGCCTGTTGAGTCAGTAAATGTTGGAGTTGGAGTATACGGTAGGGAAAAAGACGATCTAAAGCGCGAATAAACGGGCTTTTCCGTTCAGCGGGGAATTTGGCCGGTCATTCCGGCTACGGTTGCCGCGCGAAATAGATGCCCGGTGGACTTTGCAACAAGTTTTGCATATGCTTGCCGGACATCAATAGCGCGATGAAATTTATTCATGAACTCCAACGTCAGCGTTTTTATCAGCTATAGCCACGATACGGCCGGACACCGCGAATTCATCTTGTCGCTGGCTAACCGGCTGCGCGGCGACGGCCTTGATTGCCAGATCGACCAATACGTCAACGGTTTTCCGCCGGAAGGCTGGCAACGGTGGATGGAAGCTCAGATTGAACAAGCAGATTTTGTGCTGATCGTTTGCACGCCGCTGTATTTGCAGCGCTACCGCGGACAAACGCCGGACGGCGGGCGCGGCGTCAATTTCGAAGGCGTAGTGATCTCGCAAACGCTGTACGACCACTATTACCGCAACGCCAAATTCATCCCGGTCATACCCGAGCACGGCAGCCTCGACGATGTGCCGCTGCCGCTGAAAGGCTACACCACCTACACACTGCCGCGGGATTACACTGTGCTATACCGGTTGCTGACGGATCAACAAGCGACACCGGCGCCGGAAATTGGCAATATGATTTATCTTCCGCCAGTGGCCGGTAATGGGCTTGCATTAAACATCAGTATTGCGCAAGAAGCGGTACAACCCGCTTCGTATACAAATCTGCCTGATGCCGCAGTCCAATCTCTCGTGACGCAACTGTAAAAACAGCTTTCCGAAGAAAAACGGAATAATCACAATCTCAGCGATCTGCTAGAGAGATACCGTAACGATGTAGCTGAGTGGGAAAGAAAGTACCGGGATGCATTTGTACAAAACGCAACCGACTTGCAAAAAAATCCCGAGAATCCACAACTGCTGGACGAGCGGCAAGCACTGCAAACCGGGGAATTGGAACAAGCAGCGCAAATCCGTGAACGCTATTATCAGAACCTGAAACGGGAAAAAACGGCGGAACTGGCCAAAGAAGCATTCACGGCCGCCGAACGCTGGCAAAGTGCATTCAATATGTCCAAAGCGCTGGAACTCTACCAGGAAGCCGCCGGATTCCAGCCTAATTATCCAGCCGCCTGGCGCAATATCGGCAGCTTGGCCAGGAAACTGGGGAATTCCCAATTGGCGCTGGAAGCCGCGCAGAATCTGCAAAAACAACTCGACCCGGAAACGGATGCCTGGTGGCTGGCCATAGCATTGGCTGATGAAGGCGATGCGCTCAACGCATTGGGCAGCAATCAGACCGCGCTGGAAAAATACCGGCAAGCACAAACGTTATTCAGTCGGCTCGCTCAAGCCGAACCCGGTGATTGGAATTTACAGCGCGACCTGTCGGTGAGCTATGAGCGAGTCG
>LWDH01000021.1:0-126 GCA_002083395.1 Proteobacteria bacterium SG_bin4 | reverse complement strand
CGCGACCTGTCGGTGAGCTATGAGCGAGTCGGCGGCATGCATCTGAAAAGTGGCGACAACGGAGCGGCGCTGAAGGCGTATCAGGATGGCTTGGCCATCGCCAAGAAACTAGCGGAACTCGACCCG
>LWDH01000020.1 GCA_002083395.1 Proteobacteria bacterium SG_bin4 | reverse complement strand
CCTGGAACGGCGCCAGCCGCGAAATTCTGAACAACAGAATTGTTCCTTAATCCGCTTACAGATGTAATAACATCAACCTGCTGTTGGGCGATCCGGCAGCAGGTTTTTTTTACGATCTATTTCCGTTTAGCGATCTATCCGGTATAACTTTCACTTCGTAAATGAATTCAATTGTCATTTCTATCATGCCGGTATTTTTTTATGGAAAACTTGATCCTCTATATTCAACAATGGATACCTATCGATGTGCTCATTGGCCTAACAATCGCATCCATTATCGGCTTTATAGGTTCTCTAATCGCCATTCCATGGATCCTGATCCGCCTGCCAAGCGACTATTTTGACCTGCGAGTCCCTCGCTACTGGATGAAAGACCATCACCCTGTGTTACGCGTTATTGGGCTGATCATCAAAAATTTCGTCGGTACGATATTCTTGATTGCGGGTTTCCTGATGCTATTTCTACCGGGGCAAGGTCTGCTCACGATGCTGATAGGCATCTCTTTTATTGACTTCCCTGGTAAACGCAAGCTAGAAGCAAGGATTGTCGGACAACGCACTGTTTTACACGCCATCAACACCATGCGCAAAAAATTCAATAAACCGCCTCTCATTTTGTCTTCTGCCAACTGTTGAAAAACCTACGATAGTTGTTTTGTTCACTACTTGATATCATGACCGCCGCTATTTTGCCCATGACAGCACCGGATGCTCCCACAGTTTCAAGGCTTGCCGAGACAGTCTGGCGGCATCATTACTCTGGAATCATTTCAACCGCACAAATAGAATACATGCTGACGCAACGCTATCAGCCAGCATTGATCAATGAGCAATTATCGAACCCGGATATCTGGTGGCGAAAGCTGGTCCTTGACGAAAATATCATCGGTTTTTCCTGCTGTATGCGCACGGCCATCCCAGGTCAACTCAAAATCGACAAGCTATATATCCATTGCGATCACCATCGGCAAGGCCATGGCGCCAGACTAGTGAGGGATGCGGTTGAAATATTGAGAAAAAATAATCTGCAATCATTGATTTTGACGGTCAACAAACACAATCGCAATGCGATTTCAGCGTATCAACATTATGGATTTGAGGTGACGGGTGATAGTATTGTGGATATCGGCAGCGGATTTTTCATGAATGATTATTTGATGACGCTTAATTTTGAACACTGGAATGCCTGATTCATGAAACTGAAATTCACCAAAATGCAGGGGCTTGGTAACGACTTCGTGGTGCTGGACGGAATCCATCAGGCCATCCATCTTGATCGCCAGCAATTGCGTTTTCTGGCTGATCGTCATTTCGGCATCGGTTGCGACCAAATCTTGCTGGTCGAAAAGGCTGAAGGTGAAGCTGATTTTCGCTATCGTATCTTTAACGCCGATGGCGGTGAAGTGGAACAATGCGGCAATGGCGCCCGTTGTTTCGTGCGCTATGTACACGACCACGGTCTGACTGAAAAAAACGAGATTCGCATCGAAACGATGAGTGGCATGATATCGCCGAAATTGGAGATTAACGGCAATGTCACCGTCAACATGGGACAACCCGTTTTTGAACCAACGCAGATTCCTTTTATTGCAGACCACGTTGCACCGACTTATCAACTTGAAATAGCCGGCCAGCCGGTTACAATTAGCGCATTGTCAATGGGTAATCCGCACGCGGTTCGAGTCGTCACAGATGTTGACCATGCCCCGGTCGAAACAGAGGGTGCTTTGCTCGAGCGGCACCCGCGTTTTCCCAAGAAAGTGAATGTCGGCTTTATGCAAGTGATTGATCGTCGTCATATCAAGTTACGCGTATTTGAACGCGGCGCGGGCGAAACACTTGCTTGTGGTACCGGCGCATGCGCTGCGGTGGTTGCCGGCATCAAGCTGGGGTTACTCGACGCGCAGGTGTCCGTCAGTACCCGCGGCGGCGAACTGACGATACGCTGGGAAGGAGCGGACCAACCGGTTTGGATGACCGGTCCGGCAGTCACGGTGTTTGAAGGCGAAATAAATTTGTAATCTATCAAGGAAACATCATGAAAGCAGAAGATGTCGCACAATTTTTGCAGGAACATCCCCAGTTTTTCAACGATTACGCTGATTTGCTCGCGGATATTCAAATCTCGCACCCGCAGGACGACAAAGTCATCTCCTTGAACGAGCGTCAGATCATCTCCTTGCGAGAGAGAAACCGCGCGCTGCAAGACAAGCTTCTGGAATTGATTAGTTTCGGTGAAGAAAATGATGCGATCGGAGAAAAAATGCACCGGCTTGCAATCACGCTGATTTCCGTTTCCAATCTGGATGAACTGTTAAATGCGTTGTATTTCAGTCTGAAAGAGGATTTTTCTGTACCGCTGGTGGCGATGCGCTTCTGGAATATACCGAATACCGATCCATCGAAAGTGGAGTTCACCCCGATCAGCGAAGATGTGCGAGCCATTGCCGAAAGTCTGGCTCAGCCTTATTGCGGCAATCATATCGCGGAGGAAATCAAACGCTGGTTTGGTGAAAACTTGGAACATTTGCATTCATTTGCGATGATTCCTTTAAATACAACGCAAACCATCGGCTTGCTTGTTCTGGGCAGCCCGGATGCAGAGAGATTCTACCCGGAAATGGGAATATTGCATTTAAAACGCCTCGGGGAATTGGCTTGCACCACTTTAGCGCGCTACGGTCAGCTTGCAACCGCCGAAAGCGTTACCGTATAGATAAAGACAATCATGTCATGAATGACGGCCCCGCATCCGCATCTTTAGTAACTGCATTTATTGACTATTTAACTTACGAGCGACGGTTATCGCCGCACACCAGCAAGAATTATTCGCGCGATATCAGTGTTTTGCTAAAACAGCTTAACCCCAGCGACTTGGAGCAAGTTCACGCGCACCATATCCGTCATGTCATTGCGCAGCTCCACGGCAAAGGCCTTTCCGGCAGAAGTCTGTCAAGAATGCTGTCGGCTTGGCGCAGCTTTTATCACTATTTAATCCGGAAGCACCGCTTTCAGCAAAATCCGTGCATTGGCATCCGCTTACCCAAATCACCGCAAAAACTTCCCAATGCGCTTTCTCCTGATGAAGCGGCGCAGTTGCTGCAGTTTCCAGCTGATCACTTGTTATCGATCCGGGATAGCGCCATGTTTGAATTATTCTATTCTTCAGGGCTGAGACTGGCAGAATTAACTCAGTTAAAACCCGGCGATATCGACTTTGCCGAGAGAACCATCCGGGTGCTTGGCAAAGGCAGCAAGACCCGCATCATTCCGGTAGGTAAATTTGCAATTCAAGCGTTGCAAGCCTGGCTGAAACAACGTGCTTTAATCGTCAAAACCGGCGAAACGGCACTGTTTTTATCACAGCACGGCCATGCGATCAGCCCTCGCACTATCGGTTACCGCTTGAAGCAACGTGCAAGGCAGCAAGGTATTCAACAAAATGTGCATCCGCATATCCTGCGGCACTCGTTTGCTTCCCATTTGCTGCAATCCAGCGGCGATCTGCGTGCGGTCCAGGAAATGCTCGGACATGCGCATATCACTTCCACCCAGGTCTATACCCATCTGGATTTTCAGCACCTGACCAAAATCTACGATGCCGCGCACCCCCGCGCCAAAAAAAGAAGTTGAATTCACCAACAGGCCGTTGAAAAACGTTTTCGAGGCAGCCGATACAAGGCAAAAACAGGCGAAAAAACGCAGTTTATGCGGTATAAATGAGCATTTTGAGCTTGTTTTTAACACCGTAGCGGCAACGCAGATAGTTTTTCAACGGCCTGCTAAAAGCTTCTACCCGGATCGGCATCACTTTCTGCGCTATAATTCTATTTTGTACCCATTAATGTAAATTTCATGACAACAATTGTTTCTGTCAGACGCGGCCATCATGTAGCATTGGGTGGCGATGGCCAGGTAACGCTGGGAGCGGTCGTGGCCAAATCGAGCGCACGTAAAGTGCGTCGGCTTTATCATGACAAAATTCTGGCGGGATTTGCCGGTGGTACTGCCGATGCATTTACCCTGTTTGAACGGTTCGAAGGCAAGCTGGAAGCGCATCACGGCCATATCATGCGAGCCGCCGTCGAATTGGCCAAAGACTGGCGCACGGACCGTATTTTGCGCAGGCTTGAAGCAATGCTGGTAGTTGCAAACGAAGATGCAACACTCATCATCACCGGCGCGGGCGATATTATCGAACCTGAACTAGGGATTGCCGCGATTGGCAGCGGCGGCTCGTATGCCTTGGCTGCGGCCCGCGCATTGCTGGAAAATACCGATCTGCCGCCCAAAGAGATCGTAAAAAAAGCATTAACCATCGCCGGCGATATTTGTATCTATACCAATCAAGATCATATTATTGAAACAATTGATTAATTCACTGCATTCCAGCCGCCTGTCTGATCGATAATTTGGTTTTCTTGTTATATTCATCCTATTTTAGAACTTAACATCATGTCACAAATGACCCCTCAGGAAATTGTCCACGAATTGGATAAACACATTATTGGCCAGCAGGCAGCTAAACGAGCTGTCGCGATCGCACTGAGGAATCGCTGGCGCCGTCAGCAAATTGCAGACCCGTTGCGCCAGGAAATTACACCCAAAAATATTCTGATGATCGGTCCTACCGGAGTCGGCAAAACTGAAATTGCCCGCCGTCTGGCTAAATTGGCCGATGCGCCCTTTATCAAAATCGAGGCCACCAAATTCACCGAAGTGGGCTATGTCGGACGCGATGTCGATTCGATCATCCGCGACCTGGCGGAAACCGCCATTAAGGAAGCCAGGGAACGAGAAACGCGGAAAAAACAGCCGCTGGCGGAAGATCAAGCTGAAGATCGCATACTCGATGCGCTCTTACCGGGCTCACGGGATTTCGGCTTCCAATCCAGTAGCGAAGATCACGACAGTTCGACCCGGCAGAAATTCCGGAAAAAACTCCGCGAAGGCGAACTGGACGATAAAGAAATTGAAATCGATGTGGCTTCGCCGCGCGCCAGCATGGAGATCTTCGCGCCCCCCGGCATGGAGGACTTGACATCTCAAATCCAGGGCATGTTTCAGAATATGACCGGCGAGCGTAAAAAAACCCGCAAAATGACAATTCGTGAAGCGAAAAAATTACTGCTTGAAGAAGAAGCTGCAAAAATGGTCAATGACGAAGAACTGAAATTGAATGCCATTCAGAATGTCGAGCAAAACGGCATTGTTTTTCTCGATGAAATTGACAAAATCGCCAGCCGCTCCGGACATACCGGCGGCGACGTGTCGCGCCAAGGCGTGCAGCGTGATTTGCTGCCGCTGGTGGAAGGCACCACCGTATCGACCAAATACGGCATGATCAAAACCGATCACATTCTGTTTGTCGCCAGCGGTGCGTTTCACATGTCCAAACCATCCGATCTGATCCCGGAATTACAAGGCCGTTTTCCGATTCGCGTCGAATTGGCCAGTTTAAGTGTCAGCGACTTTGAACAGATCCTGACCAATACCGATGCCTGCTTGACCCGTCAATACGAAGCGTTGCTGGCGACCGAGGGCGTGAAACTGCAATTTGGCAGTGACGGCATCAAGCGATTGGCAGAGATCGCCTTCTCAGTCAACAGTAAAACCGAAAATATTGGCGCCCGGCGTTTGCATACTGTCATGGAAAAACTGCTCGAAGACATTTCTTACGATGCTCCCAAGCATAGTGGAGAAACTATCATGATCGACGCCGCCTATGTCGACGAACGCCTCAAGGATCTATCCCAAAGTGAGGATTTGGCGAGATATGTACTATAAGCTTATTTTTAGGTAATTAACCCTAACATCAAAACCATCCATTACGATTTTAAATACCCCATCCCGATCTGCTTCATTACATTCACCCTCGCGAAGGATTGATAGGCACATCTTTCACTCGACATAATTGATGCCTATACTTCACAGTAGGTGTCAATTTCAGCGAAAGGATGGTTAATGGGAAATCAGCTATTCAATATCAATCAAGCATTTCTCTGGCTGATTGCCATCCTTTTGTGTGCACTATTAAACGATGCAATTGCAAAGGATGCCGATACGATTACCATCGGCATCATATCGCCCAAAGGCGGCAGCAGCCTGGTATTGGCAGGCGAGACGCACGAAGAAAGCATCCGGTTGGCATTCAGCCATCTCGAACCACTGCAGTTGGGTGATTTGCAGATCCGGCTAGAATTAAGTCCCTGGAACGACAGCGGTGATCCTCAGAAATCAGCCGAAGGCGCACTCAAACTGGCGCGTGAAGATCACGTTGTTGCTATCCTCGGACCGGTTAATAGCGGCTCCACCAAGGAAGTATTAAAGCGGTTAAAAGAAGAGCAAATTGAACTGCCAGTAATCTCGGCATTATCGACTGCACCGGAGTTAACTTTCTCTGGTTTGCGCGACAAGAATTTTTTCCGCCTGATTTTCGATGATGCCGATCGAATGGGGCAATACGCAACATTCATTAAGCAAGAAAAGGGGAAAGAAGGCGAAAAACACTTTCTATTCCTTTACGAACAAAATCCCTACGGAGAGGGATTGAATACATCGCTCAAAGACCGTTTCTATACTCCAAATGTTGTCTCCAGATCCTGGCACGAAATTTTAAAACAAGACTGCATCGACAAAAATAATGTCCCCTACCCGTCCGATAATGATGCATTACGCAGTGGACAATGTTTTCAAGCTGATTTTATCAACCTATTTGAAGAGTATGGTATCAACAACATTGTACTGCTGGGCGAGACTTCAGGCTCTTTATCCCTGGTAAGCGGCCTCAAGCAAGCTATTGTCAATCTTAATACCGATTATTTTTTTGTCGGCTCCAGTAAACGCCTATTGGATGAAGCACCGGTAGGATCGTTAACAATCGGTGATCCGGTCTTGGATTATCACCGTGCACCGACTCCGGAACTCGGCAATGATTGGCAGAAACTCTTAAATGATTTTGAGGAGCGCGCCAAAAAGAATCGCGAGGATTTTGTAATGACTGCTTATGAAGCAGCAATGATAGTTCACCATGCATTACGTATCGTGCTCAGTGGTCAACGCACGCTACCGGCGGTCGGCGATTTGCGTAAACAGCTTTTGCAGGTACTGGAAAACGAAACATTCGATTCATTGGAACCATGGCGCACTATCAGCTTCAGTCAAGGAAAATTGGATCAAATACCGACCGCGCCGATTTACCGGATCTCCCGCGGTGTTATCCGGGAAGACGAAATCAGCACTCACCCTTGGGTACATCTCACAGTTGATCAGCATCAGCCATGGCTCGAAGCGCCAGTGGAAGTTCATCTCCAAGGGTATGGTGTTGAATCCGCCAAATTAGCGGCCTATCGTGTAGACAACTTCACGCAACATGAACATCTGATCGAGGAGCGTCTGGTGAAATTTTCTGCGGGCTTGGCAACCGAACGTTTTCATTTACTACAGCGCGGCGCTTATCATTTCAAAATCCTGGATGCCCCTTTTTATCCGACACTCACAGAGACACGCATTGTATTGACCAACCATTACCTTATTTCGGCCATCGCCGCACTTGTCGGTGCTATTCTGGCAATTAGTCATACTGTTTCTTCTTTGCTCACACGGATCATTCGTGTCATGACCGGCATCGCAACCTGTTTACTGCTAACGTTCGGCTCTTTTTACGGACAACAGTTCTCAGGTTGGCTGCCGTTTCCGTCATTCGGTAGCGAACCGGTAGTCAACGCCATGCTCACCGGTTTGCTCGGTGGATTGGCCGGCCCGCATCTTCTGGCTAACACGTTATCATCGTGGGCAAAACGCTGGTTATTGCCCAGTCAGCCCGGCTAAAAAGAGTAACCGTGCGACAACTACACGTAACAAATTGAGAATCTAGCAAACATAAGGAGTTAAGGTATAATACCCGGTTTCTCAATATTGTATCGTTGGAGGTCTCAATGCCTATTTATGAATATCTTTGCAATTCATGCGGTGCTGAGAAAGAGCATTTACAAAAAGTGAGCGATGCACCGATTACAGCATGTCCTGTGTGCGGCAGTAGCAACTATGTCAAACGCATTTCTGCTGCTGGGTTTCAACTGAAAGGAAGCGGCTGGTACGTTACCGATTTCAAGAACAGCAAATCCAAACCGGCGGATAACGCTGCGGCAACTAAAGACAGCGCGCAGACAAAGACTGCACCCGCTACGGATTCAACTGCAAATAAAGAAAGCAACACCGCTTCTACTGCAGCCGTCGAGTAATAGACTGAAGCCGCAAACGAAATTCCAGAACGGTCTGATTAATCCGATCACTGGATCGTACGCAATGCGGCAAAAAAACAATACCATTTAATTTCATCATTCAACCTACTGAACAACATCATGCGTACCAATTACTGTGGCGCCATCAATGCCGGATATCTCGATCAAACCGTCACGCTTTTCGGCTGGGTCCACCGGCGTAGAGATCACGGCGGGGTCATCTTCATCGACTTGCGCGACCGCGAAGGTTTGGTACAAATCGTGTGCGACCCCGATAACGCGTCGACCTTTCAGATCGCCGAGAAAGTACGCAATGAATTCGTGCTGAAAATTACCGGCAAGGTGCGCAAACGCCCGGAAGGAACCGTCAATACGGCGTTGTTCAGCGGCGAAATCGAAATCCTCGTCAGCGCCATCGAAGTATTGAACACTTCGTTGACGCCGCCTTTCCTGATGGACGATGACAATCTCAGCGAAGTGGTGCGGCTGGAGCATCGCTATCTCGATCTGCGCCGCCCGGCCATGCAATCGAATCTGCGCTTGCGCCACCGGGTGGCGATGGCAGTCCGCATGTTTCTCGATCAGAACGGTTTTCTCGATATCGAAACGCCGATGCTGACCAAATCGACACCGGAAGGCGCGCGCGATTATCTGGTGCCGTCGCGGGTAAACGCCGGTCATTTCTTTGCGCTTCCGCAATCGCCGCAGTTATTCAAGCAGTTATTGATGATCTCCGGGTTTGATCGCTATTATCAAATCACCCGTTGCTTCCGCGACGAAGACCTGCGCGCCGACCGCCAACCGGAATTCACGCAGATCGATATTGAAACCTCGTTCCTGTCAGAAAATGAAATCATGACGCTGATGGAAGGCATGATTCGCGGATTGTTCAAATCAGTGATCAATGTCGATCTGCCCGATCCGTTCCCACGGCTCACGCATGAACAAGCCATGTTTAAATACGGCTCGGACAAGCCGGATTTGCGCGTGCCGCTGGAATTCACCGAATTGACCGACATCATGAAAGATGTGCCGTTCAAGGTTTTCCGCGAAGCCGCGGAAAAACCGGATGGCCGCGTTGCTGCGCTATGCGTGCCGAAAGGCGGCGAGTTGTCGCGCAAGGAAATCGACGATTACACCAGCTTTGTCGCGATCTACGGCGCCAAGGGATTGGCGTACATCAAGGTCAATAACTTGGCGGATGGCGTGGAAGGGTTGCAATCGCCGATTCTGAAATTCCTGCCGGAAGCAACGATTCAAACAATCCTTGCCAGAACCAAAGCGCAAAACGGCGATTTGATATTCTTTGGCGCGGATAAGGCTAAAATCGTCAATGAGTCGCTGGGCGCATTGCGAATCAAAGTCGGTCATCAGCACGGCCACGCCGAATCCGGCTGGAAACCGCTATGGGTCGTCGACTTTCCGATGTTTGAATTTGATGACGAAGAAAACCGCTGGAAAGCTTTACACCATCCGTTCACCTCACCGGCCGACGGCCACGAAGATTTGCTCGAAACCGATCCCGGCAAAGCGCTTTCGAAAGCTTACGACATGGTATTAAACGGTTCCGAGATCGGCGGCGGATCGGTGCGGATTCACCGCCAAGAGGTGCAATCCAAAGTTTTCCGCGCATTGAATATCTCCGAACAGGAAGCGCAAGAAAAATTCGGCTTCCTGCTGGAAGCGCTGCAATACGGTGCGCCGCCCCATGGTGGCATCGCCTTCGGGCTGGATCGTATTCTGACGATGATGACCGGCTCGGAATCGATCCGCGATGTCATCGCTTTTCCGAAGACCCAGCGGGCGCAATGCCTGTTGACACATGCGCCGAGCGCCGTCGACGAAAAGCAACTAAGGGAATTGAGTATCCGCTTGCGCCAAACGGAAGTAAAACCAGGCTAATAATCTGTCACTCAGCGGATGTACAAAATACCGGTTTCCGTTCTGGTTGTGATCCACACCGCTGATTTGCAGGTCTTGTTATTGGAACGCGCCGATCATCCCGGTTATTGGCAATCGGTGACCGGCAGCCAGGATCCCGGAGAAACCCTGCTTGACACGGCAACACGCGAAATCGCCGAAGAAACCGGCTTAAACGCTGCCGACTATCAGTTAACTGACTGGCGCGTTGAAAATCGCTACGAAATCTATGAAGAATGGCGCTGGCGCTATGGTCCGGATGTGCGCTTCAATACCGAACACGTTTTCGGTTTGCGTTTACCCGCAGTTATCCCCATTAGACTCTCAACCCGGGAACATTTGAACTTTATCTGGCTGCCGTGGCAACAAGCCGCCAAGAAAGTCTTCTCCAGCAGCAATGCCGAGGCTATCATGAGCTTGCCGACACGATAACAACAATAGTTGTTACATTAACTACGCTGCTACCTCAGCAACGATTCCGCCAACTGCAAATCTTCCACTTTATCAACATCGATACCGGCACGCGCATCGCTCAGTACCAGCACTTGTATCGTGACACACGATCTCTCCGATACCGCCGCCACACCCTGCTTTAGCGTCAGCAAACCAAAGAAATACGACAATACGGTTTTGAAGCCCAATACCCGCGCGATCAATTTCACGGGATTTTTCCTTAAATCCTCGGCTTGCTGCCAGAAACGCACCAACGCGCGTCCTCGCGATCTGAACGCATACAGATTGCAGCCACGGTAACCACCGTCGCGCAAGCGGATGATGGTGCGCTTGATACCGGGAAAGGCTGCCGCGATCGCTTGTTCCGTCACGGTTCCAACCGTCGCGTCAGCCGCTGCCGTCCGTGATGCATTCAAGAATTCCTGCACCATCGCAGGTGTCAACAATGCATGATCGGCCGTAGTAATTAGCACGGGAATGTCGTCATCAACAATACTCAGCCCCCGCTCAGCGCTGCGGCTCGGCGAATCGAGATTGGCTAACCAGGTAACTTGCCCATTGGCAATCCGTTGTTGCAATTCCGGACAATGATGCAGCAGCGATTCCGGCGGACCGCATAAAATGATTTGATTGATCGATTCGCAAGCGGCGAGCGTATCCAGAACGCGGATAATCATCGGAATACCGGCAACCGGCGCAAACGCTTTGCACGCCGAACCCGTATGCTGAGTAATGGGATCCTTGCCGGTGCGATCGGCTGCTAAAACCAACGCAGCGAATGGTTGCGATTCGGGTCGTTTCTGGTCATTCATAGTGTTTTCACAGCGTTATAAAAAATTCTCCACCCATCAGACTATGTTAGCGGGGATAAAGCCGAAAAACAATTTTTCGGAACTATCAGGCGCTGATTAATCGGCGCCGCCGCCGATAGAAAAACGCTGCAAATATTTCTTGATGATCGCGCCGGTTTTAATATTATGCACATAATACAGCACCACATAGTTCACAAACCCGTGGATAGCCAGCGCCAACAGCAATCCTTCAAAAATTCCCAAACGGTAAACCAGCAGCGCGCACAACGTCGCGAGCATTAATGCATACTGCCCCTGATGCGCGACGTGCAGTAATCCCAGAATCATTTTCCAGCCGGTGAAAATCATGATCACCGCCAGTGAAAATTTTGGCATGAATTCAAGATATTGCGTATTGATCACAAAGAATAAAATTACCAACCCGACCACCAGTACCGAAAACTTGGTATAAGCGCCAGCCAGTTTGTTGGTGGTGCTTTTGGCCAGTCCATCCAGGTTTGTCATGCCACCGAAAAAACTTGACCCCATGTTGGCAATCCAGATAGCCAGCAAGCTGTTATTGGTATTGCATTTGCGTTGCAGCGGATCAATCTTCTGGATGGCGGCATTACTCATGACTTGCTCAATCACATCAATAATCGCGAGCATAGCTGCAAAACCGACAGCATAGAGCCACATCAACGCATGGTCGAAATGGGGCAACGGCAACGATATATACAAAGGCACATCTTCCACGTGCAGCATCGGCATCGCGATGAACTGCGCCAGAATCGCACCGGCAACCATCACAAAGAAATACGAAATGGCAGGTTGCCTGGCTTGAAATTTACTGAAGAGAAACACGAATGCAACCATGGCCAGCAACGAAATCGACATCATCTGGATACGTGCGCCATTCCAGAAATTTTCCGCGACTAGGTTGTCCGGTATTTCGTAAGTCATCGCAAAAAAATTGATCGCAATCTTAAGCCCGACACCGGCCAATAATCCTTCTACCAGATACTCCGGAACAGCCACCAGAATGTACTTCTGCAAATTGAATTTCCAGATGATGGATTGCATGAAGGCTGTCAGAAAAATGATAAAAGCCATATTCTCCATGCCGAACGTCGCTACGCCCAATGCCAGCACCGGCGCCAAACCCGCGGCGACACCGGGTGCGCCGACATAATTCCCGGGACGGAACCAAGCATTGATCCAACCGATGAAGCATGCAAAAACGACAGTCGCCAAAGCGACTTTGATCGGATAATCGGACATCAATGCAATCCCGGCGGATAGCGGGATCGCCATCGTGCCGGTAATGATGCCGGCTTGCAGATCGCGGCCCAAAAATTGCGTCTGAAACGCAGCCGAACCGGTCAATGGGTTTTGCGTGTTATGCGACATGATTTTCTGAATGTGCAATTAATCCGTATGAATACTCTACGCCGCGATAAGCCCGCTACGCACTTATCACAGTGCTCGTTCATTACATACTAATTGCCGGCGCGTGACTTTGATTTAAATCACAGCTTGTTGAACAGCTAAGGGAAAACTGATATTTGTCACTGCAATGCTGCAGGCGCCCCCTGCTGGGAACTGAACGATCCCGGAAACAGCAGGTAGCGCCTGTTATTTGAACAAATTACGCGATGGGAACAATCCGCAATGAACCATGGCCGAGGATCGAAGCCGTGGCGACATTCTGGATCGTAATGGCTTTAGCGATACGTTGAACATCGTCATCGCTGCCGCTCGCGTTGATATCTTTGGCCGCATTGCCGAATGCCCAGGCATCGACCACGAACATATCGTATTGCGGGCCATACTTGGCGCGAATCGCGGCGCGGTCGACGGTAGTGCCGGGCTTGGTATTCAATGCGATACCAAGTTCGTTGTGTTTGCCGACCAACTCTTCATACAGCGCTCCGCATTCTTGTGCCGCTTGCAGCACCGCTGCCCGGTCTTCCGCGAAGAAACCTGCTTGCCCCAAGCGATTGTTGGCTTGCTGCACAATCGAGCCTTTTTCCGCATCGGTCACGTTAATGCCGAGCTTTCCGACCAGCGCGGCGATATCGTTGATACGCTCCGAGATATGCTGATAAATCGTCGGTGCTTTGGCGCAGGCGCCGCATCCGCATGGTCCGTGGTCATCGCCGTGCACACCGGTGGAATGCCCTTTCGATTTGAGTGTATGGATCGCTTGGGTTGTCAATTGAAGCTCATTCACGTCTCCAGCGGATGAACCGCCCAGATCGCTGCCATAGACAATGCTCAAGGTACCGCCTGCTGCACACGGCGCGCTGAAACGCGAACCATCGGCTTTGGTGCGTCCGTCGACACAGATTTCCGGCACCACGCCATTTGCGGGCACGTTGAATACACCGGCCGCAATCGCTTGATACATCTGGATTAATACATTCTTGTCGATATCGTCACGATTATCGGGACCGATGCTGCCCAAGCCCAAGTTAAATTGGCTTAGTGAAATATACTGATTGAGGCTATCTTCCGAAACGGAAGCGGTTGAGGCGGGTGCTGAAGCTGCTTGTGGTTGTTGTGGAGGCGGGTTTGTTTCTGGTGCTGACGATGCTGTATCTTGACTGCCTGTAAAATGTTTTAACAGATTTTTTAAACTTTCAAACATTTTAGATATCCTTTGTAGTAATTAGTCATTTGATCATAAGTTCTATTTCATACTTGCCATATTCAAAAGTAATTCAAGGAAAGGGCAAACATTGCCAAGGCCTTTTTAACAGTTTTTTTAACTTCCTTGGATGATAAAATAAACCTGGCGTTAGGATTCTAACACTACTTTTCCGCATCACAGATAGTAATTCTTCATTTTTTACTGCGCAATGTTGCAATTTTCCTTACACGCATCAGGGAATACATAACAAACGCGGCGGCTCACGCTGATTGATTCTGGACGAGGCAAAAGACAATAAATTGAAATCCGCAAGGCGATAAACACGGCGCATTAGCTTAACGATCTCGTTGATCCATCACTTCGATTTCCGCAACAACCGATCTTAAACCCAATCCGTAGACATTTCCGTAGGATCGGCGATCGCTGTAATGTACTTTCACCAACGCTGCATTTTTTAGCGCGTTGATCGCAAAATCATACAAATCGTCATCATCAATCATAAAATGATGAAAGTTACTACCACCGCGGCCAATCTGCATCGTCATATAATAAATTCTACTCATATCCTTGTTTTTGGTTAGTTTGGTAATTCTGCCGATCTTGACCCCACGTGATACCTCAGGATCGGAAGTATAGATATCGCCAACAAAATGCTTTTGTTCCCAGGAAAAATCCTGATCGACCGTGTAAATTTCCAGCAATTCATCAGGCTGTGCACAAGATAACAAATCATTACTTCTCGGAAATTTAAACTCGACAACCACATTCATACCGATAAAACTTACAAGTTCCTCATAGCGGTTTTTTTCAAAACAAAAATACCACAAACTCGTTGAACCGATATTCGACAAACTCTCATGCCCCAGCGAAATTTCTCCAACATAAATCTGGTTAATACTATTTTCCCGGCGCACATTGCTGAGTTGGCCATAGACATAGCCTTCCGCATTCATAAGAAAGGGGCCAGCGGCACTCGACTGCGGCGCCACTGCAAACATTAGCGTACAAATGATAGCAATTCCCACGTATTTCATCGTTTTCATGATGCCCCCTCCTTATGGGTGATGAACCATGTGTATGGAAAGGCAACCAGTTTATCGAATGAAAATGTAACGCAGCATGAATGAAAGTGCCAATACGATTGTAGGGTGCAATAACCGAAGGGCATTGCACCGCTTGCGGTGAAACATCATGGTGCAATGCCCTTCGGTTATTGCACCTTACACGTTACACCTTACACCTTCGTCGTTACGATTCTTGATAATCGACCCGATCTTCGGTGCCGCCTGCCCAATCCGGTGGATAAATACCCGTGGCGACAAGTTTATGGAATGTCGAGTATGGCCAATCGGCTACCGATTTTGTTAATCCGTGTTTCACCGGGTTGATATGCACGTAATCCATGTGAGCGTTGAAATCGCGTTCATCGCGGATCGCATGTTCCCAATAGCGCCGTTGCCAGATACCCCGTTCGCCGCGCTGCTCGCGCGACGCATTTCGAGGCTCGGTTGGCGGCAACGCTTTGGAGAAATTCATTTTGATCAGCCGCCAGCGTGTCGCATAATCCGCATCTCCCGGCGGCAGTTCGATCACGCAGTGTAGATGTTCCGGCAACACCACCCAACCGTGAATCGTAAACGGATGCACCTTTTTCACTCGCGACACCACTACCCGCAACAAATCGGCATGCCGCACCAGCAAATCGTTATCGTGTCGCTGCAACAGATTCACCGTAAAAAAATACGTCCCGCCCGGATGCCACAAACGACGATAATTCGGCATGCAACAACCTCCTTTACACGTAATCCGTAAGGTGCAATAAGCGCAGCGCATTGCACCATCCATCCGTAACCCGTAAGGTGCAATAACCAACGGACATTGCACCATGATGTTTCACTGCAAACGGTGCAATGCCCTCCGGTTATTGCACCCTACCTTGAGCTCATTGACCTCGGGCAAGGCGGAAGCCAATGTAGTGGCTGCGAAGGAACGGATCGTAGTCGTTGCGGTAAGCAGAACGGCAGGGCCTGCCGTAGTTGAACCACGAGCCGCCGCGCAGCACGCGGTCGACGCCCGTTTCCGGCCCTTGCGGGTCGATGACTGGCTCCGATGGATAGTCGCCGTACCAATCCTGGCACCATTCCCAAACATTACCGTGCATTTGGTGCAATCCCCAGTCGTTGCACGGCAATTCCTTCACTGCGACCGTTCGTTCCCGGAATTCACTCTTGCTGCCATTGTTATAAGGATGGTTGCCGTTGAAATTCACATACCTTGAGTCGATCTGATCGCCCCAACTGAACGGTGTCGTGGTTCCGGCGCGGCAGGCGTATTCCCATTGCGCTTCCGTCGGTAAACACAGTTTCAATGCCGCTTTCAGGCCGTTCATCTTGCTGATGAACGCTTGTGCATCGCTCCAACTGATGTTTTCCACCGGGTTTTCATCGCCTTTAAATTCGCTGGGATTTCCGCCCATGATCGCTTGCCATAATGCTTGCGTCACTGGCGTATCCGCAATCCAGAAACCTTGGGTTAAAGTGACTTGATGTTGGGTTTCATCATTCCCAAAAGACTCTCGCTCCGGTTCATCCCTTGGCGAACCCATTAAAAACGTTCCCGGCTCGCACCAACGAAACGCCTGACGCACCCCTTTGTAGGTAAATGCCATCCACAGCCCGAATTCGTCCTCGCCCCAGTCGGATGCCCACGCTTCCGGGAATTCTTCGGGAAAGATAGTGTGCTGGCGGA
>LWDH01000019.1 GCA_002083395.1 Proteobacteria bacterium SG_bin4 | reverse complement strand
CCGGTGGCGGTGGCGATGATTGGGAAGAGTTCTAAAGATGCCTTGGAGTATCACTGAAGGATCGGGGATACTCCATTTTAATAATAAATCCTATCCAATTAAGCTTGTGCCGGAACGATTCCGGCACAGCAATTTATGATAAAAGCCTAGCCGTCTCTCGGTAATTTTTCCTTGTTTCACCGCTGCAAGCACCGCACATCCAGGTTCTTTGAAATGACGGCAGTTGCTGAATTTGCATTGTCCGAAATAGGGGTGAAATTCGAGGAATCCCCATGCTAGATTTTCCTCCTTAATGTGATTCAAGCCGAACTCCTGAAAGCCGGGGGAATCGATAATGGCGCTGTCACGATCAAAGTGATAGAGCTGTGAATGTGTGGTGGTGTGGGTACCAGAGTCCAGTGCCAGGGATATCTCAGCAGTGGCTCGTTGTGCTTCCGGAATCAGGGCATTGAGTAATGTTGATTTACCCATGCCGGATTGCCCGGCGAGAACACTCAAATGATTTTTTAAGAATGGATGTAGCACGGAAACATCCTGTAGAGCGCTGACCGGCAGAACGCGGTAGCCTAAATCCCGATACAACGACAGTGTTGCAAGTGCGTTTTGAGTCGGTTCTATTAAATCGGCTTTATTTAATGCAATCAATACTGCGATATTTTCACTTTCGGCGGCGACCAGGCAGCGGCTGATCAATTCTTCACTAAAACTTGGAACAGCCGCGACGACAATGATGACTTGTGTGACGTTGGCGGCGATGATTTTTTCCTTGTAGGCATCGCTGCGATAGAGCAGCGAGGTGCGTGGTTGTACTGTTTCAATTACACCTTGTCCGGCGGTGGTTAATTGGTATTCAACCTGATCACCGCATGTAGCACCGCTTTTCTTGCCACGCATGACACAAGAGACAATTTCACCATTAACTGTTTCAACTGAAAAGTGTCTGCCAAATGCAGCAACAACCAGCCCGATCTGGCAGGGTGGTTGTTGCTTGTGACCGCGGCTAATATTCAAATTTCGAATAGCTTGTCAATTTTCGCCGCGCAAATGAAATCATTTTCAGACAATCCGCCAATGGCATGGGTGGTGTAGGTGACTATGCATTGATTGTAACCGACCAGCATATCGGGGTGATGATCCTCGCGGTGCGAAATCCAAGCAACTGCATTCACGAATGCCATGGTTTGATAGTAATTCTTAAAGGCATGGGTTTTGCTGATCTGTTTATTCTGTAATTGCCAACCCTCAATTTGCTGCATGAAGGTAGCTATTTCACTGCTGGATAGCGGTGGAACACCGCCTTCGCAAGGTTTACATTGTTTCGATGATAAATCGCATACGGTTGTATTCATACTTGTCCCTGGTTTTGTAAATGCGCGACACGGATCGATGCTGGCGGGTGTGAATCGTAAAATGCCGAATGCAATGGATCAGGTGTCAGTGTCGCGGCATTGTCTTGATAGAGTTTTACCAACGCATGTATCAAATCATCCGCGGAAGCGTTTTGCGCAGCATAGGCATCGGCTTCGAATTCATGCTTGCGGGAATACAGACTGGAGATTGGATGCAACAGGAAAGTGAATACCGGCATCACCAGAAAGAACAGCAATAACGCCATCGCGGTTGACGGCACGCTGTCGACAGCTACGCCCAATCCTTCGTAAAACCAGGTTTGTTGCATCGAATAACCCAATAGCCAAAGGAATCCGAGGCTGATGATGAAGGATACCGCGATGCGTTTGATGACGTGGCGCAGTTTGAAATGACCCAGTTCATGCGCAAGTACCGCCTCGATCTCGCCTGGATCGAGGCGCGACAACAGGGTATCGAAAAACACGATGCGTTTGGTTTTGCCAAAACCGGTAAAGTACGCGTTGCCGTGATTGCTGCGGCGTGAACCATCCATTACGAACAAGCCGCTGGCGGTGAAACCGCATTTATCCATCAACCGCTCAATGCGCGTTTTCAAAGCGGCATCTTGCAACGGTGTGAATTTATTGAACAGCGGCGCGATCCAGGCGGGATAAATCGCCAGCACGAAGAGGTTGAACACGATCCACGCAAACCAAGCGTACAGCCACCAGAGATCCCCCATTTTTTCCATCAGCCACAGTATGCAAAATAACAACGGCGCACCCAGGAGCAGGCCGATAGCAGTTTGCTTGACCAAATCGATGAAAAACATCAGCGGGGTCATTTTGTTGAAGCCGAAGCGTTCCTCGATGACAAACACGCGGTAATAGCTTAATGGGAGCTCAGCTGCGCTCATGATCATGAAAGTGCTGATAATCAACGCCATGCCATGAACGACCGGATCGCTAAACCAGCCAGCCCAGATTTCGCTTAAAGCATTCAAACCGCCACCGAGGGTAAATGCCAGCAGCAGCACAACATGCAGAAGGATACCGGGATATCCGGCAGCGGTTTTGGCGCATGTGTAGTCCGCTGCTTTTTGGTGATCAGCCAGGCTGATCGTGCTGGAAAATTCTTCCGGTACTTTGTGCTGATGTGCCCGAACATGGCGGATGTGCCGGAAAGATAGCCAAACTTGCGTCAGTGTGGTGACCAGAAGTGCAAATAAGAATATCAAAGTAAATGTTTGCATAGTCATTATCTAAAGTTTATTGATTTGAATTCAAGATAGATTCAAGCGGAGTTGCAATCTTGAATCTGCATTTTCAGTCTGATTAAAAGTGACTGTATGTCGTCGATATGACACAATTCAACGCTTAGCATTCAAAAATTTTATAAACATTATGGCACAAGATAACAATAACCTCATCTGGGTGGACATGGAAATGACCGGACTCAATCCGGATACCGATCGCATCATCGAAGTGGCTGTCGTGATTACTGATTCGCAGCTGAATACGGTCGCAGAGGGGCCTGTGCTGGTTGTGCATCAGCCTGATGATGTGTTAAACGGTATGGATAAATGGAATCAATCGACACATTCTAAATCCGGCCTGATCGATAAGGTGAAAGCTTCGCGCCTGAATGAAGCGGAAGTGGAATCGCAGTTGCTGGAATTTATCAAGTTGCATGTGCCGCCCGGTGTATCACCGATGTGTGGTAATTCAATTTGCCAGGATCGGCGCTTCATGGTGCGCTCGATGCCGCAACTGGAAGCTTATTTTCTTTATCGAAATCTCGATGTCAGTACCTTGAAGGAGCTGGTGAAACGCTGGAAACCGGGGATCGCATCGGGTTTTAATAAAGAGAGTAAGCATGAAGCGCTAGCGGACATATATGACTCTATCAATGAACTCAAATACTACCGCCAGCATTTTATTAATGCTTAAGGCGCAATTTCCCATGAACTTTCATGGACTCCCTCATTTCTAACGGGCTTGCTTCGCCGGTCTTTGGTTAATCACTGTTATGGAGAAATAAAATGTTTCATAAAAGAAGTAATTGGGTTCTGGCTGCTATTGCGCTATTGACATTCTGTGTTCCAGCGGCTTTTGCAGCTAAGGCAGATAGCCATCAGCATCAAAGCGGACAGCACGACGGACACGGTAACTCAACATCCGGTCACAGCCACGATCAGCATGACGGTCACCAGTGCGAGCACATGGTGGCGGTTGATGCCAATAAAGATGGAAAGATCAGCAAAGAGGAATTTATGAAACATCACGAGCAGATGTTTGATAAAAAGGACATCAATAAGGATGATTTTATTGATAAAGAAGAAATGCATCGCATGATGGAAAAAATGCATCAGCATATGCAAGAGCACAAACACGATCATGAACATGGCGACCATCAGACGAACAAAGGTCACGCACATGGCGATACCAAAAAATAGTATGTGTTAGCGATTTTGGCAGCGGCTTTTTTCTCTTCTTCTCCTTTAGGCCGCTGCCAAAATTTGAAAATCGGTTAGTGTCTTAATCCAACCGGCGCCCGTGAAGGCGTTTTTTGTTCCAAAGGCTGTGGATCCAATACCGCAACGGTCAAGCTGTCATCATTAAAGTACTTTCGAGCAACATCGCGGACTTGTTCCGCAGTGACTGTTTTTAATTTCTCCAAAATAAGATCCGTGTCTCGATAGGATAGCCCGATGCTTTCCAATCGACCGATTTGCATGGCCTGCGAGAAAATGGAATCGCGCTGATAAACATGACCGGCAATTACTTGCGCTTTAACTCGGGACAATTCTTCTGAGGTTATTCCGTTTTTAGCAATTTTTTCAATTTCTCCTCGCAATGCCTGTTCCAGCTCCGCGACGGTTTTACCTGCGCTTGGTACCGCGCTAAGGAAAAAGAAACTCGGCCCACGCGCCATAGCGCCATAGCCTGCGCTCGCGGAGCTGGCGATTTGGCTTTCACGCACTAGAGATTTATTCAGTCGCGCGGATGCGTTGCCATCCAGCACTCCTTCCAGAATTTCCAAAGCGTAAGGTTCCCAGTCTTCCTGGGTATTTTTAATCGCCGGCGCGTGGTAACCCATAATCAGATAAGGTAATTCCGCTGGCGCTTTGACGGTTATTCGTTTCGAGCCGAGTTGCGGCGGTTCTGATTGCGGTTTTCGCTCATTGAAAGAAAATAATGGGCGAGACTCAATTGCACCGTAGTATTTTTTTGCTAACTGATGTACTTCTTCGGCATCAACATCACCGACCACTACCAATACTGCATTGTTCGGCGCATACCAGCGATCGTACCAGTCTTGCACATCCTCGATAGTCATGTTTTCTAGATCATTCATCCAACCGATGATTGGATTTTTGTAAGGATGCGCTTGATAGGCGACCGACATCATTTTTTCGTACAACAATGAACGCGGTTGATCATCGGTGCGCAATCTTCTCTCTTCCATGACGACTTTGATTTCTTTCTCAAACTCTTCTTTGGTAATCAACAGATTGTGCATCCGATCCGATTCCAGCTCCATCGCCATGGGTAAATGTTTTTTATGCAATTGCTGATAATAGCCGGTGTAGTCGTAACTGGTAAAAGCATTTTCGCGCCCGCCAGCCGCCGCGATTTTTTTCGAAAATTCGCCATTCGGGACTTTTTCCGTGCCTTTGAACATCATGTGTTCCAGTACATGCGCAACACCGGTAACACCATTGACTTCATCGATACTGCCGACTTTGTACCAGACTTGAGTGACCACCACCGGTGAGCGATGATCTTGTTTTACAATTAACTTTAGGCCATTGTCGAGCAAAAATTCATGCGGATTGGCAAGTGCGCTGGAAGTGATCGTTAGGCTGATGATCAGTAGAAAATTGTAGATTGAAAAGACGCTAAAAAAAGAGTTACGGTTATCAGAATTCATTTTTACTAACCAAAATGTGAGTAAACAGACTAAAATCGCGTTTTGAGAATATCACTACTCTTAGAGCCTACCAGAATGTTTAGTTTTTTTAAATCTAAAAAAGATCCAGCAGATTCAACTGAAATTCCGGCTCCATCAGATACGGTATCCGAATCCAACCCGGAAGAACCCGTCAGCTTTGCCAGTAAGCTCAAACAAGGTCTTGCCCGGACCCGGCAGAATTTGGGCAGGCAGTTATCCGGTCTGTTCGGCGGTGGTAAAATCGACGAAGCGTTATACGAAGAGCTGGAAACTATTCTTTTGACATCCGATATTGGCGTCAGCGCAACGCAGCAGCTCCTTGAGGATTTGCGCAAGCAGGTTAAGCGCGATGGTCTGACCGATTCCGCGCAATTGAAGCAAGCGCTCAAGGATTCTTTGACCGCTATGCTGAAACCGTTGGAACAATCATTGGATGTCAGCTCGCATAGCCCGTTCGTTGTCATGATTACTGGTGTGAATGGTGTGGGAAAAACGACATCGATCGGCAAGCTGGCCAGGTACTTCCAGAATCAAGGAAAAACGGTGTTGCTGGCAGCCGGCGATACGTTCCGTGCAGCGGCGCGGGAGCAGTTGATCGCATGGGGTGAACGCAATAATGTTGTTGTCGTGGCACCCGATAGCGACCCCGACAAAAAAAGCGATCCGGCGGCAGTGATTTTTGATGCTGTCAATTCTGCCAAAGCACGCGGTATCGATATCGTACTGGCGGATACTGCCGGGCGGTTGACGACGCAATTGCACTTGATGGAAGAAATCAAGAAAGTAAAACGCGTAATCGCTAAGGCGCTGCCCGATGCGCCGCACGAAGTCCTGCTGGTATTGGATGCAAACACAGGCCAGAATGCGCTGGCGCAAGTGAAAGCGTTTGACGAAGCGCTCCAGGTAACCGGCTTGATTCTTACTAAGTTGGATGGAACGGCTAAAGGCGGGGTGGTCGCGGCAATTGCCGCGCAATATCCGCAAAATCCCCCGGCTCTGCGTTTTGTGGGAGTCGGTGAAGGCGTGGACGATTTGAGGCCGTTTGACGCGAAAGAATTTGTCGAAGCGATGTTCGATTAAGCAAACTGAGAATTTAAAGCCGACCATGATTGTTTTTAAAAATGTCAGCAAACGCTATCCAGATGGCTACGTTGCGCTGAATAATGTTGATCTGACAGTGCAAGCCGGTGAAATGCTTTTTCTCACCGGTCATTCAGGGGCTGGCAAAAGCACTTTGTTAAAGTTGATCGCCGCCCTTGAGCGGCCGACTTCCGGTACGATTTCTATCAGCGGGCAAAATATCGCTCAGCTCAAACCGGCTGCCATTCCATATCTGCGCCGAAAAATCGGTTTTGTTTTTCAGGATCATAAGTTGTTATTCGATCGCACTGCATTTGAAAATGTGTTGCTGCCGCTGCAAATTGCTAGTTTCGATAGCAAGACTGTGGCTTCCCGGGTACGAGCCGCGTTGGATAAAGTTGGGTTGCTGAAAAAAGAAAAATCCATGCCGATCGCATTGTCCGGTGGAGAGCGTCAACGGCTCTGTATTGCGCGTGCGGTGGTGCATCGTCCGTCGATATTGATTGCGGATGAACCAACCGGTAATCTGGATGTGGAATATGCCCGCGATATCATGGCGATGTTCACATCATTCAACCAAGTCGGCGTTACCGTGCTGATTGCTACTCATGATGCATCGTTGCTGGAAGATACACAGCATCGGATTTTGTCACTCAAACAAGGAAAGTTGGCTGCATGATGCACGCATGGCTGACACAACATGCGTTTGTATTTTTTCATACGCTAAAGCGACTGGTTTCAGCACCGGTCACAAGCTTGCTGAGCATTACGGTAATGGGTATTGCGTTGAGTTTGCCAACCGGGATTTATGTGCTGATGGAAAACTTGCAATCCATGTCCGGGCAGGCAGCCGGTGCGCCACAAATGAGCCTGTTTCTGCAACAGGATGCGCAGCAAAGTGATTTCAATCGCGTCAAACAACGATTGCAGGAAGAATCACGAATTGTAAGTTTTCAATTCATTTCCAAAGAAGCTGCGTTGAAGCAGCTACAGCAAGATAGCGGTTTTGCTGATGTCATGGCAGGATTGGTGCGAAATCCGCTACCCGATGCATTCATTGTGCATTTGGAGCACAATTCTTCTGATGCGTTGGAACAGTTGCGCGCGCAGATGCAAAGATGGCCGGAAGTAGCCCATGTGCAATTTGATTCCGAGTGGATAGAACGGCTTAACGCACTGCTTCAACTGGGACGCGCGATAATTCTAATGTTGGCGACATTGCTGAGCGTCGCCATCATAGCCATTATGTTTAATACCATTCGTTTGCAAATCCTGACTAAGCGCGATGAAATCGAAATTTCAAAACTCATTGGTGCAACCGACAGTTTTATTCACCGGCCTTTTTTATATTTTGGCACTATTCAAGGATTGGCCGGAGGTATCGCAGCGTGGTTGATTGTGACTTTCTTCATTGGTGCTCTGAATGAAGAGCTTGGGGTGCTTGCTGGATTATATGAAGTGGATATTCATCTGCAGTATTTGTCGTTACAGGATAGTTTGAGTTTGCTATTGTTTTCAGCCTGGCTTGGATGGCTAGGTGCACGCATTTCCGTTGCAAATCATCTCTGGCAAATCGAGCCCCGCTAAGCTTGCTTGTTGTTGTGAAACTTTTCAAAAGTTTGGCACTCTCATTCAGGGAGTGCTAAAATAAAAAATATCTGAAGCTCGCACAATACCCTTACAGGAGATTATTACAATGACGAATGCTTTGACACTACCGGTTGTTGGTGGAAGTATTGAAAGTTATATTCAGTCTGTAAATTCTTTCCCAATTCTCTCACAAGAGGAAGAAACAGGTCTTGCACGACGTTTATGGAATCACGGCGATATCGAAGCCGCACAAAAGCTGATTCTGTCCCACTTGCGTTTCGTTGTGGCGATAGCGCGCGGCTACAAGGGATATGGGCTTCCGCAAGCAGATTTGATTCAAGAAGGCAATATCGGATTAATGAAAGCGGTCAAGCGCTTTGATCCGGAACGTGGTGTTCGCCTGGTGTCGTTTGCAGTACATTGGATCAAGGCTGAGATACATGAATTTATCATGCGCAACTGGCGGCTGGTTAAAATAGCGACAACCAAGCAACAACGTAAATTGTTTTTTAACTTGCGGAGCATGAAGCAAGGTTTGGATACCATGAATCCGCAAGAGGTCGAAGCCATAGCAACGCAATTAGGCGTTAAATCGGAAGAAGTGGTGGAAATGGAAAAACGTTTCAATGGCTCTGATATTTCTTTGGAGCCGCTTTCCGATGAGGAAGATGATACATTCAGTCCGATTAGTTATCTGACCGACGGCGCTGAACCATCGCAAATTTTGGAAAATGTACAAATTACCCAGTTGCGCGAACATAGCTTGCAACAATCGTTGGAATGCCTGGATGATCGCAGCCGGCACATTATCGAAGCACGCTGGTTACGGGAAAAAGATAGTGCAACACTCCACGATCTCGCTGCAGAACTGGGTGTGTCGGCGGAACGGGTACGCCAAATTGAAGCCAAAGCGCTGCAAAAAATGCGTGGTAGCATGACGTCAGCAGTTTAAAAACGATATAATCCTATTTTGCACCCGTTTGGCGTTAACCAGTCAAACGGGTGTATTAATTCCAGCATACCGGAGAGGTACCGAAGCGGTCATAACGGCGCTGACTCGAAATCAGATGGTCAGGGTAACCTGGCACATGGGTTCGAATCCCATCCTCTCCGCCAAATATGCTCCAAACGTTGCCTGGAAAAACCAAAAAATACCTTTAGAATAAATAAATTAAGATAATTTAGCCAATCCTTGGCAACCTTGAGTAAAGCGGGTAAAAAAGCGAGTAAAAATTTACCTGGCGGATTCAATCATCAAAGCAGCAAAACCGAAGGATAGGCGTTACTGACCTTGCCCCGGTAATACGTACATCTTAACGCGCGCATTATGCGATTTTTTCCAACTGTGCCACAAGCCAGTTTTGTTCAAACTTCATTGGGCTGATGTAATTCAATGACGAATGCAGTCTTCTGTGGTTGTAGTAGTTAAGCCAGTCAATCACTTCATCCATTGCCTGACGGCGTGTTTCAAATCGCATTCCATACAATCTTTCCACCTTCAACGATCCCCGCAAGCTTTCAATGGGAGCATTGACGCTCCTATGTCGTCAGTCCTGCAAAATGCTTGGAGACCCTATAAATATTGGAATTCATGCGAATTAGTAAACGCTGAGATCCCTGGGAAATCATAATATAGGCATCAAAACCTGAGGGAATTAGGGGAAATTTAAATGCCGACTGATGATTTTTTTCGTGCACGTCTCGACCAGATGATCGATCTGCACCATCCCTTGGCGGTATTGGCAAATCGACTGCCGTGGCCCGATATTGAAGCAGCCCTTGCACCAGCTTTCGAACGCAAGAATCGTCAAGGTCAAGTGGTGGAGACCAGCGATCTTTTTGGCGCGACATTGGCGATTTCCGGCGGGAGCGTGAGTGCTGCAGGGCGGCCTCGTTTGCCGATCCGGTTGATGGCTTCCTTGCTGTATCTGAAGCACGCATTCAATCTGAGTGATGAAGAACTGGTGATTCGCTGGTCCGAGAATGTGGTCTGGCAATATTTCAGCGGGCAGGCGTACTACACACCGAAGCTGCCCTGTGATGCTACTCAGATAGGCCGCTTCCGCACTGCGATTGGTGAGTCCGGTGTCGAAAAGCTGCTGCAAGCAACCATTGACGCAGCTGTGCAAGCGAAGGTAGTCAAACCGGCGGAATTCGAACGTGTCATCGT
>LWDH01000018.1 GCA_002083395.1 Proteobacteria bacterium SG_bin4 | reverse complement strand
ATTGCCAGTAAGCGCTCATGGTATTCAACGGCGCGGTCGAGCTCGCCGCCGGTTCGGTAGCCGTTGCCAAGGTTGCCGTACTGATTGGCCATGCCTTCCTTGCGCCCCAGCTCCTTTTCGATTGCCAGCGAGCGCTCATAATATTCAACCGCGCGGTCGAGCTCGCCGCGGATGCGGTAGACGATGCCGAGGTTGCCGTACTGATTGGCCATGCCTTCCTTGCGCCCCAGCTCCCGGTTCAATGCCAGCGACTGCTCATAGTATTCAACGGCGCGATCCAGCTCGCCGCGGATGCGGTAGACGATGCCAAGGTTGCCGTACTGATTGGCCATGCCTTCCTTGCGCCCCAGCTCCCGGTTCAATGCCAGCGAGCGCTCATAATATTCAACCGCGCGGTCGAGCTCGCCGCGGATGCGGTAGACGATGCCGAGGTTGCCGTACTGAGCAGCCATGCCTTCCTTGCGCCCCAGCTCCCGGTTCAATGCCAGCGACTGCTCATAGTATTCAACGGCGCGATCCAGCTCGCCGCGGGTTTCGTAGACGTTGCCAAGGTTGCCGTAGGCGACTGCTTCACCGGTGCGGTCACCCTGCTGCAGCGACAGTTTTTGAACGGTCGTATAGGCGTTTTCGGCGTTTTCAAGCTCGCCGATTCTTCGATAAAGGTGCCCGAGGTTGTTCCAGCCATCCCAATTATCGGGATCGAGTTCGGTGCTGCGTTGGTAGGCAGTCAAGGCTTTTTGCGTATCGTGCAAGAAAGCCAGCGAGCCCAAGTGGCGCAGTGCCTCGGCTTCCTTGCTGTTTGCGGCCTGACCGGCCTGCTTTGCTTCCTCGGCTACCGCGGTAAAAATAGCTTCCGCCTGGGTGGTATCGCCTTGCGCCAACCGATCGAACGCTTGCTGGATATCGTATTGCTGCGGGTTTTGTTGCGTCAGCGCCTGGATCGTGTCTTGCAAAGATTTAATGAGCTGCGCGTCTTGTTCGCCTTTTTCGGCAGCCAGTTTCTCCGCCAACTTCATCGCATCATCCATACTTAAGCCATGATGATGGGTATCGCCGATATGCACGCCACTCACCGATCCGCCATTGGTCGCGGTAATTGGCGCGTTAATTTGATTGCCTTGCGCCGAATAATGGTTCGCTGGCGCTGGTGATGGATTGGAATCCGGCTTGTCGAATAACTTTAAAAAACTATCCGGATAAAACGCAAAAGCGATGATGACAACTACTGCAACGATGACTTTGCCGTTGGTATTGACATCCTTCAACCATTCAATGATCTTGCCCATAGCCATTTATCAAAATTTCAATTAGTAAACATTTACTTCAATAATCTTATTTTTGTAGGGTGGATCAGCGCAGCGCCATCCACCGGTACACCCGGCAATGAATTTCTTGGCGGATGGGGTTTCTCACGGGACCGTCTTAAACGTAACCGCCACCGACGTGCTCGAATCCGATGCTTTCAGCAGTACCGCATAATTGGCGTCGACGGTCAGCATCATGCCGTGGTTGATCATCACGCTGGCGGGTTGCGGCGGCGCGCATTTACGTTCGCTTTGCAAGTCTTCATCGACGTTGCACACGGCCTCATACAGTTGCCGCACCATCGCGATTTCGTTATCGGGGATCGCGGCGTCACGCGAAGCCGGACTCTTGTTGCGGCCGCCGGTCAGGCTGCGGGCATAACTCAATTCGCGCGAACCGGCGGTATCGTCGATTTCGACGCGGTAAACGGTGCTGCGTCCGTTCGCCGCCGCTTCGCTTTTGGTGTATAGCGACGAATTCACCTGGGTATAGCCTTGCGCTTGCAAAATACCCGCAATCTTTTCGGACGGGGTATTGAGCGAAATGCCGGCAATTTCAATTGCCGCCAGCGGGTGCTTCGGCGAATCGGCGGTTGCCGCTGCCGGTATCGCTATCATTAATACCGTGGCAGCGCTCCAACGATTGATCCGCGCCCGCCATGCCCGATCCCAGCCATTTTGCAGCAATCCGTTCATGATCATCTCCTTGCCATCGTCAATGTGCATGCTCGCCCGGCGGCGGCATGATTTCGCCTTCTTCATTCAGTTGCGTGATTTGCAGCGTCAACGCGCCGATGTTTTGCCAGCCGAAGCCTTCGAATTGCGCCACCCAGCGCGCGCGCAGGTAGCCGAAGCGGTCGGTGAGGAATTCCATGTGCTGCGGGAACATGCCTTTGCCCGATAAATCCGGCACCATGCGGATACGCCGGAACCACCAGTAAGCATTCTTAATTTCTTCCCAGCCTTCGGTGACGATCGGAAACGGCGCAATCGCGGTAATCTGCTGCAATTGCTCGTCGCTCAGCGGATGAATCGGTATCGCCAAAATTTCCGTGTTCAAATCGCGGATGCGCTCATACGACGCCGCCAACTGAAAAAAGCGGTCTTTCGCTTGCGGCCAGGTAAACAACACCATCAGCACATTTTTTTGCAGACGGAAGTCCTTCAGGTTGCCACTGGTGCCGTCGCTGGCGGAATAATTAAACACCGGCGAGCCGATCACCGGCGTTTCCGGCACGATCATGGTGCCGAGCAGGCGCGCATCGAAGCCTCGCGACATCGCATGCAGGAAATTGATCAAATCCCAGCGCTCTTCTTCCGACAATTTATCGGCGAATCCGGGCATCTCGGTTCCGGGAATACCGTGCGTAAGTATATGAAAAACGTTGCCGACGGTGTATTTCGCGGTATGTTGCTGAGTCAGCAAATCGGTCGGATCGCGCAAATCGGGATCGAGCACCGGTTTGGTACCCTTACCTTGGGGACCGTGACAAGCGGTGCAGTGCTCCGCGAATAACTGCGAACCGGCGACGATGGAAATCGCGTCGATCGGCACCGTCGGTTTTTTGTACGTTTCCGGATACGCTTGGATCGCCAGCGGCGGCAATGCCAGCGCCAGCGAACTGATGCCGAACGCCCCCGGCAGCAGAAATTTCAAGGTTTTGCCGCCGGTATTCTCGCGAATCGCAAACCACGCCGTCGCAATCGCCAGGATCAGCAACGCCAGCCCGAACCACACCTTTCCTTCCACATCCGGATCGTCCCACGTCGCATTGATCGAGAAGCGGAACGGAAACGGCCAGTTGTCGACCATCGTATGTTTGGCTGGCAAAGTATTCGCCAGAATCGTCGCGACCAGCACCAGCACCAATGCCAGCACGAATTCGATACGCACCCATTGATTCAAATGCGCAATGCTATCGTTATCCGGACGATTTTCCGCAGCCGTCAGTTTCGGCAACCAGCGATTGCGCGCCTGATAAGCAATGAACAGGATAACCGCCAAAATCACCAGTTTACTGTCCAGCAGCCAACCGTAAGAACTCGATACCAGCGTATGGTATTTTCCATCGACCAGGCGGTCGGTCACGATCACACCGGTCACCATGATCAAAATCATCGCCGGTAACGCGATGGCGGAAAATTTCTGCAAATACCCGGTTGCGGCGAGCGTGGCGGATCTGCCAAGATCTTTGTTCAAATTCAGCAGGATCAGCAAGAATGCCGGCAATGCGCCGAACCAAATGCCCGCCAGCAAAATATGAATGGCATACGGCGCGATCGCTTCGAACGACATTTCATCAGCGCTCGAATGGCTCATCAACGTGCCGGCGATCAGCGGCAATGCCGCCAGCAACGCGCACAATACATAGTGCCAGCGCGCACGCGCGGCTTCCTGCATTTTAACCACCGCGCACAACAGCACGATCGCGAGAAACTCCCTGGCAGCCCAGATATGGCCGATCTGCGTGCGCTGCACGACATCCATCCAAGCCACCGGATTCCAGGCGTCACTAGCATCGCCGGTGGCATCACCGGTAGTCGTCGCCAGAATGCCGATCAACCCGATCACGGTAATCCCGGCCAGCCACGGGAAAAGCTGTTCCAGTCGCGCCATCCAGGGTGTTTCCTGAATGTTGTTTGCCTGCCAGATGATGGCAAGAAACACGCAACTGCCAAAAACGATCAAATTGGCGGTTAATTGTGACCAGCGGGCCACTGCTGCAATGATTTCAATCATGGTTATTCGATAAAAACGTTAAGGTGATGTAAGTGGTATTTGCAAAACGAATCGTAAAAGTCATAAAAACCAGCCGACCGGCTGAAAATTAACTAATTTTGCGGTTTCACGAGCTGATAAACATTTTACGCTGAGCCGACGGATATTCAAGCAACTTACTTGCAATTGCCAAACGAAATATGCAATGATGAACCATTATGTAGAGGGGGAAAAAAGCGATGGCAACCTTTCTCAGCAGCAGCAACTTTCCAGCCGGTCCCGGCAATGATCCGTTGTTACTTGAAAATGCCCTGAATGATATTCTAGCGCATGATTTCAAAGGCAGTTTCTTTGTGATGCTGGCTCAGTATCAGCGCATCCTGGCAGATAACCGGCAAAAGCATTCCTGGCCGGAAATTCATAAAAAACTCGAAACCTTATTCAAATGCGGGAGAGCCGAGGTAATTAGCGGCCCGATGATCGGTATTCCGGTATCTATCCGCGACAGCGATTACTTTAAGAATACCAGCGAATCGCTAACCACGGAGCGATCTGCGATTGCTAATATCGAATGGATGGCGACTGCCTGGAACGCCACTTACGCCGATACCGGATTATGGATGGGAAAAACCTTTGAACCGGTCACTCGTGAAACCGTCGCTAAAAAAACTGCCAACGATGCCCGCTTCCTGCGTGTCTATAACCCGGATACCACGCGGATTGGCCGTAACTTTTTCCGCGAACCGCCGGAACCCAATATCATTCAGGCGATCGGCTTACCTGCTTTGACACAATTGTGGCGATTGAAAGACCGTCCCTTGAAAACCGGCACAGAAGGCTTTGATTGTGAGTTATTGGCGGAAAATCTTGCGAAAGAACAAGCGATCCCATATAGCAAAACGGGTGGCTATTTTCTTTGCAATGCGGGTCAATCGGTTGTGCCCGAAATGAACGGAAAAGAGGTTTATCAACTGAATTACCGGTGGCCTGCCCTGGGTCCAACTTATCCGATGACGCGATTAATCGACGAAGTGGTCCGTATCGACGAGGGCATTTATTTGGGTCAATTGGTTTTTGCTACGCGCCATTTCAGCCTTGGAAACATTGCTTTGCCCAATGGGCAAACCCTGTCGATCGGTGAAAATTACCCGGAACGCGGTTTTTTCAACAAAATAAAAAACCTCTTTGTTAGCAGCCAGCAAGACGATACCGACTATTACGGCTATCAAAACAATGGTTTCTTTCTGATGGTTGACCCGGATTATGCCAAAGCATTTTACGCCGACGATGCATTTCCGCAATTGCGTCCCAGACCTGGTGAAATCGGATTCGCCGAATTGGGTTATGACCGCGAACCTCAAACAACGGCTAAGACTGTCAGGACGGAAGCTTTGGCAGCTACGCAAAGCTGGCCGCAAATTACTAACTGGGTTGAGGGCTGGAAACAAGATCCCGCCTTGAAACGGAAATTCACCACTTTTATCCTGGAAGAATCGCCACGCGGTGCAGAAGATGACGAGGTTACCGGCATGCGCAAGGATGACGAATCAATTTTGCAAATGTTGCAGCGGATCAGTCATGAGATTTCAGCGCAAAGCAATCCCGACGATCAGTTAAAACATTTTGAAAAATTGAACCGGTTGTTCCGCCGCGGCGTTGCCCCTACCGTTAGTAATGGGCTTTTTCAGGGTCATGGCGAGAGGGGTTATAACACGCGCATCAACAGCACGGAAACGAATGACTGGTATGGTCAATCCGGACGCACCACCGGCTTCGATTACTATCATGGCGCCACGCTGAATTTACATTGCGGCTTTACCGAAACATTCTCGCCGGATTTATCGGTCCGATTGGACGAATCCGGACTTTTCCCCAGCGCTTTGGCCAGTCTGCTCGACCAGCATACGCAACCCAACCTGCTTAACATGACCTGGCATTCGATCGGAAAATTTATCTTCCCCTGGGCGGGTAAGTCGTTCGAAAAAATTTCGGGGCGCAAACTGAGCATGTTGCTTGACGAAAGCGACGACTTGGCGGAAAGGTATCCGGGGCGCGTACATACCCTTAAGTCTTTTCTTGCGAGCCGGCCGCACTATCTGCTCATCGAAAAAAACAAGGCACATCACTGGGGTGCAGAAGGCGTTTATGCTCAACACCTGAAGAGCGGCGCCTGGAATAAGGGCATGTCCGCGGAAGATAAAGCATTTTGGGAAAATGAAGCCGCGGCGCATTGGGTGGATGGCAATAACATTCAGGACAAGCGAATTGTCGCTGCCGACCCCCTGATGCGCATTATCGATATGAATTACCGTGTGCCTGACGCCTCCTTGCTTGCAGCTACAGCCAGCGGGCCATCGCCGTTCGCCAGACAGGGCTATATTTTTCTCGGTACCGATGACAGGGATTCGATCTTGCCAATGAACAACGGTACTGGGAAAAAGAAAAAAGTTTTTCAGTTTCATTATCGTTTCCCAATGATCGGCGGACCGACGCCAATCGGCTTTTGTCTGGATGAACTGGTCGAAATTGCGGACGGTCTGTATTTGGGTCAATTGATCTACTCGACTGCATTGCATCTGCCCTTTCATTCGTCGGTAGATCCGGCCGAGTATCAGTATCAGTTATTTGGCTATTTCCTGTTGCTCGATGATGCCTGGCAATACCATCGGCTGGCAATCGGACTTGATACCTTAGGAAACGCTGATTAATTCACCGAGCAAGATGAGTTGCAAGGCTGACGGAGCGCAAGAAGCGAGACATATCAATCTGATAGGCGAGTTTTTGAGCACCACCCAACGCCGCAAATCGCTTGCGCAGGTAATTAATCAATGTTTCCCTTACATTAATTGGAAAGGAGGCATAGGATGCGTACTTCAAATGTGAACCGGGGTGGTATTCAGATCGATCTCGAACATGGCACGGCCAACATTGCGGCTTTCAATGACAAAATTACGTCTTTTCCGATTCCCAATGACACGCCGGATAAAATCAAGACATTGAGTGATTTGGCGCTGAGTCATATCAAACTGAGCGATTTCCCGGTCGTTGAAGCCTGGCGTAACCAATTGTTCGATCCTGAATGGATACCGGAAGTATGCGATGAACTCCCGCGCTTGCTGACAGAGTTTTTGCAGCAACCGGAAAATGATCGTCTGCCAGCGCTCACTCGACGCGCAAGGGCGCTGAAACATATTTTCAGTCATAAAACGCCATTAGTGAAAAACACCGACAAGCTGCCAGGACAAACAACGACCAGTTTCGTCGGACCGGTCGTGCATATGGACATGAGCGGCTATTGCATCTGGCCGGAACTGGATACGATCGCTACACGACCACAGAATCCATTCAAAATAAAACCAGAAGTGGCAAAACGATTGAACGAAGAAATTTTTCCGTTCTGGTTGCAACGGCGGACTGTGCAGGAAGCCGCTCGCTATTCGGATTACGACACAGCCAATTATCTGAACGATCATAGAGACACGGTTGATAACGGTATGTCTGGCGATCAACCATCGATTGATCCGCCATTAAAAAAACGGGCGGGTGAAACGCCCAAATGTCAGGAATTATTCGAGCGCGTCGCGTTTTATTTATCCGACAAAGCCACTGCTGTATCGCACACCACACCGGATTTCGGCCGTGTGCTCAAATATGGTTTGGATGCGTTGATCGCGCAGTTACACCAGGACATTGCCAATGGCGTTACGGCTACGGCGGAACAAAAGGAATTTGCCGAAGGCGTTATCGCGGTTTATGAAGGTGTCAAAATATACGCCGAACATCTTGCCGATGCCGCTGAAAAAGCCGGAAACCTGGAATTGGCCGGAATCTGCCGTAAAGTACCTGCCAGACCGGCAGAAACGCTCGGTGAAGCGCTAACAACCGTATGGATCTGCTATCACCTGCTGCTGCAGGAAAATACGAATTTTGGCCTGTCGCTGGGAAGACTTGATCAAACCCTCAATGAATATTACTTGAACGACTGGCAACGGCAAACCAACGATGACGTAAAAGCCGCGTATACCAAAGAAGCGGTGGAACGGATGTGTCATTTCTTCCTGCGATGCTCCGATCATGTCCCTTTATCACCTGAAACGGCCGAAGTGCTGTTTGCTGGCAGTGGCTCCAATCAGGCATTAACCGTTGGCGGCACGCGGTATGTCAATGGAGAAACCGTCGATACGGTCAATGACATGACCTACATCATTTTAAAAGCCACTGAAATTCTTGCCATTCGCGATCCGAATGTGCACGCCCGCTACCACAAGGATGTGCATCATCGCGCGCCGGATGGAACACCGCTTGGTGTGCATGAGATTTCCCCATATCTAAGACGCATTTGCCAAGTCAATTTGGTCACGCGCGCAACGCCTGCGTTGCATGGCGATGCGCCAGTCATTCGCAGCATGGCCAATTATTATGCCAGACACCAAAATATCAGCTTAGAAGAAGCGCTGACCGACGCGAATGATTATGCCTCGATTGGCTGCATCGAACAGAATGCCGATCACAAACATTACGGTCATACCGGTTCCACATTACTGGTTTTGCCGGCTGTTCTGGAATTAGCAATGTTTGGCGGCAAGCATCGGAGTGACGGTATCGGCGCAGATGATCCGAATCTGTTTTACGGTAAAAAAGAATTCACTTCGCCACCGCTTAGAAAAATGCATTCTATGCAGGATTTCATTGACAGTTTCCGCTTTCAACTAGACGAAATGGCGCGGCATTGCGTGCAGTTCAATAACTACCTTGGCCGCACGCTGGAAAAAGTCCGCCCCTCTCCGCTTCTTTCAGGTCTATTCGATGGCCCCACCAACAAACCTGGCGAAAGTGGCGCAAAATTCCGTGATGTATCATCTGGCGGCGCGAAATATAATTCATCAGGCGTTGCAATTATCGGATTAGCCGACGTGATTGATTCGTTCTGCGTGATCGACGCATTGGTATTTGGAGGAAAAATGACAGCTGACGAACTGATCGCTGTGCTGGATGCTAATTTTGACGCGGCTCGGCTTCCCGAGAATACGCGCCAGAATTTTCTCAGGACATTGATCGATCAGATCAAGCAGCAATTTTCCGGCAGCGGCCAAAAGGCTCCGGTATCGCTAAAACCCGAGCGGCTGCAAGAATGCATCCACTTGATCCGTGTAGCGCCCAAATATGGCGCGGGCGTCGATGAAACACCGGGAGGAATTTTTAATAACGCGATGGCGGTTAAATATACGCGCTTGCTTACCAAAATGATCCAAGACGTATTTTTCAAATACCGTACCCATCGCGGTGGCCGGTATCTAACCGGCTACTGGAGCATGACTAACCATGCCGGGTTCGGTATGTTATACAAGGCAACGCCGAATGGCCGCCACGACAATGCGTCGTTCGCCAGCGGCATTACGCCGTGTCCAGGCATTGTCAAAGCAAATGGCGAGCCGGTCATATTATTGGATCATATGCTGTCGGTCGCCAGCGTCAACCCTGATACCGTGCAAAACGGCTATACCTATAACCTCAGCCTGACACCGCGTGGAAAAAACTATTTCAATGAAGATACGGAATTATTCGCCACACATATGAAAACATTCATGGATCAAGACGGCGTGCTGGTGCAGCTTTGTGTGACTTCGATCGAAGACTTCATTGCCGCCAATGCGGCTGCAACAGCAGCCAGCCAGGCCGGTGCCGGCGAGGAAGAACAAAAGGCGTTGGCGCCTTATAAAGATTTGATGATTCGCGTCGCCGGGTACTCGGCTTACTATGTAACGTTAAGCCCGCAGATGCGCCAGGAAATTATCGACCGCGCTAATTTTGGCATTGCCAGCGGTATCGAACAGCATCAAACCGCAGGAGTTTAATATGCATGCAACGCTACCCGCATTACCTCAAGGCATTCATCAGATTTTAAGAAACGGTTTTCAGGTTGGTAAGGCCAGTGGAAATTTAGCCAGCCTGTTGAGCCGGGCTGAAGGAAAGCTATTGGCGAATGGAATGGCTATCTTGATCAAACTTGGTTTTGGTTTTCTAATCAGCGAAGGATTAAGTGAGACCAAAGCCAAGCAAGCGCAGGATTTTTTTCAAGATAACTTTGTTATCAAGGATCCCCTGGCCACCGGCGGTATCCGCTATTACCAGGGAAAAATCCTGATACGCACGCGCAAACCAGAAGATGACATGAATGTATTGATTCGATTCTGCCCTAACACGGATGCGCTATACATCGATACCCCATTGGGCAAGCGGTTTAATCCTGGCGCTATCGTTGAAACGAAAGTACTCAGTGAGGAAGAAGCCGATCAAATCGAGCAAAACCCTGACAAAGTGGATCTGGTCATCCGTTTTAAGGATGCGAAATCGATCCTGGATCTGGCGGAACGCCCCGATGCGGATGTTGTGCAACTATTACTGCAGAATCTTGTGCAGATAACAGGTAACTTTGGGCACATGTTCAAATTCGGAGCGATTGGAAAAAACGTGCAGAAAATATTGATGGAACATTATGGACGATAAAGGCCTGATTTTTGACATCAAACGCGACAGCAGCGAAGATGGCCCAGGGATTCGAACCACTGTTTTTTTCAAGGGCTGTCCGCTATCGTGTATTTGGTGTCAAAACCCGGAAGGCAAAAAGTTTTTGCCGGAGAAAGATATTCATAATAAACAGATCGGCACATGGATTAGCGTCGAAGAACTGATGTACCGCCTGCTCCAGGATAAGCCTTTCTACGATACCACCGGTGGAGGCGTCACGCTTTCTGGCGGCGAGCCGACCTTGCAAATGGATTTTGCCAGCAAGTTGCTGCAAGCTCTAAAACACGAAGGCATCCACACTGCCTTGGAAACCAGCGGTTTTTTCCGCTATGAGTCATTCAAAAAAAAGATGCTGCCATGGCTGGATCTCATTTATTTTGATATCAAACTGATCGATGAAGCAGCCAGCAAAAAATTTACCGGCCGTTCCAACAAACGCGTGCTAAATAATTTTTCCCGTTTGCTTGCCGATGCGAAAATACCCGTCATCCCTCGAATCCCATTGATTCCCGGCATCACAACGACCGCAGAAAATCTTGAAGGAATCGCGGCCTTTCTAAATCAGCACGGTATCCAAACGTGCGAGTTAATGCCTTATAACCCGCTTTGGCTCGACAAACTGAAGAAACTTGGCGTGACCCCGCTTTATCAGCGGAAAAGCTTTATGACCCCGGCCGAACAGCAAGCCTGTATCAACCGGTTTACACAACATCCGCACACGGAGGAAAAACATGCAAATTGATTTCCATCATGCCACCACTTACGTATTGGCGCGTCTGGCAGGCTTTAAGCATCCGCAAGCTGACATCATCGCTTATTCCGCCCAATATGTAGACGACGCGACCAACTCGGGTGTCATTTGTTTCAACAATGGCGCCATGTACAGACATGTCAGTTCCGCGCACAAAACCGCGGACTATAGGAATTTCGATGAACTCGCCAATCACCTCGTCTGGATTCCGTTTCACTTTCTGCCAGGCAATGGCTGTCTGCCAGCAGGGCAAAACCCGACCGGTAGTTTCATTGAGAAAATTATCTGCAAACCGGATAGTCATATCGCGAAAGATATGATCAGGAGTTGCATCTCGGATAAAAATAGCCCTTATGCGTTGCACCGGCTTGGTATCACGATGCATGTCTATGCCGATACCTGGGCGCATCAGGGCTTTGCCGGCGTCAATCATAAAGTGAACGATATCAGCCATCTGGAGGATATCGATAATCCAGGGAATTCCCTGATTTCCAGATTGAAAGATTTTTTTGGTGACCTGTTTGATATTAAAACCAGCAAGTTAGTCGGGGACGCCTTACCCTTGGGTCACGGCGCGGCATTATCCTACCCCGATCGTCCTTACCTTAAATGGCGCTATAAAGACCATAACAAAATCCTCGTCGAGAGAGATAACACAAAGAATTTCATGGAGGCATGCGACAAAATGTGTCAAGCCATGCAACGTTTTATCGCCGGAGATGCCGATGCGGCAGTACCCGGATTGCAAGCTGCCGATCGGAACAAAATTGAATCCCTGCTCCGCAACATCCGCGATGAGGATGGCGGAAAGCGGCATAAAAAGTGGTTGGAGCATATTGCCAGCGGTTATTTCAGTTTTCCCGCAGTGGCCATTAACTATATCGAGAAAGGTGAGGGTTCCTGGAAGCACACTGCACTTGGCACATCCAAGCCGATCGATGACAAGTCGGAAAAATTCGAATACAAAGATACATTTCTAAGGGAGAACTGGAAATTATTCCATGACGCTTTGCAAGCGCATCGATTCCATCTATTGCACGTTATACTTCCCCAATACGGAATTTGCGCAGCTTAGTCATTCAAAAAACCGGATAAACCGGCAAAAGCAAATATGAAAACTGCATTAATCACTGGCTGCAATCGCGGCATCGGACTTGAATTTACACGGCAATACGCGATGGACGGTTGGCGGGTTTTCGCTTGCTGCCGCACGCCGGCAACTGCCGATGCGCTCAATCGCCTGGCTCACCAATACCCCAACCGGATTGAAGTGCATGCACTCGATGTTGCCAATCATCAGCAAATCGAACGATTGTCGCAAACATTGGCCAATCAGCCGGTCGACTTGCTGATCAACAATGCCGGCGTTTATCCACCGGATCGCGGCGACGCATTCGGCAGCACCGACTACGCCGCCTGGCAACAGGCTTTTGAAGTCAACACCATGGCGCCGCTGAAAATGACCGAAGCGTTCATCCGGCAAGTGTCGCGCAGCGAACTCAAAACCATCGTCACCATTACCAGCAAGATGGGCAGCATCGCCGACAACCGCGGCGGCGGCAGCTATATTTACCGCTCCAGCAAAGCCGGCGTCAACATTGTCGTGAAAAGCCTGTCGATCGACCTCAGTCCGCAAAAAATCATCGCCGTCGTGTTACACCCCGGCTGGGTCAAAACCGACATGGGCGGCCCCGGCGCGTTGATCACTGCCGAACAAAGCGTCACCGGCATGCGCCGCGTGATCGGCAATCTCACGCTAGCCGAATCCGGCAAGTTTTATGCGTTCGATGGGCAGGAGATACCGTGGTGAAATAAACCTGAGGCAGTAAGCTGGTACTGTTCAAGCTATCGATATGCATGCGATTTTGGAATTTCCTACCGCCTCTTACCGCTTGTTTTTCCATATATAATCAGTCTTCCGGAAAAGATTACCAGGACAAATGTACTAGTAAACTCGGTATCGATTGACTATTAATTAAAACCGTAGCAGTCAATACAATTCGAATGTGAAAATTATTATAAATTTAGACAAAGAAACATATTGTTAATTTTAAGGAGCCTGAAATGATTAAAGGTTTGATAAAAAAAGCAGCAAAGCTCCCGGCGGCGGCCCCCCGAATCGTGGCGGTATCAGCGCTGATGCTGACGAGCATCTCTGCCGCATCGGCAGCCAGCATCACCTGGAGCCATGGCCCGAATTTCGGCGGGCCTAACGGCCATTTGGGTATTCTGACCAACGGTTCGCTGGTCGAAGCCATCAATTTGGCTGGCAGCTCCACCGCACCACCGATCACCGTCGACCCGTCAGGGCTGAACATCACGTTCACTACCATTGACTCTCCGTTCTTTAACTTGAATTGGTTTTCGGCTACCGGTGGCGGCAATACCGATCCAGGATGGTCGACCATTTTGAATACGTTTGAATGGCAAAGCGGAGCAAATGTAACAGCCACCGACTTCCTGGATGGCTTGATTGCCGGTCATCAATACCAAGTGCAATTTTTTGCTGCCCGTACCGATTGCTGTAGCACACGCACGCATTGGTTCGGCGACGGCGAAGGCAATTTATCGACACCGATCAACGGCAATAGTTACACCAGTATCGTAGGAACGTTTACCGCCGACGATGTAGGTCAAACCATTCAAATATTCGATAGTTCAACCAACCCGATTCTGAATGCGTATGTGTTGCGCGATATCACACCGGCGGTACCGGAACCCAGCACTTGGGCGATGCTGCTTGCTGGCTTGGGATTGCTTGGATTCTCGGTTCGCCGCAGCAAAGCGGGTTAATCGACCGATTGAGTTTTCTTTCGATGAACAACCCCGCTCGTGAAGCGGGGTTTGTTTTTTTGATGGCTGATTAAACAGAGCCTAATGACAAATCGGGCATCGCGCCCTTGTAATGTTGCAGACTGCGCTCAGCAATACGCAGTTTATTCAGCAATACCGTCAATTCAAAATAAAATTGATCGCTACCGAGTAATTGCTGCCATTCGTCACCGTCCGGATCGTCTTCGTCAAGGTTACGCCAGAACAGATTGCTGAAATTATTGAATGAAACCGGCCGCCCGGCGAGTAAATCCGCCTGAATTTTGCTGTCGATCCAGCGTTGCCTTCTGGCAATCAATCCTTCAACGCCATCGCACACCACAACCGACAGATAATCGTATAAATCGGTAGTGCTGTGGATACTTTTGAGTTCCGGAAATTGACGTTGATCGATGGCATTGGCGATCAATGCTTGCAAGGCAAGAGTCGATACTTTAAGACTGACGCCCGTTCGTAACACGTATATTTTATCGAGGCTCATAATTAAAATTATCAAAAGGTAACAGCCGAAGCTTATGAGCGATTCGAGTGAGAATCCCAATTAAGGTTCATTATAGTTGAACGTGCCCAGAAAAAATATGATGTTCATTCGTAACGGATAAATTCCTCGGCCAGAGCATCGCCGCCGTAGCGATTGATCAATGCATCGATCTCGGCCAGCAGATTATCGTCTTCGTCCTCTTCCAGCGCCCCTTCGCCTACCAAGGCCGCGGTAAGTCCTGCCGTCATTGCTTCCCTGACGGTTTCCAGCGTCGGCGGATGATCCATATCGCGACCGCTGATGACCGCTTCGATAACACGCGACAATGCTTCGCTCGCGGCTTTCTGGATAAAATCGGCCGCAACGGCTTCGTCACCAAATTCCTCGATCAACGCATCGAGCTCATCGAGTAACGAATCGTTAATATCAAAATGATGCAAATGCTCGGTTTCGGTAAACGCTTCGTTCAGCAATCCGGTCAGAAATTCGCGAACTGTTGCAAGCGTGACTTCTTGGCCAGGCTCTGACCGGTTCACGCGATTCTCAATCAAAGTTGACAAATTCGGGCTGACGCGGGTGGCTACGTCGATCGGGTTTCGTATCATGACAGGCTCCTATGAATATTAATACTTCCTGGTTTCATTCAGCGCTCGCCGGGCGGTTGGTTTCAGCCAGGCAGGCGATCACTTCGTCATCGCTGATTTGCGGAAAATCGCGATAGAACTGCCCCACCGCATAAAAATCGGCCGGGGTCGACAAGCAAACAATGCGATCCGCCTTACCGTGCAGTTTCTGGATGGTTTCGGGCGGCGCCACCGGCACGGCACAAATCAATTGCGCCGGTTTACGGTTACGCAACGCATGTAGCGCTGCGATCATGGTCGAGCCGGTTGCCAGACCGTCGTCGATGACGATAACGATGCGTCCCGCAGGATCCACCGGTGCCCTTGTCGGCGTGTATTGTGCGCGCCGCCGCCGCATGGTTTCCATTTGGGCGGCCACTTCCCGTTGGATGTAATGGTCGTCCGCCCCTGTTTTGGCGGCATACTCCGTCAAGTAAACCCAGCCGCTTTCATCGACCGAGCCGATGGCAAATTCCGGATTGCCCGGCGCACCGAGCTTACGCACCAAGACCACATCCATCTCGCCGTGCAGCCGCTCGGCAATCAATTTAGCCATCGGCACCGAACCGCGTGGAATCGCCAGAACCAGCGCATGTTTATCGCGGTAATCGGAAAGCGCTTCCGCAAGCTTTTGTGCAGCAGCGATACGATCGTTAAAAATCATGGCTTACTCCTTCAGTTCAGTCACATCGTGCGGTTAATCAACAAACGCAACTCTGTCAATGGCCGGGTATTCAGCACATTATGCTTTTCCAGCCAACCACGCCGCGCCTGGCCGATACCGAAGCGCAAATTGGCAAAATCATAAATGCTATGTGCGTCCGAATTGATACTAATCAAGACCCCTTCTTCCTTGGCCAATTGACAATGGGTATCGAGCAAATCGAGCCTTTCCGGATGTGCGTTCAATTCCAGAAAACAACCACGTTGCCTGGCTTCGCGGATAATGCGCAGCATGTCGACATCGTACGGCTCGCGGCGTTGCAGCAAACGGCCGGTTGGATGCGCCAGCAGCGTGAAATGCGGATGCTGCATGGCACGCACGATGCGTTCGGTTTGTTTGGCGCGCGACAGATTAAAGTTGCTGTGCACCGCGGCCACCACCAAATCGAGCCGTGCCAGCGCGCTATCCGGTAGATCCAGGCTGCCGTCTTCCAGAATATCCACCTCGATGCTCTTGAGTAAGGTGATGCCTTGCAGCTCCTCGTTGAGCGCATCGATCGCATCGCATTGCGCCAACAGCCGTGCCGTATCGAGCCCGTGCGCCACCGTCAACCGCTGGGAATGCTCGGTAATCGCCAGGTACTCAAATCCCTGCGATAACCCGGCAAGCGCCATCTCCCGCAACGAGTGATGGCCGTCGGTCGCTTTGGTATGCACGTGCAAATCGCCGCGTAGATCAGCGCGTTCGATCAGCTGCGGCAATTTCCCCGATTTGGCGATGGCTATTTCGCCACGGTTTTCGCGCAGCTCCGGCGGTATGTATGCAAGACCGACCGCTGCGTACACCGATGCTTCGGTTTCACCGGCGATACGCGTGTCATCGCGGTACACGCCGTATTCATTAATTTTTAGGCCTTTCTTCTGCGCCAGTACGCGGATCGCAATGTTATGCGCTTTCGAGCCGGTAAAATAATGCAGCGCGGCACCATAAGATTCTTCTTTGACCACGCGTAAATCAACTTGCAACCCGCATTTGAGAATGATGCTGGCACGAGTCGTACCCGCCGACAAGATCTCGGCAACTTCGTCGTATCCGGTAAAGCGCTGCACGATGTCGCTGGCCGCAGCCGTTGCAGCGGTCACAAGAATATCCAGATCGCCGACCGTCTCGCGCATGCGCCGGTAACTGCCCGCAATCGTTACCTGCAACACGCCCGGTGTCGCCGCGAGATAACGTTCCAGCGCATCGGCGTACGGTGCCGCGACCGCCAGCTTGAATCGCCGTGTCTGATTAGCATGCGCTTCGATCGCTTGCAGGATATTGTTCTCGGTTTTTTCGCCAAACCCGGGCAAAGCCCGGATCCGGCCATCGCGCGCCGCCCGGTGCAACTGCTCCAGCGTTTGCACATCAAGGTCGTGATACAACGCTTTGACTCTTTTGGGGCCGAGTCCGGGAATTTTGAGCAGCTCGGTAATCGCCGGTGGCAATTCGGTATGCAAGCGGTCGAGCAAGCTGCAATGTCCGGTCGAGACAATTTCCTTAATTTTTGCCGCCAGATCATCACCGATCCCCGGCAAGCGAGTCAGATCCTCACCTTTTTCCAGCAGCCGCGAAGCTTCTTGCGGTAATTCGCCAAGGATGCGCGCAGCATTGCGGTAAGCACGAATGCGGAATGGATTAGCCCCTTGGATTTCCAGCAAATCCGCGATCTCTTCAAAGCTACTGGCGATATCGGCATTGTGCTTCGGCATAGTGGCTTCTCCTTGCCTTCACTTTACTTCGCTTCCAAGTCTTGCACAATTGATCTAGCGCAAAAAAAACACAGATAAATGCGACCCGCATCTGCAAAACTACTACAATGAAAATATACTCAGCGATTACTAAATGATATGAGTTCTTCATATTTTGAACATGATGCGGATATCGGGATTATCGGCCGCGGCCTGACTATCGAACAATCGTTCGAAGCGGCGGCGCACGCGGTGTTTGCTGTGATCACCAATATCGAGGCGATCAAACCGCAAACAGCGGTAGCGATCGAATTTGAAGAAGCCGATCTGGAATTGGCCTTGGTGATTTGGTTGAATCAAATCCTGGGGAAGTCACGTGAATTAGGTATGGTATTCGGCCATTTTTATATCCACCGTCAGGATGATCATTGGCATGGCAAGGTGCTTGGCGAACCGTGGCGGAATGGATTGGAGCGCGGTGTCGAAGTCAAAGGCGCCACGCTGACTATGTTGTCGGTCAAGCAAATCGGACCGATTTGGGAATCACGTTGCGTGGTCGATGTATGAATATCCAATCACTAAAAGCATTGCATTCGTATCTGTGGACATTGCCTAAATCGAAAGACGAAGCAAGAGCGGAAATTTTGCTGTACGGCAGTCAGCCGCTACTGGCCAGCATGGACGATAAAGTGCTGGAGCAAATCGCCAACGTCGCCGCATTGCCTGGACTCGTCGGCGCTGCGATGACCATGCCGGATGCGCATTGGGGCTACGGGTTTCCCATCGGCGGTGTCGCGGCTTTCGACGCCGGACAAGGCGGTATCATTTCCGCCGGCGGCGTCGGCTTCGACATTTCCTGCGGCATCCGCTGCCTGCGCAGCAATCTGAAGCTTGCCGATGCCGTACCGCAGTTGCAACGCCTGGCCGACCGGCTGTTCGCAACCATCCCCGCTGGCGTCGGCGAAGAAGGCAATATTCATTTGAATCCGCAACAACTCGATCAAGTCTTGACCGGTGGCGCGCAGTGGGCTGTCAAGCAAGGTTACGGCAATCCAGCCGATCTCGAATTTATTGAAGAAAACGGCCAGGTCGGCGGCGCAGTGCCGGACAATGTGTCAGAACTCGCCAAAAAACGCCAGCGCGGTGAAATGGGCACATTAGGCTCCGGCAACCATTATCTCGAAGTACAGGTGGTTGAAAAAATTTACGATCAGCCAGTAGCCCAGGCTTTTGGATTGCAGGAAGGACAATTGGTGATTTCCATCCACTGCGGTTCCCGCGGGCTTGGTCATCAAATCGGCACCGATTATCTGGTGATGCTCGCCAAAGCAGCCAATCGTCTTGGCATCCGTTTACCCGACCGGGAATTGGCTTGCGCCCCGATCAAATCACCCGAAGGACAGCGTTATTTAGGCGCGATGAATGCCGCGATCAATTGCGCATTGGCTAACCGGCAGATCCTGACGCATCTGACGCGCGAAACGTTTACCGAGGTCTTTCCGCAAGCGACGCTGGAAACGCTGTTTGACGTGTCGCACAACACCTGCAAGGAAGAAACGCACGAAGTCGGTAGCCAACCACGGCTGTTGCATGTGCATCGCAAGGGCGCCACGCGTGCGTTCGGACCGGGGCATCCGCGGTTACCGCAACGCTACCGGGACGCAGGTCAACCGGTCATTATCGGCGGCAGCATGGGAACCGGTTCTTATATCCTCGCCGGCACCCGCAGCAACCCGGCATTTGCTTCCTGCAGTCACGGCGCAGGCCGCGCCATGAGCCGCAACCAAGCATTAAAGCAGTGGCAAGGCAAAGCCCTGATTCAGGAATTATTGCAGCAAGGCATCCTGATCCGTACCCGTTCGATGCGCGGCGCTGCCGAAGAAGCACCGGGCGCCTACAAGGATGTCGATGTTGTCGCCGAAGTCACGGAACAGGCCGGACTTGCTCGCCGGGTAGCTTTCTTGCGCCCGAAAGTCTGTATAAAAGGATAACTTCGCAATCACCTCGTTCATAAGGAGAAACATCATGGAAGTCACATTGCAAATCACGACGCGGGATATTCCGCATTCCGATGCCCTGGAAACGCATATCCGTGAAAAAGCGGCAAAGCTGGAAAAATTCTATCCGCATATCATGAGCTGCCGGATTGTGGTCGAATTGCCGCATAAACATCATCATCAAGGCCGGTTGTTTGACGTGCACATCGACATGACGGTGCCTGGCGGAGAGCTGGTGGTTAATCGTGTCGCCAACGAAGATGTTTATGTCGCGGTACGCGATGCCTTCGATGCCGCGAAACGCCAATTGGAGGATTACGGACGAAAACAGCATGGCGCTACCAAATCCCATGCACCCGTGCTGCATGGCAAAATCACCCGCCTGGTCAGCAACGAAGGCTATGGCTTCATTGAAACTGCCGATGGACGCGAATTGTATTTTCATCGCGATAATCTGGCTGGCCATGATTTTGACCGGCTCACTACCGGCGAAGAAGTGCAATTTTTGCAAGACATCGGCAGCGATGGTTATCAAGCCAAGCGTGTGAGTACCGGCAAGCATCATGTTCCCGGCAGCGAAGCTTAACAAGCCGTTGAAAAACGTTTTCGAGGCAGCCGACGCAAGGCAAAAACAGGCGAAAAAGCGCAGTTTATGCCTAATAGATGAGCATTTTGAGCCTGTTTTTAACGCCGCAGCGGCAACGCAGATAGTTTTTCAACGTCCTGTTAGTCGTGTCCTGCATCGCGGATGACTCGCATGGCTATTCAGCTGGTAGCGGGTGATGCGCTGATGATCATCGATATGCAAAACGATTTTATGGCGGGCGGCAGCTTGGAAGTTCCCGGCTCGGATACCCTTATTCCGGTGCTAAATCACTATATCGCCTGTTTCCAGCAATCCCGGTTGCCGGTCATCGCCACCCGCGACTGGCACCCGCCGGATCATTGCTCGTTCGTGCAACAAGGCGGTTCGTGGCCGCCGCATTGCATCGCCGGATCGGCTGGCGCAGCTTTTCATACTGATCTAATGTTGCCTGCCGATGCATTCATCGTTTCCAAAGCGACCTTACGTGAAGCCGATGCCTATTCGGGATTTTCCGGTACCGGCTTGCAGGATTTGCTGCAATCCCTGCACATCGATCGGATCTTCATCGGCGGCGTTGCCATCGAATACTGCGTGCACGAAACTGTGAACGATGCATTGCAGTTGGGCTATTCCGTTACCGTGCTGCTAGACGCCGTCCAGGCAATCAACCACAAACCACACGATAGTGAACAAGCCATCGACGACATGATCGCACATGGCGCAAGACTGACTCAGTTTCAGGAGCTTGTCGCATGAATCCGCTATCCAGCCCGTTACTGGCGGATTTATACCAGTTCACCATGCTGCAAACCTATCTGGAACAAGACATGCAGCAAACCGCGGTGTTTGAATTGTTCGTAAGAAAACTGCCGCCGGGGCGTAATTTTCTGGTCGCCGCCGGCCTGGAACAAGTGCTGGAATTTCTGGAGAACTTGCAATTCTCAGCGGAAGAACTGGATTGGCTGGCGACCCGCTTCCCGCCGCAGGTGATCGATTACCTCGAACACTTCCGCTTCGAAGGCAATGTGCATGCCATGCCGGAAGGCACGATTTTCTTCCCGAATGAACCCATACTGCGCATCACCGCGCCGATGCCGCAAGCGCAATTGGTCGAATCGCGCATTATCAATCTGCTGCACTTTGAAACGCTGATTGCCTCAAAAGCGGCGCGTTCGGTGCTGGTAGCGCCGGATAAATTGCTGGTCGATTTCGGCATGCGCCGCGCGCATGGCGCAGAAGCAGGATTATTGGCTGCACGCGCCAGCTACCTCGCCGGTTTCTCCGGCACGGCTACGGTTTTGGCCGGCACGCTGTACGATATTCCGGTTTTCGGCACCATGGCGCATTCGTTCATCCAGGCTCATGGCGATGAAAACCTGGCTTTCGAGCATTTCGCCCGCTCGCATCCGGACAATACGATTTTGTTGATCGACACCTACGATACCGAAGCCGCCGCGCATAAAGTGGTTGCTTTGGCCAACAAGCTGAAAGTGGATCATATCGACATCAAGGGTGTGCGCCTCGACAGCGGCGATTTGGCCGCACACGCCAAAAATGTCCGGCAAATTCTCGATAACGGCGGCTTGCACGGCACCACGATTTTTGCCAGCGGCAATCTCGACGAATACAAACTGCAAACATTATTAGCCGCCCGCGCACCAATCGACGGTTTCGGCATCGGCACCGCATTGGATATTTCGATTGATGCGCCGTCGCTCGATTGCGCTTACAAATTGCAGGAATTTGCCGGAAAAGCACGGCGCAAACGCTCCGAAGGCAAAGCCACCTGGCCGGGCAGAAAACAGGTTTACCGCCTCTTCACCGATGACGGTTATCTCGGCGGCGATACCGTCGCACTGGAAGACAACGACCCGCAACCGGGCACAGCGTTGATACGACCGTTCATGCACGCTGGGAAACGGCTGCAACCGAAGCCATCGCTGCACGAATTACGCCAGCATACGCTAAACAACTATCAAAGCCTGGCACCGGCGATGAGCAGCCTCGAAACAGTCAGCCCGTATCCGGTGGCAATTTCGGAAGCGTTAAAAGCGTTGGCCGATCAATTGGATAGAGAACAGCGCTCGCGCGATTCAATATTTGTTCCCCCCGAATATTGATTTATCCATTTTCACCGCAATATCGCTTCGTGTGTAGGCTTGACAAAATTATCAAACGGAGCAAGATGAAAGGTGTGTAATCAGACGAAAAAATAGTTGCCGCTCACAAACAAGAAATATAATTTTATTATCATAATTAGTTAGTTACATAAGAGGAGAATAATCATGGGCACCCAAAGCATCCACCCTAATTTTCGTCAAATTACCCGTCACGACGCTGTTTTTAAAGAGCGCGTGCACGATGCCTATAAAATCAAGGAGAAATTGCCGGAGCCGACCGTTTGCCCGCAGTGCGGCGCAGTGTTTCATAACGGCCGTTGGCAATGGACAGCGGCGCCCGCCAATGCTCATCAGCATAATTGTCCGGCTTGCCAGCGTACTATCGATCATTATCCGGCCGGTTTTGTGACCCTGGAAGGCGAGTTCTTCCAAAACAATCGGGATGAGATCCTGCACCTCGTGCAAAATTTTGAGAAAAAAGAAAAAGCCGAGCACCCATTGCAGCGCATTATCGCAACCGAAAAACAGAATGGTTCGTTTTTGATTACGACCACCGATATCCACCTGGCGCGCGGTATCGGGGAAGCGATTCATAGCGCTTATCAAGGCGAGCTGGATTTTCACTATAACCAGGACGAGAATTTATTGCGCGTCCATTGGTCGCGCTAACCGTTTATCGAGCAAATCTTTCAATAAAAAATCAGGAGGCTATTATGACCGTCGGCGAAATTTGCAACCGTGAAGTAATCGTCATTCAACGCGATGAGCCCGTTGTGGAAGCGGCCAAACTGATGCGCCAATACCATGTCGGCGCTGTCATCGTAATCGATAAACCCAACGGCTCCGCGATCCCGGTCGGCATCGTCACGGATCGCGACTTGGTAGTAGAAGTGCTGGCCACCGAATTGGACGAAAAAGTCATTACCGTCGGCGATATCATGGCGCCAGAGCTGTTTACCGTGAAAGACAGCACCGCCACGCATGATGCCATCGATTTTATGCGCCGCAAAACCATCCGCCGGCTGCCAATTGTCGACGATGCCGGTGAACTGGTCGGAATTTTGACGCTGGATGATGTCTTGGAGATCTTGTCGGAAGAAATGCTTGATCTCGCAAAACTGGTACGGTACGAACAGAAGAAAGAAACCCGGCACCGCCCTTAACAGGTTCGTTGAAAAGCTATCTGTGTTGCCGCTGCGGTGTTGAAAACAGGCTCAAAATGCTCATTTATTAGGCATAAACTGCGCTTTTCCGCCTGTTTTTGCCTTGCATCGACTGCTTCGAAAACGTTTTTCAACGGCCTGTTAAGTAAATAGCTTCGCATCCCGCCGGTTGAGTGCAATGAACCGGCGGTTTTCTAATCTTACCAAGAGATGCTCTCTTGAATTTCCAGCAAAGCGCGCAATATTAAAGTCAATTATTGATTTTTAAGGCGCATATTATGGAACAACCTATCGCTACCCCGTTTGAATTGCCTGCCGATGTCATCGCCTTGGTGCCGATGCGCAATGTGGTGCTATTTCCCCATGTGCTAATGCCGATCACCGTTGGCCGGGAGCGATCGATTGCGACGATTCAGCATGCCCTGCAAGCAAAAGCCCCAATCGGTATCGTGCTGCAAAAAGATGCAGCGGCTGACGAACCGGGGCTGGATGCGCTGTGTTCCATCGGCACCATTGCTAACGTGGTGCGGCACATCGCCTCCGAAGACGGAACGCACCATGCCGTTTGCCTGGGCGTTGAGCGTTTCCAGATTGAAGAGTTGGTTGAAGGCTATCCGTTTATTGCCGCACGCATCAAACGCATCCACGAAACCGCAACGATCACCACGCAAGTAGAAGCACTGGCGCTGCAATTGCGTGAGCGCGCGATCGAAATTTTATCGTTACTGCCAGGGGTGCCCGCCGAATTGGCGCACGCCTTGCAGGCCACCCGGGCGCCATCCGATCTGGCCGATATCACTGCCAGCCTGCTGGACACCGAAATCAGCGAAAAACAAAAATTGCTGGAAACCATCGATACCGAAGCGCGTTTGCACAAAGTCTTGCAAATTATCACGCGACGCATCGAAGTGCTAAGGCTTTCGCAAGAAATCGGCGAACGTACCAAAGAACAGATGGAAGACCGCGAGCGCAAGTTCTTATTGCGCGAGCAATTGAAAGCCATTCAGAAAGAACTCGGTGAAGACGGCGAAAACGATCAGGAAATTGCAAAATTGCAGAATGCGATCGCCACTGCCGGCATGCCTGGTGATATTGAAGAACAAACCCGTAAAGAATTGCAGCGGTTGCAACGGATGCCTGCGACATCGAGTGAATATTCGATGCTGCACACCTATCTTGAGTGGATGACGGAGCTGCCGTGGCAGTTACCGGAAGAAAAACCGATCGATCTCCATGCCGCACGCGAAATCCTGGAAGCGGATCATTTCGGACTGGAACGTATCAAGCAGCGCATTGTTGAATTTCTCGCGGTGCAAAAGCTGAAACCGCAAGGGCGGGCGCCGATTCTTTGTTTTGTCGGTCCGCCGGGCGTCGGTAAGACTTCGCTCGGTCAAAGCATCGCGCGTGCGTTGCAACGCCCGTTCGTTCGCGTGTCATTAGGCGGCGTGCATGACGAAGCGGAAATGCGCGGCCACCGCCGTACCTACGTCGGCGCGATGCCGGGCAATATCGTGCAAGGGTTGCGCAAGGCCGGCGCACGCAATTGTGTGATGATGCTCGACGAAATCGACAAAATGACCGCCAGCGCGCATGGCGATCCGTCCGCCGCGCTGCTGGAGATTCTTGATCCGGAACAAAACTCGACATTCCGGGACAATTATCTGGGCGTGCCGTTCGACTTAAGCCGGGTGATTTTCATCGCCACCGCCAATGTCATCGACAATGTTCCGCCACCGGTGCGCGATCGTATGGAAATCATCGATTTACCGGGGTATACGCAAGAAGAAAAATTACAGATTGCGCAACGTTATCTGGTGCAACGCCAAAGCGAAGCCAATGGCTTGCAAACCGATCAATGCGTGTTGACACCGGAGGCTTTGCAAAGCATCGTCGCCAATTACACGCGCGAAGCCGGCGTGCGCCAATTCGAACGGGAAATCGGCCGGGTCATGCGGCACGCCGCGTTGCGTATTGCGCAAGGGGAAATACAACAGGTGCGGATTGACTCCGCAAATTTGGGCGATATCCTGGGGCCGGAAAAATTCGAGCATGAGCTGGCGCTGTTGACCGATATGCCCGGTGTTGCCACCGGTTTGGCTTGGACGCCGGTCGGCGGCGACATTCTGTTCATTGAAGCCACGCGCGTGAATGGCAGCGGCCGCCTGATCCTGACCGGGCAACTCGGCGATGTCATGAAAGAAAGCGCGCAAGCGGCGCTCACACTGGTAAAAGCGCGCGCCAGCGATTTGAATATTCCGGTATCGGCGTTTGACGGTATCGACGTACATTTGCACGTTCCAGCCGGGGCCATTCCGAAAGACGGTCCAAGCGCAGGCGTAGCCATGTTCATCGCTTTAGCTTCATTGTTTACCAACCGGGCGGTGCGTCACGATGCCGCCATGACCGGTGAGATCAGTCTGCGTGGCTTCGTATTGCCGGTCGGTGGCATCAAGGAAAAAATACTGGCGGCGCAACGCGCCGGAATCCAGCGAGTGCTGCTGCCCGCACGAAACCGCAAGGATTTGCAGGATGTTCCTGTCACAACACGCGCAGCGATGCAATTCATTTTTCTGGAAACCGCCGATGATGCTGTCCGGGCGGCGTTAAACCCCATCAACAACTATGCCGCTGCGACAGATCTGATTCTTGTTTAACGGGTCGTTGAAAAACTCTCTGCGTTGCCGCTGCGGTGTTAGAAGCCGTAGCGACAATTTGCCACATTGAGGTTTTATTCTGCTTCAGTTACATTGAAGAATAAGTTCGGTTTCAATCATCATGAAATATTGTTGTCATCTGCTATTGCTATCCTTGATTTAGCGTTTGATGAGAGGAGGAATACCATGCAATATACTGAAACACCGATCCAAGCTAATTCCATTTATCAACCCAAGCGGCCCGAAAGCAGTCCGCCGATCTATGAAGCGGGTCAATTAAGACGTGCAAAAATGCACGCGGCGCGAATGATCGAAGTTTTGGACGACAAGAAAGTTCTAACGCCTTCCCTGTATCAATTGCTGGAAACCAGTATTATTCTGGAAACGACCGATTCAAAAGTTCTGGCCGGATGGTTAAAGCGGACACCTGCCGCAATCCGCTCGGATTTGCAGAAAATATGTGTTTCACTTGCAAATTACTCATAAGTCACTGGGACATGCTTTCGAAGGAATCGATGCAAGACCAATGCTAGTCAATTAACAGCGCTTACCTATAAGGAAGCGCTGATTAATTCGATGAACGTGATGAAGTGCGAAGCGCACGGAACGCAGTAACCGAGGCATATCAATCAGATAGACGAGGGAGCGAGTACCGTGCAACGATGCAATTCGCTCGTGCAATCAATTAATCAGTGCTTCCCTAATGAAAAATCCCCGGACTGGCGCACCAATCAGGGGATTTAAAAAGAAAATTCAACCGTTGGTTTTATCTGACTTTTTGTTTACGCAGCGAAAAACCGATCAAACCGACACCCACTAACAGCATGGCGTATTTCTCCGGCTCCGGTACTGCGCTGACGCCGATCACGAAGTCATCCCAGTCGCCCAGTTTCTTTGTACCAGCGCTATCGTTGTACCCCAGCACGTAGTCGTATACCACCGAACCGACCAGCATGTTGGTTCCAATCAATCCGATCGAGGTATTTTTATCCCAATCGCCACCGTTGACGGCAAATTTCCCAACGTTGCCTTCAAATTCGAAACTAAGCGGTCCGGTCGCGCTCACTACAGAACTGACCGATGTTCCGACCGGATCGGATTCCAGCAACTGATGACCGCCCAACAAATCATAAAACTTATTGTTGAATCCCGATTCTTGGCCCAGATAGGTATACGTCACCGTCTGTGCGCCGGGTCCGGTGAAATCGAGATGCCCCAGGCTGACCAAAGAACCGACCGGCAGCGTTGCGAATCCCGAAACGTCGAACGCTTCGGTACGCTTTGCCGTATCCGTCTCCACAAACACCAATGCGGCATTGGCGGCGCTTGCGCCAACCAGCAACCCCGCAGCGGCGATCGTGGCATAGCAAATTTTCTTCATGCTTAATCTCCGAAAAAGTTTCTCGAAAAAAGTCATTCAAACAACGAGCGACTTTTACCCTTTGCTGTAAGAAACCAGCACGACTATTTCGAACGATCGGCCACGGAGGTTTAGATAATTTTTGTCCTACCTGCGGTTAATTGTTTGAACAAAGGATTATTTTGATGGATGATGGCATCATGCCTGATGCGGCATGTCCGTCGCTTTTATAGCCAACGGCGCACAGTCTTCAAATAGTTGGCGTAATCCTCGCCGAATTTCGATAGCAGCACGTTTTCTTCCGGGATGATCTGAAACCGGTTCAAGTACCACACGAACAACGGTAGCAACAGCAGCGGCAAGCCGCTCTCCAAATACACATTCCATGCCGCCAGCAGCAACAGAAAACCGGCATACATCGGGTTACGGCTGAACCGGTAAACACCGTGCGTGACCAGCGCAGACGATTGTTCCGGCGTGAACGGATTGGCGGTTGTCCGCACTGCGATAAACGTTGCTATTCCGCACGCGATCAATCCAAATCCTGCCAGCCATAACGCCAATGCAATCCATTCCTTGCCCGGAATTGCCACTGCCGCCCAGGGCGCAAATTCCGCGGCAACCCACATCAATCCGGCAAAAATCATCACCAACACAGCCGGAGGAATTTTCAATTCAAGACGATACATGGTATTCCTCAAGCGGAAGCGTTATCCTGCGAAACGCCAGTTTGAGCGCCTCGCGACCATTTACCCCAGAAATAACCAGCCGCTATCCCGAGCAACCAGCTCAGAACAACCAGCACCGGCAGCAAATGCGATCCGTTAGTATCGCGGAATTGCATCATCAGCAACCCAAGCGGCAAAGCGCCGATTACCAGCAGCACTTCCGGCAGGATCGCACCATGACTCCAGCGCGAAAGCCCGTAGGACACCGCGGTGAAAAACAGCAACGCCAGAACCATTTGAATAGCCCAGGAGATGCCACTCCACAATAATCCGAAACCAAGAAACGACAATAAAAAACCGCCGCCAAGAGCGGAAATCCATATCAATAGATTTCTCCATGTATTGCGTTGATCGAGTCTATTTTGCATCGTCAGCACCATTGAATGTTTACTTAGATTTGAGCTTCTGAATCAAACTTATTGCAGCTTCCATTGAAGCCATCACAAAAAGTAAAAAAAACGGGAGCCCATGCTCCCGTTTTGGATGAAAGAACCAATGTTTATTATACAGCCGATTCTTTTCTGCGGCGTGCAGCAAAACCCAACAATCCTAAACCTGCCAGCAACATAGCATAGGTTTCAGGTTCCGGAACCGGCGCATATACCAGATTATCCCAATACACCGCACCTGCGAAGGAACCTACTTCGTTCCATTGAACATAGGCAATTGGAGTTAAACTCGATACCGTCAAGGTACCGCCAGGACCGCCGCCAGGTATGAAGATGCTATCGCTGTCCAATAATGTTCCGACGGAGTCGTACGCATATAAGGAAGGCTCGTCCTCATCGGATGGACTATAATCGGAAACGTCGATACTCACGCTACTTGCGCCTCCCGAAAAAGTGGCTTGGAAAGAACCTGTGCCTGGATTCGTAAAATAACTTATGAGGGAATGACCACTCACCGGCAGATCCGGAGTATCGTTGCTTACTCTAAAAGTACCGTCACCTGCAAGGAATGTGATGTTTACGGAACCAAAGGTTAGTAAAGAGTAGGTACCGGTAGGTGTACTATCAAAGTCGATCGTAGTAGCTGCGGATGCCGAGCTTGCAATGCCACAAGCTGCCAGTGCCGCAAGTGAAAGTTTCAATTGACGGGTGAATTTATTCATTTTTAATATCCTGTAATAATTAAGGAATACAACTGTGGTTATCGCCGATTCTCAATTCGTGTACTGAAAAATCTATGTATAACCGCTGCCAGTATATAACAATAGTCTCATTATGGAAATGAACTATTGTGGCATGGATAAATTGATAATAGTTCTATAATCAATAACTTAATTTCTATTTATTCTCTATCTGCGACCTGACTATTTTTAGTTCTTTGCGGCCAAGTGTCATTCAATCGCACAACTGAAATAAGCATTAATAATTTTAGAGCTTAGGCCGCATCCGCAACAGCCCCACCCCCAGAACCGCCATCGTAATGGAAACGAACGGATTCAGCACATTCAACAAGGCGTACAGCGCGTAATCAAGCGTCGGCACACCCAAGGTCGCGGCGTAGAACGTCCCGGCGGTAGTCCACGGGATCAAGCCAGTGGTCAGCGTCGAGCCTTCCTCGACCGAGCGCGATAACACCGCCGGGTCCAGGTCTTTTTCGCGGTAGGGATCCTTAAACAGTTGGCAATTCAGGATAATCGAGATATACGCTTCGCCCATCGCCAGGTTACCGGCCAAGCCGGATGCAATGGTCGCGGCGATCAAGGTGCTGCTACGGTGGATCGCGGCGATCAAACGCAGCAGCAGCACCCGCAGAAACCCGGCGTGGTGCAAAATGCCGCCAAGCGCCAGTGCCATGATCGATAACAACAACGTCCAGGCCATGCTGTACAAGCCGCCGCGTCCGAGCAATTCGTCGATACTGGCGATGCCGGTCTGGCCGGGCGAATTCAGCCACAGCGCATTGAGCGCGTCGATGCCATCTTTGCCCTGATAGCCGATGGCAATCGCCAATGCCAGCAGGATGCTGCACGACATGCTGACTTCGGCGGCGTAGCGCCGGATGCTCAGGCCGAACATCAATACCAGCGGCAGCAGCGTAATCCACCCGTCCAGCCGGTAAGAATCCGCCAAAGCATTGCGGATCTCGGTCAAATGCTCGCCGGGCAACTGATTCCCGCCGTATTGCAAGCCCCACACGGCGAAAATAATCAGTACGATGACGAAAGTCGGCAATGTGGTATACAGCATCGAACCGATATGCCGGTACAGATTCGTTCCCGCGCTCATTGCCGCGAGGTTGGTGGTATCCGATATCGGCGATAACTTGTCGCCGAACGTCGCGCCGGAGACGATCATCCCCGCCACCAGCGGCAACGGAATCCCCATCGCATCGCCGATACCGATCAACACCACGCCGATGGTGGCGGTGGTACCCCAGGACGTGCCGGTTGCGACCGACATCAAGCTGCATAACACGAATCCAGTCGCTAAGAACATGCCGGGAGTAAGCCAATCCAGACCGAGATACAACAAGGTCGCGATGGTGCCGCTGTGCATAAAGCTGGCGATCACCATGCCGATCAGCATAAAAATATAAATCGCCGGCAACGCTTTGGTGATGCCGTCGTTCATCATGCCGCGGATGGCGGCAAACGAAAGCCCCAGACCGCGCGCGTGCAATCCGGCCCAAACCAGCGCCAAAAAGATCAATGCGTGCAAACTGGCGTGAAATGCAAACAAACCAAAGGCGATCAACAACAACACGCCGCCGAAACAAAGCGCCGCTTGCCAAAAGGATGGCAGCGGCTGTACGCCGGAAAATTCCTCGAACGCTGTGGGTTCGCCGCTCATCGATGCCGCCTAGCTTTGCGTACCGCTTTCAAACAATGCCAGCCATTCGCCATAACCCGCCGCTTGCATATCCTGCTTGGCGATGAATTTCAGCGACGCGGAATTGATACAATAGCGCAAGCCGGTCGGCGCCGGGCCGTCGTTGAATACATGACCCAAATGGCTGTCGGCGTAACGGCTGCGCACCTCGGTGCGCGGCATCCACAACTCGTAATCGGTTTTGAATTGCATATACTGTTCGCTGATCGGCCGGTAAAAACTCGGCCAGCCGGTGCCGGAATCGAATTTATGCACCGACGCAAACAGCGGTTCACCCGATACAATGTCGACATAGATGCCTGCGGCGTGGTGATCCCAGTATTCGTTCTGGAAAGGCGGCTCGGTACCGGCGTGTTGCGTAACCTCGTACTGCAGCGGCGTTAGCTCCTGTTCCAGAGACTCGGGGTCTTTTTTAAAATGCTCGAAGGGGTTGTTGCTCATTGTATTGTTTCCATAACAGATAAGGGCGTCTCTAAAAATTAATCATGAAATTTACCGGTACCATTTCTCATTTGTCGCAAAAGGGCCTCGGGGTGGTCAAAAATACCCAGAACAACGTGTCGTATTTCGTCTATGGCGCCTGGCCGGGCGATCACGGCGAATTCGAAGTGATCGACAAACCGCTCAACAATAAAAAATTCGCCTACGCCAAACTCGTCCGGCTGCTGCAACCATCCGATCAGCGGCAAACACCGCCTTGCCGCTATGTCACGGCGGAAGATCATGCCTGCACCGGTTGCCCGTGGATGATTGCTGATTATACAAGCCAGCTCGAACAAAAACGCAACCGCGTGGTTTATGCGATGCGGCGCGTTGGTTTCGACACCGCGCAACTGGCGATCAGTCACGTCCATCCATCGCCGCAGCAATTGGGCTACCGCAACCGCTGCCAAATCAAAACCGACGGCGTGCAGCTCGGCTTCGTCTCCGAGGACTCACATCAAATCGCACCGATCGAGGATTGCCTGGTGCTCAACGATGCTTGCCGCGCATTGCTGAAATCGGTGCAACAACAATTGCCGAATCCGCAATGGCAAGATGGCTTGACGCAACCGTGGCATTTTATCGATCTGGACGACGGCTTGCAGCCGCAGGAAATCGCCATCGACCGCAAGCGCCCTTTCAAACAAGGCAATACCGCGCAAAGCGAATGGATGCAAAATTGGCTCGAAGAAAAACTCGCCGCCCGCCCGCTTGCGGCCAAAGCGGTGGAACTGTTCTGCGGCTCCGGCAATTTCACGTCGATCATCGCCGCATCGAACTGCACCGAAGTGCTGGCGTACGAAGCCGACACCGCCGCGATCGAGCAACTGAAAGCCAGGCATCTTCCCAAAGTGAAACCGCGAATCGCCGATCTATACGATCCGCGCATCTGGAAGCAACTGCAACCGCAAGCCGACGATGCGCAAATCCTGATACTCGACCCGCCACGCGCCGGGTTAAAAAAACATCAGGGATTTTTCGAGTGTTTTAAAGCATTGCAAGCGATTTACTACATCTCCTGCAATCCCGAAACCTTCGCGCGCGACGCCTGGTTCTTCAGCCAGCACGGCTGGACCATCGACGACATCCAGCTCGCCGATCTGTTTCCGCATACGTCGCATGTCGAGACGCTCGCTGTGTTTAGCAAGCGATAATCCGGACTATTGACTCATCACCCACCGGGAGCCGGATTATGAAGTTGACTCGATTGGTGATGTGTCTCCATCAATCGTCTTATTCATTTTTCTAATTTATACTGAAACAGATGATGAGAATTAATTATGATTAGTACTATCCAGCATTACACACAAGATTATTGGACAATAATGTCTCATATATTAAGTTTGATTTAAAAGAGAGGATATGATCACTATGCTTGATCCCACATTATTTGGTCTCTTATCTCAAGTAGAACGTGACGAAATTGTTTTACCCGCCATGCAAAGACCATTTGTTTGGAAAGAGGATCGCATATACCGCTTGGTTGACAGTCTTCTTCGCGGATTCCCGATTGGGGCCGTCATGCTATGGAGAACATCTACGATTCAACGATTTAGGCGACTCCCACGTGATGTGGATACCGAGATTGCAGAAGTTTTTAACTTTGAAACAATAACGGATACAAACAACAAATACTTGGTATTGGATGGACAGCAAAGGCTGACCAGTCTTTTTGCGGCATTTAAAGGGACATACAATCATAAGAGATTGTTTATCGATGTACTCAGCGGAAGCACTGAAGGTAAAGATCCCGGTAATGAGTATTACGATTGCCAGTTCCTGACAACTGCTGAGGCCACCTCGCTGACCAATACGAACGGAAAACCACGACGTCACTATGTTCCAATCCAGGAACTGATAAGGATCAACCCAGTACATGCTGCGTCTACGGCACACAAAAAAGCCCAGGAATTGAAACTTACCGATTACGAATCCGAACGGATCACTGATATTTTCATCCGTTGTGCAACAATCTTGGGTAACTCAAAATCCTTGCAGGTTATAACAGTCGATGAAGACCCATCTCATGTAACCCCTACTGAGGAAATTCTCGAAATATTTGTTCGTGTGAATTCAGGCGGCTTAGTTCTCCAAAAATCCGATCTTCTGATGAGCCTGCTTGATCTTAAATGGAATGATATTCAGCCTGAGCTCCAGAAATTGGTTCGGGACATCAACGAGAGTCGTCCGTTTGCCTTCACACGTGATGACATCCTGAAGAGCCTATTGTTGTCCGATGGAGCAGAAACACGTTTTGACAAATTAGTTAATGATCGTAAACAGGTTGAACAACTGGCTTCCCGTCTCCCATCATACATATCGACTGTCAAGAAAGCTTGGGAGCTTCTTGGGTGTATCCTCACGGATAACTGTCGCATTTACTCTGAGCGATTTTTCAGAGGTGGCCATAACGCACTTCTTCCGTTTGTACTATTTCTTTCCAAGCAAGAAGCTGTAACCCATGAAGATAGACGAAAAATCGTGATAGGAGTTTATCTTTCCGTCATGAGTGGAATATTTAGCGGTGCTGAGGCTAGAATGGGTGCATTCGCAAAGAATAAAGTTGCAAGTGCCAAATCATTTCCACTCGATGACTTGGTTGCTTTGATTAAACGCGAATACGGAATCAAGTCATTAGATGATCTTCTCCGACGGCACCTTGATCTTGCGCTCAACATTACACATGGAGGAATTACCCTAGATAAGAATCCGGAAGAACTGCAACGCGATCATATTTTTCCCAAGTCGAAGCTCGAAAAAGCAGGCTATTCATATGAGATGGTCAATCATTACGCTAACTTCTATTTCTTGCGTGGTAACGACAATCTGAATAAACTCGACAAAGATCCTCATGACTGGTTCAGAAACCCCGGAAGAAATATTGCCCCTTATTCAGACAAAGACCTTGAAGAACGTCTTCTGCAATGGGAAGACATCAACCCGGGTCAATTCGAATCAATGATTGAAAGACGAAGCATGAAAATTCGTACAAAAGCCTCTGACTTATTTGGGATCAAAGAAGAAGAGTTCAATGCGCTTTTTGCTGACAAAGCCCCCTCACCATGAAAAATCGAACGAGGTGCTCTATCGGACGACAATTCCGCTACATTTCATCGTCACCTGTGAGCTTGAGCACCAGCATGATGAGCTGTCAAAGAAAGCCCAACACGCACTGGTGATGAAACAACTTTTTTTGCAAACAAATTGTCATCGGCTTCGATATATAAGAAACCCTAAACAAGTGTCATTTCGAGCAAACGCGAGAAATCTACCACATTGATTAGTAAAGATTCCTCATTGCGTTCGGAATGACAAATGCGAGTTTTCCAGAGTTTCTTATGAAAATTGGATCGTACAGTTCACCCAAACCTATCCCTTTTACGCATGTCCGATACTAAATCCCCTACAATACGTTCATTTATAAGCTTCCCTGAAAAAATCGCGACATGGCTCTGAAACCCGATAGGCAATACACCCCCGCTAACGTGGGCTGGCGCTTCGACAATAGCTACGTGCGGCTGCCCGATTATTTTTACGCGCAATTGTGCCCGGTGCCGGTGCGTGCGCCGCAGGCTGTGCTGCTAAATCACTCGCTGGCGGAATCGCTGGGTTTGGATTTGCACGCATTGTCCGCCGAAGAAACGGCAGCTTTGTTTGCCGGTAATGTTCTGCCCGACGGCGCGCAACCGATCGCGCAAGCCTACGCCGGGCATCAATTCGGCCACTTCAACATGCTCGGCGACGGCCGCGCGATTCTGCTCGGCGAGCATTTGACCCCCGACGGCAGACGTGTCGACATCCAACTCAAAGGCTCCGGGCAGACGCCGTTTTCCCGCCGCGGCGACGGCCGCGCGGCGCTCGCGCCGATGCTGCGCGAATACATCATCAGCGAAGCGATGCACGCGCTCGGCATTCCGTCGACGCGCAGCCTGGCGGTGGTGACGACCGGCGAGCAGGTGCGGCGCGAAACGATGCTGCCCGGCGCGGTGCTGACCCGCGTCGCCGCCAGCCATATCCGCGTCGGCACGTTCGAGTACGCCGCCGGACACGGCGGCAAGGAAGCGGTGAAGATTCTGGCGGATTATACGATTCAGCGTCATTACCCGGAATTGCAGGCCAGCGAGAATCCTTATCATGCGCTGTTAAACCGCGTCATCGAGCGGCAAGCGGCGTTGGTTGCCCAATGGCTGCTGGCGGGTTTCATTCACGGCGTGATGAACACCGATAACACCAGCATCAGCGGCGAAACCATCGACTACGGCCCGTGCGCTTTCATGGATGCGTACAACCCGGATACCGTGTTCAGCTCGATCGACCAGAACGGCCGTTACCGCTATCGCCACCAGCCGATGATGATGCAATGGAATCTCGCACGCTTTGCCGAAACGCTGCTGCCGCTGCTCGATCCGTCGCAGGAACAAGCCGTGGCAATGGCGGAAGAAAGCCTCCACGCATTTCCGGGCATTTACCAAACGCATTGGATCGGCGGCATGCGCAAGAAATTAGGATTATTCACAGCAGAGGAAAGCGACAGCGAGCTGATCGCCGGCCTGCTCGACTGGATGACTCAACACCAGACCGATTACACCAACACCTTCCGCGCGCTGACCGAACCGGCATTGCCGCCAGATGCGATATTCCGCGAAGGCAGTTTCATGGAATGGCATAGCCGCTGGCAGCAACGGCTGGCGCGTCAGCCGCAACCGGCATCCGAATCATTGCAATTGATGCAAGCGAACAATCCGGCCATCATTCCGCGTAACCACCGCGTCGAGGAAGCACTGACAGCCGCAACGGAACACGGCGATTACACCGTGTTGCAGCGCCTGCTCGCCGCGCTCGCGCAGCCGTATGAAGACAAACCGGAGCACTTCGACTACCGCACCCCGCCCGCGCCGTCGGAACGGATTTATCAAACGTTTTGCGGGACGTAATACTGCCGCATTTCACCGTCAGAAAGGAGAACAGCCATGCCCATCACCTTGAATCACACCATCGTGCCTAGTTTCGATAAAGTCGAATCGGCGAAATTTTATAGCCGGGTGTTCGGTTTTGAGTATGTCGGCGCATTTTCGCACTTTATCGTGGTGCGCGTTAACGACACGCTGTGCCTGGATTTCGACAACGAGACGCAATTTGAGCCGCATCACTATGCGTTCAAAGTCTCGGAGCGGGAATTCGACGAGATTTTTGCGCGGTTGCTGGCGGAAAAAATTCCGTACGGCAGCGGTCCCGGCAGCGCCGACGATATGGCGATCAATCACAACCACGGCGGGCGCGGCGTGTATTTTCGCGACCCGAACCGGCATCTGCTGGAAATGCTGACGGCGGATTACGTCATGCCGCCGCAATGATCCCAGCGACGGCTCCTAATTCAAGACGCTATAGCCTCCCGGCGCGAATCAACTGATGCAGTTTCCCGAAGCCGTTGATGCGATCAATCATGCAGATCGTTTTCGCGCGCAATGCGAGCGAGGTCGATCAAATTGGTTGCGCCAGTCTTTTGCATGATCTTCGATTTGTGAATTTCCACGGTACGGTGGCTGATTCCGAGACAGGATGCGATTTCCTTGTTGGCGAGGCCTTGCACCGCCAGCAGCATGACTTCGCGCTCGCGCCGTGTCAGCTTGATCAGAGACGAGCGGATTTCCTGATGGCCGGTGACGTCGCTGATATGCTTTTTGGCCTCGGCAAAAGCCGTACGGATGCAGATCAGCAACTTCTCGCGGATCACCGGCTTGGTGAGAAAATCGATCGCGCCGCCTTTGATCGCCCGCACGCTCATCGGAATGTCGCCGTGTCCGGTCAGAAAAATGACCGGTAACCGGATCTTGCGCCATGCCAATTCTTCCTGCAGTTGCAGACCGTCCATGCCGGGCATTTTCACGTCGATGATGATGCAACCGAAAAAATCCGGGCGGCAGGCATTCAGAAACATCCTTGCGTTCTCGAACGATTGCACGGCCATACCCGCCTGTTCGATCATCAGCGTGAGCGAATCCCGCACCGCCGCATCGTCATCCACTATATAAACAACCGGTTCCTGCGTCATCATGGCTCAAAAGGCAAAGTAAAATGAAATTTCGCGCCCGTCCGGGCGCCGGCATCGATCCAAAGCTGGCCGCCGTTGGCTTCAATCAAGGCGCGGCTGATCGCCAACCCCATGCCGATACCCGTCGGCTTGGTGGTAAAAAACGGTTCAAAGATCCGCTTGACCAGATTCTGATCGAATCCCGGTCCGTTATCCTGCACGATCACTTCGGCAACTTCCTCTTCACCGGCCGTTTCCAGCCGGGTGATGATCGTCAGATCGGGCGAATCCAGGTTGCGCATCGCTTCGATCGCGTTTCTGAAAAGATTGACCAGCACTTTCTGGATTTGCGTACGATTACAGCGCACTTCCGGCAGATTTTCCTGCAACAGCAGCACCGGGTGGAATCTGCCGTAGCCATCGTTGTAGACGACGTTTAATGCTTCATACACGATTTCGTTCAAACTGGAACGCTCGGTCACCAGTTCCCCTTTCTGCAGAAAAGCCAGCAATTCGTGCAGACTGCGCCCGGCGCGCTGCGCCTGTTCCACGCACCCCTCCAGCGCCCGTTTCAGATGGCTATAGCTGGTACTGCCGCTGCCAAGCGCATGCAACACCACTTCACTGTAGGCGGAAATCGCGGCCAATGGCTGATTCAGCTCGTGCGCAATTGCCGATGCGGTGCGCGCCGCGACTTGCTGCTTGAGAATGCTTTCGGTTTCGTCGCGGTGCAGTTGCAATTTCTTCTGGATTAATTTTTGCTCGGTGACATCGCGCGTCACCCCGATGAGACGATGCGGATGCCCGGATTCGAAATAGACGCGCCCATGCGCCGCGATCCAGCGCTCCATGCCGTTCAGCGGATTAATAATGCGGTATTGCGCCTTGAATTCGCCGCTGCTGGCGGGGTCCATCGCTTTTTCGATCGCCAGTTGCCGCGCTTCACGGTCTTCCGGATGAATCGCCGCCACAAATTCCTCATAACTGACGGATTCCTCGGAATCTTTCCCCCACAGCTTACGCATCTGCGTATCCCAGAAAACAATATTGCGTTTGAAGTCGTAGTCAAAAATACCCAATCCCGCCGCTTGCTTCGCCAGACGCAAGCGTTCTTCGCTGATGTGCAAGGCTTCCTCGGTATCCAGCCGCCGCCGCGCGGCATTGAAAATGATCAGCACCAGCAATTGCTGTTTCTTCCGGATCGGACTGAGGCTGATATCGAGCAACATTTCCTTGCCATCGCGATGCAGCACGATCAATTCATTACCGGCGCTCATGGCGCGCTTCGCCGGACGTTTTAAAAAGAGATCCTGGTAATAACGGTATTGCTTCCGGTAGCGCGGCGCAATCAGCATTTCCACCGTCACGCCTTGCAGTTCGCCGCCGGTATAACCGAGCAGCCGCTGCGCTGCGGGATTGACGACCGCGATGCGGCCTGCGTCGTCCGCCAGAATCATGGCATCCGCTGCGGCTTCGAACACTGTCAAGAAAGTTAATCCTCTCACTGCACTATTCAAATGTTTCTCCACCCGTCGATTCGGAATTGAAACGCCAATCAGCTTACGACAGAAATCGGCAATTTACTATCAATTTGTTGATACGTAAGGGTTTGCACTTACGTGTCCGCACGGATATTTCCCTACGGGGTTCTCTTGTAGGATTTGCCCGGTAGGAAATGGCACCGGTTGCTTCGACCGGGATGCGCAGAAAATTTCTGCGATCGGCGCATCTGTCAGCGTGCTGTTTTTACCCAGGAAAATCTGATTTTTAACTGTTTGGAGAAACACGATGATCAAAAAAATTTTTGTATGCGGGCTGCTGATGACGGCTTTAATGATATTGCCGCACCAACCGCTGCTGAGCGATCCGGTGGACATGGCTTCGAAACCAGCCGTACCGCAAGATCAAGCACGCTTAACTTTAGTTGTTTAACTTGTCACGTATAGAGGGGTTCCATTATGTCTCTGTCCAGTCTTCTCGTACCGGCGATTCTGTTTTTTGCATTGGGAATGTTTGCCTGTCTGATCAAGTCCGATCTGAAATTCCCGCCCGATATGCACAAGATGATCGTCATTTACTTACTCATCGGTATCGGACTTCATGGCGGTAAGGCGCTTGCCGGATCCGATATGGCATCCGCTATTCCGGCGGTCTGGGCGGCGCTCGCATTCGGCATCGGTTTGCCGATCATTGCTTACCTGATCTTGCGTCTGGTCGGCAAAATCGATCCGCTCAACGCCGCGGCGATTTCCGCGCACTACGGCTCAGTCAGCGCCGGCACCTACATGACCGCAGTCGCATTCCTCGCCGGTATCGGTGTAACGTACGAAGCCTACCCGGTGATCATGTTGGCGATCATGGAATCGCCAGCGATCATGATTGGCCTGGTGCTTGCCGGATACTCCCGGAAAATCATGGGGGGCGCTACCAAGGCCGATAAAGGAATGTATAAACACCTGATCATCGAAGCCTTTACCAACGGCAGCATTTTGCTATTGTTCGGTTCGATGGCGATCGGGTGGGTCGTTTCAGATCCTAGCTATAAGAAAATCGAGCCTTTTTTTGAGCTGATCTTTATGGGCGCGCTGTGCATCTTCCTTTGCGACATGGGGATGGAAGCCGGAAAACGATTGTCGGAATTCAAGTCAGTCGGTGTTTTCCTGGTCGGCTTCGGTATTGTGATGCCGCTCATCGGCGCAGCCAGCGGTTTATTTGTCGGTCACTTTCTGCTGGGCTACTCGGTTGGCGGTATCACGCTGGTCACGGTGCTGGCAGCCAGTTGCTCGTATATCGCCGTTCCCCCGGCAATGCGCCTGGCGATTCCGGAAGCCAATCCATCGTTCTATCTGACGCTATCGCTCGGCTGCACCTTCCCGTTCAATGTCGTCGTCGGTATTCCCATGTATTACGCCGCTGCGCAATATCTGCATGCTACTTACTACCCCTGGTAAGCGGCGTATCAGCCAGCTATGGCCGCACACCGCTCCGGCCTGCTCCTGATGTTTTCCTCCTTCAGCATCAGGAGCGCACTTGCGGCGGCGATGTGTTCCGGCGCCGCCGCAAGTTATCAACGCTTTCGCATCCCGGTTACTACATTAATAATTCATATGGAGACTCATCATGTTAGAAAAGGAAATACTGAAACCCATGAAACGAATCGAGATCGTCATTGACGAAAACTCGCTGGATGCTCTGCTGAAGCTGCTGCGCGATGCCAATGTGCGCGGTTACACGGTCATCAAAAAAGCCGGAGGATTCGGATCGACCGGTGAGCGTAATCCGGACGATTACGCGCTGGAACTGCCCAACGCTATCATGGTACTGGCCTGCGAAGACAGTCAGGCAGCAAAGATCATCAGTATATTGCAGCCGAATTTGCGAAGCTTCGGAGGCATGTGCCTAGTCACCGATTGCCAGTGGGTCACCGGGCCGGCAGTTTCGTATTGAGCGTCAACACCCTTCCTGCATTCTTAAACCCCTTCACTTCCAAATCCTGGCTGAATACAGCCAGGATCACAAACACGCCCACCAATCCAACGTTTTTTTGTAACCAGGCCCTGCCACCCGTATCGCAATTGCTATAGGAAATACCACAGAATCTTTTCAACCTACTAATTATATTCAGTAATTTTTATTACCCCAAAACTTATAAGGGATTGCGCTTAAGTGCTCGCACGGATTTTTCCAGCAACTAGCGCCCGGTATATTAATAAAAACTTGATCGATTCATCCGGATTTTGATTAACCGGCAACTACTTGATGAGGGAACAAAAATGACCTGGAGACGAATTCAATACACTTGTTGGCTGGTATTTTTCTGCTGCGGCTGTGTGTTATGGGGCAGGCACCTGATGGCGGCGGAACCGTCCAAGGACGAAGCCCTGAAAACCAAACCAACGCCTTCGATCGTAAGAACCAATACACCAGCCAACGGCACCAACGGCACGTCTTTCAGCGCACAGGAAACCCCCGGGCGCACCCGCTTCGACTTTGATAATCTGACCAAGCTGATGGAAGAGCATAAAACACCATTGTCCGCCATGGCGCCCGACTGGCTGAACATCGCGGTCGAGCATCGCACCCGGTACGATGTTTACGATAACGGTTTCACCCGAAGCATCCCGGGATTCAACGATCAGATCCATCAGCGCACCCGCTTTCTGATGGAAATCAAAAATATCATCGATCCGCTGAAATTCACGCTCGAATTGACCGACATCCGCGCCCCGCTAGCCAATTTCGGGCAAGAACATAACCCGAATATCGCCGATCATTTTGACTTTACCCAAATGCATCTTGGCCTTCACGGCAAAAACTTTCTCGGCACAGGGTATGCCGCGAAATTCGAAGTCGGCCGTTTCATGATGGACCTGGGTGAGGCCCGTCTGGTCGGGGGACACCGCTGGGGAACTCTCTCGCCTGCGTTCGACGGCTTGCACTTCATGATGGGCAATACCGATGAAAAATGGAGCCTGCGCGTGTTTGGCGCCCGGCCGGTGCAGCGAATTACGACATCGTTAAACTGGAACACCCCCGAAACCTATTTTTCCGGGGTTTACGTGACCAACCGCGATCTACGCTGGGCCAATGTCGATGGTTATTTCCTGCAGTTAAACGAAGGTGATCAGCTCAGGCAACGCAATTTATCGACCACCGGTTTCCGGTTGTTCGCCAAACCTGCAAAAGGCAGCATGGATTATGAAATCGAATCGATGTACCAGTTTGGCGATACCCGCGATAAGAGTTTGTTCGCCCATCGTCATCATGGTGAGGTTGGGTATAGTTTCAATACCCCAATGCCGCTCAGAGCCGTTTATCTATTCGATTATTCATCGGGAGACCGCGATCCCGACAAAAACTTCGACATTCTATACGCCAAGCGCCGCGTCGAGTATGGCCCAACCGGTATGTTTGGGCCTTTTTTCCCGTCCAACTTGATATCCCCGGTCGGCTTCCGCGCAACGCTAGTTCCAACACCGACTGTCCGCCTGATGATGTCGCACCGCGCTTACTGGCTCGCCGATAAACACGGCGCCTACGTCGGCAGCGGCTTGCAAGACCCGACCGGCCGCGCCGGCACCTTCCTCGGCAATATGTTCGACATCAGCATCGGCTGGGATCCGCAATTCAGCTTCCTGAAACGTGTTAGCTTCGACATCGGCTACAGCCATATCTTTAAAGGCGATTACTTCGAGAAAGTCGCTAACACCCCTGGCATGGCCGACACCAACTATGGTTACACCATGGCAACGTTTAAGTTTTAAGGAAACACTAATAGTTTCTGAATTGATTTTAAAAGGGAATCACCGCATCCAGCGAGAATAAGAACTGATCCTTCTTGCCGTCGAACGGGCGGAATGCCATATCAATGCCATCCGCCCGGTCGTAGCGGATATTTTTGCGGATAAGCAAATTGCGCACTGGCCGCCAGCCTTTGTTCCAACGCATCGCCGGTTTCCAGTTCATGCCCACGGTAACGGCGTAATAATCCGCAGGCGCGCTGACAAAAGGAATGTTGCCGGCATAGCTGACACCTTTATTATTCATGGCCGACAAAATGCGGTAAGGGGAAAACACCCGCCAGCCGTTGCGGTCATGAAAGCGTTCGGCGCGGATACCGATCGACAGGTTTTGCAGCAGATCGTAAGTCAGGTGGGAATTGATGCTATGCCAAGCAGCATTGCCGATGCCTTCAGGCAAATTGATATTCGCCGCCCAGCCGTTCGTATGCTGCAAGACAGCATGCAGCTTGGGCGTGAGCCAACGTTGCAATACCACACTGTACATCATCCAGGGCTCGCCCACCGCAGTTTGGCCATAGGTGCCGCCCAGGGACATGCTGGTTTTCTGATCGTCACTATCCCAAAGCAGATGCGCTAGTCCACCCCAATTATCAAGCTGCTTGTCGAAACCTCCGTCCCAACCGCCGGTAGCGCTGCCGGTAGTCGCCGCACCGCGCACGGTCCAGTTGCGGTTAATTGCATAGGTACCCAGAAAACCCGTATGCGTAAAGGGCTCACCGCTGTTCAGAATATAGGCGCGGGTATAGAAGAAATTGTCTGGAGCGGGCACGCTTTCATAGCCCAGCGGGGTATAAAAATGACCCGCTTTGATATTCAAGCCATTCCCAACCGGCACATGCGTTTCAAGATAAGCTTGCGGCAGCGCGATACCATACGTACGCGTCGATTTGCAGCAGATATTCAAATCCCAATTCCCCCTATCCGACGGTTCACCGGTATTTTCATCGAATGCGGATATACCAAAGGCCTGGGTGTAAATGGCATCGGTCCCGAACATAAAATCGAAGCGCCCGCCGACGCTCCAATGTTTGGAGTCCGATTCGACACTGCGCTCGATAAAAAGGTTAAGCTGATTTAATTGAAAGCGGTTGGCGCGATCGGCAAATGTCACCGCACCATTAAAACCATCCGCCGGATTGTTGGCATTATGGGTTGCCCCGCCGTTGATCCAGCCGCCAATTTCGACACCGCTGCGCTTGAATATTTCAGGCATGGCATTGGCGGCAGCATGATCAGTTGTAATGGCCGCGGCGGCAGCCAAACCCGCTAGAACTATAAGGCTATTGATACGGTAATTCATTATCCCTTTCATGGTTATTTATATATCTAAAAGTAAAATGACAGGGCTGAACCTTAGCGCAACCGAAGTTATAAAAGCTATCGGAATGACCTTCATTTCCTGTCAGAATATTCTTATTTCATATAACATGGGAATGGGGATGGAAATAGGTTGCTTACATAATCAAGAATGCAGCACTTTCCGATATCTTAAGCAACTAATGTGCCGCCTTGGCGAATAGAAACCCATGAATCTAAAAGTTTTCTAGAGATAAAATGACTTGATAGAGCATCAAAATAAAGAAACAAATTGATCGCGTCGAAATTCGATTAAATAGCTAAAAAGTTTCGTAAATAGTTAAAGCGAAAGAAGAATAAATAGGAAGTATGAGTTGGTGTCCAGGAATTGTCGGGAATTTAAGCCAATCAAAAAGGTATTACATAATCCATAAGCTAATTTTGCGCAAACGAGATTCGATAATTAACTTAAATAAAGATTGCATTTACCGGCTCATATTAGTTGGATATATTTCACCAGTAGAACTGGAAATAGCTAATTTCTCCCAACTATGCTGGTCAACTGATACAACTACAACTTTACTCAGGACCAACATTCTTCAGAAAAAGAAGTAATTACTCAGCATTGAATTCATCGATTGGTAAGTCTTTGTTATCCTGATTTTCTTTTATCGGAAATGCGTCTTGATAGGCTGCAGCTTTAAGATGGCGAGTGCTATCAACAATGGATTGATCGATGCGAATAACTTTGCAACCATCCTTAAACGCAACATTGCTGCCATCGGCATCGGCACGCTTCAAAACACCATGCTCGAACGAATATCCATCCGCAGCACACTCAAATGATCTAATGTCAATTATCACTTTTTCCCAGTCAGGATTTGGAACTCCCTCAGAAACTGTGATCATGAAATTGCTAATCCATTCCTTTGTCATTTGATCTTTCGTTGGTTCTTCAATGTGCCAACGTATTTCACCGTAATAAGTCAGTCCTGCAAAATGCTTGGAGACCTTATAA
>LWDH01000017.1 GCA_002083395.1 Proteobacteria bacterium SG_bin4 | reverse complement strand
GCCTAAACCCGCTTTAACTTCCTAAGACCCAAAACATAATTTAAGTAACTCCCGCTCGAATGAACACGATTGGCCTTAACCAATCGTGACATTCCATCGCGTGTTGTTTTCCAGCTCCTTCCTTTTGATGGAGGATATGTTTTTCCTTGAAATGTGAAATCAAATGTGCAGCTTGGGGTGTATCCAGAAGATGGGAGATTTATCAATCTAAAAACCCGATCACCATAGCCGATAGAAGAAATTCCTAACTTTTCTTCTTTTGTCATGGTGCGTCTTATTCCATCCTTTTCTTGTACATATTGATACTGCGTTCCTTGGCCTTGTGACTTGCCTAAAAATAAATCTTTATATTTTATTGATTCTTTATTTTTTGCAAACCACAAAATGAAGTCATATGGCGTTGCAATATACTTAACGCCAAGTGCGCTATGTGTTCTAAACATAATCATGGAAACAAAATTTTCTTCTCCAAAAATCTCTTCCAATAAAGCACGTATACGGTGCACATTATCTTCACCAATTTGAACAAATATAGAACCTGATTCTGCGAGTAAATCGCGTGCCACAGTTAGCCGATCCCGCAGATATGTTAAGTAAGAATGAGTTCCATCACGCCACGTATCTCTAAAAGCCTTAACTTGTTCTGGTTCCCGTGTGATATTTTCGATAACGCCATCTTTAACTGCCGTAGATGAAGTCGACCACTGAAAGTTGGAATTAAATTTAATGCCGTAGGGCGGATCGAAATAGATGCATTGCACCTTGCCGCGCAACCCTTCGCGCTCGGCCAGCGATGCCATCACTTGCAAGCTATCGCCGAGAATCATGCGGTTCGACCAATGGGCGTCATGCTGGTAAAACTCGGTTTTGGCCGCTTCGCTCGGCAAGCCATTAAAGTCGGCAAACAGATCGACCATATAACCAGGCTGTTGCTCAGCGGCCTGTTGCTGGGCACGTTCTGTTTGACGACGCAAATCATCGATCAGAACCTTGGGATGGACTTTTTCCTGAATGTAGAGCGGCGGCGCGTGAACAACGAGGTCAGACCAATCCTGCTCATCTTTTCCGCGCCAAACTAATTGCGGGTCAAGGTCGCGGTTGCGGCGCTCATAAGCAACGCGGATTGAACTTTTGTCTTTCTCATGGAGCACCGCTTCATATTCCGCCGTGGGAATATTCTTGCGCGAGGCTCCGTCATGGGTCAGGGTTTCAACCTTTTTCTTGGCCTGTGGTTTCTCTGCTTTTGCCATTGTTATTGTCCTTTCCCCATTGCCTCTGCAATCATTTTCTCAAAATGCTCCTTGACCTTTTGTTTGAAGTCGTGCTCCATTTCAAATACGTTCGCGAATTCCACGAAAGCCCAGCGCCCATAACTCTTGAGGTTATTCACGCCGGGAATCCAGTAAGTATCCATCGTGATTTTCTTTTCCTTCGCGTCTTCGCGGCGATAGCCTTTAATTTCGACGATCATATTCAACGGATCGTCTTTCCCATCGTTAATCTGAACAATGAAATCCGGTCTGTATTTGCGGGTTTCTGATCCATAGCGATAAGGAACCTCCAGCCCCAGACTGTGGTTCTTAACGTAGGAAATGACCTGCGAGTGCGATTCCGCTACGCGGCAAAATTCCGCCTCCCAGTCGCTATCCAATATCACCCAGTTGATGTGCGATTTCAGCGGGTTGGTTTCCCAGCGATCCGTCTTGGAGGTATTGAAGTTAACGTGCGCCGTCGAACCTGTAGGGTTATAGGGATCGAGCAGAGCTTTTATCGGGCGGTTCTTGTTTTGCTCAGATTGCGTGATGGCTGCGGTAATTCTGTTGCACGCCATGTCAGCCAGTTCTTGATACATGAGCTGTGCCGGATAGGTTTGTCCTTTGCAAACCAGGCAGGAATCAAGCCACTGCTTCGTAATACGTTTGAGCTGGCCGAATAAATGCATTTTTGGTTCTTCACCTGGATCGCGCCACTTGGTATAGAGCAAGCGCTGCGTCAAATGGAAAAGCAGCGTGGAATGGCGCAAATCTCCCGTATGAACAAGGTTCAGGTCAACCGCTTCGCCGATAATCCCTGAATTTTGCGTAACTGACGGACCGACCAAATCCGGCGTTAATACAAGAACGGAATCATTATTGAATTCTGCTGTGAGCCTTTCATCCGGCAGCTCTACCCGGTAGCCCGTTACGCGAGGGAAACGGATTTCCAAGTGATCGCGCTGTGGACGCACGGCCTTAACATGAATCGTTTCGCGTGGTGGCTGGGGTGGCGCGACAACTGGCTTGGCAGTGAAATCGAATGGAATACCCAGCACGTCGGCATATTCAACATTAAAACGGTTTTCTTCATTCAGGTCGTAGGACTGCCTACGCAGGGCACGGCCAATTACCTGTTCACAAAGCAACTGCGTTCCAAATGCGCGAACACCAAGAACGTGGGTGACTGTATTTGCATCCCAACCTTCGGTGAGCATGGACACGGATACCACACAGCGGATATTGCCTCCCAGCGCCCCATATTTACCGACGGTGTTCATGACCTCGCGGAGCAAATCCTGGTCGGTCAGATTATCAGCAGCACGTTGATTGCCCGTCCGTTCGATGATTTCACGGCGAAAACGGTCGATTTCATCAGACGCCATTTCGCGGAAGCTGGTATCCAGTGCTTCGCCGGATTCGAGTTGTTCACTGTCTATTAAGAGCGTGTTTGGTCGAGCTAAAGGTTCGCCGTGCTCATCAAAATTTCGGAATAATTTCAGACGTCCGTTTTCAAATCCCGTTGAACCATCTTCGTTTATTGGGCGGAATCCTGAAATATAGTCATAGACCAGTTTAGACGTTGCCGTGTTGTTGCAAACAACAATGAAGCACGGCGGAACTTTGATGCCCTCTTTTTCCCAAAGTGTAAAAGTCTTTTCGTAGTGACCATACAATGCTTCGAGCGCTGTTTTAAGCTTGCTCGGGATACTAAGTGGATCAAGTTGCTGGCTTTTACCCCTTCCTTTTTTCGGCATGTCAGGCCCGATGTGTTTCCACAACTCCCTGAAGATTGGAACGTCAGCACCTGGAATATTGTCTGCGATGGGTACACGAGGCAATTTCACAATGCCGCATTCAATAGCATCCATCAGGGAGAAATCGCTCATTGTCCAAGGAAACAGTGTTCCTTCGGCATAACCTGAGCCGCGCAGGAAGAATGGCGTTGCAGACAAATCAATGACGCGATTGATGCCGAGCTTTCTGGCAACAGTTTCCAGCCCATTAATCCACAAGCGGGCTGCTTCCAGATTGCTTTCCGCTTCCTTCTTCTCGTCGGAAGTTAAATCGCCTTCTTCATCATCACCTGGCTTTTCACGGTAACAGTGGTGCGCCTCGTCATTGAGCACCATGATGTTCTTCGTGCCCATCAACTCAGGCATGACGCGTTGAAGCATCTGACCTTCTGTTTCAAGGGTGTTCAAATCTTCGCCGCGTTTACCCTTCAGTAAAGCTCTACCCCCGGCAGATATTTCAATGCGCTCGCGCAGCTTGAACGCGTGATAGTTGGTGATGACAATCTTTGACCGCTCCATATCGGCAAGCATATCGTTTGGAACGATCTCACGGTTTTTGTAGTAGCTGTCCGGGTCATTGGGCTGCAATACCCGCAGGCGGTCTTTGATTGTCAGACCTGGAGCAACCATCAAAAAACCTCTGGTAAATCTCTTGCTGCTGGGCTGGCGAACCGCATTGATTGTTTGCCATGCAATGAGCATGGACATCACAGTTGTTTTTCCTGCCCCGGTCGCAAGCTTGAGTGCTAAGCGCATCAAGCCGGGATTGGCGTCGATATTGACATTGTCGAGGTAATCAAGAAATTTTTTTCCTCTGGCACCAAGCTTTGGCGCTACTTCCGTCAGCCAAATTGCGACCTCGACTGCTTCGACCTGACAAAAGAAGGGGCGAATACCATTGAATTCATGATATCGCCAATGCTTCAACAGCCGTGCGGTATCGGGCGTCACCATCCAGTCACGCTCACTCGGCATCAGACGCCAAGCATCAATATGGCTTCTCAGTTCATTGATAATAGAAATCGGATCGTACTTTTGGCGTCCATCACCCAGCCCCATGCTTTCATCAAACAGTTCTTGGGACTTGGTTTCTTTGTGTTTCTTGGGCTTGGGAATAGGAGTGATGAACTCTGCGCGGCGTCGAGAATTCACGATATTCTGAGTAGGAAGGCCGTTCACCATTTCCCAATGAGCTGCTGGATATTCGTAGGGCGAATTCAGGATTGGTTTCTTAAAAAATGCATCAGACATGGTTATTAGTTATTTCCTACAGGGGCTGTTAATTCTAATTCTCTCTCACTCACCGCGCCCCAGTGTTCTGCACCACTACGTCCTGGTCACGCCATTCGTGACTGTATCACGCATTACGCCGGGATACTCCAACTTTAAGCTAAGGTACTTTTTCTTAATTACCCCTAAGATAATATAATCAAGTTAGTTAAAATCTTGAACCCAAAAAAGCGTAAGTCATTGATTAGCTGTAAGGCGAATATAGGAAAATTGAGTATTACTTATGGTCGATGGTAACGGTGCAATTTGGATTGTAGAGATTATATTGGCCGATCTCAGCAATAAATAATTCGATAATTTTCCATAGAAATATTCCTCAAGGTCGTCTCTGTTTCGATTATTTTTCTATACAACCGTCAACAAATAGGTCATCGTCGGCCACAAGTTATACCTATCCCCGTTTCCCTCAGCAAGCGTGTATTTTGGCTTTTGGCAATTCGCCGGATTCCCGATGAATCCGATAGAATCGTCGAAATGAGCGTATCTGTCTAATACATGTCTGTTCAAAAAAGGAATATAGCGATTGTCTTCCGAATCATTTTCTCCAAATTCGACGACTTCTATGCCTAAAGAAAGTGTAACCGTCAGTGGTGCGCCATCTGGATTTGAATCTGCTATTGTTTGTTCAATTTGGCGTCATATCGAGGCTTGCGAATCAGCAGTTGTGCCTGGAACCGTGTCGGCAAATGTTTATGCTTGTCTGAATGTAATAACGAGTGGGGATGTAAAAATTTGCAGCACTTCGGGGGAATCGCTTCCTCGTATATTTCTGACCGGCTCCTTCACTGCTCCCGTAAAAACATTCGCTTCCGCTCCAATGAATTCTTTGAGCATAGTTTTTCAACCTTGGCTGCTGAAAAGTTGGTTTGACCTTGATCTGAAGAATATGGTGAATGCGATTATCGATGCCGCATACGTACCCCGTCTCACTGATCCGGTTGTTGTCGATGCACTTCGATCTGCTACTTTTCAGCCAGACCTACTGGAGTCAGCATTAAAAATCCTTTCGATTCCACAGTCGGATTCTGGTCAAGAAGCTAACAAAATGGCTAATCTGCTTCTTGAAACGCAGAGTATTTCAGAAACAGCATCCCGGTATGGCATTAGTGTGCGTCAGCTTGAACGCCGGTTTGCGCGAAATTTCGGACTAAGCCCAAAAGAATGGTTGCGCATCAAACGCTTTGAGGGATCTCTTATTAAATTGAGCCATGACATAGCATCATTGGCCAATGTGGCTGCAGAAGCAGGTTATGCCGATCAGTCTCACATGACCCGTGATTATCGCCGCGCAACGGGATTTACACCGCGTCAGACCAAAGAAGGAATGAATAAAGAGACACCCGGTTATTGGGCATTCAAACCAGCGAAGGTTATGGCCTAACTAACCTAATCCGGATAATGTCGTTTTCGTTCAAGACTCATCGTTGATTGATCATTAATCTACTTTAAAGCTGTGACTAAAGTCACGTAGAGGTAGGGATCGCAATGAGCAAGATTAAACGAGTTGTTGTGATGGCAGTAGGTTCGGGCGGAGATGTTGCTCCGATGGCATCGGTTGCGGCCAAGCTTGCAGATCGTGGCTTTGAGTGCACACTAATGGCACCAGCACGCTACAAACATTGCACGCAAGGCACAGGGGTGATATTCCAATCTATCGGTGCCGATGAAATATTTGCAGAAGTATTTGATGGAGACGATATTTGGCACCCGTTAAAGGGTTCCCGTGCTGCATGGCGTTATTACGGCGCAGCCATGCGATCAGGATTCCAAGCGCTACGTCAAGGATGGAGCTCTTCCGATACTATACTTGTAAGCTCATCGTTTGCCGTTGCGGCACGCCTCGCGGAGGAACTCGATGGCTACCGCAATACAACAGTACATCTTTCTCCCTCAGTAATCTTCTCGGCGCATCAGCCGTCAAAGTGGCCAAAATACTCAATGCCGCCTGCTTGGCCGTTGTTCCTGAAACGCCTCATGATCCGGGAAGCAGAGCGATGGATAACCGACCCCATGATAGGTGCACAGGTCAATTCATATCGCAAAGAACTGGGCCTTCCGCCAGAGCGATATCTATTCTCCAGATGGCTGCATTCGCCTCGACGGGTAATTTATGCTTTTCCGGAATGGTTTGCTTCATCAGCCGAAGATTGGCCAGTCAATGGCGTTTTTGCCGGATTTCCAGGCGACATTAATCGCGAGTACCAATTACCGGCTGAATTGGAAGCATTCCTGCAAAAAGGAAATGAACCTGTGGTGGTAATTACTGCGGGCACGGCAGTAGCAGTAAGACCAGTCTGGGTGGATCGCATAGTTGATTTTTCAATCAGTCAGGGAACGCGCGTTGTCGTAATCGGGCCAGTTTCACATCCGGTCCGAGCCGATAAACTTGTGTGTCGAATTCCATTCGCACCATTCGAAGCGTTACTGAGTCGGACTCATCTGATTATTCATCATGCGGGCATTGGAACGATCGCTGAAGCAATGCGCGCCGAACTACCACAATTGTTAGTACCGATGGCGCATGACCAGGTAGACAATGCAGAAAGAGTCCAAAAGATGGGTTTGGGACGAAAGATTGATCCAACAAATCTCGTTGCCCTCGAAGCTGCCTGGCAATGGATTTTCAATCCCAATGCTAGAAAGGCACTCAAGGAGGCAAAGCAAAAACTTATGATTGATGGTAACGGTGGGAATCGGATTGTAGACACTGTACTGGCCGATCTCACCAGTGAATGAAGCGATAATTAACCATAGAATTCCTCAAGGCCAACTACGTTTTTGCTTTGGCTCTAGACTAACAGATTGTTTCTGCTAGTCTAGAGCCCTCTGATAACCTGCTGTATTAGTTGGTATGGAAGTAAGTGTGCCTATTATTTTACCTTGATGGTTAATGGCTACACCAACATGTACATCTAAATAGGTATCAACGCCTAGAATAACTTCATTTTGAATCAATGAGCTGTCCATATGTATACTCCTCAGTCAAGATTGGCGCATTACCAACCCCACTTACCGGACAGGACACTCACGATGCAATTCAAGGCTCCTATTAGGTCACAAGTATTGGGCCCGGCAACGCTCGGGGAATACCTGGACCGGATCGACAGGTCAACGCAAAGGCACTACTTCGCCAATCCCAGAACGGGTCAGATCAAGTCAGGCATTCCATGTCATATTAAACTGAGTATCCCAGCAGTTTCCTTTTCTGCTCATTGAGTTGTGCATGCCATATTCAACCAGTGTGTTCTGAAATACGTGACTGCAATACTGACTGCCGCGATCCGAGTGGAAAATGAGTCCCGGTTCTGGTTGTCGTCTGAACCAGGCCATCTTTAGCGCATCCGTCACCAAGCTGCTCTGCATATGGGGTTGCATGCTCCGGCTCACAATCTGACGACTGTACAGCTCAAGAACCACCGCCAGATACAATCAACCACCACCGGTTTGAATATAGGCGATGTCGCTTGTCCCTACACGATTAGGTGCGTCAGGCTGGAAGTTTCGGCTGAGTAAATTTGGCGCAATCGGCAGACTATGCTTACTGTCAGTGGTTACGATGAATTTACGTTTTCCGCGCGCCTTGATATCGTGTTCCTTCATGAGTCGCCAAACCCTTGGCCAGCCATATTCGCTTTTTG
>LWDH01000016.1 GCA_002083395.1 Proteobacteria bacterium SG_bin4 | reverse complement strand
GCAACTTTGAGGGGAGACCTCAGAGTCTGACCCCTTTGCTTCGTGACCCTTTGCTTCGGGATTGCCTAAAGGCTGCTGGTGGTCCATCGCTGAGCTCGGACTCCTCGCGCTAAAACGGGAACGATTGCCTCGATGACGGAAGGACTGCCTTGACCTTCGAAGGGAAAGAGTCGGTATTCCAAACGGAGGAGTCCCGCGCCATCCTTGATTACGCTCATATTGGTTGTGCCGGATGCCCAAAATTCATGGATCATGTGCTCCATCTTGTAGAGACAACTCTCGGTATATGACAACTCATCAAAGATGACACACTCGCCAGTGTCAAGAGTAATTGAGCCGACTAGTTTGTTCAAGTAGGCTGACAACTTAAAGCCATTTCCGCCTTTGCAGTGAATCATCAGGAAGCTTCTTAGCCGCACGGAAACGGTCCCGTTCCGTTTTCGATAGAGGCGCACTGATGTGTCAGCTAGATACATTGCAAAAACTATAACGACTTAACGCTCATTTGCTCGAATGTGCCGGGCATAAATGGCTTTTGTGCGTTTGGTGTTCCCTGAGATTCCGTTGCAGCCAAATTTAGCCAAACTTCTCCGCTTTTGTCAGTCTCTATGGACGCTATACGCCATACACAGCCGAAATTTGTATAACTCAAGTGCACAAGCATTCCAACGCGAAGATCGCTTAGTGCAACCCTTTGTCCTGTGTTATGTCGTTTTGCGTAAAAGCCGCCCATTTTTGCCTCACGTTTTTAGCTTGTTGAATCGTCTTAGCCTAAGGCTACGGTGGATCTATGTTGGCCTAACTACAATTAGACGTCCGAAATGACGCAATATATTACGTCATAAATTAAATCTAACACGAAGCGATTCATAGTATCTCTTTATTTTTCAGACTTAACGATTGATTTAGCTGTCACGCTATCAGTTTTTTAGATCCACGAAAGTACTGTAGTACCGTAAGTTGGGCTGACATGGAAGCCCAACATTTACTGTCATCATGAAACGATGCTTTTGTTTTATCACTGCTTGCTGTCGGGGCTTTCTTTATCAGCCCAAACTACCACTCTTTCTTGCGCTCGCACCCTTCACCAAACGCAGCGCAATCCGGGTACGGTATGCAGTTTTTCATCGGCGGTAATGAGCAGTGCTTGGTGAGCGATGGCGGTTGCGGCGATCAGCCGGTCGCCCGGATCTCCGTGAACGATGACACCGCTTTCGGCCAATCCGGCAATCGCGGGCGTCAGCGGAAGGATGTGAAGCCCCAGTGACAGAATAATGTCTTCCATATATGAAACGGACGTATGCTGCGGCGGCAAAATCAATCTGTTTTTCCGGAACAGCACGGCTATTTCCCACAAGCTGATCGCGGCGCAGGCCAATCTCCCGCTGTTCCTGGCGGTGGTTAGAGATTCTTGCGCGGATAACGTTAAACGGTCCGGGCGATCCGCCCAGAATAACAGGACATGTGTGTCACAGATTGTCAGCATCACTTGCCCATTCTTCATTCAGGGGCGCAAGAATATCGCCAGCAATCACCGTACCGCGCAGCGCATCCAGGCGCTTAAGCGCCGCATCACGTTCGCTTTCCCGGAGATCGGGCACAATCCGGGCAATGGCTTTTCCATGCACGGTGATGACAACTTCTTCTCCCGCCTGTACCTGCTTAAGGTATTCCGGCAAGTGTTGACGTAATTCCGTGATGTTGATCGATGTCATTGCGGGCCTCATGAATGTACATTATTTCTGTACAGTATAAAGTTTTGCTGCAAACTTGCAACCGGCATTAATGAAGGCTTTGCATTTCGAAATTGAATCTGCCATATTAACCGCTATGCTTTGATTCCCGGAAGATTCCAATAAACAATGCACCCGCAACATATTGCACTGGCCATCGCGGTGGCGATGATCTGGGGCTTCAATTTTGTGATGATCAAGGCAGGGCTTGAGGAGCTGCCGCCGATCCTGCTGTGCGCGTTGCGTTTCTTTTTTGCCGCATTTCCCGCGATCTTTTTTGTTCGACGACCGGCAATCGCTTTCCGGCAGTTGATGGCTTTCGGATTCACCATGTTCGCATTGCAATTCACCTTGCTATTCTTCGGTATGGCTGCGGGGGCTTCAGCGGGTCTGGCGTCACTGCTGCTTCAGGTGCAGGTGTTCTTCACGGTGTTGCTGGCGGTGTTATTCCTGGATGAGAAACCATCCGGCTGGCAAATCACCGGCGCGATCATTGCATTTTGCGGCATCGGGCTGGTCGCCGCCAATGTCGGCGGGGATATTTCGGCATTGGGCATGGCGTTGATCATTGCAGCGGCGGCTTCGTGGGGCGCGGGTAATTTGATTTCCAAACGGCTCGGTGAAATCGATATGTTTGCACTCGTAATCTGGGGAAGCTTTGTCGCGTGGCCGCCATTGTTGCTGGTCTCGTTCATGGTTGAGCACAACGCTTGGGATCTTGACAGCCTATCCAGGCTTACTTGGCTGTCAGCCGCGTCGATTGGGTACAATGCCTATCCGGTTACCTTGTTTGGGTTCGCAGCATGGAATTGGCTTTTGAGCCGCTATCCGGCCGCAACCGTGGCGCCATTCTCGCTGTTGGTGCCGGTATTTGGATTCGCAAGTGCAGCGATCGTGATGGATGAGCCCATTCATCCTTGGAAACTCGGCGCTGCCGCTTTAATCATGGCTGGTTTATGTATCAACTTGATCGCTAGCCGCTTAGGGAAACGCTGATTAATTGCCTGCGCAAGCGATTTGCTGCGTTGGGTGGTGCTCAAAAACCCGCCTATCAGATTGATATGTCTCGTTTCTTGCGCTCCCATCCGCCTTGCATCTCATCTTGCTCAAGCGAATTAATCTGCGTTTCCTTAGCTTCGAATAAAGCGATGAAAAACTAACAGAATGACGTGATGCAACTTCTGCAGCAATAGTCAACAGGCCTTGTACCATTCATTATTCACAAAGCGATATCTCAATTCCCGGCTCAAGTTTCTGTAATAGCATGACACGCAAAACCCGCATGGAATCTTGCAAAAGCTATCTCGAAACACTCTCAGATTATCGAGCTTCCTAGTTGTTTTATAGGAAATATTACTGAAGTTATTAGTACGAATTCAACACAACCTTACCATAGTCAGTCAAAACACAACGCTTTAGTATGCACAACCTAGAAATGACGAAAGTTATTTTTAAGAATACCAAGCAAGCAGTTCAATTAATGATAATTCTAGGAGAAGACAATGCTACAAAACATCAAACTGAAACTTGTTGCAGCAGCCGCTTTACTGTTTAGCTCAACCGCATTTGCCGGTTTTGGCAACTTTCCAGGAGACGGATCTGTTGGAAATCCATACGAATTAGGTAACATCGGCCCAACCCCAACAACATTGTCCGCATTGTTGATCGGTAGCACCGGAAGCTCATTTGAAGAATATGCAAATTTCACAATTCCAACCTTTTCATCCACAACAGGTTCTGCTTCAACCCTATTCCTGTCTTTAGGCGGTTTTGTTGTTAACGATATCACCGGCTTTGCAGTTGAAGTGTGGAATAACACTCATCCAAACGGCACGACTTTGATCGCGTCCTTTACCGATGACGGCTTAACCCACTCGCTCGGCGATCTTCTTCCTGGCCAATATCATTTGGATATTAGCGGTACATTTGGTGCTAACTTAGGTCAATATTCCGTTTCATTGCAAGCGTTACCTGTACCAGAACCTGAAACCTATGCCATGTTACTGGCTGGTTTGGGATTGGTTGGTTTCTCAGCACGCAAACGTAAATTCGCTTAATTAACCAGTTTAATCTAGACTAGGGCCGCGAGGAGTTATTCCTCGCGGCTTTTTTATTTCACTTGTCCGCAACCTGTGTGAATAAACAACCTCATTTTATTCCGGCATTTCATTTTCACTGGCTGACCCGCTGGTACGATCCTGTGATGCGTTGGTTATTTCCCGAGGGTAGGATCAGCGCCGCGTTGATCGCACAAGCCGGCATCCAACCCGGGGAATCGATATTGGACATCGGCTGTGGTACCGGCACACTGGCATTGCTGATCAAGCAAACCAATCCTGACACGGCTCTCTATGGGTTGGATGTCGATCCGAAGATCCTGGAAATCGCCCGGCAGAAATCCGAAAAAAATAATGAAACTATTCTATTCCAGCGAGGCTTAGCGACTTGCCTGCCATATGCCGATGAAACTTTTGACCGCGTTTTTTCAAGTTTACTGCTGCATCATTTAACTCGAGAAGATAAGCAGCAAGCATTGGAAGAAATATTCCGCGTGCTCAGACCACGCGGTGAATTGCATATCGCCGATTTTGGCCAGCCTCGCGATTTTACGATGCAGCTTATTTCCTGGGTAACGCGTTGGTTTGAAGAAGTTTACGACAATATCCTGGGCTTAATCCCGGATTTCGCAACGGATGCCGGATTCAATCCGGTACAACAAACCGCATATTACCGGACTATTTTTGGGGCAGTTGTGCTGATCCGCGCTTACAAGCCAGAGCGCTGAAAATGCGAGTCGCCCGGTGTCTTTTGCCACGACCGGTGTGAGCCGACTGCTACCGGTTTACCGCAGCCACAGTTGTCTAATCTCCAATAATAATTCGCCAAGCTGTCGCGTACGTACCGGTTTATGGGGTTTATGGTGTTGTTCGTATTGGATCAGATTTTTGTCCATTTTCAGGAAAAGAATCCCGGCATCCGCCACACTCTGCCGTAATTTTTCCAGCACCGGATCACTGGGGCCATTCGTTGGGCCATCCATTGTAAGCCACTGAATCACAGCTTGTATTGCGGCCAAATCGAGCCGCTTGGTTTGTGCAGCTATTATCGCGAGTGATTTCCACAAAGCGTTATGCCGGTCATGCAAATGCAAAAGCGGCGCATCAAGTGTGCCATGCAGCATGGCGCTGATTTTGTTGAGCCAGGCTGGTGGCGGCACATTGCTTTCATAGGCCTTCATCGGCTCATGTGCGATATGCACACCAAATTCATTGCCTTGCTGAATCTCAGCAAGGACGATAACCGCCAGTCCCCGCGCCAAATCTAAATTTGGCAAAATGTTGCTCAAAGGCGCATCCCCTTGCGTGTAGAGATCGACTAGCAGATCCGCCAGCGGTGGCGTTGAGGACCATAGTATTTGCGCCAGTGGCGCACTCGGCTGCGGACCGCGCACAGTACGCCAGTGCGCTTCGCAAAGCTTCACTAATTCGCTTTGCAACTGTTGGTTATTCGATCTTGGTATACGCCTGACCAGTTCTTCAGCTTCTGTTTTGATTAAGGTAAGACTGACCATGATTCACTCATTCCTTACAAAGATGCTATCAAAAAATCAACAAGCTACTAATTCAGTTATTTGATTAATCCCGGAAAACCAACTGCAATTACAAGAGGGGTGGATCAATCTCCGGTAACTTCCGGGTAAATTCAACTGCAATATTTTTTATCCTGTTCTATGCTGTGATAACGATTGGCTCTATGAACGGGTATCATGGCGTTAATTGAGGTTGAATTCCGCTCGAGACAGTAATTCAATAAACGGACCATGTTACGTAACACTGTTTCTCGCTTGAAATCAACATCGACTCAATAAAACTGATAACGGCTGCTGATAAAGCGATATTTGCGTTCCAACGCGGGCATTAACGCGCTATCATTTTATTGTGCATTCCATTCGATAGGCTTGCCAGCAACGACATAGGGTTCATGTGTGCTGTAGCAACATGACACATTTTGATCAAAGAAATCAGCAAGAAAATCTGTACCGGAACAGCCACTGACAAGATCGAGTAAGACAAGTTGGTTATTTTTCATATTGATCAGCACTATAGCATTTTTTGTAACACTTTCATTAATCGAATGATTGCTTCATTTGGAAGCGTCAAATCAATAGGAGATTTTGATGCATGTAATTTCAAGGCAGGCTTTTATAATAATTTCGTCATTCCTTATCTCAAGTATTGCTATGGCAGAAATTGAAACTACCGAGAGTTCACAATTTGATAAGTCAAGAACCAAATTGATAAGCGGCTTAGCCAATATTGCGACAGGATGGATGGAATTCCCTAAAAATATCAACATTGTAGGACAACAGGAAAATACGCCTGCTTCAGGTATGGCTGCTTTTGGCCTTGGTGTGCTTCAGGGAGGATGGTATACGATCAATCGAACCGGATGCGGCGCCTTGGATTTACTTACTTTCATGTTTCCAACCAAACCATCGGTTGACCCTGTGTTTGTTTGGGATGATTTTTTGCGTGAATCAAAATTCATGGGATATTGATGGCTTTACAAATGGGCGCCGTATTTATCGAATCCAATTTTTACAGACTCGCGTTTTCTTGAGGCGCGCATTCTTATGAAAGTATCAGCGTCGCTGTTGTATGCAACAACGATCAGCATCATTGCTTACTTCTGTTTTTGGCCTGTGCCAATTGAGCCAGTCAGCTGGGAAGCTCCCGCCGCTCCAGGTTATACGGGCTCTCATGCGCGCAATGAGCGATTATCAGGCTTACAATTGATCTCTCTCGGAGGCGAAGAAGGTCCGGAGCATGTGGCATTGTCGAAAGAAGGTTTGCTTTATACAGCTGCGGCAAGCGGCAAGATTTTGCGTATGGAGCCTAACGGTAATGCGCTGGAAGTATTCGTAAATACCGGGGGGCGAGTATTAGGATTCGATTTTGATGCCGCCGAAAACCTGATCGCAGCCGATGCAATGCGTGGTGTTTTAAAAATTACACCAGATCGAGAAATCAGTGTACTGATCGATCATGTCAATGGTGACCCGATACGCTATCCTAACAGTATTGTTGTTGCGCAAAGCGGGAAAATTTATATCACCGATTCTTCTACGCGCTTCGCGCCATCGCAATGGGGCGGCACTTTTGAAGCGAGCATGCTCGATATCGTTGAACAATCGGCTAGCGGTCGCGTATTGGAATATGACCCAACAGAAAAAAAAGTGAGAATCGTAGCCAAAGGATTAAGTTTCGCTAATGGTATCGCACTTTCGCAAAACGAATTGTCGCTATTTGTTAATGAGACTGGCCGTTACCGAGTGTGGAAAATCGCAACAGCAGCTGAAAATCTTGATATTAACTTAGATTCAATGCAAGCCATTATTCTTTTAGATAATTTACCTGGCTATCCGGATAATTTGATGCGTGGATTGGAAGGAAGAATATGGCTCGGCTTTGCCAAGCCGCGTAACTCGATCATCGATTTTTTAAGCGATAAGCCCTTCTTAAGGAAGCTGGTTCTGCGTTTTCCACGGGCACTTTGGCCTATGCCTGAGGCCTACGGTCATGTCATGGCATTTACCGAATCTGGCAACATCGTAGCGGATATGCAAGATCCGAGCGGTCAATACCCCGAGACCACAGCCCTGACTGAAACCTACGATCGATTTTTTATTCAGAGTTTACACGCTAATAATCTTGGTTGGTTAGCTAGGCGGTAGTAATGGAAGAGATTTATAGCAAAATTAATGGCAACGGGGTAACTACCGATTACAAAAATGTATCCATGATCACATTATTGACAACATGCTCAATTTGTAGATGAACATTTATTTGCTATAGCCATTTAATACTTTACAAAACACTACACTAACGAGATTCTCAATGTTCCCAAAAGTTTTTGGTTTAAGAACAATAGTGAATCAAATAACAAATCATAAAGATAAAAACCCTTTTACATTTCTAAACTCTGAAATGTAAAAGGGTTTTTGTATTGAATGCCTGGCGGTAACCTACTTTCACATGCGTATGCACACTATCATCGGCGCAGCTTCGTTTCACGGTTCTGTTCGGAATGGGAAGAGGTGGGTCCAAAGTGCTATGGCCGCCAAGCGAAAACTAAAATGGAAAATAAAATAAGGTTAGATAATTAAAAAATATAGCTTTAACAATTTTTGTAGTTATAGGATCAAGCCTCACGGTCAATTAGTATCGGTTAGCTTAACATATTACTATGCTTCCACACCCGACCTATCAACGTCGTAGTCTTCGACGAACCTTTAGGAGGGTTTAACCCTCGGGAAGTCTCATCTTGTGGTAAGTTTCCCGCTTAGATGCTTTCAGCGGTTATCTCGTCCGCACTTAGCTACCCGGCGATACGACTGGCGTCATAACCGGTACACCAGAGGTGCGTCCACTCCGGTCCTCTCGTACTAGGAGCAGGTCCACTCAAACTTCCAACGCCCACGGCAGATAGGGACCAAACTGTCTCACGACGTTTTAAACCCAGCTCACGTACCACTTTAAATGGCGAACAGCCATACCCTTGGGACCGGCTACAGCCCCAGGATGTGATGAGCCGACATCGAGGTGCCAAACTCCCCCGTCGATATGAACTCTTGGGAGGAATCAGCCTGTTATCCCCGGCGTACCTTTTATCCGTTGAGCGATGGCCCTTCCATACAGAACCACCGGATCACTATGACCTGCTTTCGCACCTGCTCGACTTGTCAGTCTCGCAGTTAAGCACGCTTTTGCCATTGCACTATCAGCACGATTTCCGACCGTACCTAGCGTACCTTCGTACTCCTCCGTTACAATTTGGGAGGAGACCGCCCCAGTCAAACTGCCTACCATACACGGTCCCCAATCCAGCTAATGGATCTAGGTTAGAACCCCAACAACATTAGGGTGGTATTTCAACGTCGGCTCCATAGATTCTGGCGAATCTACTTCAAAGCCTCCCACCTATCCTACACAAATGTTATCAAAGTCCAATGTAAAGCTACAGTAAAGGTGCACGGGGTCTTTCCGTCTAGCCGCGGGGAGATTGCATCTTCACAAACATTTCAACTTCGCTGAGTCCCAGGAGGAGACAGTGTGGCCATCGTTACGCCATTCGTGCAGGTCGGAACTTACCCGACAAGGAATTTCGCTACCTTAGGACCGTTATAGTTACGGCCGCCGTTTACCGGGGCTTCAATCAAGAGCTTGCACCCCATCATTTAACCTTCCGGCACCGGGCAGGCGTCACACTCTATACGTCCACTTACGTGTTTGCAGAGTGCTGTGTTTTTATTAAACAGTCGCAGCCACCTATTATTTGCAACCTTTTTCTGCTTTGCGCGCGAGGCGCTACACATACCAAAGGCACACCTTCTCCCGAAGTTACGGTGTCATTTTGCCGAGTTCCTTCTCCTGAGTTCTCTCAAGCGCCTTAGAATTCTCATCCTACCCACCTGTGTCGGTTTGCGGTACGGTCTTCGATTAACTGAAGCTTAGCGGCTTTTCCTGGAAGCATGGTATTACTCACTTGGCACTCCGAAGAGTGTTGCGGCATCACATCTCGATTTAGTCACCCGGATTTTCCTAAGCAACATATCTACTTGCTTGAACCGGGACATCCAACACCCGGCTGAGCTAACCTTCTTCGTCCCCACATCGCATTAATCAAAGGTACTGGAATTTTAACCAGTTTCCCATCAGTTACGCATTTCTGCCTCACCTTAGGGGCCGACTCACCCTGCGCCGATTAGCGTTGCACAGGAAACCTTGGGTTTTCGGCGAGGGAGCCTTTCACTCCCTTTATCGCTACTCATGTCAGCATTCGCACTTCCGATACCTCCAGCAGCCTTTACAAGCCACCTTCGCAGGCTTACGGAACGCTCTCCTACCATCTACATTGCTGTAAATCCCTAGCTTCGGTGTATAGTTTAAGCCCCGTTACATCTTCCGCGCAGGACGACTCGATCAGTGAGCTATTACGCTTTCTTTAAAGGATGGCTGCTTCTAAGCCAACCTCCTGACTGTCTATGCCTTCCCACTTCGTTTACCACTTAACTATATCTTGGGGACCTTAGCTGAGGGTCTGGGTTGTTTCCCTTTCGACACCGGACGTTAGCACCCGATGTCTGTCTCCCATGCTCGCACTCTTTGGTATTCGGAGTTTGCAATGGTTTGGTAAGTCGCGATGACCCCCTAGCCATAACAGTGCTCTACCCCCAAAGGTGATACATGAGGCACTACCTAAATAGTTTTTGGAGAGAACCAGCTATTTCCAGATTTGTTTAGCCTTTCACCCCTATTCACAGCTCATCCCCTAGTTTTTCAACACTAGTGGGTTCGGACCTCCACGAGGTGTTACCCTCGCTTCATCCTGGCCATGAATAGCTCATCTGGTTTCGGGTCTACACCCAGCAACTCAACGCCCTATTAAGACTCGCTTTCGCTACGCTTCCCCTATTCGGTTAAGCTTGCTACTGAATGTAAGTCGCTGACCCATTATACAAAAGGTACGCAGTCACCCTTACGGGCTCCCACTGTTTGTATGCAAGCGGTTTCAGGATCTATTTCACTCCCCTTCCGGGGTTCTTTTCGCCTTTCCCTCACGGTACTGGTTCACTATCGGTCGATTACGAGTATTTAGCCTTGGAGGATGGTCCCCCCATCTTCAAGCAAGATTTCTCGTGTCCCGCTCTACTTTTCTCAATCTTAGTTCCACATTTGAATTTTCATCTACAGGACTATCACCTACTATGGTCTAACTTTCCAGATAATTCGATTAATTCAAATGCTAAATATTGATGGCTTCTCCCATTTCGCTCGCCACTACTTTGGGAATCTCTATTGATTTCTTTTCCTCTGGATACTTAGATGTTTCAGTTCTCCAGGTTCGCCACACTTAATCTATATATTCAATTAAGGTTGACTCTTGCCTAATAAGCTCTCAACATTCTATTTAAGAGCCAATTAGACAAGAGTCAGGTTTCCCCATTCGGACATCTCCGGATCAAAGTTTGCTTGCCAACTCCCCGAAGCTTTTCGCAGGCTTCCACGTCCTTCATCGCCTGTAATCGCCAAGGCATCCACCACTTGCACTTATTCACTTGATCCTATAACTTCAAAAATTATTGTAGTTATAGGCGTACTACTTTTTATATCTTTATTTTACAAAGATACAATCTAACCCTTACTTTTCAATTTTAAATTGATAGTATTTATTTTCCATATTTTTAAAGAACAAAATCTCTATAGACAAGCTTCGTTGAGAAAATTCACTTCTCTCACCAACGATCTGATTCCGAGCTATTGGTGGAGGTGAACGGGATCGAACCGATGACCCCCTGCTTGCAAAGCAGGTGCTCTCCCAGCTGAGCTACACCCCCTGTGATAATGTTGGTGGGTCTGGGTGGACTTGAACCACCGACCCCACGCTTATCAAGCGTGTGCTCTAACCAACTGAGCTACAGACCCAAATAGTCTAAGCACCATTGATCATAGAACTTACTTTAGCCAAACCCTGGTTCTTAGCTCTGTCTATTTAACAATCGATAGGTTGTGAGTACTTAAAAAAGTTATTTCTTGAAAGGAGGTGATCCAGCCGCAGGTTCCCCTACGGCTACCTTGTTACGACTTCACCCCAGTCATGAACCTCACCGTGGCAAGCGCCCTCCTTGCGGTTAGACTACCTGCTTCTGGTGAAGCCCACTCCCATGGTGTGACGGGCGGTGTGTACAAGACCCGGGAACGTATTCACCGCGACATGCTGATCCGCGATTACTAGCGATTCCGACTTCACGGAGTCGAGTTGCAGACTCCGATCCGGACTACGACGCGCTTTATGAGATTAGCTCCCTCTCACGAGTTGGCGACCCTCTGTACGCGCCATTGTATTACGTGTGAAGCCCTACCCATAAGGGCCATGAGGACTTGACGTCATCCCCACCTTCCTCCGGTTTATCACCGGCAGTCTCATTAAAGTGCCCAACTAAATGATGGCAATTAATGACAAGGGTTGCGCTCGTTGCGGGACTTAACCCAACATCTCACGACACGAGCTGACGACAGCCATGCAGCACCTGTGTTGCAGCTCTCTTTCGAGCACTTTCTCATCTCTGAAAAATTCTGCACATGTCAAGGGTAGGTAAGGTTTTTCGCGTTGCATCGAATTAATCCACATAATCCACCGCTTGTGCGGGTCCCCGTCAATTCCTTTGAGTTTTAATCTTGCGACCGTACTCCCCAGGCGGTCAACTTCACGCGTTAGCTACGTTACCAAACCTATTAAGGCCCGACAACTAGTTGACATAGTTTAGGGCGTGGACTACCAGGGTATCTAATCCTGTTTGCTCCCCACGCTTTCGTGCCTGAGCGTCAGTGTTAACCCAGGGGGTTGCCTTCGCTATCGATGTTCTTCCACATCTCTACGCATTTCACTGCTACACATGGAATTCCACCCCCCTCTGCTACACTCTAGTCCTGTAGTTTCAAACGCAATTCCCAGGTTAAGCCCGGGGATTTCACATCTGACTTACAGAACCGCCTGCGCACCCTTTACGCCCAATAATTCCGATTAACGCTTGCACCCTACGTATTACCGCGGCTGCTGGCACGTAGTTAGCCGGTGCTTCTTCTGTCGATACTGTCATGAATTGTGATTATTAGTCACAATCTTTTCCTCTCAACTGAAAGAGCTTTACAACCCGAAGGCCTTCTTCACTCACGCGGCATTGCTGGATCAGGCTTGCGCCCATTGTCCAAAATTCCCCACTGCTGCCTCCCGTAGGAGTCTGGGCCGTGTCTCAGTCCCAGTGTGGCTGGCCATCCTCTCAGACCAACTACTGATCGTCGCCTTGGTAGGCCATTACCCTACCAACTAGCTAATCAGACATCGGCCGCTCCAAAAGCATAAGGTCTTTCGATCCCCTACTTTCCTCCTCAGAGATTATGCGGTATTAGCGCATCTTTCGATGCGTTATCCCCCACTTTAGGACACGTTCCGATGCATTACTCACCCGTTCGCCACTCGCCACCAAACCGAAGTTCGTGCTGCCGTTCGACTTGCATGTGTAAAGCATGCCGCCAGCGTTCAATCTGAGCCAGGATCAAACTCTTAAGTTCAATTCTGGTAAAACTCTCGCTTGACGTCGATATTGATTAATTTACCAATTTCTACATTCTTGCGAATACTTAACTTTTTTGGCTTTATGCCTTTTAACTTATTAAGTACTCACACCTATCGATTGTATTTTTTTAAAGAGCATCGCTACTTTTTTAGTTGCTCAAGCAGCGAGAAGCGGAATTATACAGACTCTAAAGCATCGGTCAACATTTTTTTTAAATTATTGTGAAATAGCTTTTATTGCGATGGTTACTGATGTGGAAATTTCACTTTCAAAATAATCCTTTCCGCTATTATCTAGGATTTCTTTCTCTGATGCACCATAGCAATTTTGCTAAACTAATTTTTCTTACCATTTTAATGCATATGCGACATACCGATTTTTTTAGGCATTTCCGGATTGAAATTTGTAACTTGACCTAGCCTCCAATGAAAAAACCCCGTTGATGCGGGGTTTTTTGTTGATCGATACTTCTTGCAGCAACTTATTGCGGCATGATATTCGCGGCCTGTTTACCTTTAGGACCTGTGGTAACGTCGAAACTCACGCGTTGAGCTTCACGCAAGGATTTATAGCCTCCGCTATTGATCGCGGAGAAATGAGCAAATATATCTTCTCCACCATCATCCGGAGTAATAAAACCAAAACCTTTAGAATCATTGAACCACTTTACTGTGCCTGTTGCCATATTTTTTCCTTAATAATGAATAAAAACTACTTCCGCGGCGTGCCGCATCGGTCATCGAATATCAAGGGAAAAGGGTCAACCCGTAGCATCACATTTAACAACTTGAATTCAAAAGACCCAGATACGATACACGATTATCAGGAAAATTAAATCATTTAATTACAATCAAAAACCCAAGCTTATTGAGTAACAATGTATTCCCCCTGATCAAAATGGGTTAAATTTTATTTATTTTCTTAATCTTATCGAACTGCATACGTCTATAAAGAACTTACCATTCAAGAATTATCATGATTTCCCGATTACAAAAGCCGAATGTGTATTTTCTGTCACACGCACCAAAACACCATTTTATGCAATACATTGTTTCTCAAATTTGTCAGTTATAAATAGCAATTTTATGCGATTAGGAATACTTGAAGACGAACCGACTCAAATAGCCATCTATGAGCTGTTATTTTCCCACGCGCACTACCATTGTGAGATTTATAGTTCGATCGCCACATTTCTCCATGCACTGAAAGAAAAAGAATTCGACTTGCTGGTACTGGATTGGGTGCTCCCGGATGGCACCGCCGAAGAAGTCCTAACATGGATTCGAGGAAACTACAGCTGGCATATTCCGATCATTTGCGTCACATCGCGCGATAGCGAATCCGATGTTGTGCATGTTCTGCATATGGGTGCCGACGATTATTTTGTTAAATCGACTCGGCACTTTGAATTACTCGCCAGAATCGAATCACTGACACGCCGCAATCGTGAAAAACAATCATCTGTCGCGCAATTCGGATCCTACGCCATTAACTACGACAATCAAGAAATCACCGTTGCAGGTAAAAACGCCGGTCTGACACAAAAAGAATTCTCGCTCGCAAACTATCTTTTTCAGAATCAAAACAAACTTCTATCTAGAATTCACTTACTCGAAAAAATCTGGGGATTGTCGGCTGAAATCGATACACGCACGGTTGATACGCATATTAGCCGCCTCCGCAACAAACTTCAGTTTACCCCGCAAAGTCAATGGGACATCGTCACCATTTACGGTTACGGCTACCGGCTGCAAAACGCCAAGATCGCGGAACTCGCGTAACGTTGTTACAGCCGCAAAGAAAAACGGGAGCCTTGGCTCCCGTTTTACATTAGAAAATACTTGCAACTAAGCTGCCATTGCTTTCCTGCGGCGCGCTGCAAAACCAAGCAACCCAAGACCCGTTAACAACATCGCATAGGTTTCAGGTTCCGGAATGGGCGCGGCATTAAACTCAACTTCGCTGAGGAACACCCAAGCATTGTTTCTGGCAATCGACACCACCAGATCGTTACCGCTAAACGATAAGCCATCTGCTACAAAAGCAAATGGTGCGGACCCGATTGGATCGGCAATCGCAAAACTAGTACCGCCCACCGTCACGCTGGCTGGCGCACTCACGCCGCCCGCTCCATTGGAATCGTCAAAATGAAACGTCACGGAGGTGATATTCACTGGCGTATTCCAATGAAACGTGATCACCGGATCGATAGTCCAGCCGACATAAGGACCGTTGCCCACCGGCGCTTCGGTGATAAACCAGTTTTCCGTCGCGATGATGCCATCGGTCAAGTCACCACGTCCGCCCGACAAAGCCGCATTGTCACAAGTTACGCAACCGCTGCCATTATAGGTTTCATCCCAATAGTTATAACTACCGGTATTGCCGTTCAGCATGTCGTAGCTGTCCGGCGCAACGCCCGCGTAAGCGCTGCTTGCTGCACCGACAAATGCCAGCATTGATAAATTTGCAATCATTTTAGTTTTCATCGATCAATCTCCATCGTTATATTTGCCAAAACAATCAGTACCGCTGCTATCGATTGAATTCCGGCTAGAAAAACTGCTGCACCCTCACTTTTATGCTTGTAATTTAAAACAATTGTTTAATTGCGGCTATAGGAGTGACGAACTCTTTTTCTAGGACAAATGTACTAGCATGAAACCTGCGCGGCGCACAGTGAACAGCGACCCAGCGCTTCAGCGTTCAGCGCGCCAGTGGTCCGCTATTCGATGGGGGACTCACATAACACCCGGAAACCGAAATCGATGACGCGACCGTCCGGATGAAGGTCGAGGCGCGCCGCCGAGCGCGCGTAGTCCGGAAGACTGAACCAGGAACCGCCGCGCACCACGCGGGCCTGAGTATCCGTTGCCTCATCACTGCACGGTTGCTCACTGCCATCCAATCGATCTTGCCAAGTTGAGCAAGTCCACTCCCAAACGTTGCCTGACATATCGTACAAGCCGAAGCCGTTCGATGCAAAACTCCTCACAGGCGCAGTTTGCTTGCCATCCCATTCACTGCCGCAGCCTCTGCAATTAGCCATGGCCGTTGGCTTGCCGTCGATGATGGGTTGTACGTCATCACCCCAATGATAGGCAGTATGGCTGCCAGCGCGCGCAGCGTACTCCCATTCGACCTCACTGGGCAAGCGACACGCCTTGCCAGTCATCGCGCTCAGCCACTTGGCATAGGCTCGCGCGTCATACCAAGACACGTTAATCACTGGCTGGTTGCCACGGCCCCAGTCGCGATCATCAGGAATATCTCGCCCAGTGGCTTGCTGGAAGATGTCATACTGGGCAAACGTAGTCTCAGTACTAGCAAGATAAAAAGGCTGCTTAATTGTTATCGTAGTAACCAATTCCGCTGCTCCATCATCTCCTCTTTCAACGCTACCAACGGGGATTTCGACCAATTTTGGCCGTGGCAACGTTTCGCCGATCCCTAATTTGTATGTCCATCGCAGCATCAGCGCTTGCAACGGATAGTGATGCTTGTTTGCCCAGTACAGCCCTTCCACAATGACCGCAAGCGTTCCGACCGTCACGAGTACCAACACGACCATAAAGACTACAAACCTGCGGCTCTTGCGCAGCCGTTTTTCCGCTTCCTGTGCCGCCTGTTGCGCTTGCTCGCGCGCTTCACGTTCGCGCCGTTGGTCGCGGCTGGCGCGTACCACTTCGGTCAACACATCATGCGTCAGTTCCAGACGCACGACGCCGCCGCGCTCCTCGCGGCGCAGCAAGCGTTCGTCGACCAGAGTATCGATTTGCTCATCGCCGATACCAGCTTCGCGCGCGACTTCGAGCGCAACACTGTCGCGCTGGCCGGAAGTAAGCAACAGCTTGTCTTCGACAAAGTTGCGGACCGCCGCACTGACGCTGCCGACCGCTCTATCGTAAAAATCCCGCAGGATATCGGCGCGCACTTGATCGGTCAGCATCTCAGCGTTGATCTGCGCAGTGGCGTCCTTGATGCGGCGTTTATTCAGTTCGCGGCAAAGCAAACTGAGCAAGGCGGGATCGACCTCCTGATCCTCCGCCGGTCGCTGTCGCTGCCGCGCGCCCACCACTGCAGTGACAATTTGGCCAGCCACCACCGCCGTTACCAAATCGCCGCCGGGTTTGCACACCACCGTCAGTGCCTGGATGCCATTCAAAGGCCGCAGCCGCATGCGGTTTGTCATGCTCGGCATCCGCGGACGCATATCCTCCAGATAAGCCAGATAATCCTCACGCAACGACAGCAACACGTGGCAAGCTTGCCGGTTGAAGTCAAACCTGCGCGCAGCTTCAGCCGGCAAGCTATCGAGCCGCGCTTTGACGGCATCCGGCGCGCGCCCTTCGGCAACATCGGCAATCGCTTCAAGAAACGCTTTTGCTTCATCGGCACGGCGAAACGCCCCGAGCGTAAAGATTTCCTCAAATTGATCGAAAACCAGCACGGGCGTCAGCAGCCGGTTACGCTGGCTCCAGAATGCATTGCCTTGGCGTTGGAAGTATTCCCACAGCGTTTCATCGTCTTGCCGTGCCGGCATTTTTGCCTGCACGGCCTGCGCCGCCGCTTCGATGGCAGCGAACACTTGATCGACCAATCCCGCCGCTTCCGTCGCAAAATTAAGCCGCACGTAAACCGGCAGGTTGTGGCGCTCGCGCAACGCTGGAAACAACCCCGCTTGCAGCAGCGAACTCTTGCCCAACCCCGACAATCCGTACAGCACGGTCAACCGGTGTTGCAGCACCCGCTCCAGCAATTCGTCGCGCTCGATCTCGCGCGCGGCGAAATAGTTTCGATCTTCCTCGGTGTACGACGCCAATCCCGGCCAGGGTTCTTTATCGCTCAGATTCGAGCCACGTGCTGGTGTGCTGCCGGATATCGATTGCGTGTCGATGGCTTGATTCATGGCGTTGAACCGTGCGCCCGGAGCTGGGCCTGCTGAAATGCTATGGTGATCATTTCGAGGAAAGCGGGCGTCATTTCCCCGCCGGGTGATCGTTCCCAGTTCGTCTTATGGAGTTCAAGCGGCAATGCCGGGTCATTGGGCTGGATATCGTCGATCGCCACCGGGATCAAAAACTTGGCGTTAGCTGCAAAGCCGATGCTGCGTTTGAATGCCTCATTCCACTCGTGACGAAAGAAACGATCTTGCTGCGTCAGCGTGTGGCGCGACAGAATCAGCACGAACAGCGAGCAGGCATTGACGTTGCGGATGATTTTGCTCTCCCAATCATCCCCGGTTTTCAGTTGCTGCCGGTCGAACCAGCAATCGATACCGCTGTCATCCAGCGCCTTATGGATGCGCTCGACGATGACGCGATCTTCGCTGGCGTAACTGAGAAATACCGCACCTTCCAGGATGTCTCGGTCGGGATTGCGCGGTATTGCTTGTGTTCGAGTAGTGGCCGTGTCAGGCAGATCTTGCGGCAACTCCTTTGCGAGCCGGGCGACGAACTCGACCGGCTCCAGCGGAAAATGCTTAGTACTGCGGCTGTAATGATCCAGAAACGTGGTGAACTCGGGCGTGCTGGCAGTGCGTTCGATAAACCAATCCGTTTTACCCTTGACTGCGCTCAGGCGAGGTTTCACGCCCAGCCGGATGAAAAAGCGCGCCAGCCAATTCTCGAAGCCACACCCCACGATGAGCAAGTTCTTCTGGTGTAACAAGCGGAACAGTTTTTCCGGCTGACCTTCCTGCGATTGCAGCGCATGCATGAATTCGAGTACATCCTCTTCCGTAACCGCATATTCGGGCATGGAGGTAGCCCGCCCGAACAGGTGAAACACCACTGGCGGACCATCGTTGAGTTCGGCGTTGTCGAGATCGCCCTTGCGCACAGGGGAGTATTCAATCTGACGGATTCTTCCCTTCCAAGCCGGCTGGCGCTGTTCGATGGCGCGCACCAACAGATTATCGAAGGTGGTGGTCACGAACAATTTAACCGGCAATGCGGCAAGATCATTAAGCGCTTGGGGGATGGGAATGCTTTGCTCCAACTGCTCAACCACTTCCTTTACCTGCGGGTACAGCTCCTCGTCCCGGCTGTGCGGCATTGCCAGATAGTTACAGGCAACCTCGTTAAGCGCGCGTTCACCGGTGTGCTGGGGCGGATCAACATCCAGCCGCTGCGCGAGCTCCTCGGCTACAAACGTGTAAAAATTCTTAGTTCCACCAGTCGCATCGGGAATTTCAAGCAGCCCGGAACCACTCACCGGAATTAACGCACCCTCGCGGATATGGCGGATCAGTTTAGACCAGAGCCGGTCATCTTGGGCAGTGCTGAGAACGGTCGACATGATTTTGCTTTTTTCCCTACGGAACAAGTGTAATTGATGCTAATCTGGGAGCAGCATTCAGTGGCAACAGAATAGCCGCTTTTTCTTGAAGCAAACTATACCCGAAGCAAATTTAGGTGTCGATGATGCACAAACACATCATGATTCATGAGATAAACAGCTCACCGAACCATTCCATCCAGTATGGCGGCATGCTCCGGATCCCTTCCTCTGTTAGAATCACCCGCTTTGTTTCTCGACACTCACCTGCTTGTATTATGAATAGCCCTTGCCCGCTCGACCATATCCGCATTGTACTCAGCCATACCAGCCATCCCGGCAACATCGGCGCGGCAGCGCGGGCGATGAAAACGATGGGGCTCAGCTCGCTGTATTTGATTAATCCGGAGTCGTTTCCGGATAGAGAAGCGGATGCCCGAGCGGTCAGAGCGCGCGATATTCTGGAAAAAATAAAGGTATGCACCGAGCTGGATGAGGCATTGGACAATACTGTGCTGGCAGCCGCGATGACAGCGCGTCCGCGCGATCTTTCGCCCGATGTGTTTGATGCGCGGGAGGGTGCGCGGGAATTATTGCGCTATGCCCGGCATCACCCAGTGGCTTTGTTGTTTGGCGCGGAAACTTCCGGCCTGACGACCGCGGAGGTGAGTAAGTGCCAGATGATCATCCACATTCCCGCGAATCCGGAATTCACGTCGCTGAATCTGGCCAGCGCGGTGCAAGTCATGGCGTATGAGTTACGCATGGCGCTGATAGAACATGGAGAACCCGCAGCCCCGGCTGGATCGCCGGCCAATTTCAATGACCTGGAATTATTCTATGCGCATCTGGAGCAGGCGATGATTGCCAGCGACTTCCTCGATCCGGAAAAACCCAAGTTGCTGATGCAGCGTATCCGCCGCCTGTTTTCAAAGGCGCGATTGGAGAAAGAGGAAGTGCAAATTCTGCGCGGGATTTTAACGGCGTTAGGCAAGCGCTGGTGAAAACCAGCACTCAGCCGGTTAACTTTCTTTGATTAAGGTACCGACCCCCTGATCGGTCAAAATTTCCAGCAACAAGGCGTGTTCGACCCGCCCGTCGATAATATGGCACGACTTGACGCCTTTTTTCACCGCATCCAGCGCCGAGCCGATTTTCGGCAGCATACCGCCGGAAATGGTGCCGTCGGCGAACAATTCATCGACGCGTTGCGCAGTCAGGCCGGTCAGGAGCTTGCCTTCCTTGTCCATGACGCCGGGAATGTTCGACAGCAAAATCAATTTTTCCGCTTGCAGAATTTCCGCCAGCTTGCCGGCAACCAGATCGGCGTTGATGTTGTAGGCTTCACCTTCGCTGCCGACCCCAATCGGCGCAATCACCGGAATGAAGTCTTGAGTATCAAGTAATGCGATCAGCGCCGGATCGATCGATTCGATCTCGCCGACTTGTCCGATGTTGATCCATTTGCCGGCGGTTTCGCGATCCGGCATCAGCATTTTCTTGGCGCGGATAAACGCGCCATCTTTGCCGGTTAGTCCGACCGCCTTGCCGCCGTGGCGGTTGATCAGATTGACGATGTCCTTGTTGACCGAGCCGCCGAGCACCATTTCGACCACGTTCATGGTTTCCGCGTCGGTGACGCGCATGCCTTGAATGAATTCACCCTGCTTGCCGACACGCTTGAGCATGTCGTCGATCTGCGGACCGCCGCCGTGCACCACCACCGGGTTCATGCCGACCAGTTTCAGCAGCACGACATCGCGCGCGAATCCGTGCTTGAGGTTTTCTTCCACCATGGCGTTGCCGCCGTATTTGATAACGATGGTTTTACCGTGAAAACGTTGAATGTAAGGTAATGCTTCCGCCAGAATCTTGGCTTTTTCTTTTGCAGCAATCGAAGATATCGACATAATCTAGAGTTGTAGTTTTGATGTTAACGGGTTGTAAAAAAACGCGGGGCATTCACCGGGCAATCTGCAGAAATTTATCGTCACGAATCAGCGCATATAAACTGAGCGCTTTCCAGATCCGCCCCTCGGCATCTTGATAGTGCGCCCGGATCCCGGCGGATAGTTTCTTTTTGGGCGATTTGACTTGAGTGAATTCCGCTAGCTTGCGGATTCCTAGCATGCTATGCACGGCAAAGCCGCCATATGCTTTGTTCCCGGGAAATGCCAGCAATACGCGCGATTTCAAATTGAACGGCGCCGGTTTATCGCCGAGATACACACCCAGGTCGGTAATACCGTAAAGGTTGCCGCGCACGTTGGCCAATCCTAGAAACCAGGGTTGCGTCAACGGAACATGCGCAAGCTTCGGCATGACGATGACTTCGCTGACTTCCGTCATCGGAATCAAATAACGTTCTTCCCCGGCTGTCACGCCGATGACCGCTGATTCATCGGCGCATGTATCGGCACTGTGTTCTTGTCCGCTTTGCGCGGCATCCGTTTCTTTTGCGCTCATGATGGTTAATCGCAGGCAACGCCGCCAATTGTTTATTCGTGATCGCGTTATTTTACTGTATTATCGCCCTTGAATTTTGAATTCTATGGAGTCCTGCAAATGAAATCTCTCAATAGGAATGGGTTGTTACTGCTACTCTGCCTGCCATTACTGTCGGGTTGCCCGATGTATTCTCTGAGCACTGCACCCGGTTCGGGTTCGTATATTGCTGAAGACCGCAGAACCAGCGGCATTTTCATTGAGGATGAGGGCATTGAGCTAAAAAGCGCACGGCGCATCCATCAACAATTCAGCGATAGCGTGCATGTCAATGTTACCAGTTATAACCGCGTGGTTCTGTTAACCGGAGAAGCATCGTCGGAAGAGTTCAAGCAAAACATCGAACGCGTGGTCATGGGCGTCGATAACGTGCGGCGCATTCACAACGAAATCGCCGTCGCTTCGATGACTTCGCTGGCTTCTCGCAGTAACGACGTATTGCTGACGTCCAAAGTAAAAGCGCGGTTTCTTGCCGAGCGGAAATTTCATGTTAGCCACGTTAAAATCGTGACTGAAAATAGCGTTGTGTATTTGATGGGTATCGTGAAGCGTCAAGAAGCCGATCATGCTGCAAAAATTGCCAGCTCCACTTCCGGCGTGCGTAAAGTGGTGAAAGTGTTCGAATACATGGATTAGCTTGCACTGATTTTTGCGATGCTGCCTGCCGAGCTAATCACTCAAATAGGGAAAATCTTCCCGCCCGAGCGTTTCTATACCGATCCGGTGGATTGTTACGCGTACGCCTACGACAACAGCCGCAAGATTTTTCCGCCGGATGCGGTGCTGTTTCCAATTTCAGCCGAAGAAATCCGGCAAATTCTTGGGTTGTGCAACCAATTCCAGGTGCCATTAATACCTCGCGGCCGGGGAACAGGCACGGCTGGTGGCAGCTTGCCTGAATTCGGCGGTATTGCATTGTCGTTGGAACGCATGACCCAAATATTGGCGGTTGATCCCGCAAATCGCGTCATCGTGGCGCAACCCGGCGCCTTGAATCAATCGATTCAGGACGCTGCCAAGCCGCACGGTTTTTTTTGGCCGCCGGATCCTTCAAGCGCGGCATTCTCCACCATCGGCGGCAATATTGCGACGGGGGCCGGTGGCCCGCATGCGGTTAAATACGGCACCACGCGCGAGCACGTCTTGGGTTTGAAAGCGATCACTGGCGCCGGGGAGGTTATTACAACCGGATGTTATACCACCAAAGGAGTGGTCGGTTATGATCTCACTCGCTTATTGATAGGTTCAGAAGGCACGCTGGCGGTGATTACCGAAGCCACGTTGAAATTAACCGCATTGCCTAATGCCGTTACCGGCATTACTGCGCACTATCGGGATCTTTCCAGTTGCACTGCTGCGATTGTTAAAATTATGACCCTGCCGCAATTGCCTAGCGCTCTTGAGTTTCTCGATGCCGGATCGCTTAATTTGATTCGTGGCCGTTACCCCGACATGCTTCCGGCTGATACACATGCAATGCTAATGATCGAAGTCGATGGTTCAGGCCGCGACATGGCCGAATCGGTCGCGGCCATCTTAGCCGCTTGTCAATCTGAGCACTTAATTTTTGCGGGAGAAGTCGACAACATAGCGGCGCTATGGAAAGCGCGTAAAGCTTTGTCACCACTACTCCGCGAAATTGCCCCGAAGAAAATCAATGAAGACGTCGTGGTGCCAGTTGATACCTTGCCGCAATTCTTGACGGGATTGACGCAATTAAGCAGCCAGTACCGATTGCACAATGTTAATTTCGGCCATGCCGGCAATGGCAATATCCATGTCAATCTGCTGATCAATCCGGATAATCCGGATGAAGTGGCACGGGCTGAGCAGTGTTTGGATGAAGTGTTCAACTTGGTGATTAGACTACGCGGAACCTTGTCAGGCGAACATGGGGTCGGCAGTGAAAAGCGTGCTTTTGTGACCAAGGAAATTGATGCTTCGACACTGAATCTGATGCGTGCTATCAAACGGGTGTTTGACCCCAATAATATTCTTAATCCGGGAAAATTGTTTCCGGCTACGGACTGAATTCAAGCCGTGCTTCAAAATAAAAAAGCGCATGCGGCAACTTCCGCATGCGCTTTTTTTAATTGATGAACCAGTTCGTTTTAGAAATGAAAATAATGATCAACAAGCAATGCAACGAACAGCAATGCCAAGTACAGAATTGAATAGCGGAAAGCTTCACGCGCTAATTTATCGCTGTAATTGCGATAAATTTCGATGGCATAGTATAAGAAAATACTATTCAGTATCAGGGTGCTCCCTAAATAAATCAAACCGCTCATTTGAGTAACATATGGAAGAATCGTGACGGCGCACAGAATGAATGTGTAGAGCAATACATGCAATTTGGTAAATTGATCGCCGTGTGTTACTGGCAGCATAGGCATGCCGATAGAGGCGTATTCGTTTTTACGATACAGCGCCAGTGCCCAGAAATGCGGCGGTGTCCATGCAAAGATAATCAAGAATAACAATAAAGCATCGCTTGCGATTTCACCGGTAACCGCGGTCCAACCCAACACCGGCGGCATCGCGCCAGATGCTCCGCCAATTACGATATTTTGCGGCGTCAGTGGTTTTAATATCACGGTATAGATAATGGCATATCCGACAAACGTTCCTAACGTCAGCCACATGGTCAGTTCATTGACCCAGTAATACAAAATGAACAAACCCAAACCACCTACGATTGACAGAAAAAACAATGTTTCCGGAACGCTGACTTTTCCTTGCGGTAGCGGTCTTCCTTTTGTTCTAGCCATGACCACATCCAACTTGTGCTCGACCAGACAGTTTAATGCGGCGGCGGCACCGGCTACCAAAGCAATACCTGTCGTTGCCAGTATTAGGGTATCTAATGGTACTGCCCCGGGTACTGCTAAAAACATGCCAATTACGGCAGTAAACACTATCAGCGACACCACGCGCGGTTTGGTCAGCCGGTAGAATTGGTTTATTCTCGATGCCGTCTCTTGCCAAGTAATACTGGAAGCCATATCTTTGATCTCCTTTTCTAACTATTCTGTTATTTCGGTCTAACGTTACCGTTACTATTTAATAATTTAATTTCAATGCTCTAGTTGGGATACATGAAGCAAGCGTTTCAAGTCATGCCCCATTTTGGTTCCATCCACATTTTCAGGAAAACGCATCATTAAATTGCCGATCGGGTCAATTAAATAAATATGCTTGGTTTGCGATTCCTTCGTTTCAATTAATTCTAAAATCTCGCTATCTTTAGCGCTGACGAAGTAAGTTCCTTCGTATTCTTTCAATAATTCATCGGTGGGTTTGGTGTCATCGTTGATTAACCAAAGCCGTTCGATACGATGTTTCTCTTTCCCTTGCACCATCCGCACTTGCCGCATAAAGTAAAGCTTCTTTTTGCAAGCCTCGTCGCAATGTTCAGCCGAATCGATAGTGACTAATACCCACTTACCATGTAAATCTTTAATTCTGAGAATGGTGTTATCTAACTGATTAGTCCCTTTACCGGTCAGTTTGACGATCGGTATTAAATCACCATAATTTTTGCTCTCCGGTCTATATTCCATAAAATACAGCGCATATGAAATAAAAACCGGTGAACACATCAAAACCAACAGAAGAATAAATTTACGTCTGTTGCTCTTCTTTATTTCTGCGTTTGACATTCAATACTATAAAAATAATTATCGTTGTTGCTGCTAATGAGAACCACTGAACCGCATAACCTAGGTTTTTCGAAGAACCGGACTCCGGCTTGTGCCAATCCCTGATTAATCCGTCTTCTATCGTGCTTTTTTGCAAAATCAACAAAGGCTGTAGTTTTATTCCTAACGCTTGTTGATATCTTTCATGGGAAAAGCTGTTCCAAACTTGCTTATCCATTTGCTGACCGGATAGCTCAAATGTTTTGATATCCGGTGAAACAGCCGTTCCAGTAATATGAACTACGCCTTCGGTATTAGAAACAGGTGGTAAAATCGACCTATCGTATCCAGTAGCTACCCAGCCTCTATTCACTGCGACATAAAGTGAGCTATTATCAATTCTCAGCGGTGTAATCACATGATACCCCGCTCTACCTTGGTATGTTTTATTGTCCAGGTAAATTGTCATTTCATTGACAAACTCGCCATCCACTTCAACATCCCGATATTCAAACTCTTCCAATTTAACAAGAGTTGCAGGCAATAAGACCGGCGGTTGTTTTGCAAATTGTTCCAATTGCTTGTGCTGTGTTTCTTTTTCGTCCGCTCTCGATAATTGCCATAACCCGAGATTTGAAAATACAACAGTAGCAATTAGGGTTAAGACAATTGACCATATTTTTGGCTCAAACTGATACCCCAGAATATTCATTTATCATTACTGTCTTAGATTAGAAACGGATTTATTAAATCCTAAGGGTACATTTTCAGCATGAAAGCGGCACGGTCATTTTTTACTTCCTTTAATGACAGATTCCAGCTTTTTCACTGTGCAGCCATTTAGTGCAAAAGCTGGAATCCCGTGCAGGAAACTATGTTTATTCGTTACATTAGGTATACGAAAATAAACAGTCCCAGCCATACAACGTCAACAAAGTGCCAGTACCATGCAACACCTTCAAAGCCGAAATGATGCTCCGGTGTAAAATGGCCAGCCGCGCAACGGAAATAGATTACGATCAGCATAATCGTTCCAATTGTCACGTGGAAACCATGGAAACCCGTCAACATAAAAAATGTTGCGCCGTACGCACCGGTCGTTAATTTCAGATTTAAATCTTGATATGCATGAGCATATTCGTATGCTTGACAAGCAATAAATGTTGCACCTAAAGCGATCGTTGCCAACATCCAGAGCTTTATTCCATCCCGTCTGTTTTCTTTCAATCTCCAATGTGCGATTGTTAATGTGACACCGGATGTCAACAACAATAGTGTATTGAATGCTGGCAGGCCCCATGCGCCCATTGGCGTGAATGGAGCATAATCGCCAGGACCCGCTGTCGGCCATTTACCATCATACGATGACCAGAAGCTATTTCCCAGCACGGTGCTTTCTTCTGCTAGCCATGGTATGGAGAGATTGCGCATGTAAAATAACGCGCCAAAAAAAGCACAGAAGAACATTACCTCTGTAAAAATGAACCAACTCATCCCCCAACGGAAAGATTTATCAACTTGCTCTCCGTATTTTCCGCCTTCACTTTCTCTCGCAACGGTTCCAAACCATCCAAACAGCATATAGATCAGTATTGAAAACCCAATTGCTAACAGCCAGTAGCCCGTTTCAATTTTATTCATGGTCAATGCAGCACCAGACCCCATAAACAAAATTGCTGTCGATCCGATGATCGGATACGACGATGGAGCTGGGACATAATAGTGTCCTGATTCTTGACTCATTCTTCTCTCCTCTTACTTATGATTTTTAATTTCTAACTTACAACCAATCTGACAATTAATATTACGCCAAGTACAAAAAGTACCGCACCAATAATCCCACCTACAATCACTTGAGCCGGAGTGAGTGTTGCAGCATCATGCTCAAGATCACTTTTTTTTCGAATTCCCATGAAAGCAAACATTACAGCTTTTGCTATTTGTATTACACTCGCTTTTGCTGGTTTTGCCGTTTGCTTATTCAACTTAAACTCTTATTTTTTAATAACATTGACACCTTCGGGTAACTCAAAAAATGTATATGAGATAGTTACAGTATTAATATCCGCAGGCAAATCTGGTTCAATTACAAACTGTACTGGCATTTGTCTCGTCTCATTTGGCTTGAGCACTTGTTTCGTAAAACAAAAGCATTCGATTTTTTTCAAATATTTTTCCAGATATCGCGGACTATAGCTGGGTATAGCTTGTCCAGCAATCTCGCGGTCTGAGTTATTTGTAATCTCGTACATCACTTCAATCGATTCGCCGGGATGGATTCGGACGCTGTTTTGCAATGACTTAAAGCTCCACGGCAATCCTCTGGTATTGGCATCAAACTCAACTGCCAACCAGCGTCCTTCATCCACCCAGCTATCCTTGCTTAGTACATCCGGTTTTAACAGATTATTTATACCGGTAACTTCACAAAACTTCTCATAAAACGGAACCAAGGCATATCCAAATGCAAACATGATTAATGTGAAAATCAACAACTTTTTCAACATTAGCACATTTGTTACTTTGGTATTGTTGGTTACCATTCCCATTGTTTGATAATTACCGTTAAATAAAGCGCAACAACTGTTATTAGCAAAAACATTGCTGTCTTAAGTTTTTTGCGTTTTAAATCTGTTTCCTGTGACATACGAAATCCCTACTTGCTCTTGTTACTTAACAATAGGTGGTTTTTCAAAACTGTGATATGGCGCAGGTGTTGGCAGATGCGTCCATTCCAGAGTTGTTGCGCCATCCCAAGGCATTTGAGACGCTTTCTCTCCACTACGAATGCAATTGATCATAATGTAGAGGAAAAGAAGCTGTGTTAATCCAAATCCAAACGCACCGATGCTAGAAATCATATTGAAATCTGCGAATTGCAAGTTGTAATCTGGAATTCTACGCGGCATTCCTGCCAAGCCCAAGAAATGTTGCACAAAGAATGTCAAGTTGAAGAAGAACATCGACAACCAGAAATGCCATTTACCTAATGTTTCATTGTACATACGTCCTGTCCATTTTGGTATCCAGTAGTAAGCACCTGCGAATAATGCAAACAGAGAGCCTGAAACAAGAACGTAATGGAAGTGAGCGATTACGTAATAGGTGTCTTGCACTTGTATATCAATTGGCACAATCGCGCAAATCACGCCACTGAAACCGCCAATCACAAACAGGAAAATAAAACCAACCGAGAACAACATCGGTGTTTCAAAACTCATCGAACCACGCCACATTGTCGCTGTCCAGTTAAATACTTTTACACCTGTCGGCACCGCAATCAACATGGTTGCATACATAAAGAACAATTGACCAACAGTCGGCATGCCTGCGGTAAACATGTGATGCGCCCAAACGACACATGACAGAATCGCGATTGATGCAGTCGCATACACCATCGATGCATATCCAAACAATGGCTTACGTGAGAAGGTAGGAATCACTTCTGACACAATCCCGAAAGATGGCAGAATCATGATATACACTTCCGGATGTCCGAAGAACCAGAAAATATGTTGGAACATCACCGGATCACCACCGCCCGCTGCATTAAAGAAACTGGTACCGAAATGACGATCAGTTAACAGCATGGTTACTACACCCGCCAAAACCGGCATTACCAGAACTAGCAAATAAGCAGTAATCAACCATGTCCAAACGAACATTGGCATTTTCATCAGTGTCATGCCTGGAGCGCGCATGTTCAAAATGGTTGTGATGATGTTAATTGAACCCATGATTGATGATGCACCCAAGATATGCACCGAGAAAATCATCAGATCAACCCCCAAACCACCTTGCGTTGATAGTGGCGGGTAGAATGTCCAACCACCGGCCGCTGCTCCACCCGGCACAAAGAATGATCCGACCAGTAACGTTGCGGCTACCGGCAACAACCAGAAACTCCAGTTATTCATCCGCGCAAACGCCATGTCCGGCGCACCAATCATCATCGGCACTTGCCAGTTAGCAAAACCTACGAAAGCTGGCATGATCGCGCCAAACACCATTATCAAGCCATGCAATGTTGTGAATTGATTAAACAGTTCCGGTTCTAAGATTTGAATACCAGGCTGGAAAAGCTCGGCACGGATTCCCATTGCCAAGGTGCCACCAACCAGAAACATCGCAAAACTGAACCACAAATACATTGTTCCAATGTCTTTGTGATTGGTCGTTGTAATCCAACGCATTATTCCGCTTGGATGATGATGATCATCATGTTCGTGACCGTGTGCGTCACCATGTACTGCTGCCATAATTAATCTCCTTTTACTTAGTTTTCTACATGCATTGATGTTTTAACTGCAGATGATTTTGCCGCTACCCATTTGCTATATTCACCCGCTTCCATCACTTCAACCACAATTGGCATATACCCGTGATCTTTACCGCATAGCTCGGCGCATTGTCCACGATAAATACCAGGTTTATCTGCAGTAAACCATGTATCACGTATAAAACCAGGGATTGCATCCTGCTTAATTCCCAAAGCCGGCACCCACCATGCATGAAGCACATCATTCGCTGTTAAGATGATCCGCACTTTTTTCCCGACAGGCACAACCACATGGTTATCCACTTCGAGCAAATAATTATCCCCTTTCGGCGCTTTGTTTTCTATCTGCGACCGCGGAGTGGATAACTTGCTAAAGAAACTAATACCTTCGCCCTCACCTTGCAAATAATCATACCCCCACATCCACTGATATCCAGTTGCCTTAATGGTTATATCAGGACTTGAAGTATCTTTCATCGCAATAACAGTTTTCGTTGCTGGCCATGCCATTACTACAAGAATAAGACAAGGTATTACTGTCCAAACAATTTCAACGGCAGTGCTATGATGAAAATTTGCCGCTTTATAACCAAGCGACTTGCGGTGTTTGAGCACTGAATAAAACATGACACCAAACACACCAATAAAAATAACCAAACATATCCACAACAGCATAATATGCTGATCATAGATATCTTTCGCTATTACACTCTGGGGCTCGGGCAAATTATATTTAGACCCCACCGCCACACTTGAGTACAAAGCGAGAGCGGATACCCCCGCCAGGGCTGCTGCTGATTTACTTCTCATATTTCCCCCCACATGATTACTAATTTTACAGATTTCAGGTACGACTTAGAACGCTACAAACCTGAACGCTTACCCTGTTCAGCCAGCTCACGGAAGTCATACGCCAGAATCCTGTTTTGTTAAAACCACACCATGATTGACGATAATTTCATTTCCTTGGCCGAATTTCCTTTTTATCCGCAACTTAGATTTTATTAGTTATAGAACACTTCTACATGCTAATTAATCGAATAGAAATTTTAGCATGCCGCAGTTACTCAAACAAGGGAAAATCATGATTTTTATAGCAATATTCCCATGTTTATAAAATGGTATTGTTATAAATGCGTGTAGAAAACCAATTAATATTAGTCTTACGACTCAATAGATATTCAACTCACACCAGCTTTATTAAAAGCATGATAAACAAAATTACTGCAGCAATTGGAATAATAACGCTTATCCAGTCGGATGTTGTGCCCTTCGGACTATTGTTTATCATCGCACGCGCTGACGGTAAAAGAATCACAATAAAGACCACCAAAGCCAAAGCCGAAACAATTTGCATCCAGTCCATTTCATTCACCTCGTCGAGCAATGGTAGTTAGCGAATAAAACAAAACCCCGGCACAAGCCGGGGTTTTGTTCGATGATTATTCAGCGTTAATAATCAGTCATCGTTATTCATGATGCCTAAAATTTGCAGCAAGCTGATGAAGATATTAAAAATTGTCATGTACAACCCGATTGTAGCCAATACATAGTTGGTCTCACCGCCATGAATGATGCGACTTGTATCGTAAAGAATAAAACCGCTCATTATCATGATAACCACCGCCGATATCATCAGCGACATTGCCGGTATTTGCAGAAAAATATTAGCCAACGCCGCCAAAAGTACCAACAGGAAGCCTACCATCAAGAAACCGCCCAGAAAACTAAAATCTTTTCTAGTAGCCAGTGCATACGCGGACAGACCCATGAATATAACACCCGTGCCTCCTAGTGACAGCGTGATGATATTGCCACCATTCGGTAATGAAGCATACATTGTCAATACGGGCCCCAAACCAAATCCCAGAAGACCTGTTATCAGAAAAACGATTCCGATGCCAGACGGTGAATTAGCAAATCGCGGCAAAACAAACATCGCAATCACCATACCACCGATGACCGAAATCAAATAAGTCATAGGCGGCATTTTCAATGCCATCGAAATCGCCGCAGTAAATCCACTAAACATTAGTGTCATTGCCAGTAACATATAGGTGTTACGTAAAACTTTATTAGTAGCTATCGCCGATGAAGAGCTTTGAGCTACTGAAGAGAAATTTTGATTCATTATGAATAGCCTCCCATATTAAAAAAACCAACAACTTTAACGGCAAATAAGACTACTATATCTCCGATATAGTTCAAGCGATAATATCATGAATATTGTCGCTATTTATCCTGATTGCTACTTGGCTACTTTTGCCAAAGCGAAATTATAGACAAGGAAGTATCCGCCACGTTCGATCAAAGTAATATTCAAACTCGCCAATCCAGAGTCAAATGTGGCTTCACCAGAATAATTTATGCGCTTTTCCCCAATCAACGAAAACGCGCTGATTGTTCGTGAAAAATTAAGTTCATCAATAGAATGAAGCCGTCCAAAACCACGATAGAAATCCATCAATTTATCCAATTCGTTATCGTTGATCGATTGTTTAGCTTCTGGCGCCAGATGATGTAAGAAAACTTGCTTTTCCCAGCTGGAAATTTCAGTGAGTATCTGCTTGATTGCAGGTTCCGCACTTTTACTATAATAATCTTTCTCCCGGCTGGTATAAAAAAACAGCATAACAGCCAATGTTAGCAATACGGCTACAACAAAACGCAGTGTATGAACTTGCATATACTATTACTCTGTTTCAAAAATTTATTGATGATCGTTTCCCCAAAGATTACTTATTGCTCCATTGGCTGGGATCACGAAACCAAAATGCTTGAAAGCCGCAGCAGTCGCCACACGGCCCCTGGATGTTCGTTTCAAGAATCCTTGCTGTATCAGATAAGGTTCGAGCACATCTTCAATCGTATCCCGTTCCTCACCGATGGCCGCAGCCAGATTATCAACACCCACAGGGCCTCCCTCAAATTTCTCTAAAACTGTCAGTAACAGTTTACGATCCATCACATCAAGGCCGATTGCATCGACATCCAACATAAATAAGGCCGCATCAGCCAATTCACGTGAAATATTCCCGTCTGCTTTCACTTCCGCATAATCACGAACCCGGCGTAACAAACGATTTACTATTCGCGGAGTCCCTCGCGAGCGTCGTGCTATTTCAAATGCGCCATCCGCTGAAATTTTTACATTCAGCAATCCAGCCGATCGCATCACAATCTTGCAAAGCTCTTCCGCACTATAAAATTCTAATCGAGATACGATCCCAAATCGATCACGCAGCGGATTTGTAAGCATTCCTGCACGCGTCGTAGCACCCACCAGTGTAAAAGAAGGAAGATCGAGTTTTACGGACCGAGCAGCTGGCCCTTCGCCTATCATGATATCTAATTGATAATCCTCCAGCGCTGGATAAAGAATTTCTTCAACCATTGGAGAAAGACGATGAATTTCATCAATAAATAATACATCGTTCGGTTCGAGATTGGTCAGTAAAGCAGCCAAATCACCCGGACGCTCCAGAACCGGACCGGAGGTTTGCCGTAGATTCACTCCCATCTCTTTTGAAATTATGTGCGCAAGGGTTGTTTTCCCGAGCCCAGGCGGACCAAACAGCAGCACATGATCGAGCGCTTCATGGCGTTTCTTTGCAGCTTCGATGAAAATTTGCAATTGCTCGCGAATCTTCTCTTGTCCAATATATTCTTGCAATTGCTTAGGACGAAGTGCTCGTTCTAGAACTTCTTCCTGTGAGGATGCAGGCATTGCGGTAATTAGCCGATCAACTTCAATCATGTCTCAACCTCATTAGAATCAAGTTACCTTTCCTTTGATAGTAACTGCAGCGCTTGGCGAATTCCGTCCGTAAGTGATAGCTCTGGTGCAATTTGATTGATAGCCCAATTTGCTTCCCGATCATTGTATCCCAGTGATAACAAAGCATTTAGCATATCGTTACCGTTCCTCGATGACGAAGGTATGGTATCCGTACAGATTACTTCAGAATCAAGCTTATCCCGTAATTCCAATAATAACCGCTCCGCAGTTTTTTTTCCTATCCCAGGAATTTTGATTAAACGCGCGCTATCTTGAATGCTAACAGCTTGATACAGATCTCGAACACTTAATCCGGATAAGAGCGCAAGCGCTGTTCTTGCACCAATACCCGACACCTTTATCAACTGCCGGAAAACCTGCCGTTCCGATTCCGTCGCAAAACCAAACAGCAAATGCATATCTTCACGGATCGACAGATGTGTATAAAGTGTTACTTCCACCCCATTCGCCGGCAAATCATAATAAGTGCTCATTGGAACATCAATCTCATAGCCAATGCCATGCACGTCCAGCAACACCTGCGGCGGACGTTTCTCAATCAATACCCCAGTTAGCCGCCCTATCAAACCAACCGCCCCCGCTTCATACGATATCCTGTTGTTGAAATTTTGCCTAAACCGAGTCCCCCATGCGCATGACACACCGCACATGCCAGCGCATCAGCAGCATCAGAACTTGGATGGGCGGTAAGATTCAGTAATCGCATTATCATTTGCTGCACTTGATCTTTGCTTGCGTGCCCTCTTCCAACAACTGCTTGTTTGATTTGCAGTGCGGTATACTCGGCCACTTTCAAATTATTTGACACAGCTGCACAAATAGCAGCGCCGCGGGCCTGACCCAGCAAGAGCGTGGACTTTGGATTAAGATTGACAAAGACTTGCTCGATTGCAACGTGATTCGGTTGATACTGCTCAATCACATCACGGACATTATCTAAAATTTCTTTGAGTCTCGACGGTAAATCACCTTCTGACGTTTTAACACTTCCGCTACAGACATAAATCAATTGATTGCCATTTCTCTCGATCACTCCAAAACCGGTGATGCGCAAACCTGGGTCTATGCCTAGAATACGAATTTTTTCCCACCTATCCTAACTTATAATTAATCCAGATTCATCATGGCTGTAGTATAAACATTCTGAACATCATCAAGATTTTCTAGAGCATCCAACAGTTTTTGCATTTTTACCGCATCGTCTCCAGTTAGCAGTGCTTCACTACTTGGCTTCATCGTCACCTCGGCATGCTCCGCTTTGAATCTCGCTTTTTCCAATGCTTGTTTCACATTAATAAATTCATAAGGCGCTGTAATAACTTCGATACTGCCGTCCTCATTGCTGATAACGTCTTCGGCACCCGCCTCAAGCGCTGCGTCAATGAGTTCTTCTTCATTGGTGCCGGGCGCAAAAATCAGTTGGCCGCAATGTTTAAATAGGAAACTAACTGAGCCATCGGTTCCCAGATTACCACCATATTTAGTAAAAGCATGGCGAACATCTGCAACCGTACGAACCCGATTATCCGTCATACAATCGACCATGACGGCAGCTCCGCCGATGCCATACCCCTCATAGCGGATCTCTTCGTAATCCACCCCTTCGAGAGCTCCGCTACCGCGTTTAATCGCTCGTTCGATATTATCTTTGGGCATATTTTGATCATATGCTTTATCAACCGCTAAACGTAGCCGTGGATTGCTTTCCGGATCTGCACCCCCCATTCTTGCCGCCACGGTTATCTCTTTGATAAGCCTGGTAAACACCTTGCCACGTTTGGCATCTTGTGCGGCTTTCTTGTGTTTGATGTTCGCCCATTTACTATGGCCAGCCATTGCTATTTATCCTTAAATTAATAATTAATCACCAAAAGACCAAGTGCTCGCTGATTTCTGCGCACATCGCTAATTCTAGTGATTAGAAAGTGCACATCACTCTAATAGCGTAAATCTAAGCAATCCACATTGTAATCGCAGTTAAGAATTGTTTCAGAATTTGGAAGCGTTTTCGCTTTTTAGCTTCTTACTTACATGTGTTAGTACAATTTACTCGTACAACCTGAGTGCCGTATTTCATTTCTTTTTTTCAGGACGCTTCCAGTTAGCAATTGTGACTTGCTTTGACCTTGATAAGGTAAGCTGATTTTCCGGTGTTTCTTTAGTAATTGTCGATCCGGCACCAATTGTTGAGCCTTTAGCGATTTTTACAGGTGCAATCAATTGCGTATCAGATCCAATAAATACATCGTCTTCGATAATCGTTCGATATTTGTTTGCGCCGTCATAGTTGCAAGTTATGGTACCCGCGCCTATATTAACATTCTGACCAACTGTGGAATCTCCTATATAGCTTAAATGATTAGCTTTACTTGATCTGCCGATTTGACTATTTTTTACTTCAACGAAATTTCCAATATGCACCTGGCTTTCAAGTTTTGTACCCGGACGAATCCTTGCATAAGGGCCAATTTTACAGGCCTCTCCAATTTCTGCGTCTTCGATCAAACAGAAAGGTTGAATAATTGCACCATCCGCAATCATGACATTCCTTAAAACACAATGCGCTCCGATCTGAACCGAATTACCTAGAGTTACAGAACCTTCGAAGATGCAATTAATATCAATTGAAACATCTGAGCCACATCGTAATTCTCCTCGAATGTCTATTCTAGCTGGATCCAGCAATCTCACACCTTTTTCCATTAAATTCAAAGCATAATTCTTTTGATATATGCGTTCAAGGTCTGCAAGCTGCGGTTTGCTGTTAACGCCTAGAACCTCCCATTTTTTTTCTGCTTCGATTGATTTTATCTCGAGTCCATCTTTGACCGCAAAATCTATAATGTCTGTCAAATAATATTCCTGCTGCAAATTATTGTTATTTAGCTGCGGTAACCACGAATGTAAAAGATAGTTCGGTATTAGCATGATGCCTGTATTAATCTCACAAATTTTTTGGTGTTCCTGTGTGGCATCTTTTTGTTCTACGATCGCTAGGATTTTTGAAGTAACCGGATCTCGAACAATTCTTCCGTAACCAAATGGATCTGCGAGTGTAGCCGTAAGCAGCGTCAAATACCTGCCCGCTGATACATGAATCAATTTCTCCAATGTATTTTGACTAATTAGAGGAACATCACCGTACAATACCAATGTAAGACCATCCGCATCTAAATGCGGCAATGCTTGCAAAAGCGCATGTCCCGTACCAAGTTGCTGAGCTTGATTAACCCAGCTTATTTCCGCGGAAGTTAATGACTCTTTGACCTGTGCAGCGCCGTGTCCAATGACGATACAAATTTTTTCCGGTCTTAGCGACAACGCTGTGTCGACAACGTGCTGAAGCAACGAACGCCCAGCAATTTCGTGTAAAACCTTTGGCAGCGAAGAGTGCATCCGTTTTCCCGCACCGGCTGCAAGCACTACGACATTAATTTTTATAGCAGTCTCCAGTAACTTGCTCATCATCTTTATTTTTTATGAACGAAAGTATCTATTTTATAATCGCTGGCATACGATAGAAACAAAAAAGGCGACCAAAGTCGCCTTTTTAAAAATGTAGCTAATTTTTAATGCCTACGTTTTCTTAACTTGTCGATCGCCGCTAACTGCGCCATAGCTTCTATCAATTCCGCTTGCGCTTTTGCATAATCTAACTCAGATTCCCGATTTTTCATAGCTTCTTCAGCAGCTTTCTTCGCTTCAATCGCTTTAGCTTCATCCAGATCATGACTTCTAACCGCAGTATCTGCAAGAATTGTTACTACATCCGGCTGTACCTCGAGCACACCTCCAGAAACATATACCAATTCTTCATCTTTTAGTTGCGCTTTAATACGAACCATGCCTGAATTAATTCTAGTCAATAGTGGCGTATGTCGCGGATAAATACCCACTTCGCCCATTTGAGCTGGTGCAACCAAAAATTCCACTGGTCCGGAATAAATAGATTCTTCAGCGCTTACAATATCCAGATGAAATACTGTTCCCATTACGTCACTCGAAAATTATTGAAGTGTTTTAGCTTTCTCGACCGCTTCTTCGATACTGCCAACCATATAAAAAGCTTGTTCAGGCAAGTCATCATATTCGCCATCTACAATCCCTTTAAAGCCCTTAATCGTGTCTTTCAATGATACATATTTCCCTGGAGATCCGGTAAATACTTCTGCCACGTTAAATGGTTGAGATAAGAAGCGTTGAATTTTCCGCGCTCTGCTAACAGTTAGTTTATCTTCGGCAGACAATTCATCCATACCCAGAATCGCAATAATATCGCGTAATTCTTTATAGCGTTGCAAAGTTTGCTGTACGGACCGTGCGGTATTGTAATGCTCTTCTCCCACCACTTGCGGATCCAATTGCCGTGAAGTCGAGTCAAGTGGATCAACCGCCGGATAAATACCTAATGAAGCGATATCCCGGGATAACACAACTGTTGCATCCAAGTGACCAAATGTTGTTGCGGGTGACGGATCTGTCAAATCATCCGCCGGTACATATACCGCTTGAATCGAGGTGATTGACCCAGTTTTAGTTGAAGTAATCCGTTCTTGTAAACGCCCCATCTCTTCGGCCAATGTCGGTTGATAACCTACAGCGGAAGGCATACGTCCCAGCAGTGCGGATACTTCAGTTCCTGCCAGGGTATAGCGATAGATATTATCTACGAAAAACAGAACATCTCTTCCTTCGTCACGAAATGCTTCAGCCATTGTCAAACCAGTTAAAGCAACGCGCAAGCGATTGCCGGGCGGCTCATTCATTTGCCCGTAAACCAATGCAACTTTATCCAAAACCTTTGACTCTTTCATTTCATGATAGAAGTCATTGCCTTCGCGAGTCCGCTCCCCCACTCCTGCGAATACCGAATAGCCGCTGTGCTCAATTGCAATATTTCGGATTAATTCCATCATATTGACGGTTTTGCCTACACCGGCACCACCAAACAGGCCGACTTTACCACCTTTAGCAAATGGACAGATCAAGTCAATCACTTTAATACCAGTTTCCAATAATTCGGTTGAAGCGGAGAGTTCATCAAATGCGGGCGCTTCCCGGTGTATTGACATCTGCTGATCTGCGCCAATATCACCCATTTCGTCAATGGGTCGTCCCAACACATCCATGATGCGCCCTAATGTTTTGGCCCCTACTGGTACAGAAATTTGCTTTCCACTATTCTTAACTATCATTCCCCGTCTTAAACCATCGGAAGAACCGAGTGCAATTGTTCTCACCACTCCATCGCCTAATTGCTGTTGTACTTCAAGCGTTAGTTCTGATCCTTCCATAATCAATGCATCATATACTTTCGGAAGAGATTCTCGCGGAAACTCCACATCAATTACTGCACCAATGCACTGTACAATTTTTCCTTGGCTCATTGTTGTTCCCTAAACTAATACAAAAATTTTTAAACGGCTGCAGCACCGCCGACAATTTCGGATAATTCTTTCGTGATTGCTGCTTGTCGCGACTTGTTATAAATTAAAGTCAGTTCATCAATAACATTACCGGCATTATCCGATGCCGCTTTCATTGCTACCATTCGGGCTGACTGCTCTGATGCCATATTTTCTGCCACTGCCTGATAAATCAAAGCTTCGACATAACGAACCATTATATCATCGATTACCGGTTTTGCTTCAGGCTCGTAAATATAATCCCATGAAGATTTAGGTTTATCATTGGCCGATTCCGCACCCTGCATTCTTTCATCGGTCAGTGGAAGCAGCTGCTCCATAACTGGCTCTTGCTTCATCGTATTGATAAAACGGTTATAAAAAATAAACACGCGGTCAAAACGATCTTGCGTATATCCATCCAGTACGACCTTAACTGCTCCAATCAGCTTCGCAATATCGGGGGTATCTCCTAGCGCTACAACTTGTGAAATTACATTTGCACCAATTCGACTCATAAATCCTAAGCCTTTATTGCCAATGCAACACACTTCGATTTGTTCGCCTTCAGTCTCCCAACGCCTCATCTGATTAAGCGCTTTGCGCAGTACATTAGTGTTCAAACCACCGCACAAACCTTTGTCAGATGTAACGATAATGATCCCCACACGTTTAACCGTGTCGCGTTCTATCAGAAATGGGTGACGATATTCCGTATTCGCTCCGCTCATATGTGCGGCGACATTGCGAATCTTTTCACCATACGGTCTTGCTTTTTTCATACGATCTTGAGCTTTACGCATTTTGGACGCAGCTACCATTTCCATAGCGCGCGTTATTTTTTGCGTATTTTTAACGCTCTTTATTTTATTTCGTATTTCTCTGCTACCAGCCATTGCTAATATGTTCCACTTTGCTTAAATTCTTGAATTGCTGATGCTAAAGCCTTATCGGTTTCAGCATCCAGCTCTTTGCTTTGCTCGATTTTATCTAAAATTGCACCATGCTGAGCTCGAATATAACTCTTCAAAGCAGCTTCAAAAGCCAAGGCCCGATTTACTTCAACATCATCATAATAGCCATTATTGATCGCATACAATGTTAGTGCCATTTCGGATACGCTGAGTGTCGCATACTGAGGTTGTTTCATCAGTTCGGTAGCCATCTTTCCACGCTCAAGTTGCTTGCGAGTCGCTTCATCCAGATCCGAAGCGAATTGAGCAAAAGCCGCAAGTTCCCGATATTGTGCTAGCGCCAACCGTATACCGCCACCCAGTTTTTTAATTACTTTTGTTTGCGCTGCACCACCTACGCGTGAAACCGAAACACCCGCATTGATTGCAGGCCGTATACCAGCATTAAACAAATCAGTCTCAAGAAAGATCTGTCCGTCGGTGATAGAAATAACATTCGTAGGAACGAAAGCTGTTACGTCACCCGCTTGCGTTTCAATAATCGGTAAAGCAGTCAATGAACCGGTTTTTCCCTTCACTTGACCATTCGTTTCCTTTTCAACATAGGCTGCGCTAACCCTTGCTGCCCGTTCAAGCAAACGCGAATGGAGATAAAATACGTCTCCAGGATAAGCCTCCCGTCCCGGTGGACGCCTTAGCAACAACGAAATTTGACGATATGCCCATGCTTGTTTAGTCAAATCGTCATAAATAATGAGTGCATCCTGCCCTCTATCGCGGAAATATTCGCCCATAGTACAACCTGAATAAGGAGCAATAAATTGCATTGCCGCTGATTCCGATGCAGTCGCAGCCACAACGATTGTATATGCCATTGCTCCGCGCTCTTCCAATTTACGAACCACATTGGCAATTGATGATGCTTTCTGTCCTACAGCAACATATATGCAGAGCATATTTTGCCCTTTCTGATTCAGGATCGCGTCAATTGCCACTGCGGTTTTACCCGTCTGACGATCGCCAATGATCAACTCACGCTGACCACGCCCAACCGGCACCATTGAATCCACTGATTTCAATCCAGTTTGTACTGGCTGATCTACAGATTGCCTCCAGATTACGCCCGGAGCAATTTTTTCAATTGGTTCTGATCTTGCTGCTGTAATTGGACCTTTGCCATCAATTGGCTGACCCAAAGCATTCACAACTCTTCCCAGCAAACCTTCACCCACAGGAACTTCTAAAATTCGCCCCGTGCATTTGACCGTATCACCTTCACGGATATGTTCGTAAGCACCTAAAATAACCGCGCCCACAGAGTCTCTTTCCAGATTCAATGCCAATCCGTAAGTATTGTTAGGAAACTCCAACATTTCACCTTGCATCACATCCGACAAACCATGAATGCGAACAATACCATCGGTTACAGAAACTATCGTACCCTGCGTCCGGACTTCCGCTGTATCTGTTAGTCCTTCTATCCTTTTCTTAATCAATTCACTGATTTCGGATGGATTTAACTGCATATTATTTAACTCCTAGCTTTTAAGGGCAATGGTCATCGCTTCAAGTCTCCCGCGCACTGAAGCATCGAAGATTTCATCACCGATTTCAACCTTCACTCCGCCGATTATCTCGGGATCCACACTTACTTGAGCCTCAACCTTGCGATTGAATTTTTTTTCTAAATCAGCTACCAAATTATCTAATTGATCGCTTTCCAGTTTAAAAGCCGTAATGATCTTCGCTTCAAGGACACCTTCGTTTTGCGCTTTAAGTTGCTCGAATAAATCCCTAACTTGAGGCAACACAAATACTCGCTTGTTCTCAACCATCAGCTTGATAAAATTACGGGCTTCCGGCGTAAACTTTTTTCCGCCAATTTCAAGGATTAGCTCACTTAATTGCGTTGCTGGCACTAACGGATTACCAATCAGCATCTTAATTTGTGCATCCTCAGCGATTTCAGCAGCAATTTGCAAAATTTTAGACCACTGCGACAATCCCTTATTTTCTAAGGCTAGCCTAAATACAGCCTCTGCATAAGGTCTGGCAACTGTAATTGCTTCAGCCATTATTTTAGATCATCCCGTATCGTATCAAGTAATTCAGCATGAGCGCTTGCATTTATCTCGCGACGCAAAATTTTTGCTGCGCCAGCAAGCGCGATATCCGCAACTTGTTGCCTTAAAACCTCTTTTGCACTGAACATTTCGTGTTCGATTTCAGCTTTTGCTCCAGCAACAATACGATCGCCTTCCTCTTTTGCAACTTTTTTTGCTTCCTCAATAATTTCTGAAGCACGCTTCTCAGCTTGCACTATTATTTCCGATGCCCTTTGTTTCGCATCTTTCAAAACATCGGCCGATCGTTGGCTCGCCAATTCTAATTCATGACGACCACGTTCACCTGCTGCCAGCCCATCAGCAATTGTTTTTTGCCTTTCTTCAATCGCCCGCAACAGCGGCGGCCATACAAATTTAACAGTGAACCAAATAAAAACCGAGAAGGCTATCGCCTGAGAAATTAAAGTAAAATTAATATTCATGACAAGCCTATAAATTCAGATTGAAATGACAACTCTTTACTGAATCACTGCTAACAATGGATTACCAAATGCAAACAGCATCGCTAAACCGACAGCAATAATGAAAGACGCGTCAGTTAACCCCAGCAACAAAAATACCTTGCCTTGCAATGTCGGAATCATTTCTGGCTGACGTGCTGCACCTTCAAGAAAACGACTGCACATTACACCCACACCGATACAGGCTCCCGCCGCACCGAGTCCGATCATCAAACCAATACCAATTCCAGTATATGCTTGAATCATTGCTAAAAACTGCAAATTCTCCATTTTAATTTCCTTCTAAAAGATTAATAAAATACAACAAATAAAACTTTGGATTTTAATGGGATTCGTGTGCCATTGAAATATAAACTACTGTCAGCATCATAAAAATAAAAGCTTGCAAGGTCACAATCAAAATGTGAAATATCGCCCATCCCGCACCGAGAATCGCTCCAAAAATAGTTCCCGAGATTCCGGTTGCAGCCCACATTCCCAATAATAAAAATATAATCTCGCCCGCGTAGATATTTCCAAATAATCGCAACGAGTGCGAAAGCGGCTTGGATACATATTCAATAAAGTTGAACAGCAAGTTTAATATCCATAACAATGGATTCTTTCCGAATGGCGTGCAGAAAAGCTCATGCATCCAGCCACCAAATCCCTTAACTTTTACATTAAAGAACAGCATTAAGATCCAAACGGAAAGCGCCAGAGCAAAAGTCGTATTGACATCAGTCGTAGGCACGATCTTCCAATTATGCAAGCCAAAAACATTTTCAGTAATCCATGCCATGATATCAATCGGCAAAATATCCATGGCATTCATCATCAGTACCCAGATGAATATCGTTAACGCCATAGGCGCTACCAGCGCATGCCTATTACCATGAAAAGTATTCTTCACTTCATTATCAATAAACTCAACAGCCAATTCTACAAATGCTTGAGTTTTAGAAGGAATTCCTGCGGTCGCTTTACGAACAACCAGCCAGATGAAACCCAAGCTTATAATGCCCAGAATAACCGAAGTTACCAAGGTATCGACATGAAGCACCCAGAACGAGCCTTCACTTACTTGGGTTGTTAAATAGGTTAGGTGATGATCAATATATGATGTTGGAGTAAGTTCTGTTTCGGATGCCATGTACTGCCTACTTCGCTATGATGAATTTATCTTATTTTGACTTTGCTTCGTCAGCTATTAAAAGCGCTAGACTATAAATTAGAACCGTTAGTATAAATGTTCCAATAAATACAAACGCATTAACACTTTCGTAATATTTAAACACAATCCACAACAAGCCGACCGTCAATACTATTTTGACGGCTTCAGCTCTCAGCGCAGTTCTAAGTGCTGCACCTGCCGTATAACCACTGTGTTGAGAAACAATAATTGCATAAACCGCTGTAGTAGCCACACTTATCATCCCTCCGAGCAATGCCGAAACCCCGCCGTGCCTATCTACTAACAACCAAAATCCGCACACTGCTATTAGCGTAACCAGGAATTGTATGCGAAGAACAATTTTGAGCGGCCTACTCTTTATCCAAGACATGTTTTCCACCTGCCTTTGGAATAGACAGCATAACTACACTACACTTAAAAAAACCGCAACTATAGTCTAATAACGCTACACAGTCAACGTAGAATTCCTTTAAAACCCTTTCCTACCGAATCAAAAATTAGGCTTCGAGCCTTTCAAAAATAGCCGCAATCCCTTGGCCGCCGCCGATACACATCGTAACCAATGCATATCGCCCGCCAATCCGGTTCAACTCATAAATGGCTTTGATAGCAAGAATTGAACCCGTCGCGCCTATTGGATGACCTAATGCTACAGCACCGCCGTTTGGATTGGTTTTACCAGGATCAAAATGTAATTCTTTTGCCACAGCACATGCTTGCACCGCAAATGCTTCGTTGGATTCAATAACATCCATATCAGTAATTTTAAGACTTGCTCGCTGAAGCGAATTTTTCACAGCGGGCACCGGCCCCATGCCCATGAACTTCGGATCCACACCGGCATGGCCATAGGAAACAAGACGCGCCATCGGTTTTAATTTTCGCTTCGATGCCGCGCTCCGTTCCATTAATACCAAAGCAGCAGCACAATCATTAATACCTGAAGCATTACCCGCGGTAACCGTTCCATCCCGTTGGAAAACAGGTTTCAATTGAGCAAGTTCCTTAATATCCGCATTCTCTCGAGGATGTTCATCCGTATCAAAAACAATTGTTCCCTTACGATTGGAAATTTCAACCGGCAGAATTTGTTCTTTGAAATAACCGTTTTTGATTGCGTGTAGCGCACGTTTGTGGCTTTCAACCGCATAAACATCCTGTTCGTGTCGGCTGACCTCCCATTTCGATGCGATATTCTCTGCGGTAATGCCCATGTGCACACGATCAAAAGGATCAGTTAGTGCGCCCACCATCATATCCACCGCATTGCCATCATTCATGCGCTGGCCCCAGCGCAACGACGGCAACAAATAACCGCCACGACTCATGGACTCAGCGCCGCCAGCCACAGCCACATCGGTATCATTCATCAGGATAGTTTGCGCCGCCGAGATAATCGCCTGTAATCCGCTACCGCATAGCCGATTCACGCTCAGCGCTGATACATGCTGCGGCAGCTTGCCTTGAATAGCAGCGACGCGAGCCAGATACATATCACGCGCTTCGGTATGAATGACATTACCGAGCACCAGATGCCCGACTTCTGCTGCATCTACCTGGGCACGCCGAACTGCTTCGTCAACCACCTTAGCCGCCAAGTCAGCGGGCGCGATATCTTTCAATGAACCGCCATAATCACCGATTGCCGTTCGCACACCACTCAATATGACAACTTCTCGCATAGCATTAAAGCTTTAATTTCTCGTTACAATTTCAGCATCACAGCAATCTCAGTCGACATCACAAATCCCCCTGCAATTGCTGCAACGCGTTCATCACTGACCGGAACTCATACCGCAATCGCAACAGCAAATTAACGATGCTATCGCTTTGCAAATGATCGCCGGATTCTTCCAACAACCGGCAAATCTCGGAAAGTTTTTCAGCGCCCACATTGGCCGCGCTTGATCGCAATGAATGCGCTGCTCGTACAAGCTCAGCACGGTCACCCGCTTGAATAGCTGTTTCGATGTTCTTGACAAACTCGGGGGTAGACACTAAAAAAATATTGACTAATCTCTTCAGAAACGCCGTGTTACCACCCGGGTCCAGTTGCCGTAACGCATTCAATCTATCCAAATTGATTACAGCAGCCACCGGCATCCGACCGTCGGAATCAGAGCTCATACTGAAATGGTGCTATCCGTTGCATGATCGGCGGATAGCAGTACTATCCGCCAAATTTGTTCAGCAGTTGATTATTTTTTCACAAAATCAACCAATTTCTGGTAAGTAAACAGGAAATCCTGCGCTTGCAATGGTGTGTGACATTGAACACAATTCAGTTCGTTGCTTTTCACGCTGCCATCCGGATTGTAAAGTGCGAAACCCCAGTCGCCTGTCCGGTTTTCTTTTGGAAAAGATGCGTCCCAATCACTTCTGTTTTCCATTACAGCCACTGCTGCCAAAGAATCGATTTCAAAAAGACCATCGCTACCGGGAATCGGCTTACCTTCTGCATCTTTTTTCGGCGTATAAATTTCCATTACCACAACTGCACCCGACCCGCCATGTTTTCCTTGCTTATAGCTGGAAATGGTGGCTTCATTGGCATACAGCTTCGCCAGTTGCGTCTGATTTGCACGGTTCATCGTGGCATACAGGGTAAAATTTTTATCGTAATCTTTAGGAAATTTAACGTGTTCAGGATCGCCACCTGCCTGAACCAGCAATGGTGTAAAAGCCAATAAAGAAGCCACTGTTCTAAATATATTTTTCATGTCTTTTCTCCTAAATAATATTAAAGGTTACGAGGTAAAACAGATTTTCGATCGGTATCATACCGCATAAAGCGATAAAAATTGTTGGCTCGATAAAACTTGTCTATGCTGCCAGATCCAGCACCAATTTTGCCGATAAATAAAGAACCAAAGCAGCGAGCGCCAGATGCACCGCAAAACTGACGGGGTTATCTCTAACCGATCCTAGAAAGTTTCGGTTTTTCCCATTGCGTTTCGCATGTTCGTATGCTTCGCGCATTCGTACGCTGCGATCCTGTTGATAAGCATCCACGAGCGCGCGGGCTTTTTCGTATTGGCTGTCATCTGTAAGCCATATCGCTGCAATTGACACGCCCCAATTCCCTGCCGATGTTTCATAAAAATCAATCGCATTTTCGATCAGCAACTCGCGCACATCGTGTGCTTCGTCGTCAGGAACACCGTTTAACCGGAATAAAATTTTTGCCATGAATCCTCGTCGGTTGTGTTATTTTCTAAAAAAGCAGAGCCGCAATAGCGGCGAAGGTTAGCTTAGCGACGGGAAGCGACTTTAAGCAGCCAACAACCTTCTTGCTAAAAATTATACAGTTAACTGATTACTTCAATGACAAAAACCATACTGATCACGGGCTGTTCCAGCGGCATCGGCTATTGCGTTGCAAAAGGACTGCGAGAACGAGGCTATCGGGTATTTGCCACGGCAAGGAAACGCGATAGTGTCGAATCATTGCTTACTGAAGGCTTCGAGAGTTTCCGTTTGGATTTAAACGATTCCAATTCGATTCATTTTGCCTTTGAAGAAACGTTGCGGCGCACCGGCGGGGAACTCTACGCGCTGTTCAACAATGGCGCATTCGGCTTACCTGGCGCAGTTGAAGACTTGCATCGCGACGCATTGCGCGCGCAATTTGAAACCAATGTTTTCGGCTGGCAAGAATTAACCAATCTAGCGGTGCCCGTAATGCGCAAACAAGGTTACGGGCGAATCATCCAGAACAGCTCGGTGCTGGGTTTTGTCGCATTGCCTTTCCGCGGTGCGTACAACGCCTCCAAATACGCTATTGAAGGACTAAGCGATACGTTACGGCTGGAACTGCGCGGCAGCAATGTCTATGTCAGCCTGATCGAACCCGGTCCGATTGCCAGCAAATTCCGCGCCAATGCGGTTGAAGCGCTGGCAAAGTATATCGACATCGAGAATAGCTTCCACCGCGAAAAATACCAGGGAGTGCTAGCCCGGTTGAACAAACCCGGACCCGTCGTGCCGTTCACCTTACCGCCCGAAGCGGTGCTGAAACGCGTCATCCATGCGCTGGAAGCGGAAAATCCAAAGCCGCGCTACTACGTCACGGTACCAACCTATCTGTTTGGCTTTCTCAAGCGTATTCTTAGCACGCGCGCATTAGATGTGCTGCTCGCCAAATCCGGCAACAGCAACTAAGGATTTGTTGCAGACGCCGCACAGCTCTGCAGCATTTTCCATGCAATCTGACCGAAAAACGCATCACCTCGCAGCGAAGCTTGCACACTGCGGTCATCGGTTTGCTGCAACAGCAACGCGAATGCGTAAGGCGCTTGGTCGTTTTTGCTGCGTTGATCGGCCGGTTGCACTTCCACTTCCGGGCTGCCATAAATCAGCACCGCATCGGGATTGGAAGGCGCATAGGTAGCAATAGCGCCGCGCAAGTAGCGGGTATCGTATGCATGAATTTCCGAAGCATGAATATCCGGGAATTGCCGGTTTCTGAATTGCAGCGGGCGCAAAAATGAACGCCCGTCGGATTGCAATTTGGCAACGACGCATTGTGCCAGCGCGGCGTGTTCTCCGGAAAATTTTTCCTCAAAACGCTGCGTGTTTTGTTGCGTATCCGGAAAATTGGCGCAGGCGGTTAGCAACCCTACAACCGATAAGATGCTTAATATTTTCATGGTAAATAGCTGTACGCCAACCCCTCAATGACATCGATGCCAATGAAACGCTGATTAATGGCCTGCGCAAGCAGTTAATCAGTTTTTCCCCAACCGCCAAAGTATACATACGGTTTCATCGGCTCAGCCGATTCCTGGAAACGCTTGTTTTCCTCAAGATTTTGTTCGCGATCCCACCAGCGGCTACGCGCTTCTATCCGCTTTTCCTGAATCTTCGGGTTTTTTTCCAAAAATTCACGCATGAATTTGGTTTGTTCCGATTCGTAACTGTAATCCATGATGATCTCCTGCTTAGAAACTATAAAAAAGCGAACTTTAACATAGCTCGGTTTTTCGTTACAGCCTAACCAATGCTTCGCTGCGACTTTAACCGCTCACGCCGGTGGTAAAATACCGGTATGACGACACAGCGCTATTACAGTTTTTCACCATTGCCATGCTAGTACTAGGCATCGAAACCTCGTGCGATGAAACCGGTATCGCGCTCTACGACACTGAGCGCGGTCTGCTCAGCCATACGCTGTATTCGCAAATTGCCATGCACCGCGAATATGGCGGTGTGGTGCCGGAGCTGGCGTCGCGCGATCATATCCGGCGCGTGCTGCCGCTGATCACGCAAGCGCTCGCTGCCGCCAATTGCACATTGCGCCAAGTCGATGCCATCGCCTACACCCAAGGCCCGGGATTAGCCGGCGCATTGCTGGTCGGCGCCAGTATCGGCGCTGCGATGAGTTTTGCATTGAATATTCCGGCGATCGGTATCCATCACCTCGAAGGTCACTTGCTGTCGCCGCTACTCTCGAAACCGGCGCCGGTTTTTCCGTTTATTGCCTTGCTCGTGTCCGGCGGACACACCCAATTGATGCAAGTCGACGCCGTCGGGCATTACCATTTGCTCGGCGAAACCGTCGACGACGCCGCCGGTGAAGCCTTCGACAAAACCGCGAAATTGCTGGGATTGGGTTATCCGGGCGGCGCGGCGTTATCGCAGCTTGCCCGCCAAGGACGGCCCGGGCAATTCAAACTGCCACGCCCGATGCTCAACAGCGGGGATCTGAATTTCAGTTTCAGCGGCCTGAAAACCGCGGTGCTGACTTTGCTTAACAAACAGGAAACCAGCGAGCAAATCCGCGCCGATATCGCACTGGCGTTTCAAGAAGCGGTTGTCGAAGTGTTAACCGGAAAATCGCTGGCAGCGCTGACGCAAAGCGGACTGAAACAGTTAGTGGTGGCTGGCGGCGTCGGCGCGAACGAACAACTGCGCCACACGCTAACCCGCAAAGCGGCAGCCAAAGGCGCCACGGTGTTTTACCCGGAACTGGAATTTTGCACCGACAACGGCGCCATGATCGCGTTTGCCGGCGCCATGCGGCTGCAAGCGATGCCGGAATCCGCCCGGCAACCGGCGCGCAGTTTCAATGTGCATGCACGCTGGAATTTGGCGATGCTGCAAACACCCGAGAGCGATTGAGACTACTCAGGGGATTTTTTCTCGCCGATACGCCCTTCCTTGCCCGCCAGCAAGTTGACGATATTCGGCCGGTGGCGCCAGATCAGCAGCAACGACATTGCCGAAACCGCCAGCGTAGCGGCTTCAAAACCCAATAGACCGATGCTGTACAGTGGCGCCAATACCGCCGCGATCAACGCCGACAGCGACGAAAAGCGCCAAACGTATGCCACCAGCAGCCAGGTTGCCAGCGCCAGCAATCCGAGCCACAGATTCAAACCGAGCAATACCCCCACCGCAGTCGCCACGCCTTTGCCACCCTGGAACCGCAAAAACAGCGGGAACACATGCCCGAGAAACACCGCCAGCGCCGCCACGGCGACCGCTTCGTCACCCAATCCCCACAGCGGCGCGTAACTTTGCGCCAAAAACACCGCCAGCCAGCCTTTGCCGGCGTCGCCAAGCAAGGTCAGTACCGCCGCGGCTTTTTTGCCGCTACGCAATACGTTGGTCGCGCCGGGATTTTTCGAACCGTAGGTGCGTGGATCGGGCAATTGAAAAATCCAGCTTGAAAGCATCGCAAACGGCACGGAGCCGAGCACATAAGCCAGTACGGCAAACAGCAATAATGTCATGTCATCAGTACCACATGGAAAAAATAGATTAGAATCCGCTTTCGCACACGCAAGGACGCCCATTTTACCGCTGAATCACCGATGGATATTATTTTTCTGCACGACTTCAAAGCCAAAACGCTGATCGGCGTCTACCCGTGGGAACGCATCGTCCCGCAAACCATCCGCATCGACCTGGAAATCGCGCTACCCAGCAACCGTGCGTGCCAGACCGACAACATCGGCGATGCGCTCGATTACGCATTAATCGTTGATCGCATCAATGACATTCTCACAAACAAACATTTTTCGCTGCTGGAAGCACTGGCCGAACATATCGCACAAACCATTTTGAGCGAATTTCAATCGCCGTGGGTCAAGGTCAGCGTCGCCAAGCTCGGCATCCTCCGCGGCGTCAAGCGACTCGGCGTGCGCATCGAACGTAGCAAAAACAAACGATAGTGATTCTCACACTGATAGCACCAAAACATCTTCTGATTGTTTGGAATGGATGCAATACTTGACGGCACAAAATATCGAAGCGTTATCACGAACAATTAATACGTGTGGCAGTCTGATGAACAAGGTTGGCGCGCTGTTAGCGTTATCAGATCAGCACGACAACCGGGAAACTCAGCTATTTCGCGACCGATAAATTTACAATCGCTTGCCTGATAGTTGATAATAGCTTTCAAACATCCATGATACGGAGGCATACCATGCACAGCATCCCAACCATGTTTATTACCATTGCGGCATTTGCAATTTTGACGGTCAATCATGCACTGGCCGGGCCAGATATCAGCGAGATACAGCGGCAATTCAACGCCGAAACCGTTAACAAACGCTTCAGCGTGCCGACCGATGCGGCTTTGAACTCAGCGCTCAAGGAAGCCACGCAGCGCGGCATGCCATCGGCAAGGCCGCAACGGTTCACACCGGGATGCGTCGGCTTGGGTTGTGGCGGACTTGGTTACGGTAACTTCGGTTACGGCAGTTACTTTGGCGGTTACTCGCGGCCTTATTACGGCGGTCTGTACGGCGTCTCCAGCTATGTGCCGTACTATTACGGCTGGTAACCCGGATTCGCTCGCAATACACCGCGCGGCTTAAAGTCATTTACAATAGCGTCCGATTGTAGTGGCCGCTTTTAAGCGTTTTTTCTTTTCAAACCAACAAACGGGAGATGCGATGGGATACGTAAGCAACAAGACAACTTGGGCAGTGGCAGCGATGCTGATTTTTTCCTTGATCTTGAGCGGCTGCGCGGCGGTTCATACGTCGATTGCCAAGAAAGATCTGGATGTCCAAACCAAAATGAGCGATACCATTTTTCTCGATCCCGTCGAGCCGGATCAAAGAACAATCTATATCAACGTCCGCAACACCTCCGACAAAACCAACTTCGACATCACTGCGACCGTGGCTCGCGCACTCGAAGCAAGAGGTTATCGCATCCTCAACAATCCGAAAGAGGCGCATTATTGGTTGCAAGTCAATGTGTTGAGCGTCGATAAAGCCAGTCCGACCGCTGCCGAAGCTGCATTGCGCGCTGGTTACGGCGGTATGGGCAGCGCCGCGCTGGGTGCTGCGGTAGGTACCGCGACCGGTGCCGCGATCGACGGCTGGAGCGGTGCCGGTATCGGCGGATTGGCCGGTGCCGCGGCATTTGGTCTGGCCAGCACACTGGCCGACGCAGCAGTGAAGGATGTGACCTTTATGGCCATTACCGATGTGGAAATCGCCGAACGGGTCGAAGATGGCGTGATTGTGCGTGAAGACCGGCAGCAAGACGCAAAACAAGGCATCGGTGGCGCCAGACGGCAATCTTCGACCAAAGTCAGCGAAATGAATAAATACCGCACTCGCGTGGTTAGCACTGCCAATAAAGCTAATTTGCAGTACGAAGAAGCAGCGCCTGAACTGACAAATGGCTTGGCACGTTCGATTTCCGGATTGTTCTAGACCATGCGGCATGCCGGTTGCTTAGGGAAACGCTGATTAATTCGGCGAACGAGATGAAGCACGAGGCGCACGGCACACAGCAACCGAGACATATCAATAAGATAGGCGAGGGAGCGAGTACCGCGCAACGAAGTGATTCGCTCGTATAGTCAATTAATCAGCATTTCCTTAGCAACCGGGAAAAATCTTCCAAATGCCTTTCCATTAATCAGGAGATAACGATGCAACGACCATTCATTCCGGCTGCAATCGCTTTGATTTTATCTTGTACCGTAACTGTTGCGCATGCTCAAAAAAATCAACCTGCCGACAGCCGTGAAGCAGTTAGCCGCATGGCAAAAGAACTAGGACTCAGCGAAGCGCAGCGCAATCAGGTGGAAACCATTTTCAGCGCCGAGCGGAAGAAAGTAGAAGCGGTGTTTAAAGAAGAAAGAAACAAGCTGCAACAAATCCAGGAGCAAACCCGCATCAGCCTGCAAGCGATACTGACGCCCGAGCAAATGGATAAGCTCGAAAACAAAATGCGCCAGCAAAACGACAAAAACAACGCACCCAAGAAATAGCGCGAATCAATCAGCTCCCCGGTAGCGGGTTGGATCCACAATACTCGCTGCCGCAAATCCTGCTTTGCGAATCCGGCAGGAATCGCACACACCGCAAGCACGCCCCGCTTCATCCGCCTGATAGCACGAAACGGTCAAACTGAAATCGACACCCAAGGCAATTCCTGCTTGGATGATTTCTCTTTTCGATAAATGCATCAGCGGCGTATGAATGGTGAGTTTCTTGCCTTCGATACCCGCTTTGGTCGCCAGATTCGCCATCTGCTCGAACGCTGCAATGTACTCCGGGCGGCAATCGGGATAGCCGGAATAATCGACCGCGTTTACACCGATGAAGATATCCTGGCAATCGAGTGTTTCCGCCCAGGCCAGCGCCAGCGACAACATAATGGTATTCCGGGCGGGTACATAAGTGACGGGGATATTTGCTGCACGCTCTCCAGAAATTGGAATTTCAATTGAACGATCTGTGAGCGCTGATCCACCGAATGCTGTCAGATCGAGTTTAATAACTTGGTGCGCCTGTGAGTCCAAGGATTGCGTAACTTTCCGTGCAGCTTCTAATTCTGATCGATGCCGCTGCCCGTAATCGACGCTTAGCGCATAGCATTGAAAGCCCTGATTGCGTGCAATCGCCAGCACCGTCGCCGAATCCAATCCGCCGGATAACAATACCACTGCTTTTTTCATCGTCCCGGCCCTTCGCCCCAGAGCAATTTATGCAGTTGCAACTGCATCCGCACCGGCAGTTGATCGCGCAAAATCCACTCGGCCAATGTTGCCGGATTCAAATTGCCGTGAACTGGTGAAAACAAGATCGGGCATTTTTGCGATAACTGTCTGTTTTGAATTGTTTCACAAACCCAGCGATAGTCGGCTTCATCGCAAATTACAAACTTAAGCTCGTCGTGCATCGTCAAGTATTCAAGGTTGTTCCAGTTATTTTTGGACACTTCTCCCGATCCGGGTGTTTTGATATCCATGATTTTCGATACGCGGGTATCGACGTTTGCTAAATCCAACGCCCCGCTGGTTTCCAACGATACCGAATAGTGTGCATCGCATAATGCGTTCAGCAGAACCAGACAGGCTTTCTGCGCCAGCGGCTCGCCACCAGTCACGGTCACATACCGGGTTTGATAGCGCGCTACTTGTTTCAGAATCTCCGCGATCGATAGGGTTTTGCCACCGGTAAAAGCATAGGCGGTATCGCAATAACCGCAACGCAACGGGCAACCGGTGAGGCGCACAAATACCGTCGGCAGCCCTACCCGGCTGGTTTCGCCTTGTAACGAAAAGAAAATCTCAGTGATGCGCAAGGTTGTCGTCTCTAGCGCTTGCATGATGTTGAGCTATTAACCAAAGGAAAAAGCGGACTGTACTACGTTGTGACGGCTACAGCAATTGACTGCTGCGGCGGATTGCTGCGGTGCGGCGTTACTTGAGATTGGCCAGGCGTTGTTTGGCTTTCTTGCCGGCTTCGCTATTAGGGTATTTTGCCAGGATCTTTTCCAGGGTTTGCCGGCTTGCCTTGCTATCGCCCATTTGATTTTGGCTGGTAGCGATATTCAGCAAGGCATCCGGCACCTTGTTGCTACCCGGATACTGCGCAATCAGTTTCTGCTGCGCGGCTATCGCCAGTTGATAATCGCGCAACGCGTAATGCGCGTTGCCGATCCAGTAAGCCGCGGCCGGCGCTAAATTTGATTGCGGATAACTCTGCAGAAAGTTTTCGAATTGCGCAATGGCATCAACATATTCACCGCCTTTGAAGCGGTCATAAGCGGCCTGATAGGCGCTGTTCTCCGCAGGACCTGCAGGCACCAATTCTTTCGCCGAGGCACTGGGTGCACCGGCAGCCGCTGATGACTCGATTTCCTCGTGCGCCGGTTCAACAGCAGCGGCGCTTGCTGCCGAAGCCGCTGCTTGCTCCTGGGTCGATGGTGCAATTGCCGCATGGCTTTCGCCCTGAATTCCCGGCTGATCCGTTAACGATGAGCGCGGTTTCCCCGATGGCTGCTCAATCTGGCGCAACCGATTGTCCAAATCGATATAAAAATCGCGCTGGCGTTTTTGCAGCAAAGCATTGTCGTTACTGAGCATTTCGATCTGGCCGTTGAGCTTGCCCAATTCCTGATTGAGCGTTTCAACTTGCGCGTAAAGTTCAAGCAAAGCTTGGCTGTTTAATGCCTGCTCCATCTTGGCAATACGCGCTTCCATCTCGCTAACCTGCTTACGTAACGCATTGATCTGTTCGCGCGCTTCGTTGTCGCCGAACAGCGATGCGTAAGCAGCAGAGCTGCTCAACAGCAATACAAGAAAGAAGGCGCGTATCAGCATTATTCACCCCGGTATAGAATATCGGTGCGGCGGTTCTGACTCCATGCCGATTCGCCATGACCCAAAGCGCGCGGTTTTTCTTCACCAAGGCTGACGGCTTCGATTTGGGAATCCCGGGCACCCGCCAATGTCATCATGTTTCTGACGCTATCGGCGCGGCGTTGACCCAATGCGAGGTTGTATTCGCGGCTGCCACGGTCGTCGGTATTGCCTTGCAGGATGACGCTGGCATCGGGATTGTCGCGCAGAAATCTGGCATGCGACAGCACCAGTTCGCGGTATTCACTTTTAACGGTATAGCTGTCATAGTCATAATAAACACTGCGTTGATACAAAATGCTGTTGGGATCATTCAGTTGGCTGAAGTAGCCGGGTCTGCCGGATCCCGATCCCATCAAATCGCTACCGCCCATCCCGTCACCATACCCGGAACCCGCGTTTAATTCTTCATCCGGCTGAGTTGTTTGGCTGGCACATCCCGCTAACAGCACAATCAGTGTCATTCCCAATATTTTTTTCATTTAATTCTCCTATTGATTAATAAAACATTACTTCCACTTCGGTAGAGGACCCCAAGCCGGTTCGCGGATATCGCCCGTTTGAACAGTGAGATGCTGCCTGGTTTGTCCGTCTCTGGAAACCGCCGATAATATACCATGCCCGTTTATCTCGGTCGCATACAGAATCATCTTGCCGTTCGGCGCAAAGCTGGGCGATTCATCAAACCGGGAGTTAGTCAGTATCTGAACCTGACGGGAACCAATCTCCTGAACCGCTACATTAAATTGATTGTTATGCCGGTGAATAAACGTAAAGCTTTTGCCATCCTGGCTATAGTCCGGACTGACATTGTAACTGCCTTCAAACGTCATCCGCTCGGCATTGCCGGACTCCGAACTCCCCACCGCCATGCGATAAACTTGCGGACTGCCGCCGCGATCGGAGGTGAATAAAATGTACCGTCCATCCGGCGAGAAATTCGGCTCGGTATCGATTCCGGAACTTCTGCTCAATCGCTGCAGACCGCTGCCGTCCACATTGACCAGAAAGATTTGCGAACCGCCTTGATTAGTCAGCACCACAGCCAGCTTTTTGCCATCCGGCGACCACGCCGGTGCGCTGTTACTGCCTTTGAAACTGGCTACCGCTCTGCGCTCGCGCGTCGCCAGTGTTTGCACATAAACGACCGGCTTTTTGTTCTCAAAGGAAACATACGCGAGCTGATTTCCATCAGGCGACCAAGCCGGAGAGATAATAGGCTCCGTGTATTCGATGATCGATTGCGCGTTATAACCATCCGAATCGGCAACCTGCAATGCGTACCGCTCGCCGCGCTTCAACACATACGCGATGCGGGTGCTGAATACCCCGACATCACCGGTTAGCGCTTCATAAATGACATCCGCGATACGATGCGCCGCCGCGCGCAATTGCGTGACCGGCACGGTAAGCGCCAGACCGGTCAGTTGCGCTTTCTTGGCGACATCCATCACACGGAACTGAATTTCCACTTGCCCGGAAGACAGCTGCGTCACTCGCCCGATAACCAAGGCGTTGGCGCCACGATCGGCCCAATCGGAATAAACCACTTCCACCGGCGCATGAGGCGACGATCCGGCTGGATCGATCAACCGGAACAAGCCGGTGCGCTGCAAGTCGGCGCTAATCACCGGCGTAAGGTTTTGCGGCAGTGCGTTTTCATCGGCAAAAGGCACAATCGCGATCGGAATCCGCGAAGCCCCGCCACCGAAAATCTCGATGTTCAGTTGCGCGAAAGACGGCAGTGAAAACAGCCAGAAAAAAACAATCCAGATGCCACGATGTGATTTGAAACAATAGTTTGACATAGTGATTAACTAATTAATAATGCGAAAATTACCAATGGATTATAACAATCATTCACGGTAATGCACCGTAATATTCAGATTGCGGAATTCATTAAATAACGCCGGATCGGGCGGAATCGGCAGCGGTTTCGACAGATGAATGGCGCGTTCCACCGCACTGTCAAAAACCGCATGTCCGCTGCTCTTGCTAAGCCGCACGTCCAAAATATCCCCCCCCGGCAGTAAAGTCACGTTGAACTCAACTACAGGATTGCCCGGCAAATCGGGTGGCATAACGATTCTGCTCCTGATCTTGGCAAGAATCATGGCCTTATATTTTGAGATCTCATTCGTCACCTGATTTCTGGCGGCAGCTTGCTGTGCGGCGCGTTGCGCTTCGGCTTCCCGCTGCGCTTTGGCTGCCTGCTCACGTTGACGTTGCGCAGCCTGTTCTCTTTCTTTCTGGAGTTGCGACTCTTTTTGCCGCGCGGCTTCCTTTTGCTTCTCGAGTTCGCGCTGTTTCTCTATTTCCTTTTGTTTCTCCAACTCTTTTTGTCGCGCCAGTTCTTTTTGTTTTTCCAGTTCTTTCTGCTTATCTAATTCTTTCTTTTTTTCGAGTTCTTTCTGTTTCTCGATTTCTTTTAAGCGCTCCTGCTCTTTGAGCTTTTCTTGCTCATTTTTCTTCTGTTCTTCCGGGTCCGGCTTTTCCTTCATCGCAATATCCGGTTTTTTCACCGGTGGCGTCACGGCTGCTTTCTGCGGCGCCGGTTTGGGCGGTTCCGCTTTAACCGGCTCCGGCTTCGGTGGTTCCGGTTTGGGCGGCTCAGGCTTAGGAGGTTCCGGCTTTGGTGGTTCCGGCTTCGGTGGTTCCGGTTTCGACGGTTCTGGTTTCGGTGGCGTTGGCTGCGGCTCCGGTTGTTTGGGCGGTGGTTGTGTTTTCACCGGTTCTGGTACCGGTTTAGGCAATTCCGTCCAAATCTCAACCATCATGCCTTCAGGCGGATGGTCTTTCCAATGCAATCCAAAAACCAGCAATGCGACAAACAATAAATGAACCAGCCCCGCCAGCACACCTGCCGTTAGCGATTTGGGTTCTGCATGAGGGGTATTCCTTTGCACACTCACATTCATTACAAATTCATTATTTTTGTTGTGCCAGTAAGCCCACTTTCGACACCTGATTTTGTTGCAGAATATCCATCACCTTAATGACTTCCTCGTAGCGCACGTTTTTATCCGCGGCAATCACAACCGGCTGATCGGCATTTTGCGCTTGTTTTTGTTTAATCGCGTTGATCAACTGCACCCGGTCGACTGGCTGTTCCGTAGCGGATACGGCCCGGTCACGTAACGTGAGACTGCCATCCGCTTTGATGATGACTTCCAGCGGCGCTGCCGGTGTCGCTAGCGATTTCCCGATCTGCGGCAACTCAATTTGGCCATGATTGATCATGGGCGCAGTCACCATGAAAATAATCAATAACACCAGCATCACGTCAATGTACGGAACTACATTGATTTCATTCATCAATCTATGCTTGGCTCGACGTGTCATAATCCACTCTCAATCCGGTTATTCGGCGGCACGCCGTTGCAATACATTGGATAGCTCTTCCATGAAACTTTCAAACCGGGTCGCCAATTGGTCAGTGCTGCTGGCGTAACGGTTATACGCAACCACCGCCGGAATCGCGGCAAACAGTCCCATGGCTGTAGCGATCAAAGCTTCGGCAATGCCGGGAGCGACATGGGCAATCGTTGCTTGCGTCACGCTCGACAAGCTGCGGAATGAATTCATGATTCCCCATACGGTGCCTAACAAACCAATGTAGGGGCTTACGGATCCCACCGTGGCGAGAAACGATAAATGCGATTCCAGATAATCCATCTCGCGTTGATAGGTTGCGCGCATGGCTCTGCGCGTGCTCTCCATCACTGCTTCCAGATCCGAGCCGCTGGGGTGTTTGGTAAATTCCCCGAAACCGGCCGCAAAAATACGCTCCAAACAGCCTGACTGATAGCGCGAACTGGTAATACGCTGATAAAAAGCATTTAAATCGACACCGCGCCAGAAAATATCTTCGAAATCATCGGTTTTCTTTATTTCACTGCGAATGACGAATAATTTTCTGAAAATATACCACCATGAAAAAAATGAAATCATTACTAAAATCAGCATCACCAGTTGTACCAACGCACTGGCACTGGTGATCAGATGAAGAAATGACATATCTTGCGTAACGGTTGTACTCATGCGGAATTCCTAATTTTTTCACGTAATGGCGCAGGAATGCTCACAGGCTTGAGCGTTTCCGCGCCGACACATACCACATGTATTGTGGCACTCACTAACTTGACATGATTGCAAACTATTTCTTGCAATAACGTAATACGACTTCTACCTATTTCACTCGCCGTCACTGTCACATTCAACAAGTCATCCAGCACCGCCGGCTTGAAATACACAACATCAATCGACCGCACCATGAATAATGCCTTGTGTACCGCAGTCAACGAATTCACATTGAACCCGAGCGCCCGCAGCCATTCATACCGCGCGCGTTCCATGAAATTCAGATAGCAGGTATGGTAAACAACCCCACCCGCATCGGTATCTTGGTAATAAACCCGTACCGGAAATGAAAAATCAATTTTAGCTGCCGCTCTATCCATAAACGCATTTATCCGGCTGATTTACTCCGATGCAAAAACATTGGTGGACAAATAGCGGTCGCCGCGATCGCAGACAATAAAGACAATGACTGCATTTTCCACTTTTGCGGATAATCTTAGTGCGGCAGCCAGCGCCCCACCTGATGATATGCCTGCAAAAATCCCTTCTACCCGTGCCAGACGCCGTGTCATTTCTTCCGCTTCCGGTTGCGATACATAAATCATTTCATCCACACGAGCCGCATCGAAAATTTTCGGCAAATACGCCGGAGACCATTTCCGAATTCCCGGAATCTGCGCGCCTTCTTCCGGCTGCACGCCAATCACTTTCACTTGCCTTGATTGTTCTTTGAAAAACCTGGAGCACCCCATGATGGTGCCGGTCGTTCCCATGCTACTTACGAAATGCGTAATCGTGCCATTGGTATCCCGCCAAATTTCAGGGGCCGTGCCTTGATAATGCGCCAGGGGATTATCCGGATTGGCAAATTGATCAAGAATATATCCTTGTCCTTCATTGCGCATTTTTTCCGCGACATCGCGGGCTTGCTCCATCCCTCCGGACTTTGGCGTCAAAACGATTTTGGCGCCATAGGCGCTCATCGATTGCCGTCTCTCGATACTAAGATTCTCCGGCATGACAAGCACCATTCGATAACCCATCATTGCCGCTGCCATTGCCAATGCAATGCCGGTATTCCCACTGGTCGCTTCGATTAAGGTATCACCCGGCCTTATTTCACCACGCTGCTGCGCATGCAAGACCATCGACAGTGCCGGTCTGTCTTTCACCGAACCAGCGGGATTGTTTCCTTCAAGCTTCGCAAGCACTACGTTACTGGTTGTTCCAGGAAGATGTTTCAGCCTGACTAAAGGAGTATTTCCAACAAAATTCTCAATCGTTTTATGCATGTGTGTCGGGGCTCACTAATATTTAAGAAACTTTCCCGGATTGCCAAAGTGCTCCATTTTTTCCCCAATAAAAAAACCCCCTCTGAACATTGCCAGAGGGGGTTTTTGATTTGTGATATCTAAACCGCTACTTCTTCTCAGGAGCCTCTGCGCTTTGTTCCGTTGTAACTGTAACCGTTACCGCATCGCGTATTTGCTTGATAATGCCAGGCCCTACACCGGCTACCTTGGCTAAATCATCTACCGAAGTAAAAGCGCCATTTTTCTCGCGATACTCAACGATTGCTTTTGCTTTAGCAGGACCGATCCCTTGCAAGGTTTCCAGTTCCGCTTGCGTAGCCGTATTAAGATTGACCGCTGCGAACGCTGTACCAGAGAACAGGAATAGCAGAGTTACAAAAATTAATAATTTCTTCATGGCATCTCCTTTATCAAAAACAAATACTGATGAACGGAATTACGCACTTCAGTTTTGTATATTAAAAAATACTTACACACATGTTTATATGTGCGCAAGTCGGGGTGATAACGGATGCCACAACAATTAATTTAGCAACTCACCTCAATAACTCTTATATTCAAACAGATAGATACTGTTCAAACCCTGCCAAATAACCGTGGCAGGGTTAATATCCTATTCATTCTAATTAATCAGCTTGTCTTCTTAAAAAAGCCGGAATATCCATTGGATCGACACCTGACTGACGCATCGCCGCGACGGTGGCATTGCTTCTCCGGCCTGTTCTCATGACCGCGGGTTCTTCCGCGGAGAAAATTGAATCCCGGTCATCGGTTCCAGTACGCGTATGCACAACCGTCAATGGAGAACTTTGACCTTGGCTCTGGCTTGCAACGCTGCCCAGTCCCGTAGCTACCAAAGTTACGCGCAGATTATCGGCCATATCCTCATCGATAACCGTTCCGACAATAATCGTCGCATCCTCGGCGGAAAGATCTTTAATGGTGTTCATCACTTCATGAACTTCACGCATTTTGAGTGACTGGCTCGCAGTGATGTTTACTAAGATGCCGCGTGCGCCGGTCAAGGATATATCTTCCAGCAATGGGCTTGAAACAGCACGCTCCGCTGCAACACGCGCACGATCCACGCCCACTGCAACCGCAGAACCCATCATGGCCATACCCATCTCAGACATCACCGTTTTAACATCGGCAAAATCCACATTCACCAAGCCCGGACAATTAATCACTTCCGCAATACCCGCTACCGCACCATACAGCACATCGTTGGCCGCCTTGAAAGCGTCGAGCATCGAAATATCATTGCCTAAAACCATCATCAGTTTGTCGTTAGGAATCACAATCAGCGAATCGACATGTTGCGCCAGCGCTTCCATGCCTGCCTTGGCGGCTATCAAGCGTTTTCCTTCAAATGCAAACGGCTTGCTCACAACGGCAACGGTCAATATGCCCATTTCCCTGGCCACTTGCGCAACAACCGGCGCGGCTCCGGTGCCAGTGCCACCGCCCATGCCAGCGGTAATGAAAAGCATATCAGCGCCTTGAATCAATTCGGCAATGCGATCACGATCTTCCAACGCGGCTTCGCGTCCAATTTCCGGGTTGGCTCCCGCACCTAACCCTTTGGTAATGCCTGTGCCTAATTGCAGTACCGTTGGCGCTTTATTACTTTTCAATGCTTGGGCATCAGTATTCATGCTGATAAACTCAACGCCTTGCATGCCGTTCTGAATCATATGATCCACAGCATTGCTGCCGCATCCACCAACGCCGACAACCTTGATGACTGCTTCTTGAGTTTCGTTATTCATGATTTCGAACATATTGTTTCTCCTTTAGTACATTGAAATTAAAGCCGCTTGATTACAAACCCTACCCGTTAATACCCGTAACTTTCCCTCTAAAAATTTCTTTGGAACCACCCTTTCATCCTGGAAAAAATCTGCTTCGCAGAACCTCCTTGCAATCTTGAACCATGTTGATGCTGCAACTGTTCGATCCCCGCTAAAATTAGCCCGATTCCTGTTGAATAACGCGGGGTGTGGATCACCTCCTTCAGGTTGCCATGATAATTGGGTAAACCCAACCTTACCGGCATATGAAAGATCTCTTCGCCCAATTCCACCATACCGCGTAGCGAAGCGGATCCTCCGGTAATCACGATCCCGGAAGATAACAGTTCTTCAAATCCGCTCCGGCGCAATTCAGCTTGCACCATGCAATACAGCTCTTCCGCCCGTGGTTCGATGACTTCCGCCAAAGTTTGCTTTGAGAGTTGGCGGGATCCGCGATTACCGACATCCGGAACTTCGACCATCTCGTGCGTATCGGCGAGGCTCCTGAGCGCACAGCCATAGTGGCATTTGATATCTTCTGCACTTTTTGTAGGGGTGCGTAACGCCATCGCGATGTCATTGGTAATCTGATCGCCTGCAATTGGAATCACCGCCGTATGCCTTATGGCGCCATGTGTAAACACCGCGATATCAGTCGTGCCGCCACCGATATCCACCAAGCAAACGCCCAAATCTTTCTCATCATCGGATAACACCGCCATCGCGGACGCGAGCGGTTGCAGGATCAGGTCGCGCACCTCCAGGCCGCAACGATGAACGCATTTAACGATGTTTTGCGCCGCAGAAACAGCGCCGGTGACAATATGCACTTTCACTTCCAGCCGGATGCCGCTCATTCCTACCGGTTCGCGCACATCTTCCTGGCCATCAATGATGAATTCCTGATTCAGTACATGCAATATTTGCTGATCGGCGGGTATATTCACGGCCTTCGCCGCTTCCATGACCCGTTCAACGTCTTTCTCGGTAACTTCCTTGTCCTTGATAGGCACCATGCCATTTGAGTTAAATCCTCTGATATGACTGCCGGCTATCCCGGTATACACCTCCTGAATCTTGCAATCCGCCATCAATTCCGCTTCTTCCAGCGCTCGCTGGATGGCATTCACGGTGGTTTCAATATTGGCTACAACGCCTTTTTTTAATCCGCGTGACGGATGGCTGCCCAAACCGATCACTTCAAAACCGCCTTCCGGTATAACTTCCGCGACAATGGCGACAATTTTTGATGTGCCGATATCCAGCCCAACAATCAAGTTCCTATTTTCTCTAGCCTTATTCATCTAGTCCCATCTCCCTGGTCTCACGTCTCTCTCCTCGTACCAGATTTACGAGGTGCGTGCGGTGCCGTATCCGGCATACGAATCGCAAAACCGTTTGGATAACGCAAATCGACATAGGCCAATGGCTCTTGTTGATTTAACCAAGCGATGCTGTGATTGAATACTGAAACATAGCGGGTCAGTCGTTCCTCAGTTTCATTCCGGCCCAGTTCCAAGATTGTTCCGGTATCTAATTGAATGCGCCAAGCATAGCGAGGTGTAAGGCTCAGTTCGGAAATTTTTTGCTGCAACGGCGCTAATATTTGATTAAAGCGCTGATATTGCCGCGTAACCTCCTGCGCACTTGCTTCATTGGGACCTGTAAAAACCGGCAAATCCATATCAGCGCTCACCCGGAACACCTCACCATAAGTATTCACCAGGGCCTGGCTTCCCCAATACGCAAACGCACGATGTTCTTCCAGTGTCACATTCAATCCGTGTGGCCATTCCCTGTTAACTTTAGCTTCTCTCACCCATGGTAATTTTACAAAAGCTTCGCGCACAGCGGTTAAATTTACCGAAATAAAATTTCCATCAATCTCATTTTTCACGAGCTGCTCAATTTGTTCATTGGTAACACTCTGTAAAGCCAAATTTTTTGTTTCACCGCGAACTACCTTGATATTAATTTCCTTAATCGGAAAAAATGGCGGCCTGATCAACTGCAGGCTGACGGCGTACAACACCGCGATCACAACCATGCCGATCAAAAGCTTTGATAGTAAATTCAATGCGTCAGGATTATTCCACATGCGCCAGTTCCAATATTTTCACTACCAATTCCTCAAAGGAGATTCCAGCAGCCTTAGCAGCCATCGGCACCAAACTATGACTGGTCATCCCGGGCGATGTATTTGCCTCGAGAAAGTAAAACTGGCCCGATGGCGTTAAAATCAAATCAACCCTGCCCCAGCCCTGGCAACCCAATACCTGGTAGGCGTGCAATGCTTGCCTTTGTATTGCTTCTTCCACATCGGACGGTAAGCCACTGGGACAAAAATATTGAGTTTCGTTTGAGAAATACTTCGCCTCATAATCATAAAGATCACCGGCTATCTCGATTCTGACGACCGGCAAAGGCATATCCCCCAGCACCGCCACAGTCAATTCCTGACCGGCGATAAACTCTTCCGCCAGCACCAGAGAATCGTGTTCTGCCGCTAAATGATAGGCGGCTTCCAAATCCTTGCTGTCGAACACTTTACTCAAGCCTATCGTGGATCCTTCGCGTGCCGGTTTGACGATTAGCGGTAGCCCCAGTGCTTCTGCAACCGCAGCAAAATCGCTATCGGCCTGCAGCAGGGCATATCGCGGGGAGAGAATCCCGGCGGCTTGCCAGATCAATTTAGTGCGCCATTTATCCATCGCCAAAGCACTCGCCATCACGCCGCTGCCGGTATACGGCAATTTGATCCATTCAAGCACGCCCTGCACCGTTCCATCTTCGCCAAAACGTCCGTGCAGCGTAATGAAAGCCCTTTTAAAACCTTGCTGCATCAACATTTCCAATCCCTGATTGGCTGGATCGAACGGATAAGCATCCACTCCGCTGCGTCGCAATGCAGCAAGCACCGCCTCTCCGCTTTGCAACGATATCTCCCGCTCCGCGGATCGTCCGCCCAACAACACCGCAACTTTGCCGAAGTGATCGATTGTCACTATGCCAGCCTCCTCGGCTCACCAACGATTCGTACTTCCGGAATCAAATCGATTGCCATTGCTTTTTTCACCCTGCGTTGCACCATCATGATCAAGGCCTCAATATCCGCTGCGTTAGCATTGCCGGTATTAACGATAAAATTGGCATGCTTCGGTGACACCATGGCTCCTCCCAAGTGGCATCCCTTTAAGCCGCAGGCTTCTATCAATCGCGCAGCAAAATCGCCTGGCGGATTACGAAAAACCGAACCGGCATTCGGTTGATTCAATGGCTGGCTAACCACGCGTTGTGACAGCAATCGCTTAATTTTTTGCCGGGATTCCTCCTGATTACCCAGAGTCAATCTGAAAAAACCGCCGGCAAACCATTCTGCCGGGTCTTTAGCGGACTGTTGCTGCAGTTTCACGCTGCGATATCCGATCGCATACTCCGCCGTCTGACGCGCAAAGATTTCACCGCTACGATTGATTACCTTCACCCGCTCTACAAATTCCCACGTTTCAGATCCATAGCATCCGGCGTTCATCGCCAAAGCACCGCCAATTGTTCCTGGGATTCCGGCCAAGAATTCGGCGCCTGTCAAATCATGCTTGGCAGCAAACCGTGCAACCTTCGCGCAAGCTACGCCGGCGCCCGCATAAACCAGTCCGCTGGATTCATTTCTTTCGATCAACTGCAGATCGTTCAATCGCGCATGTAAAGCAATCACAATACCGCGCAATCCGCCATCCCTGATCAGCAAGTTGCTTCCCAAGCCGATCACATAAACCGCATGATACGGAAACGCCCGCAGAGCATTGGAAAAATCGTCCAGATCCGCCGGAATGTAATACTGATCGGCAACGCCACCCGCACGCCAGGTGACATGATCACGCATCGGTTCATTGAGGCGCATCTCGCCGCGCAATTGAACCGCGCCAGCTTCACCGGTCATTCGGTCCATTGGCGCCATAATTGGCCTCGAGTCGAGCAACAATGCGGTCATTTCCCATCAAGCCCCTGTTTTAATATCCATTCACAACCGTCAGCTTACTACCCATTTGCGCGATTTGCGGCGCCACTCGCGCCACCGAACCGGCTCCCATCACCAATACCACATCGCCATCCTGCACCACGCTGAGTACAGCGTGCGCCAGCTTATCGACTTCTTCGATGTAAATCGGCTCTACTTTGCCATGCACCCGGATAGCTCGCGCCAGTGATTTACTATCCGCCGCGATGATCGGTTCTTCACCCGCCGGATACACTTCGGTCAACAACAAAAGATCAGCCTGCGATAATACCCGCGTAAAATCTTCAAAAACATCGCGCGTCCGGGTGTAACGATGGGACTGAAAAACTACCACCAGCCGTCTTCCCGGAAATGCGCCACGCGCTGCTTGAATGGTTGCATCCATTTCTGCCGGGTGATGACCGTAATCATCGACCAAGGAAAAACTTTTATGCACGGACAAACGGATATCCCCGAATTGCTGAAACCGCCGTTCCACGCCCCTGAATTCCGCCAGCGCTTTGACGATCGCGGCATCCGGCACGCAGATCTCGTTGGCAACCGCGATCGCCGCCAGTGCATTCTGAATGTTGTGAAGACCGGGTAAATTGAGCGTGATATCCAACTGACGGGCCGAGCCGTTGACACCGATCACTGCGGTAAATTTCATTTGATGATGGTGATGCGCAATATTGATCGCGCGGACCTGCGCAGTTTCGGAAAGCCCATACGTGGTGATCGGTTTGGTAATCGCTGGCATCACTTCGCGGATATTGGCATCGTCCACGCAGATCACCGCCATTCCGTAAAAAGGCAGATGCTGGACGAAATCCACAAAAGTCTGCTTCAGCCGGTTGAAATCGTGCCCGTAGGTTTCCATGTGATCCGCATCGATATTCGTCACAACAGCCAGAACCGGCTGCAAATACAAAAACGATGCATCGGATTCATCGGCTTCGACCACTATGAATTCGCCACTGCCCAGCTTGGCATGACAACCCGCGGCCTCCAGCTTCCCGCCGATGACAAACGTCGGATCCATATCGGCAGCCGCCAATATACTAGCAATCAGGCTGGTTGTTGTGGTTTTTCCATGAGTTCCGGCAATCGCGATTCCGCTGCGTAACCGTAATAATTCGGCCAGCATCATCGCACGCGGCACGACCGGGATATTTTTACTTTTTGCTGCAATTACTTCCGGATTATCCGGCTTGACCGCAGTCGAGGTTACCACCACATCGGCGCCGGCGATCTGTTCTTTGGCATGACCGATAAACACTTGAATTCCCAACTTCGACAAGCGCTGCGTCACCTGGTTACTCATCAAATCCGAACCGCTGACTTGATAACCCAGGTTCACAAAAACCTCCGCGATTCCGCTCATGCCCGCGCCGCCAATACCAACAAAATGAATGTGTTTTACTTTATGCTTCATGAAGGGCTCCGCTTAATTCGATACATGCTTGCGCGACAACTCGAGTGGCTTCCGGTTTTGCCAGGCTGCGTGCGGCCTTTGCCATCTCGAGCAGTTTTTCCCGTGTGATGCTCATCAACAAATCCGCCAATTTCTTAGAATCCAGTTCCGCTTGCGGCAAAAGCACCGCAGCCCCTCGATTGGAGAGAAACCTCGCATTCGCGGTTTGATGATCGTCCACCGCATGCGGATACGGCACCAGAATGCTGGCAACCCCCGCGGCGCTTAATTCGGCAACCGTTAACGCACCTGCACGGCACACCACCAGATCCGACATGGCGTAGCGTTTGGCAATGTCCTCAATGAATGCCACAACATCCGCTTGCAGATGCAAATCGGTATAGATTTTTTTAACTTTTTCCCAATGAGCGGCGCCAGTCTGATGTACAACGATTGGGCGCAAATGTTCCGGAATAAGCTTGAGCGCTTGGGGAACAGTATCATTCAGAACTTGCGCCCCCAGACTGCCACCCATGACCAGCACGTGCAAATTTCCTTGCCGTTCCCGATAGCGATGTTCCGGCGCATCTATCTGCGCAATCTCGGCGCGCACCGGATTTCCTGACCACACGGCGTTGCCCTTTCCAGTCTGTAAAGCATCGGGGAATCCGAGAAAAACTTTTTCTGCCAGCTTTGCCAGAATTTTATTGGTTAACCCGGGTATCGAATTTTGTTCATGGATCACCAGCGGTTTATTCAGCAATGATGACATCATGCCGCCCGGGAATGCCGGATAACCGCCCATTCCCAGCACCACATCAGGCTTAACCCGCTGGATAATGCGCAGGCTCTGCAAAAATGCCCTGAGCAAACGCCACGGCAATAATGCCCACGTCAGCAACCGCTTGCCGCGTAGTCCTGAAAAATTGATCACTTCGGTCTGATAACCCCTTTGCGGCACCAGTTTTAACTCCATTCCCGCTTCGGTTCCCAGCCACACCACATGCCAACCGGCCTGCCGCAGATAGTCGGCTACCGCCAGACCCGGAAAAACATGCCCGCCGGTTCCGCCCGCCATAATCAGGATGGTGCGCGTATTCATACGTTCAGCCCCCGCAAGCGCTGCCGGTTTTCCCAGTCGATCCGCAGCAAAACCGCCAGCGCGATACAAATCGCCGTAATACTGCTGCCGCCGAAACTAAGCAAAGGCAATGTGAGTCCTTTGGTCGGCAAAACCCCCATATTGACGCCCATATTGATCAGCGCCTGCACACCGATCCAGATGCCGATCCCTTGCGCCACCAGTGCAGAAAAAGGACTTCCCAGCTTGGCTGCCAGACGCCCGATCACAAAAGCGCGGGTTATGAGCCAGATAAAGAGCACGATCACCGTAGCCACGCCTACAAAACCGAGTTCTTCGGCAAGTACCGACAGCAAGAAATCAGTGTGCGCCTCCGGCAAGTAGAATAACTTCTCGACGCTGCCGCCCAAGCCCACGCCGAGCCACTCACCGCGGCCAAACGCAATCAACGCGTGGCTCAACTGATACCCTTTGCCGTATGGATCCGCCCACGGATCCATGAATGCAATGACCCGATTCAACCGGTACGGTGAACTCAAAATTAACTCATAGAGACCGATCGCCAGAATACTGATCAACCCGATAAAGATTTTCAGACTGACACCGCCGAGAAACAGGATCGACATGGCCAGCGCCGTCACCACAAAGAATGCGCCGAAATCAGGCTCCAGCAGCAATAAAGCGCCAACAACCGATAACACCGCGGTAATTGGCAAAAAGCCTTTGAAAAAAGAATTAAGGTCGATCACCTTACGGTTGACGTAATCCGCCGCATACAACACCATGCAGAATTTCATGTATTCCGATGGTTGAATATTAACAACATACAGCGATATCCAGCGCTGACTGCCATTCACTTCATGGCCGATCCCCGGAATGAGCACCAACACCAACATCAACAAACAAATCATGAGCAAATACGTCACATATTTCTGCCATACCTGCATGGGCACCTGAAAAGCGATCAAGCCCAGCAACAGACCGACTCCGAGATATGCGCTATGCCGCAACAAATAATGTCCTGCGCGATCCGCTCCGAACTGCGCTTCGGCAATCGCAATCGAAGCAGAATAAATCATTACCAAGCCAATACTCAGCAGCAACAGTGCCGACCAGACCAGCGCCTGATCAAAATCACTCATGACTCTCGGTTTTTGGCTGTTAGCTTGATAAATCATCGCTTAATGCTTCTTTTGTCCAAAACTGAAAAATTTGTTCTCAATATCCTTAACTGCCGCTACGAATACTTCTGCCCGATGGATATAATTCCTGAACATATCGAAACTGGCGCACGCGGGCGAAAGCAGCACCACATCACCCGCTTGCGCCAATAAGAAACTTTTTTGCATCGCCTCTTCCATCGTCACCGCAAAATGCAACGGTACCCCGCAATCCTTCAATTCATTGGCGATAATGCCGGCGTCACGGCCAATCAGCACCACCGCCCTGGCATTATTGGCCACAGCATCGCGCATTAACGAAAAATCCTGCCCTTTACCATCCCCGCCTGCGATTAAAATGACATTTTTTTTCATGCCATTCAGGGCCGCGATCGTTGCTCCCACATTGGTACTCTTGGAATCATCAAAGAAAGTCACGCCATTGAATGCAGCAACCTTTTCCATCCGGTGCGGCAAGCCGCGGAACTCGCGTAAAGCCGCTAATAATGGTTCCAGCGGGAGCGCCAATGCGCGGCAGATTGCCAATGCAGCCAGCGCGTTAGTGGCATTATGCAAACCATTGACGACGAGCTCGCTGGTTTTCATCAGCGGCCGGTCGCCTTCCATCAGCCACAGATCCTCGCCATTATGCTGCATGCCGAAATCCGATGGCGCTGGCGCAGTATCCACTCCGAAAGAGATGTGCTTCCGCCCTGCAAGCGCCATGCTCTTAACTACCGGATCGTCACGGTTTAATATCTGTACGCCAGCGCTTTCTTGTTCGTGTAGAAAAATCCTTGCTTTGGCAGCTGTGTAGTCTTGCATGCCGGAATAGCGATCCAGGTGATCTTCGCTTACATTCAGAACGGCTGCTACATCGGCATTCAGATTATGCGTGGTTTCCAATTGGAAACTGGAAACTTCCAGCACCCAGGCTTGCGGCCAATCGCCGGCATCGATCCGGCGCAACAGCGCATCCAAAACCGCAGGACCGATATTGCCAGCCACTTCGACATTCCAGTCCGATTTTTTCAACATCGCGCCCACCATCGAGGTCACCGTGGTTTTCCCGTTCGATCCGGTTATAGCCAGCACTTTCGGCTTCGGCAAATCCAATTCTTCCAACGCCCACGAGAACAGCACCATATCGCCAATTACCAGCAACCCTTGTTTTACCGCTTGCTGGACGCAAGGATCCGCAACCGGCACACCCGGGCTGATCGCGATCATTTCAATGCCCTCCAAAATGGCATTGTCGAATTTACCGGTATAAGTTTTCACCGCTGGATATTTTTCCTTTACTTCCTGCAATGCCGGAGGCTGCTGGCGGCTGTCAGCAACGCGCACGTCCGCGCCTTGCCGTATCAGCCACTTCACCATGGATAAACCCGTTTCGCCCATTCCCAGCACCAAGATTTTTTTACCCCTTACATTCATCGCTTCATCTTAATTTCAATGTCGACAGACCTATCAATACCAAAATAATGGTGATAATCCAGAATCGCACGACCACTTGATTCTCTTTCCAGCCTTTCAATTCAAAATGATGATGCAGCGGCGCCATGCGAAACACGCGCCGCCCCAACAATTTAAACGATGCCACTTGCAACATCACCGATAGCGCTTCCACCACAAAAACACCCCCCATGATCACCAGCACGATTTCCTGACGCACAATCACGGTCACCACCCCCAATGCGGCGCCTAATGCCAGCGCGCCGACATCGCCCATGAACACTTCCGCGGGATAAGCGTTAAACCAGAGAAACGCCAAACCTGCGCCGGCCATTGCGCCGCAAAATACCGACAATTCTCCAACATTGGGGATATAAGGAATACCTAAATACTTGGCAAACACCACATGACCGGTGACATAGGCAAAAACCGCGAGCGCGCTGCTGATCATGACCGTCGGCATGATCGCCAATCCGTCCAGCCCATCGGTCAGGTTCACCGCATTACTGGTGCCGACGATGACAAAATAGGTCAACACGACAAACCCGATTGTCCCCAAAGAAATCGCCACTTCTTTGAAAAAGGGCACGATCATATCGGTTTGTTCCGGAATTTCAGCGGTAGAAACCAGATACATCGCCACACCGGTAGCGATCACCGATTGCCAGAAGAATTTTGATTTCGCCGAAAGTCCCTTCGGATTACGATGCACGACCTTGCGATAGTCGTCGATCCAGCCAATCACGCCAAAACCCAGAGTGGTTAACAGAACCACCCAGATATAGCGATTGCCCAGATCCGACCACAGCAAGGTGGTCAGAACGATCGACATCAGGATTAACGCACCTCCCATTGTCGGGGTACCCATTTTTACCAGATGCGTCTGCGGGCCGTCATCGCGTACGGATTGTCCGATCTTGTAGGCGGTCAGTTTGCGTATCATATACGGACCGATAATGAACGATAGCACCAGCGCGGTTAATGTCGCCATGACTGTTCGCAGGGTGATATAGCTGAAAACATTGAATGCTCGAATATCCTGCGCCAGCCATTGCGATAATGTCAGCAGCATGGCAGCTCCTCTGGTTGTTCCAGCTGTTTGACCACCCGTTCCATATGCATAAAGCGCGAGCCTTTCACCAGCAAAGTGACATCCTCTGCCAGCAAATTCTCAGTAACGCCCAGCAATTCATCGATCGATTCGAAATGCCGCGCGCCTTTACCGAATTCTTCCGCAGCATAAGCACTCAATTCGCCCAGGGTTAACAATTGATCCAATCCGGCGTTGCGCGCATCGCGGCCGATGGTACGATGTAAATCAATCGCCGAATGACCCAGCTCTCCCATATCACCCAGCACCAGTATTTTTTTACCTTTCGCGGCGGCCAATACCGCCAATGCCGCTCTCACCGAATCCGGATTGGCGTTATAGGTATCGTCGATCAGCAACGCATGATGCAAACCGCATTTCTTCTGCAAGCGTCCCTGAACACCCCGGAATGATTCCAATCCTGCGGCAATCGATGCGTTCGTTATGCCGATTGCATAAGTGGCGGCGGCAGCTGCCAACGCATTGTAGATATTGTGTTTTCCCAATGCGTGAAGTTTTAATTCAACAGTTCCGCCTGGCAAATAAAACTGAATTTGATTATCTTCCTGTCCGGTTTGAAACTGCGTGCGCACTTGCGCTGGTTCCTGTAAGCCAAAATCGATGATTTGACGGTCACCGGCGAGTTCCCGCCACAATTCGGCATAGGGGTCATCGGCATTGATAACCGCAATTCCTTGCGGCCCCAGTCCGCTGAATATTTCTCCCTTGGCTTGCGCAACAGCTGCAATGGAGCCGAGACCTTCGATATGCGCTGATCCGGCATTGGTAATCACCGCGACATCGGGCCTGGTCAATTTCGTCAGGTAAGCAATTTCACCGACATGATTCATGCCCATTTCAATCACGGCATAGCGATGGTGATGCCGCATTCGCAGTAACATTTGCGGCACACCGATATCGTTATTCAGATTGCCCTCGGTGGCCAGGACTCCTTCGTTCTGCCCGGCAAGCAAAGTAGATTCCGCCGCTGTTGCTTTGCGCAATATGGCCGCGATCATTTCTTTGGTGGTGGTTTTTCCGTTACTGCCGGTAACGCCGATCACCGGCATTACAAAGCGGTTCCGCCATTGTGCCGCCAGCCGTCCCAAACCCAGCCGCGTATCCGTCACGCGGATCAATGGAAAATCCTGCGGCAGATCAGCACTCGCGGTTGCTAGCGGAATCATCGCGGCGACCGCGCCTTTAAGTTTGGCGCTCTGCACGAAACGGCTGCCATCGAATTTCTCACCGTTTAATGCCACGAAGAGATCGCCTGCTGCAAGCGTGCGGCTGTCGGTACTGATCCCCTTAAACAGCGCGTCCAGCCCGTTCCACTCGGCTTGCAGGATCGACGCGGCTTCTTGAACCGTCATCATGGCTGCACCCGCACCTTTTCGGCCACATCTTTCAATACTTGCTGCACCACATCCGCATCACTAAATGGAATTTTCTTACCTTTGATTTCCTGGAATTTTTCATGGCCTTTGCCCGCAATCAGGACAATGTCGCCTTTGCGCGCATTGGCGATGGCTTGATAGATTGCCAGCGCTCGTTCTATTTCAATTTGATAATTCGTTTTCGCGGTGCCGGCAACAATTTCTTTAATAATCCCCATGGGATCTTCCGAACGCGGATTGTCGCTGGTAAAAATAACTTCATCCGCCAGCCGGGTTGCAACTTCTCCGATCAGTGCGCGTTTTCCTCTGTCGCGATCGCCGCCGCAGCCGACTACGCTAAACAATCTTCCTCGTTTTGTTATTTCGCCGGTTTGATTCATTGTCCGCAATAATTCCCGCAAGGTGCACAGCACCTTCTCCAGAGCATCGGGAGTATGCGCGTAATCCACTATGACAATCGGCTGGTCAACCCCTCCGTATTTCTCCATCCGTCCCGGTATGGGTTGCACAGATTGAAGCGCCCGGACCACATCGGGCAATCGAATTCCGCTTGCCAGCAGCGCCGCAGCGACTGCAAGCAAATTGGATGCATTGAATTTACCCAGCAAACCGACTTTTAAATGTCCGTGATTATCCTCAAATTCGATATCAAACTCCAGCCCATCGATATCAAATTTTAGATTGGAACCATAGACCATACTCAATGAATCGGGATAACGCTTTTCCGGGTAGTAAAAGCCGTAACCCAGGATTTTTGTCGATTTATCAGTGATCTGCCGTGATAACTCAACACCCAGCACATCGTCCATATTGATCACCGCGTATTTTAATCCCGGCCAGAAAAACAAGCGCGCCTTGGCGGCCGCATAGGCATCCATATCCTGATGATAATCCAGATGGTCACGCGATAAATTGGTCAGCATCGCGATGGATAAAGCCGTGCCGTTGATCCGTCCTTGCACCAGGCCATGCGAAGAAACTTCCATCACGGCAGCTTGCGCGCCTTGTTCGACATATTGCGCTAACGATCGCTGCAGCAGCGTCGCATCGGGCGTAGTATTTTCCGAAAAATCCAGATCACCGCAAAATCCGCTGCCAAGCGTCCCAATCACGGCGGTTTTCCTTCCCAAGCTCGACATTGCTTGCGCATACCAATGACTGCAAGAGGTTTTACCGTTCGTCCCGGTAATTCCGACCACCCATAATTTTTCCGATGGGTGTCCATAAACATGGCTGGCAATCAATCCGGCATTCGCCTTTAATGATTCGATCGGCAGCGAGGGTATTTGCCAATTCGGATTCCAGGAAAAATTGTGCGGATCCCATAATATCGCATTGACGCCCGCCATTATTGCTTGCGGGATGTATTTCCGGCCATCAGTTGTTTCACCCGCGTACGCCAGGAATGTATCTCCGGGTTTTACCAGCCGGCTGTCGGCAACCAGATTTTTGATCACAACCCCCAATTCATCAATCCGCCGGGGATCAAACACGCTTGGTGTGTTTCGGTTAGCTGTCATTACGCTCATCCCTCGTCACCTATTTCCGGTGTTGCGGTAAAAGTAATGACATTGTTTGCGGGCGCATCGGGCGGTATATTCAGAATGCGCAACGCGCTTGACATGACCCTGTTGAAAACCGGGGCCGCGACTGCGCCACCGAAATACTTACCTGCGGAAGGTTCATCGATCATCACCGCAATAATCAGGCGCGGATTCGATACCGGAGCGAAACCCACAAACGTTGAGATATAGCGTTTGTTGGCATAATTGCCATCGACCAGTTTATGCGCCGTTCCGGTTTTACCGGCGACGCGGTATCCGCTGATTTGCGCTAATGGCGCTGTTCCACCCGGTTTCGTCGCCATTTCCAGCATCTGGCTCATAGCCGTCGCGGTATCACGGGAGATTACCCGCTGCCCCATCACCGGCATGTTTTGTTTCAACAGCGAAACCGGCTTCAATTCGCCACCGCTGGCAAAGATCGTGTAGGCGCGCGCCAATTGCATCAGGCTGGTGGAAATACCATGCCCGTATGACATGGTGGCTTGTTCGATCGGGCGCCATTTGTTGTACGGCCGCAGAATGCCGCTCGCTTCACCGGGAAAACCGGAGTTAGTCAAGGCGCCGAAACCCGAGCGATTAAACATTTCCCACATGGTCTGCGGTTCCAGCGACAACGCGATCTTGGCGGTGCCGACGTTGCTCGATTGCTGAATGATTTGCGCAACCGTCAGATCGCCTTTGTTGCTCACATCCCGAATGGTTTTCTTACCGACTTGCCACGTTCCCGGCGCTGTATGAAATACGGTATTCGAGTTGACTTTGCCAACTTCCATCGCCATCGCCACCGTAAACGGCTTTAACGTCGAGCCGGGTTCAAACGTGTCGATCAACGCCCGATTGCGAAGTCTTTCATTGGTGATCGACGACCGCCGGTTTGGATTGTAGGCGGGCAGATTGGTGAGCGCCAAAATTTCCCCGGTTTGCGCATCCAGCACCACGATGCTGCCAGCTTGCGCGCGATTTTCCAGAACCGCGTTTTTCAATTCCGCATGCGCGCGATATTGAATCCTGCGGTCAATCGATAACACCAGATCTTGACCGGGCTTGGGCGGGCGGATGTTTTCGACATCTTCAATAATCTGGCCTTTGTTGTCCTTCAATACCCGGCGGCGGCCCAGCTCACCCGCCAGCAAATCCTGCCAGCCGCGTTCGACGCCTTCCTGACCTTCGTCATTAATATCGGTAAATCCCAAAACATGCGCTGCAAACTCGCTTTCCGGATAATAACGCTTGGATTCATAGAGCAAATGGATCCCGCGGATCTTCAACTTCATGATTTTCTCGGCGGTATCCGGGACAATATGCCGCTTAAGATAGACAAAACGTCTGTTTTCTTTATTGATCAGCGCATTGATTTCTGCGCTATCCATCTCCAGTAACCGCGCTAAATGCTTGAGTTTCTCCGCATCAATCTCGATCATTTTCGGATCGGCATAAATTGAAGCGACCGGTGAGCTAATCGCCAGAATATGGCCATTGCGATCGGTAATCATGCCACGGTCCGCATTCATCTCGACAACCCGGCTATAGCGCGACTCTCCCTTCTTCTGCAAGAAGTCGTTGTGCATGCCTTGAAGATACGCCGCGCGCACTGCCAGACTGATAAGACCGAGCGCCAGCAGGCTGAATAGCAGGATCGAACGCCATGCCGACAACTTGATTTGCGAGATCGCAGTTTTCATCTTAATCATCACGCCCTCCTGCTTTGGATCGCTCTTCGGCGACGTTAATCGACACGATCTGAATACTCGAAGCTGGCGGCACCACCATCTTCAAATGTTCTTTCGCGATCTGTTCGATACGTCCATGCATGATTAAAGTACTTTGCTCCAGTTGTAATCGACCCCATTCAACTTCCAGTTTCTGCTCGATCTCTTTTTCTTTCTCCAATGCCATGAAAAGCTTGCGCACGCTGTGCTGCGATGTCACCACTCCCAGAGCGCATACGATCAGTATCAAGACAAAAAAAATATTCAACTTAAACATTCCGCCGATCCGTCTAATTGAATCTTTTCAGCCACACGCATCACCGCACTCCTTGCCCGGACATTTTCCGCCACCTCCAACGCACCGGGGCGAATTGCCTTACCGACCACCCGCAACGATTGCTTGCTAAATCGCTTCAGTTCGCTTTGCCGCAACGGCACGCCCCGTGGCAGCTCGTCCGCGCTCGCCGCTTTCCGCATAAACTGTTTCACCATCCGGTCTTCCAGCGAATGAAAGCTGATCACCACCAACCGTCCGCCCGGCTTCAATATATCCACACACTGCGGCAACACCTGCGCCAGCTCCTCCAGCTCCCGGTTTAGATAAATCCGTATCGCTTGAAAGGTTCGCGTCGCCGGATGCTTGCCATGCTCGCCTTCACGCTGTTTGACGCGCACCACTGCCGCAACAATTCCGGCCAGCTGGCTCGTCGTAACAATCGGTTGCTGCACTCGCGCCGCCACAATTGCGCGCGCGATGGATTTTGCAAACCGTTCCTCGCCGTATTCCCTGATTACTTGTTCCAATTGCTCCGCAGTCACCACCGCCAGCCATTCCGCCGCCGTCTCACCGGCGGATGTATCCATGCGCATATCCAATGGCCCGCTCGCACGAAAACTGAAACCGCGCGATATCTCTTCCAATTGTGGCGACGACACGCCCAAATCCAGTAAGATGCCATCAACCTGAGTCACACCAAGCATCCCTGCCATCTGCCGCATTTGCGAGAAACTGCCGTGGCGCATGCAAAACCGGGAATCCTCAATGGCTTCTGCCGCTTTGACCGCCGCAGGATCTCTATCCAGCGCAATCAACCGGCCGCGCTCACCCAACTTTGACAAAATCAGGCGGCTATGCCCGCCGCGGCCAAAGGTTGCATCCACGTAAACACCCTCCGGTTTGACCGCCAAGGCATCAACGGCTTCATGCAACAATACCGGCTTATGCATCCGCTGCTTTTGCTGGATCGCTTACAGCGAAAATCCATTCAGCTCAGGCGGCATATCGCCGCTCTTGAGCGTCACTGCAGTTTCAAGTTGCACACCCCACTGCACGGCATCCCACAGTTCAAATTTGTTGCCCTGCCCCACCAGCACCACGTCCTTGGATAAACCGGCAAATTGACGCAACGGCGGCGCTACCAAAATGCGTCCGGCGCCATCCATCTCGACATCGCAAGCATTACCCATCAACAGCCTTTGCAAGTTGCGGGTCACAGGATCAAAACTGGAAAGATTATTGAGTTTTTGTTCTATCGGTTCCCAGGCTGGCTGGGGATAAATCAGCAAACACTTGGAAGGATCAACCGTCACGATCAAGTGCCCAGAGCAAGAAGACATCAGCTCGCTACGGTATCTTGCGGGTATCGCAAGCCGACCTTTTGCATCCAGACTGAGCTGCGTGACGCCACGAAACATGCTGTCTCCTCATATTACGGAAAATTCATCGAGGCCCACCAAATTTTCCCACATTCTCCCACTAACCCCCACTTTAATCAAAAAATCCGCGTTAGTCAAGCGGGAAATTGGGTTTTTATAGTTATGCGACAAAGACTTAATGCTGTTGCGGCTTGACGCTTGGAAGGCAATAAAATGTTCAAATAAATAAGATAGATAGAAGAAAAATGAAATGTGAGTTATCAATTTGATGGAAGAAATGGGAAAGAGCGGGATTGTTTTCGCGGGTAAAAAAATGCACACTCGCGGTTTCAATTTCCCACTTTAACCGCCGATGACACCCGCTTATTGGACGCAAGCGACCCAAGAACTGGCCGAACGCGATGCCGTCATGCGGCAATTGATCGCGCAATTCGCCGACGCCGCGCTGGAATCGCGCGGCTGTGCGTTCACCACGCTGGCGCGCTCGATCGTCGGCCAGCAAATCTCCGTCAAAGCCGCTGAAAGTGTGTGGCAACGGATCATCGCCACGATTCCCGAAATTACCCCGCACACGATCGCCGCAGCCGAGCAGGAATTATTGCGATCGTGTGGATTGTCCGCGCGAAAAGTGATGTACCTGCACGACCTGTCGCGGCACTTCCGCGAAGGGGATTTGAATGAAACCGCATGGGAAAACTTGGACGATGAAAGCATCATCAAGCAACTGATTCAGGTCAAAGGCATCGGCCGCTGGACCGCAGAAATGTTTTTGATCTTCCACCTGCACCGCCCGGACGTGCTGCCACTCGACGACATCGGCCTGCAACGCGCCATCAGCCTGCATTACTTCGACAAGCAAGCCGTCGACAAAAACACCCTGATCGAAACCGCCAAACCGTGGCAACCGTGGCGCTCGGTCGCCACCTGGTACTTATGGCGCAGCCTGGATCCGCTACCGGTGGCGTATTGAAAGGATATGCATCACATCGTACCCTCATTACTAATCCGGCTTGATATATTTCTATCGACCAAATAGATGATTAAAGCAGGATACACTTTCAATACAGTGAGTTGCCAATTTTTATTACATAGATAAAGCACTGCATAATGCTGAGAAAGAATATAATCCGCGTAATTAAAAACAGAACTCCATTGAAGATATTGTACATTTATATTTTTTAAGCTAACTACCTAACTCTAGTTATACATTTTACTAGCTCCATGCCTATACCTGATTATCAAACTCTGATGCTCCCCTTGTTGCGACTTGCCGGAGATTCGCAAGAGCATCGCTTTCGTGATGCCATTGAGCGTCTGGCATCTGAATTCTCACTCACTGACGAAGAGCGAGGAACAATGCTCCCGAGCGGCACCGCACCACTATTTGACAATCGGGTGGGATGGGCTAGAACCTATCTAAAACAAGCGGCGCTAATTGAATCTCAAAAGCGAGGATTTTTCCACATTACTCCAAGAGGTCTAGAGCTGTTGTCCAGAAATCCATTAAGGATTGACAACTCGACGCTTGAACAATATCCGGAATACTTAGCATTTAAACTTCGGCGTAACGAGGAGCGCTTTCCAAGCAATATTCCCCAATCAAAGTCGACATTGAATCAATCGCTACAAAGCACCGAAACCTCATCCGACTCAACTCCGGAGGAACTCTTTTCACAAGCATACCAGCGCTTGCGCAGCAATTTGGAAGCAGAACTTCTCGAACAAGTAAAAGCTGCTTCACCCGCATTTTTTGAGCGCCTTGTTATCGATCTATTAGTTGCAATGGGTTATGGTGGTTCACGGCAAGACGCTGGCCGTGCAATCGGACGAAGTGGTGATGGTGGAATCGATGGAATCATTAAGGAAGACAAGTTGGGCCTTGATGTCATCTATGTTCAAGCAAAGCGCTGGGAAGGTACTGTGGGAAGACCGGAGATTCAAAAGTTCGCAGGTGCACTTCAAGGCCAGCGTGCGAACAAGGGCGTATTCATTACAACTTCTGAGTTTTCTAAAGAAGCGGAGGAATATGCCGGAGTGATTTCGTCAAAAATTATTCTCATCACTGGTGCGCTGCTGTCTAAGCTCATGGTAGACCACAACGTTGGAGTGTCACCCATTAGCAGGTTCGAACTGAAGCGTATCGACTCCGATTATTTTGAAGGCGAAAATGTGTAGCCTCACAGTCCTCCACTCTCTTCTTCCCTCTGGGTATCTGATTATAATCCCTAAATCCCGTCCAGTTTGTAAACCATGATCGACTACCAATACTTTCAGAAATCGCTGAATCACTTGCAAGCGCAATTTCTAAACTACCAATCGCTGGATCCCGCATTACCGAAGTTGATGCAAGAGGCGGTCGCGGAGTCGGTGATTCAGCGCTTTGAGGTATGTTATGACTGCTTGTGGAAAGTGTTGAAACGTTACCTGGTTGAAGTATTGGGTATTCCGGAAGTGCCAAACAGTCCAAAACCGATTTTCCGATTGACTGCTGAAAACAATCTATTGCCTTCCGCTGTTGATCGGTGGCTGGATTATGCCGAAGCGCGAACTCATACCACGCACGATTACAGCGGTGAGAAAGCCAAGGCGTGCTTGTCGCTGATGGGTGATTTTATTCGCGATGCTACTGCGCTCTACCAATTACTCAGCAAGCAGCCCGGACAGTAATGCAGGATATTGATATTACGCCGGATCAGCGCAAAATCCTGCTCGATCTGCTGAATGACTATCTGCCGGACGTGATGGTCTGGGTTTACGGTTCACGTATCAAAGGAACGGCGCGCCCGCAATCCGATTTGGATTTGGCGGTTTTTGCATCCGCAGAGCAAAAGCGGGCTGTCGCCGCATTGAAAGAAGCGTTGGAAGAAAGTCAATTGCCGTTCCGGGTCGATCTATTCGTCTGGGATGAAATCCCGGCACAGTTCCGCGACAATATTCAACAGGCGCATGTGGTTTTGGTCAATGCACATTCGTCGTAGCACGCCTTTAAGGTTTATCATTCGATTTTTACCAATTAGCTGTCTGCGAAATTCATGGAAACAACCTACTTCGACCACAACGCCACCACCCGTGTCGACGACGCTGTTTTAGAAACGATGCTGCCCTATTTCCAGCAGCAATTCGGCAACGCATCGAGCCGTCATAGTTATGGCATCCAAGCCCGGCGGGCGATTGACAAGGCGCGCAAGCAGGTAGCGGAGGCTGTCGGGGTGCAGCCGGTGCAGGTGATTTTCACCAGCGGCGGTTCGGAAGCGAATAATCTGTTCATCCGCGGCGCGGTGGATAGTTTGAAGCCGGGCAATCTGTTCATCAGCGCGATCGAGCATCCGTGCGTGCTGAAACCGGCGCAGGCGATTGCGCGCCGCGGTTGCGAGGCATGGAATGTGCATCAGTTGACGGTCAATGCGGACGGGCAAGTCGATGTGGCCGCTGCCGAACCCACAATGCAAGCGCATAAACCGGGTGTAGTATCGGTGATGCTGGCGAATAACGAAACCGGCGTGATTCAGGATGTCGCCGCGATTGCCGGGCTGGCGCGTTCACAGGGTGGATACGTGCATACCGATGCGGTGCAGGGGCTGGGCAAGATTCCGCTGGATTTTTCAGCGCTCAACGTGCATGCGATGACGTTATCCGCGCACAAGATTTACGGCCCGAAAGGCGCGGCGGCGTTGATTGTGGACAAACGCTTGCTATTGAAACCATTGATTTACGGCGGCGGGCACGAAAACGGCTTGCGTTCCGGCACCGAGAATGTCCCTGCGATCGTCGGCTTCGGCGTAGCGTGCGAATTGGCGGTCGCGCGCCTGGCGGAAACCGCGCAGCATACCGCTCGCTTGCGCGAGCAACTGGAAACAGGATTGCTTGGCATGGGCGCTACGATTTTCGGCAGCCAGGCGGCGCGCATTCCGAATACCTGTTATTTCGCGCTGCCGGATATCGAAGGGGATACGCTGGTGGTGAAGCTCGACAAAGCCGGTTTTGCCGTCGCCGCCGGAGCGGCTTGTTCCAGCATCCATCCGGGACAAAGCCATGTGCTGAGCGCGATGGGTGTCGATCCGATGCTGGCGCGCTGCGCGGTGCGCGTGAGCCTGGGCCGCGACAACACGCCGGAGCAAGTGGATGGTTTTTTGCGCGCGACGCAACGCATTGTTGCGGATTTACGGCAAATTGGCAGCATTTCGCTTTAAAAACGCATCGCGGCGATCAAACTTCGCTACAATGCCGGATTGATAAAAACGCCTCAATTCATCGACCCAGTCATGACCATTCCAACTGCGAAACCGATCAAAGCCATCATTCTCAGCGCCGGACAAGGACGGCGGCTGCTACCGCTGACCGAGAACACACCCAAATGCCTGTTGCCGGTCGCCGATAGACCGGTGCTGGCTTGGCAAATTGACGCATTACTTGCCGCCGGAATCGACAACATTACCGTCATTACCGGCTTCCAGGTGGGATTGATCGAAGAGCTGTTACAACAACAGTATGCGGAGTATCCCGGCATCAAAATCCTGTTCAATCCTTTTTACGAAGTCGCGGATAATCTCGCGAGCTGCTGGATTGCGCGCGGTGAAATGGATAGCGATTTTTTGATCCTGAATGGCGATACCGTGATCGAACCGGCCTTACTGAGCAAAGTCTTGAATTCACCGCCGGCGCCGATTACACTCAGCGTGGATTTCAAGATCAGCTATGACGCCGACGATATGAAAGTGCAACTGGATGCCGGGGGTTGGGTGCTACAAGTCAGTAAAATCGTGCCGCCGCATCAAGTCAATGCAGAATCGATCGGCTTGATTTATTTTCGCGGTGACGGTGTGCGATTGTTCCGGCAAGCGGTGGAAGAAGCGCTGCGCCACCCGGCGGAATTGAAGTCGTGGTATCTGTCGATCATCGACCGGCTGGCCAAAGATCATCGGGTCAATTCCTGTTCGATCAGCGGATTGCGCTGGTGCGAGATCGATTTTATCGAGGACTTATCGCGCGCGGGCATCATTTTCAGTTAATAACCGGACATGACAAGCCTTTCGATTCCATCAGAATTCAACGCCACGATGCGCAAATTCGGCGCACCGCACACGATTATCCGGTCTTATCAGCACTGGTCGGTACTGTTGCGCCCGGCGCAAGTCACATTGGGATCATTGGTGCTGGCCGCGCACGAACCGGCCACCGCGTTCTCGCAGTTGAGCACAGCAAGCTTCACCGAACTGCACGAAGTCACGCGCGCAATTGAAACAGCGCTGTCCAAAGCGTTTCACTATGACAAGATCAACTATCTGATGCTGATGATGGTCGACCCGGATGTGCATTTTCATGTGCTACCGCGTTACGCGCAGCCGGAAACCTTCGCTGGTTTGGAATTTACCGACGCCGGTTGGCCGGCAGCGCCGAATCTGGGTCACGTCAATGCCACCGATGCCGCCGTCAACCAGCAGATCATCAATGTTTTACAGTCTTGCTGGCCATGAACGATACTGCGCAACCGGCTGTTACCGGAGAAAAAAAGCCTTACGTCAAGGAATTCCCGTTGCGTGAAGCGCATCATCTGGTGCGTGACTTGATGACGCCGAATCCGTGGATTTACTGGACCGATTTTCTGTTTCATATCACGCTCGGTTGGGCAGCTTTTTTTACAGCGCTGTTTTCCCCGCTGTTTTCGTTATGGCAATTGGGCGGTTTTGTGGTTGCAGTCTTGGCCTTGTACCGCTCCGCGATCTTTGTGCATGAGCTGGCGCATTTAAAAAAAGGCACGTTCCGGAATTTCCGCCTGGTGTGGAACATTCTGAGCGGCATTCCGTTCATGATTCCGTCGTTTACCTACGATGGCGTCCACAATGACCACCACAAGCCGGATGTCTACGGTACGGCCGCGGATGGCGAATACCTGCCGTTCGCCACGCGCAAGCCGGCGGAAATGGTGGTTTACGTGCTGCTGTCGTTTTTGATCCCGATTGCATTGGCGGCCCGTTTCGTGTTGCTTACCCCCATTTCCTATCTGATACCGCCATTGCGCAAAATTGTGTGGGAACGCGCCTCGTCGTTGACCATCGACCCGGCCTACCGGCGTGCGCCGGATGCCATCCGCAACGATCTCAACTGGCAGCAGCAGGAGCTCGGCGCTTTTGTATTCGGCGCCAGCATCATCGCGCTGGTCTGGTTCGGCGTGTTTCCGTTGTCGGTGCTGATATTGTGGTACCTGATCGCGGTATCGGTATTCATTCTGAATTCGCTGCGCACACTGGCGGCGCACGCATACCGCAACCCCGGCGACCGCAAAATGACATTGCCGGAGCAATACCTCGATTCGGTGAACATTCCCGGCAATATCCTGGTCACGCCGTTATGGGCGCCGGTCGGGTTGCGTTATCACGCCACCCATCACCTGTTCATGAGCATGCCTTACCATAACCTGGGGCGGGCGCAACGCCGCTTGGTCACCCGGCTGACCGACAACTCGCAGTACATCAAAACTCTCCGCAGCGGTCTTTGGCCGGCACTTAAACAAATTTGGCGGGAATCGTCGGAAGCCGCCGCGAAAGCTTCACAGCAGCAAAACGGCTGATGCGGCAAGCGCTTGCAGCAACGGATAATGTGCAATCCTTGATGACCAGACTGGTATTGCTACGGCACGGCCAGAGCATCTGGAACCGCGACAAAATCTTCACCGGCTGGAGCGATGTCGCCTTAAGTGCGAAAGGCGAACAGGAAGCCAGGCAAGCCGCTCTGCTATTGCAACAAGCGGGATTTACTTTTGATCTGTGCTTTACTTCGATGCTGCAACGCGCCACGACGACGGCGCGTATCGTGCTTGAAACCATGCGGCTCGATATTCCGGTTATTCAAAACTGGCGTCTGAACGAGCGGCATTACGGCGCATTGGAAGGCATGGCGCGCTGGCCAGCCATCCAGCAATTCGGTGTCTGGCCGATTCTCGGCTGCCAAATCAAATTTGACGCTATGCCGCCGGTGTTGCACCGCGACGATATCCGATACCCCGGTCATCAGCGCTTGTATCACGGGATCGATCCGTCGCAGCTGCCGGCTGGCGAAAGCATGCAGCAGACGCTGGCGCGCCTTACACCCTACTGGCTGGACACCCTGCTGCCGGAAATCCAAGCGGGCAAACGCATCTTGATCGTTTCTCACCGCAATACCTTGCGGGTGATGCGGATGCTGCTGGATCAGCTGACACCGCTGCAAGTGATGAAGCAAAAACTCGCCACCGGACGACCCCTGGTCTATGAATTGAATCATCAAGGCCGGGCATTGCGGCATTTTTATGTGGATCAACAGCGCTGAGTTTTGATTAGAGAAGATGCTGATTCACAGCTTTGCTCCGGTTGCCGGCAGTCACGCCAGAATCCTGATCCTCGGCAGCATGCCCGGGGAAGCTTCACTTGCTGCGAAGCAATATTACGCCCATCAACGCAATGCATTCTGGCGGATCATGGCACCATTACTGCAAATCCAAGCGGATGCAGCGTATTGCCACAAATTAGCTGCATTCCAAACATCCCCTTTTGCACTCTGGGATGTGCTCAAATCCTGCAAGCGAACCGGCAGCCTTGATTCCAGTATCGAAACCGGCACCCAAAGAATCAATGATTTTCAGACATTCTTTACTCAGCATCCGGCTATCACGCATATCTTCTTTAATGGCGGAAAAGCAGAGGCCTGTTTCATGCGTTATGTTCTGTATCAGTACGATTATGGGTCGCTTCAATTGACCCGCCTGCCATCGACCAGCCCGGCAAACGCCCGGTTGTCGTTTGAAGACAAGGTTAAAATCTGGCATGACGCCATCACCCGGGCGTTAGCATCCGATGCGCTGATCCCGAAAACACAAAATGGGAATACTTGACGTCTCAGCATGGAATACGCTTAACTAATGCCCGCAATCAAATTAATTTCCAACTCAGAACAGGAGGGATTCGTGAAATGAAAAAACTCGTCATTATTGCTTTTGTCATATTTGCAGCCGGCTATGTGGCGTTGATGATTCAATATTTTTGATGAAGCTTTCTTATTCAATCGCTCATATCAAAGGGGCATATTGCGCACTACATGTTAACAACTGACTTTCACGGCTCATGCCGTCAAACAAGCAACGGTTTTTCCATGCGGACATATGCCCCTATTTAATTTCAATTGCCTGCTGTTTGTCTTCCTAGCCTTAATAACTCTGGTATTGCATACCCAGATTGATCAATATGAGCCCATCGGACCGGATATTCGCGATGGCACTTGGAAATATCACCCTGCCCGCAGCGATCACGTCGATATTTCGGGTAATGTCCTCACGATCCATTCCAATGATGCAAAAACCGGCATCAGCGTGCAGCACGATTTATTTCCAGTCAAACCAGGCACCGTGATTTTGGTATCTGCGGCGGTTAAATGCATCAATGTCGTTCCAGGCAAACAATCCTGGAGCAAGGCGAGAATCTTGCTGGCGCAAAATGACGGAATAACGGATCGTTGGGGACTGCCGCATACCGTCGTCCAATTGTCTGGCGACAAAGACTGGAAAACCTATCAAGCAGCTTTTCCAATTGCCAAAGATACCCAGACGATCAAACTGTATGCTCAATTAAGTCAGTCAACCGGGCTTATGAAAGTCAAACAACTTCGAGTTTTCCCGGTGCTGGAAAACGAAATTTATCCAACGGTGAAAAAGACTATTTTGACGGCTTGGGGTGGGTTTTTCTTACTTCTCACCGGCTCACTGCTCTTTACACATCAAAAAGCCCCGGTGCTTCGTGTGCTGTTGCTGGCTGCTTTGATTGCTATCCTGGCTGGCACCACCCTCCCCAACGATATCAAGATTTCATTGTTAGACGGCATCAACACACTGATCGGCGCGGACAACCAAGCTTTTAAAGCAACAATCCCGTGGGATTTGGATAAAGCCGGTCATGTGCTGTTCTTTTTTCTTTTAGGGCTGATTCTGCGTGTGATGATGGCCGATGGATCAATTTTTCAGATCATTGTGGTCATTTTGATGTTGGCAGCCGGAACTGAAATAACGCAGTTATATATTGAAGGGCGCACGCCGTTGCCAAGCGATTTTTATATTGATACCGCAGGCGCTGTTGCCGGTATCGCGTTGGCAACATTCCTGGGTTTCATTGGAAAAAAAGTCATTACTGCCGGGAAATGAACCGCAATTATTTATCCAATCGCGCTTTCCCAGCGGAAGAGCCGCTCAAAACTTCACTCGCACACGATATTTGAGCGTTGATGACCCTTCTGCAGGCACAGTCACTTTCCATTCCGCGGTATTGCTCACCGGTTTATGGTGCGGATGACTTTCTTCCAATATTTTCCAGTCGCCCGGAATGGGTTCTTGCACAGTCACTACCACTGCCTCTTTCTTGGCATTCTTCATCACAATTTCATAGGCGCTTTCAAATTGATTGACATTGTTACCTATGTTCAAGCTTTTAAAATCAATTTGTTTTTTTGCAGCCGTCACATCGAATGAGTGGCCTAGTTTTAGACGCACCGTCTCATTTTTTGGCGTGTGATCAATGTTGTCTTCGCCGACAAATTGCGCATTGCCGGATTGATCGCGCTTATATACCCGGATGATGCCCTTGGGTAACGGCATGCCTAGCCGGTCCGCTTGTTTATTATCAAACTGCACGATCACGCTCACTTTGTTTTTCTGACCCAGATCACCATGACCGGAATAGTAATAATGATCGTTTCCCGTCAGAATCAGTTCTTTGCGCACCGGAATGCCGGAGGCGTTCAATAACGCGACTTGCTTGGATTGGTTGTCGTTGATCGTGGTTAATCTTTCCAAGCTGTACAAGTGATAGTCCATCAAGGACTCTTGCGTCATCGATGTGGCAACATCCATCGCGCCTTTTGCATGCATCGCCAGCGGCTTAATCATTTCGGGCTGCACCCGGTTGACATCGCCAGCCACCAATTGCATTTTTGCATTCGCATAGCTGGTGCCGCTGGTATTGACCAATGTAACCCAACCGGACAGATCCATCCGCTCATCGCTATCGTTCAATTCCGCAACATAATCCGCCTTCCAGGATAAACCGCCGGTCAAATAACTGAGCTCGAGCTGTTGCGTTGATTGACCGGTAAGCATTCCTTTCATGACCAAAGTAGGACGATCGCGCAAATTTTCAGGCACATTCTCGAAGGTGATTCTACCCGGCATGCCGGTTTCGATACGATCGGCTATTTTGAGCACGACGCCTTCATTGACGGCCAATACCGTCGCACTTTCTTTAGTTTCGACACCGGTAGCCGGATTAATCCGCATCACCGACACTGATTTCCCTACATACTTATTCAGAAGACTTTGCGGCGTCAACAAGTCAAAATTGAAATTTTGCTCCACGACCGTAAGACCGGTTGGATCTATGATACTTCGCAACAAAGCAGTTTCCGGCCGGATCAACGCGCTGACATCGCGCCAAGCCAAATTAAAATCGCCACTGGCAATGTCTATATGCCGCAGATCCTTTATCAGTGCCAAGTCATTGTTATAAATTGTGACGGCTACCGATTTTTGATCTGTCAGAGTGCTTAACAACTCACCCGTTTCAGCGACCGCTGCTGCATGGTTGCAGAATCCTGCAAAGAAACATGCGATCAAAACCTTATTTAGCGAAGTATGAAACTGAGTTATTTTCATCGAATTGATGTATCAGATTTATTTGCTGGATTTGGGCCGCTCGAAAGTTAATACTTTCGCGGTCGGTGCATTTTCAAGCGTTTTAAGAATTTCTTTCGGCTCTTGAAGTACTTTCAAAAGTCCATTATCCCCAAGGACATTGGCCCACATTTTTTGGGATATCTGCAAACAGGCGGCCATTGGATTATTTGCTTGCTTGCGAATTTGATCGACTTGCCATTGCAGCCCGGTCATCCGCTGCTTTAAATGCAACGGCGCCTGAGCGATTAGCTCATCAATCATCTGTTGCCGCATGGCTTCGAATTTTTCCGGTTCCTGCCGTGCAAGCTGTGACCACAGATCAAAATCAAACTCTGAAGCTTTTTCTTCATCCATAAATTATCAACAGCTTATTCTGATCGAATACGCTTGCACTTGATTAATGATACCCGCTGCAGTTAATCGAGAAAGCCAGTAAAAACTTTATCTTGGGAATTCCAAAATTACCAGACTAACTCGATTAAAGTCTGAGCAGTGTCTGAATCATTATATGCGAAAAATAAAAAAGCCGGAGTCCAGTAGCATTTGAAATCCGGCTTTTTGTTGGATGCAGCTTAGCTGCAGGCTATTTAAATTGATCAGCCAAACCAGAAATCATCTTGACTTTCTCGGTCATCGCCCGGCTTGAGGTCGACAATTTTTCGACCAACTGTCCATTTTGCTGAGTAACTTCGTCAATCTGTGAAATCGCCTGATTGATCTGCTCGATGCCATTGGCCTGCTCCATGGATGATTGAGAAATTTCACCCACGATATCGGAGATTTTCTTAACACTGTTGGTAATCATCTTCAATGATTCAGCGGATTGATTGACCAGCTCCGTACCACCTTCCACTTTGGAAACGCTATCGTTGATCAGTTCCTTAATTTGTTTTGCAGACTCTGCACTTCGACCTGCCAAGGTACGCACTTCGTTGGCAACCACTGCAAACCCTCGTCCTTGCTCACCGGCTCGCGCCGCTTCTACAGCTGCATTAAGCGCCAGTAAATTGGTTTGGAAGGCAATTTCATCGATGACATTGGTAATGTCGGCAATTTTCTTGCTGCTCTCGTTGATTTGCGACATTGCCTGAATGGTGCTGGAAACCACATCGCCGCTTTTCTCAGCCTGCTTGCGCGCTTCCATAACCAATATATTGGCTTGTTTAGCGTTTTCAGCATTCTGCTGCACGGTTGAGGTAATTTCTTCCATGCTGGAAGCAGTTTCTTCCAAACTGGATGCCTGATTTTCCGTACGGCCAGACAAATCAACGCTACCGGTAGCAATTTCATCAGCCGCATTTTCGAGCACCACCGATGATTCTTTTACCCGGCCAATGGCGGTACGCAGTTTTGCATTTTGGAAAATTTGAACATATTCCAATTGTCCGAGTTCATCAGTCCGTCCGGAATAGATATACCGCGCCACCGGATCGTTGGCGATTTTTTCCGATTTCGCGGCTAATGCCCGGAGCGGGCTCAACATCTGGTGGATCACTGCAAAACTGATCATGCTGCCCGTTGCAAAGCCAATTAATGCAACAAGTAATGAAACTTGTTCTACCACTGCCAACCCGGTAAAAAGCAATGCAAAAACACTTGTCACCGCCAATGCAATTTTGGTCGAAATCCCCATCGGGAATCGTGTGAGCTTGACCGCATCCAATTTTGAACGCTTTTTGTCGTCCGGTGATTTTTTGGACATGATCTTCGCGTATAACGCTTCGGCCCGATCTATCCAGATTTTCTCAGCTTTAACCCGGACCGATTGGTAACCGATAATTTTGCCGTCTTCATACTGCGGGCTGGCAAAGGCATCAACCCAATAATGATCGCCTCCCTTGTGACGATTTTTTACCATCCCCATCCAGGGATTTCCCGCTTTAAGCGCTTCCCACAGCATCGCATAGGCTTCAGGCGGCACATCGGGATGACGAATGATGTTGTGATTTTTATTTTCGAGTTCTTCCCAGGTGTAACCACTCATCCGGATGAAATCTTCATTCACCGATGTGATCGCACCTTTCATATTGGTCGTCGAGATGATCACACAATCATTATTCATTCCCATATCGCGCTGGGTAACGGGTTCATTAATTCTCATAGCATATTCTCACTCTGATAGACAAGAAAGATAGGTTTTTTCTTACGACAAAAACTTCAATGACTTTAGTTTTTTGCAATGCTAAAGGAGAAAACAATAATGAATGCGTGGAATAACGAGAAGAAACAAGCTTATTCAGTTGACTGATATTCAGAGTCAACGGCAAGCCTGTTATTTTCACCCCACGAAAATAAGCAGAACTTTGACACCAACAATAACTACACGCTTGTAGGAATAATTACAGATCAGGCTGCGGAATTTCTTTCGGGAATACGCCAGAGATAAAATGCTAAAACACTGCCGATTACAACCAACATCACTTTCTGCCAAAGTTCCGGAACAATCAGAATGGAACTACCGAATGAAATTGCCATCAATAAATAAGCCCAGCGCTTAACTCGTGGCGGAATACTGTGATAAAGCTGCCACTCTCGAATGATTGGTCCGGCTATGCGATTTTCCAGCAATTTGCGGTGAAAGCGTTCCGAACCTCGCGCAAAACAAGCGGCCGCTAACAAAACAAAAGGAGTGGTTGGCAACACCGGCAAAATAGCACCCAATACCGCCAGCAATAATGCTAAAAAACCCGCTCCCAAATATAACAAGCGTACGAATGGCGACTCATGCAAGCACAACAAATCCGCCGATTGGAAATCTTCGGCCAGTTGCACATCCTGGTTTGAATCACGTGGCTCTGTCATACGCATTTGCAATGGATCAACTTCTTGAGCGGTTTGAAATAGGACAACAAATTATTGCCAGTCAGACAATATAAATCAAGCACTATCAGCACACGATATCGCTTGAAAACTATCGCTGAGATTGACGTAGCGTTACCGGCTATAATATTAAAACGCTATTCATTCATATTAACCAGATTTATTTAATTGTTGAGGACACCATGAATAAGACAAAAACATTGTTGAATTTTATCATCATCATCCTGCTTGCACTGACGATACCGCAAGCGGCCTTCGCTTATAAGGACTCGGCCAGCAGTACAGATGATCCGGCATTCCAAAAAATTGACACAAAAATCGGTACCGGAGAAGAAGCGGAAATTGGAAAAACCGTCAATGTACATTATACCGGCTGGTTATATGATGAAGATGTCCCGAATAAGAAAGGCCCAAAATTTGACAGCTCGTATGATCGTAAAGATCATTTTTCGTTCATGCTGGGCGCTGGACGGGTGATCAAAGGCTGGGATAAAGGAGTTCAAGGGATGAAAGTCGGCGGTCAACGCACATTGATTATTCCGCCATCGATGGCCTATGGCTCACGCGGTGCGGGCAACATTATCCCGCCGGATGCCACTTTGATTTTTGAAGTGGAGTTAATCGGTTTAAAATCCGGCGCGTATCACTAACCCTAGGGAAACGCTGATTAATTCGGCGAACGAGATGAAGCACGAGGCGCACGGCACACAGCAACTGAGACGTTCAACAAGATAGGCGAGGGAGCGAGTACCGTGCAACGAAGTGAACCGCTCGTATAGTCAATTAATCAGCGTTTCCTTAACCGGCTGCAGAAATTGAGGGAATTGCGTGATGACTTCAACCGGACAGCAGTTACACAATAAACGATTCCGCCGACTCGGTATCGGTCTTGGCATAGCAAGCGCGCTGATTGCGCTGCTGGCCGCGCTTGGTGTGTTCTGGTTGCCCGGTTTTGCCAAATCGCAACTGGAAACACACTTGACCGAAATGCTGCAACGCCCGGTTACCGTCGCATCGGTAGAACTCAAGTTTCATACGCTTGAGTTGACTATTAACGATCTCCAAGTCAACGACCATGCGTCTTCTCCAGGAACGGCCGCTCCGCTGCTGTCATTCCACAAATTGCATGTCGACTTGAGTATCGAATCATTGAAATATCGCGCTCCCGTAGTTTCTTCAATCACGCTCGCAAATCCCCAAATACGCCTGATCCGGGAAGCCGGCGGACAGTTCAATATCGCTGATTTACTGGAAAAATTCGGCAATACCGGCGCCCAAGAAACCGAAGCCGATGATCAACAAAGCCCATTTTCTATCAGTAATATCAATATCCAGAATGGCCGTGTCGAATGGATCGATCGTAATAAAAACAGCGAGCACACCATCTCGGAAATAAATCTGAACATTCCCGTCATCAGCCGCTTGCACGGAACCGGAACGGGTTGGGTAGAGCCACGATTTGACGCCAAAATCAATAACGCACCGGTTTCACTGACCGGTAAATTACAACCCTTTGCCGCAAACCAGGAAGCAACACTGGATTTAAAATTCGATGCGATCGACATCGCGCATTACAAGCCTTACCTGGCATTACCGCAGGGTGTGCAGCTGCTGACCGGTTACTATGACGGCGATTTGTCCTTCACTATCAATCAAGAACCCGATCAAGCACCAAAGTATCTGCTGAACGGTAAAACCACACTGCGGCAACTCACTTTCAGTAATTCCGCAGTGGCAACTCCTTATCAAGCCGGAATGCAGAAACTCGAAATCGCTTTCGCGAAAACCGATCTTACGGGAGCCGCGCCATTCCGCCTCCGGATAAACAGCCATCAAATTACGTTGACCCGTCAAAGCGACAGTGAACCGGTACTGGCATTGGGCAGGTTAAGCATCAATAACCTCAGCATCAATAAAAATAAACAGCGCATCGCACTGGGTGACGTTGTGCTGGATGAGCTCAAAGCATCACTCCGGCGCGACGCGCAAGGCGCAATCGATATCGCTCAACTATTTAGCCCGCAGACCGCAACTGAGCCGGAAGCTAAAGTTACCGTTGCAATGTCACAATCACGCATCCCAATTCCGTCGCGCAAACCTTCCCCAAATTCAAACAGCACGATAACCGCCGAGCGTCAGCCTGCTGCAACGACTACCGCCAGTGCGCAGGCAGCACCGGGCAACGAAGCGTGGACACCCGAGATTAAAAGCATTCGGCTCAATAACGCCGCACTCCGCTATGAAGACCTTTCACTGGCGAAAGTCACACCGATGATCATCGACTCGTTAAACTTAAGTCTCGAAGACATTGATCCACAGGGTATCAACCCGCTCCATCTTACGCTACAGGGGCAAGTCAATCAGCACGGCAGTATTAAAGCCAGCGGTTCTCTGGCATGGTCGCCGCTGGCTTCGGATTTATCGCTCGATCTCAATTCCGTGGATATTGTGTCCTTGCAAAGCTGGCTGGGCGATCAATTGACCGCGTTATTAACGAGCGGGGATGTCTCCTTTAACGGCAATGTTAAAGCGGGCGGAAATCCGTTGAAAATTGAAGTCAAGGGACAAGGCAAACTGGCCAATTTCAACCTGATCGATAGCCAGAAAGCACATGATCTGTTGCATTGGAAAAAATTGGATATCGGCCAGCTCGATTTTGTCAACGACCCGCTTCGCGTCAACATCGGTTCCATTCATCTGAGTGATTTTTTTGCGCGCATGACCATCTTGGCGGACGGCACCCTCAACCTGAAACAAATTATCCGCCAGGAACAAAAAACGCCGGATGGAACAGCAAGCACAATCACCGCAAGCCCCCCGCCGGTCAGTTCCAAACATGACACACCGGTTCATATCGACAAAATTTTCCTGCAAAATGGCCGCATCAACTTTAACGATCGCTTCATTAAACCGAATTACCATGCCAATTTGACCGCGCTTACCGGCCAAATCGGCCCGCTGTATCCGGGCAAATCCGGCAAAATCGATATCCGCGGCATGGTCAGTAAAACCGCGCCATTGCAAATCAGCGGAACGATTGATCCATTCAGCGCCGAACTGTTGCTGGATATCGTTGCGCAAGTGAAAGACATCGATCTGCCGCCGTTGAGTCCTTATTCGGCAAAATACATCGGCTATGCGATTGAGAAAGGAAAATTGTCCGCCGATGTGAATTACCAGGTCGAGAACGGCGCATTAACCGCCGACAACAAAATCTTTCTGGATCAATTCACGCTTGGAGAGAAAATCGACAGCGAAGCCGGCGGATCGCTTCCGATCAGCCTTGCAATCGCGCTGTTGAAAAACCGCCGCGGTGAAATTGATATCCATCTGCCGCTCAAAGGATCGATCAATGACCCCGATTTCAATCTCGGAGACATTATTTTCCAGGCAGTGATCAACCTGATTACCAAAGCCATCACTTCACCGTTCTCGCTGCTCGGCTCGGTCATGGAAGGCAGCGAAGAGCTCTCGGAAATACCGTTTACACCGGGTTTAGCCACCATCGATGAATCATCCGTGCAACGGCTGCAAGCCTTAGCTGACGTGTTAAAAGACCGGCCATCGCTGCAACTGGAAATTTCCGGTCACTATGATCCGGTAAACGATCATGAAGGACTGAAACATGCCATTCTGCAGAACACCATTAAAGCGCATAAATTGGCGGACGATGCCAAGAAAGGCATTGCCGGCGGCACCATCGCGCAACTGACATTAACGCCGGAAGATTATGATAAGTACCTTGAAGTCGCTTACAAAAAAGAAAAATTCGAAAAACCCAAGAACACCATCGGTCTGGCAAAATCACTGCCCGGCGCGGAAATGGAACAACTCATGCTGGCGCATATCACCGTCAATGACAACGATCTGCAAGTATTAGCGGAAAATCGCGCGATCGCTGCAAGGGATTGGCTTATCGAAAACGGCGGTATCAGCAGTGACCGGGTTTTTGTCGTCGGCAGTCACGAAGACACCGGCAGCGAACAGCGCCCAGGCAGCCGGGTCGAGTTTGTATTGAAGTGATTATTTTAGCCCGTCATTGAATGTGAATTTATGAGTGGATCATGAACAACCGATTGGTTAGAAAAGCCTCATTTTGGACGATATCCATCAGCCTGCTCGTATTGCTCTCGACACATTCTCAAGGCAGAGGATCGTTCATCATCAAACCGCATGAGCAACCGGATGTATGCAATCCAAATATTCCTCAAATCCGTGTAACCGTAAACGGCGTAGGGGCGGGTGGCGTGCTCAATGTCGAGCTGTACCATGACCCGGATTATTTCCTGTTCAAAAAAGGGCGGGTGCGGAAAACCCGTACGCCGGCCATCCAAGGGAAGCAAAAAGTCTGTATGAACCTGACCCAGTCAGGTACTTACGCCGTGGCGGTCTATCAAGACTTGGACGGCAACCGCAAATTAAAAAAACAGTGGAATCAGCTCCCGCTTGAGCCGTTTGGCTTATCGAACAACCCGGAGCA
>LWDH01000015.1 GCA_002083395.1 Proteobacteria bacterium SG_bin4 | reverse complement strand
ATATGACCATTTACACAAAATTATTTACACCCCCTATCGGGAAGAAACTGGTGATTATTTTTTTGCGCATCAGAATCTATTTCTTTTGAAAGTTCTTTTGATGTTATAGGGTTATGATGCTGCTGGTGTTTATGCTTGTGCTTTTCCTGCGATCTGTCGGCGATAGGCTGCTTTACTTCATGCCGGTGTAAATGTACTTCTTGTGCCATCATCCGCAACAGTAAGTCAATATCGAAATGCTGGCGGAGTAACAGTGTTAGCTTGTGATGACTGAAGGGGGTGAGAATACGTTTGGTAAACTCGTCGCCTGCGATAGGGTCGATGCTGAATGTCGGATTTTCCGCAACACCTGCGCCGAATACCGGTGCCAGAAAACCACCGCTTTCCCCGATTAATGCGGGAGTTGCGCCTGCATTGGCGCTGAAGTTGAAAGTCGCAGCGATACTTGAAACGCGGGTAAAATGCAAGGGTTCATGGTGTTGCGCGCGAGCAATATTAGTCAATAGCTGCCGCGATTCGGCGTGGATTGCAGCCTTGTCATAAACTTCAATTGCCCGATTCAAGGCAATGGGAGGAACACAACCGATGAGCGTAGCTATAATGAAAAAAATGAAATAACAGTTCGTGAGAAAATCATTCGGTATCGTCGTCTAATCCGGAAACCGTTGCGAAGCTTATTGACCGCCCTTGCTTTGCAAGAAGGTTTCAAATTTATCGACTGTCAAAGGTTTGCTGAAAAAATAACCTTGACCGTAGTCGCACCCCATATCCGTTAGCAATTGTTTCTGCGATTCCGTTTCCACACCTTCGGCAACGACTTTCATGCCAAGCCGATGCGCCATGGTGATAACCGCTTCGCATAAAATGCGGTCATACGATTCGCTGTCCAAGTTCGCGATGAACGATTGGTCGATTTTAAGATAATCGATATCAAATTTCTTCAAATAAGACAGGGACGAATAGCCGGTCCCGAAATCGTCGATCGCCACTTGCACGCCGGCGTCGCGGTAGTTGAGTAGTTGTTTTACCACCAATTCGTGCACATCGAGCAATAAATTTTCGGTAATTTCAACAATGATGCTTTTGCCGTTGATTTTGCGCTCTTGCAGATGATTGACCCAATCACTCAGTTTGCTGATAAATTGCTTGGGCGATTTATTGATGCTGATTTGAAAATCTTTGTTGAAATTTGCTTGCCAGTACGCAACTTGATTTGCCGCTTGCTTAAAAACCCAATCGCCAATGTCGGTGATCAAGTTGATTTCTTCAGCGATGGTAATAAATTCAGCAGGATAAACAACGCCCCGTTCGGGGTGCTGCCAGCGGATAAGCGCTTCAGCTTTGTATACACGCCCCGTCGCGAGCTCGACGATCGGCTGATAGGTCAAGAAGAATTGTTCAGATCGCAACGCATGGCGGAGTTCGTAAGCGGTCCGCGAACGGATTTCAGTCGCGGTGCGCATATTGGATGTGAAGCAACTCCAGCAATTGCGTCCGCTATTTTTGGCTGCGTACATCGCCTGATCGGCATTTTTCATCAATGATTCGGCGTCACCGGCATCATCCGGGAAAAATGTAACGCCGATACTTGCCGATACGTAGGCTTGCTTGGAATTGAGATGAAAGGGTTTGGCCAATTCGACAAGGATCATCTGAATAATCATTTCTGCGCAACGTTGATCGCTGATTCCATTCAAGATAATGGTGAATTCATCGCCGCCGAGACGTGCAACGGTATCGGTTTCGCGCACGCAACGATTAAGCCGTTTGGCGGCTTCAGCCAATAAGGCATCGCCAATGCTGTGGCCGAATGAATCGTTGACTTCTTTGAAGCGGTCTAAATCGATGAAGAGAACAGCCAATTTGACGCCAGTGCGGGAGGCGTTTTTAATTTCATGATCCAGCCGGTCATGAAACATGTTGCGATTGGGTAACCCGGTTAAAGAATCATAATTGGCTTGCCGCCAAATAATTTCATACGATTTCTTTTTGTCGGTGATATCGGAAAAGTTAATCAGATAGTAGTTGATGACATTGTCCTTACCAAGCACCGGTGTAATGCTGAACCAAGCCGGGTATTCAAGTCCTCGCTTATTTCTTCCCCAGACTTCGCCTTGCCAATGATTAAACTGCTTTACACTCAACCAGATTTTCTGGAAAAACTTTGTGCCGTGACGTATCGAAGTTACAATCGATACCGGTTTACCGATGACTTCCTCGGGTGAATACCCGGTAATTTTGCTCAATGCCCGGTTAATGGAAATGATCAACTTGTCGGCGTCGGCGATCATAATCGCTTCTGGGCTATTCTCGAAAACCTTGCTGGAGAGATTTAATTGCTCATTGATTTTTTGCTGTTCAAGCGCGATGCCGATAATGAATGACCCAATTTCCAGCAGCTTGCGGTGAAACGGGCTGGGCAATCGGCGTTCGAAACTGGAAAGCGCAAAAGAACCGATACATTCGCCGCCTTTGCTTCGTATCGGCATTGACCAACAAGAGAGAATGTTAAAATCAATGGCTAACTGCCGGATGCTTTGCCAGCGCGGATCATCGATCGTGCTTTCAATATATACCGGTTCTTGACGGAATACCGCATTGCCGCAGGATCCGGCTTCCGGTCCCGGACGTAAGCCATTCAGTTGTATGATGCACGCTTCTGGAACGCTTGGAGCCGCGAAGACATTCATGCATTGCTTTTCTTTATCCAGCAGCATAACCGTCGCAACCGCGTTATCCAGCAGCTGTTCCAGCAATAAACAAACGGTTTCGCAGACTTCTTTGCAATCATCCCCTAATACGACCAACTGGAGAATCTCCTGTTGAAATTGAAGAATTCTTGCTTGTTCGGCTTTAGTCAGGTCGAAATAATCAGTCGCAGTGAAATTCTTCTGAAATAGTTCACTGGCAATAGGGATATTGGTATTCATCACTTGTTAGTTAATTATTCTTATGATGTGAGTTTCTTAAATAAAGCTGTTAACTTACTGAAATTATCATAATAAATCAATCTGATCTTGTTACCGGCCGCTATTATCCAACCTGTGTGTCGTACCAGCCAACACAATTTGTGTGTAAGTAAAGAAAATCTCAGTTCCGGATTCTTTGCAGCAATCAGTAAAGTTTTGCGCATTACCGGGCATAACGAATCGCCTGCGCAGACGATTTATTGATATCTTCGCGATGTTATTTGCATCGATAGGCATTGCCGATATGGATAATTTCTTTTCCCCCGCCGGGAATTTCATATTTTCCGGAGTTATTGGATTGAATGATATGTACGGTATCCCCACCCAGTTTCTGGGTCGCTTCGACCAAATGATTCCTTGCTTTCATCAAGCGTTCGGTATACGGAACATTGTCTGCTTGAACATCTCCTTCTTTTGAAGAGCCAACGACTTTACCAAGCAATTCGCAGCCGCTTGGGCCTTCAGCGCCGACCATAATGATAACGGACTTGCTTTGTTCCGCTAGAGCGAAGCCATTTGCAAAACAAACAAAAGAAAAAATTAATAGCATCTTAAAGATCAGTTTTGAGTGCGGTATTGACACGCCCATGGATGGTTTCTCCTGAAAAATTGTAGGGTGAATTTCAAGGTAGCATAGATAAACACGATATCAGCCGTCAATATACCGGCGATTTCCGACTCTTTAAATTTGAGAAATAAAGCCACTAGCCATAGCTTTTTAACCCTGCAGTCAGCAAGTGGTTGAGATATATTTGCTGGAGGCTTTTAACAGGAGACAAGACATTGGATATTCTCATTTATAGCGCTCTCGCAGGATTGGTGATTGTTTGTGTTTACGGTGTCATGTTGTATAACAGTCTGGTTGATATCAAGCATTCGGTATCTCAAGCTTGGTCGAATATCGATATTCTGTTAAAGCAGCGCCATGATGAGCTGCCTAAACTGGTTGAAACTTGCAAGCAATATATGGGATTTGAGCAGGAAACTTTGAAGCAAGTCATATCAGCCCGTTCGCAGGTTGCGACTGCACGGGAAGCCGGTAACATCAGTGCACTCGGCTCAGCAGAAAATATGCTGCGTACTGGATTGGGTAATTTATTTGCCGTTGTGGAAGATTATCCTGAATTAAAAGCCAGCGAGAAGTTTCAGCATCTTCAAGCGCGCATCAGCGGACTGGAAAACAGTATTGCAGACCGGCGCGAGTACTATAACGAAGCGGTTAAAATCAACAATGTCCGGATTGAACAGTTCCCGGATGTCATCATTGCCAGCTGGTTTAAATTTCAACCGAGGGATTTACTGGTATTTGATGATCAAGAAAAGCATGACGTCAATATTGGAAAATTGTTCGGTTAATGCTGGATCTTGTTACGAATATGGCGGCGCTCGAACTATCCCCGGAGGAATATCATTTCACCCTGGGTATGTTGTTAATGCTTGCAGTATGCAGTTTTTATTTTTTTGCACGCAACTGGAAGCGGTTCCGGCTCATCGAAGACACACCGACCGCAAAAATACGTTCGGCGCACCAAGGTTACATCGAGCTCGCCGGTAAAGGCCTGTCGATCAGCGATCAACCGATCTATGCACCGCTGTCCAATCACCCCTGCCTTTGGTATCACAGTCAAATTGAGCAACAGGAGACCTATACCGATAACGGCCGCACTCACACACGCTGGAATGTCGTATACAAAATGGTCAGTGACCAACGGTTTAAACTGACCGATGGGGTGTCAACATGTTGGGTCGATCCGCGCGATGCGGAAGTGAATGGGCACGAGAAGTTGGTATGGTATGGCAATACCGAATGGCCGAGCCGGACATTGATATTGGAGAGCCAGTCAATCATAAATGCTATGGCAAACCAATATCGCTACAGCGAATGGTTGATTCTGCCGGGTCAACCGCTGTATGTGCTTGGGCAATACAAAACCTGGTCTGCAGCGTCGCAACGAAGTGTTCGCGATGTGATGATTCATTTGATCAATGACTGGAAACAGAATCAGCAACAACTGCATGAACGCTTCGATACCAACAAGGACGGCAACATCGACCAAGAAGAATGGGAAGTCGCACGCCAGGAAGCCCGGCTAGAAGCGCAGAAACGCCACGATCAATTGGCGTTCGAACCGGATGAAAACATCATTGCCAAACCGGATCGTTCCGATCGTCCGTTTATTATTTCAGTTTTTTCACAAGCGGTGTTGGCGCAGCGATATCGCCGCCAAGCAGCGATTGCCGGGGTTGCGTGGATCGTGATCGTTGGGTATGCGATATGGCTGGTGCATTCACATGGATAACGCAGCGATTACGCAACGCATAATCGCAACGATGGCTGGATATCAAACCCGGTAAACTGGGATTGCTGGATGGCGTATTAACGCCAAAATAATTTGGATGCGATTAATTCATTCCAGATTGTATGAGATGATCGAACCGTCTGCTTGGCTTGGCATTTCAGTACGCCGGACATTTGTCCAATTGCAAAACCGATCGAAACGGTTCGCTTCGGTAGTTTTAACAACAACTGCTGCGCAATTACGAGATCATTCATGGCTCCCAGTTCATCTTGCAATGCAGTTAATGCAGCGATGAGCGGATCCGTATTTTTGGGAGCGTATAACGAAGCGAAAATGTCGATGGCATAACGAAGCTTCTTAGCCGCAATCCGGGTTTTATGCCGATCGGCATCATTCAATTTTGTAAAATTCTGTCCTCGCTCGAGTAATTTCTGCCAGCGGGAATCCAGAACTGCTTGTGCCCAAGATTTTGCTTCGTGTTGCTGGTTATCGATAGGGTTCGCTAAAAGATTGCGCCCCAGTTCCAGCATGAGTTGCGTAAACGCCGGTTTCAATAATACTGCCTGTGCTTGCTGACGGGCGTGCGCAGCGGCATGATACAGTCGATCCAAGACGATTTCATCCAACCCGGAATCGCCCGAAGGGGTTTCAAGCGCCGCTAGAATCACTGGTAAAACTTCGTGCTGAAAAACATCCCAATCACGGGCCGGATTCAGTGAGCGCATCAATTGGCGCAGCGGTTGATTAAATTCTGTGAAGGCTTTGCCGAATGGTTTTGCCACAACGCTACCGGTCAACAGTCGCCGGATGGCAACACGCAATTGGTGTAAATATTCGAAATCCTGCGGCTGTTCCAGAAACCCGGGCACATTCGCCGTGAGATGAATCAATGCGGCCTGCATGGTGGCATGCCAGACCGCACTGGCAGTTGGATTCTTTTCAAAGGCAGGGCGGCTGAATTTGACGGGCGCAGGAGTCAATGCGCCGCATAAGATATAACCGCGTTCGGCTTTGCTGCGCGGTTCAATCATCAGCGGACTATGACGCAATAATCGCTGTGCTGTTTCAAACAGAAATTCCGGCGCCCCTGACTTGAGCTCAATTTCGACCTCGCTGATAGCCCGGCGGGATTCTCCAGCTCTTATATCTCCGGCATCGAGCGCTACTTCCGCTTGCGCATGATTATTCCCGATCAACCAACTGGTTCGTTGAAATTTCGTGATAAATACAGGCGCGACTTGACGGAGTTCGATACCATCGAGTTGCTCCAAAGCTTCTGCTGACAACGCTGTGAAATCAGGGCGACGGCCGTCGGCCACTATCATTTCCCATTCCGGGCGGCTGGTTAACGCGCCAACCGACCGTGTTTCGGCTTTTAACGTTTGTATCCAGTTTTCATCCGTGCGGCGTAAACGCAAAGCGATGCGACGGCGGAATAAGTCAAAATCTGGGGTGTCGAAATAAATGCTATGGAGTATGCGCTGTTGCTGTTGCGTACTGCGAAGTAGCGGATGCCGCAGGATACGATCATGATGATCGGGATGAATTGCCAGTTTCAGTTCGATTTCCATGACTGCTATCCCTATTCAATTTGCTGTGAGTGGCCGCATCAATCGATTTGCAATGTGTCGAAATTAATATCAGCAGCGGGGGAAGGCGTGGAAAGTTTCATGCGCTCCAGCGCGTGAACGATGCGATCGGCGACGATCAGATTACGAAACCATTTGCGGTTGGCCGGAACGATATGCCAAGGTGCATGGGAAGTACTGGTCGCAGTCAGCATAGCTTCAAACGCGCTTAAGTATTGATTCCAGAATTTTCGTTCTTCCAAATCGGCAGCGCTGAATTTCCAGCGCTTTTCCGGGTTATTGACGCGCTCTTCCAAGCGCTTCTTCTGTTCATCTTTGGAAATATGTAAAAAGAATTTCAGTATTGTGGTGCCGTTCTCCACTAACAATTCTTCAAATTCGTTGATCTGATTAAAACGCTGCTTGACCATCTTATCCGGGATTAAACCATGCACCCGGGTAATCAATACATCTTCATAATGCGAACGGTTGAAAATACCGATTTGACCCTTAGCAGGTGCTTTCTGATGCACGCGCCATAAAAAATCGTGGCCGAGTTCTTCCGGTGAAGGGGTTTTGAAAGTGACGACCTTGCAGCCTTGCGGATTGACTCCGGACATGACATGCTTAATCGTGCTGTCCTTGCCGCTGGTGTCCATGCCTTGCAGCACAATCAACAATGCCCGGTTGTTATTGGCGTATAGCCGTTCTTGCAACGCACCCAGTTTTTTTACCAGTTTCTTCGTGACCGCTTTGGCTTTATCTTTGCCGTTTTTTGGGTAATCGCCAGTGCTGTTGGGGTCGATTCCTGTCAAGTTCAGCCGGATTCCTGGAGATACAAGATGATCGTGCATTGATAATTGACGCTCGGATTATTACGATAGCCTAGAGATATTAAAGCACGAAAACGCGAGTAGGATGCGCAATATCTATCAAAAATAAACCCCGTCGCAGCGGACGGGGTTTATGGTTATTGCACTAACAGACCGGTGAAAAACTATCGGCGTTGCCGTTACGGTGTTAAAAACTAGCTCAAAATGCTCATTTATACCGCATAAACTGCGCTTCTTCGCCTGTTTTTGCCTTGTATCGGCTGCCTCGAAAACGTTTTTCAACGGCCTGTTAAATTGGAACTAAGGAAGCGCTTTTCCCTAATTATTTAGGCAGCTCTATTTTTGCGGCGCATGGTAAAGCCGAGTAAACCAAGTCCCGCTAACAACATCGCGTAGGTTTCAGGCTCCGGAACAGGGGAGATCTCTAATGTAGGCGCGAAAAAATTACCGCCGTAATATCCGGATAAAATACTGGGCGGTAATGTCGCTTCCAAGCGCGCTGCAAAATACTGGCCGCTGCCCAGCGATGAATTGACGAGCGCAGTGACGTCCAGACTCCAAGTTTCTCCACCCGAAAAGCTATTAACAGCAACGAAGGAGCCATTAAAACGGTCGTTCACGGAAATGATCCCGTCCGCATCGTTACCGCCAAAGAGCGCAATGAATGCCGGACCGGAGCCGCCATATAATGAATTGAAATTCCAAGTGAGCACCGCGCTTCCTACAGAAGACGTTGAACCTAGGTCGAAAATCGCGTAAGGAATATCGATGAATCCGGGGTGGTTTAACGCGTAATTGCCGACACCTAACCCATCTTCCGCGCCGATGCTGTAGAAAGGATTATTATCAATGATAACTTGGTTATCGATGAGCGGCACCGAAGCAGCCGTCGCGGTGACAGGCAGCAGCGCCGATAACGCAGCGATACCAATCAATTTGTGAATGGTTTTCATGCAAATCTCCTATTTCGTAATAGTTAAAGCAACGAGAAAAATTCGGAATTATCGGAGAAAATTTTTATTAACAATCAATTGAATGTGATGTCACTCAATTGCTCCTGATCCGATTATTATGTTGATACCGCAGCTAGTTACTTAGGGAAGCGCTGATTAATTGCCTGCGCAAGCGATTTGCTGTGTTGGGTGGTGCTCAGAAACTCGCCATATCCTATGGATATGCCTCGTTTCTTGCGCTCCATCCGCCTTGCATCTCATCTTGTTCGGCGAATTAATCAGTGCCTCCTTAGGCGAACCAGCGCCACTTGAAAAGCGTAACCAATTTTTTCTCCCTACCGCAAGTTGGTATTTTTTATAGCTTTTCAGCGCGCGATAATAACATAATGCTTCATTTCTAACAGCATGCGATATAAACTACTTTTTATAGTACATTTGTCCTGGTTTTTGGGTGCCTGGATTTTAGAAACAAACGATTGATCAACCACGCACGCCGATTAATGAATCGTGGGGCCGGCATCTTTAAAAACCGCATCGATTGCCAGCGCGTCCAGCCGGTATTCGCGATTGCAAATGTCGTCGTTAATCACAACTTCACCGAATTCCTGCAAAATAGAATCGACTTCCTTACGCCCTAATGAGCGCAGCATTGCGTAAATTTTAGCCGGATTGGCTTGGCAGCCATAATGCACGCTTCTGGCATCAAAGACTCGAACGGTCTCCTGATAAAACAGGCGCATCAAAATTTCCTCAACAGGCAAATCGAACAATTGAAATTCATGGATCGTAGCGGCCAAGGCTTCAGCGCGGGTCCAGCCGTCTGGGTCGAGCAAATCGGCGTTAGGAAGTTTTTGCAGTAGTAATCCGAAAATCGCCTTGTTGGTGGTGATCAGAAACATGCGGGTTTGTAACTGCTCGGATTGATTGAAATAATGCTCGAAGATTTCGGCGATGGTGCCGCCGTTAAGCGGTACGATACTTTGATACGTTTCACGCATGGATAACATATCCAGGGTAAGAATCAGTTGTCCGTGTCCCAGTAATTCCGGTACTGAACGTGTTTCAATGTGATGAGCGCATTTTGCCATGCCCCGCAGTTGTAAATTTTCCGTGCAATCCAGAACCAGCATCGAAACCGGACCATTACCGGTTAATTGAATGGTCAAACGGCCCGTTTGTTTGAGATTCTCACTCAACAGCAGGGTCACGGCGCTCATTTCTCCCAGTAAATGCGTAACAGGATCAGGATAGTTGCGACCCGATAAAATATCTTGCCAAACCGAATCCAAATGAACGATAGCGCCGCGTATGTCGAGATTTTCCAGCAGAAAACGCTGTACGTAGTTGCTCATTTCAAAACCTTTGCGTATGTGATTGAGCTGTTATTATAACTCTTTGCTTTGAAGCGCGACCCAAGCTTGCCCCAACGAGATCGCACGATCGTCAGGGGGTAATCGTTGCGGCAATAACACTTCAAGGCCGGTAACGGAGAGTTTCCGTTCAAGACCTTGCCGCAGCACGGCATTATGAAAACAGCCGCCGCCAAGCGCGACGCTGGAAATTTGATAATGCTCCGCCGCTTTCATTACCCACTCGCTCAAGCCATCGACCAAGGTGGCATGAAAAAGAGCGGCTGCAAAAGCTACATCGTCCTGGTTATCACGGCAATCGATCAATGCCGAAAGGGTCGGCGAGAAATCCAATTCGTTATCCGCAGTGAATCGATAGCCCTGAGTCAAGGGGGGAGTGGGTCCAAAGCGTTCTGCAAGTTGTTGTAACTGCACGGCTGCTTGTGCTTCATGGGTTTGAATCAGGTTGACGCCAAGCAAACCCGCTGCGGCGTCGAATAACCTGCCCATACTCGAAGTTTGAGAACAATTGAAGTTTTTCAGCAACATGGATGCAACCGTTGGGGCTGCGGGTTGATCGGTGTAACGCCGCATAATTTCATCGTGCCGGTTCAGCCGGGCAAGGGCGGCGGCTGCCATCCGCCATGGCTCGAGCGCTGCACGATCGCCGCCCGGCAGCGCCAAGGCTGAGAGATGACCAAAGCGCTCGAATTGCGCGCCATCGACCCATAGTAATTCACCGCCCCAAGGCAGATTATCGGTGCCAAGCCCCACGCCATCTAAAGCTAAGCCGAGCACTGGCCGGATCACCTGATGCTCGGCGCAAATCGCGGCAATATGCGCATGATGGTGCTGCACTGGCAAAATAGGGATCTGCCGCTGCTCGCTCAATGCCTGTGCAAACTGCGTGCTGTAAAAATCCGGGTGAAGATCGTGTGTTATCACATCCGGCAACTTAGGATTGATATGGAGCATGCGTTGCACAGTGTTATCGAATTGCGCCCGGGCTTCGGCTGTCCCTAGATCGCCGATTAGCGATGATACGAAAGCGGTGCTGTGGCGCGTCAGACAAACAGTATTTTTCAACCAGGCGCCGCATGCCAGAACGCTGCGATCGGCATTCATGAGCGGAATAGCGATGTCTTCAGACTGACTCAAGCGGCGTAGAATGGTTGTTAAGGGTTCCGGGTACGATAGCCGCGCGGCGGCAATTGGTTTCTATCCATTCGCACCATGCTTCCATGCCGCTTCCTTGCGTTGCCGAAATTTGAATCACCGGCAGTCCGGGATGAACGCGATGTGCGTAGTCAATGGCCAATCCGGTATCGAAACTCAGATAGGGCAATAGATCGCATTTATTCAGCAGCATCAGATCGGCGGCATGGAACATATCGGGATATTTCAGCGGTTTATCTTCGCCTTCGGTAACCGATAAGATCACGATTTTGTGCGCTTCGCCAAGATCGAAGCTGGAGGGGCAGACCAAATTGCCAACGTTCTCAATGAACAGCAAGCTGTTATTTTGCAGCGATAACTGCTGGATCGCTTGCGTCACCATGTGCGCATCCAAATGACAGCCTTTACCGGTATTGATTTGAATTGCCGGAACACCCGTGGCGCGGATCCGCGCAGCATCGTGATCGGTTTGCTGGTCGCCTTCAATCACAGCGATTGGAAATTTATCTCGCAACTCTTCAATAGTTTTAACCAGCAGGCTGGTTTTTCCAGAGCCGGGACTGGAAACCAGATTCAGCGCAAAAATCCCGCATTCCGCAAATTGCCGGCGGATGTCCGCAGCGTATTGATTATTTTTGTCCAATATATCGCGTTCGATTTTGACCATGCGCGCTTGACTCATTCCAGGGGCATGCATCCCCGCAATTCCGTCGCCAAAATCAATTTTGCAGGAATTACCGGCAGTTGCCGGTACCGGAGTATCGAGTTGATCATTATGCGCTATGGGGCGGAACCGGAGCGGCTTGCCGGAATGCTGCCGCGCTTCAATCGTTTTGCCATTAATACGTGTTTGACCAATACCGCATCCGCATGTTGTACACATGATTCACTCCTTACTCGACTTCCAGTTCTATAATGCGCATCCCCTTGCCCTGGGTAATTTCATGTGCGTGACTGCCGCAATGCGAACAGGCTTGGTGATACGATGCGATGGGAAAGCATTGCTGGCATTGTGTACACAGCGCCTGTCCTGCAATTTCAATTATTTCCAGTTTAGCCTGCCGGGCCACGCTATCTTGCGAGACGATTTCAAAATAAAACCGCAACGGCTCCAGTTCGACACAGGCCAGTTGCCCGATTTCCAGAAAAACAGTTTTGACTTGTGTAAATTGCTGTTCATGCGCGGCATCTTCGATGATTTGTAGCAAATTCTCGGCGAGCGAAAGTTCATGCATCGACTGTTACTGCAACCACAAAAAACCGCCATAGCAAGCAATCATGAGCCCGCTCAATCGCAACCAGTTGGTATATGCCAGTTTTTTAAACAATAAACCCGAGGCAATTCCGCACAGATGCAATCCTAACGTCGCCAGCATGAAACCCATTGCATAGGACCAAAAAGCCATGCCGGGCGGCATTTCGCTGCCATGCGCATAACCATGGCTGAGTGCAAACAAACCGATCAGCATAATACTGATGCTGACCGGCAATTGCATCATGTTGGCAAGCAACAAACCCAGGATCAGCAGAGACAACACGATGCCATGCTCCGCAACGTTAACCGGCATCACGATCATACCCAGTAAACCGCCTAATCCCATTATCGCGACGAAACTCAATGGAATCAACCAAATCATCCGGTCGTGTCGTTGTGCGGCCCATAATCCGACAGCGACCATCGCAAGCACATGATCCAATCCGCTCAGGGGGTGGACGAATCCATGCGTGAAGGCATTGTGAGGACCATCGCCGGTGTGGCCGAAAGCCAGCGAGGACAGTAGCCAGCATATCCCCCCTAAAATCAGCATCAACTGGATTTTGATTGGCAGTATCAAAGCTCGCATTTGCTTCGCACCCATTCCCGGATTGACGCCAAAGCGGCTTGCAGGTTGCTATCGGCCTGGGCGCTTAATCGATCACCCAATTCGAAAGAATACCCCCGGATGCGCAGTAAAAATGACTGAGGCGGTGGTTGCCGGTAGATTTGCTGAAAAGTGTAGAGCAAAGCTGCCGGTGTCATCGCATGACTGGTGTAGCTTTCGTCTTTACTGGCAATCACTTCAGAAATTTCAAACGGGTTATCGCATGTCACATCGGCATCGATAAATACCACTTGGTCATACCCGATCAAATCGGCAGTATGTTCGATCATCAGTTGCATATCGACAAGACTTGAGAGATCAGCGAGTTTCAATTGATTGATCCGCTCAATCAATAATGGTCCCAGCGCATCGTCTCCGCGACCAGGGTTGCCATAACCGAAGAATAACAATTTCTGCATGAATAAGTAATGGTATAAAAAAACCAGAGATCAGAGTATCACCGGTTGATTCGATAGTTCATTGTTTTCTTTTTTGCAATCCGGCGGAAAGTGTTTTTGCAAATGCGCACCAATGGCTTGAATACCTTCGATGACGCCGCTTTTAAATTGCTGTTGCCGGAATGAGGATTCCATCATTTGACAGATGGATTCCCATGCTTGGCTGGATACTTTGGCGTGGATACCGCGATCGGCGATGATTTCAACGTCGCGATCCGCAAGCAGCAAATAGATTAGAACACCGTTATTTTTTTCGGTATCCCAAACTCGGAGCTGAGAAAAAACCTCGATTGCCCGCTCGCGGGCCGTTTGATTTTTTAGCAAAGCGGCGGTACTCAGCGATGCTTCTACGGCAAAACATATTTCACCGCCATGCTGCTTTTCTGATTGTTGAATGGCTTGTTCGATTGCAGCAAGCGTAACTTCAGGGAATAAGCGATGTACTGCCAATTGCCCGGTCAGAAAATGTTCAAGGATACGCTTTAAGTTCATCTACCACCTTCCTGATGCGCCACCGCCGCCAAAACCGCCGCCTCCACGAAAGCCGCCGCCACTGCCAAACCCGCCAGATCCCCAATCATGATTCTGCGAATAACCGCGGCGATTCCGATAAATGCCTTCAGCCGGAGTCAGAAAAAGTGTTATTAAAAAACCAAACGCTGCAATTAGCAGGGCGGTCGCCAGTGAGGAAAAAGCGATCCAACTGATGAAACCTAACCCGATTCCGGTTGCCGCAGCGCCGGCTAGTCGACCTAACATGACTTGTAAAACTCGTCCAAACACAAAAGGCAAAATCAGGAGAAAAGCGATCGTATCGAAAACGGATTCCTGATTTTTCGCAGGGTGATGAGCTTTCAGCGACGGTAATGGTTCGCCTTTGATGATTCCCATTAGTGCGTCGATACCCGCATTGATGCCTTCGGCAAAGCGGCCTTGTTTAAAATGCGGCGTGATGATGTCGGCAATAATGCGCTTTGCGATTGCATCCGGTACTGCGCCTTCGAGACCGTAACCGACTTCCAGGCGGAGTGTCCGGTCATTCTTTGCAATCAATAACAATACACCGTCATCAATGCCTTTTCGTCCGAGTTTCCAGGTTTCCGCGACGCGCATGGAATATTGCTCGATGGTTTCAGGCTGCGTCGTGGGCAGCAACAGAACTGCAATTTGACTGCCTTTATCTTTCTCGAAAGCTGCTAATTTTTGTTCCAATTGATTTGCTTCTGCGGCGGATAGCGTCGCAGTCAAATCGGTAACGCGTGATTTGAGAATCGGGATTGCAATCTCTGCGGCGCTATGCGCGGAAAAAATGAGCAGAGCAGTTATTATCAGAACATAACGCCAATACCGGATTGCGCGAAAGAATGTCATTTTTTATGAAGATCCGCAGCAGTTATGTCGAACCAAGCGTTGACGTTCAATAATCCGCATTTCATTTTTCCGGTAATTGGGGTGCGTGAAAGTCAACGCGGGGTGGCGCCGAAATTTCTTGCTCATTTTCCACTGTGAAGCCGGGTTTTGTTTGAAAACCAAATATCATGGCAGTGAGATTGCTTGGAAAAGACCGGACCACCGTATTATATTCTTGTACCGCTTTAATATATCGATTACGAGCAACCGTGATACGATTTTCCGTTCCTTCCAATTGCGCTTGTAAGTCACGGAAATTTTCATCGGATTTTAATTCCGGATAGTTCTCAACAACCACGAGCAGCTTTGACAACGCGCTCGTCAGATCACCTTGCGCTTGCTGGAACTTAGCAAAAGCATCGTTATCATTGATCAGATCCGGTGATGCTTGAATACTTCCGGCTTTAGAACGCGCATTAGTGACGTTTATCAATACTTCTTTCTCTTGGGAAGCGAATCCCTGGACGGTGCTCACCAAATTGGGAATCAAGTCGGCGCGGCGCTTATATTGATTCAATACTTCGGCCCAACTGGCTTTAATTTGTTCATCCGTCGATTGCAGCGTATTGTAGCCACAGCCGCTCAACAATAGTGTGCTTAGAATAGCCATCCTAAACAGTAGCGTGCGTATCATTATTCCCCTCGATAAAATTGAAATTGATCGGTCAACCGCAGTAATGATCTTGCTGGTGATAATTGCATAAAAATAGGGTTGAATTAATGAAAATCAACGTTTGCATTGTGTGTAGTGATCTGGATGGCGTTTGGGTTAACTGGGTATCTCGTGATAGTCCGTGTATTTTTATAGGAGTTCTGTAAAATAATCAGCCTGAATGCAATGGCTATCATGATATCGGATTTGATTCGATTAACTATGCTTTTTGCTGAGTCAGACTATCAGAAACAATGTGTTACATGCGTTATATTTGGGTAATCGAGATATAAGTTTTTCAAAAAAGTTTATGAATATGCGTATCGGTCGGTTATTTTATTTTTACTATTTTTTATAAGGGGAAAGATTTATGAGTATGGAAAGTGAGATGAGAATGAGATTTGGAGGATTCTGGAACTCCCTCATTTTACTCATTGTGATTGTCATCTGTTTACGTTTCTCAAGCCTCGAATTTGCGGACGAAAGCTTAATAAAACGGATTTTTTCCGCATTGCATCTATTTTTAGGATGCGTTGCCGCAGGCTTCTTGCTGGGAATTTTTAAAATATTTCTCGCATTTTCCAATCAAACGTATACACGGGCGCCCGCATCAGCAAATTTTGTTTTAGGCCTTAAATACGGCATTGTGGCGGGTGGTGTGTTAATTCTGATTGTCGGGATGTTGCAACTGGATAATTTCCTAGGGGCATTCCAACCGATTGTGACCGGTTTAATCGCAAAATTGACCGCGCTTTTTGTATAACCAAAATCGGGGTCAGCCAGTATTGTGCTGACCCCGATGATTCAGAAATTTATGCTTCCGGATCTGCCAAGACTTAACCGTCAGTCAATATTTCCTTATTCATCGTTGTTGCTCAAACCTGAGAGTTCTCGCCGCCATTTCCGGAAGGGTTGGTGAATTGATCGTTCAAGGCTTGGATATAATCGTTGGCTTCATTGATTACTTCATCGATCGTTTGTTGCGTGGTTTCATTCCATCCGGCCGGACCATTCAGGAACATCGGACGTATTGCGGCGGTACTTTTATTGAAAGCCTGCATATATTGCTTATAAGTGTCGTGATCGTTCCCTAACTCGTTAGCGAGTTTTTTCAGCAAACCATTAGCAACCCCGCGCCGGATAGAAAAATGAATATAGAGTATCGACAGTACCATCAGGGCAGCAATAACGATAGAAGTGGTATCGTGCTGTTGCAGATTTTCCTGAAAGGCTGGCAATAAGCTCCAGGAATCCGTCAAATGTAAACCGGTTCCAGCTAACACTGCCAATGAACTGAATGCCAAACCATCAAAAAGCATTACTTTGCTCTTCCATTTGTTGAGCATATCGGAAAGTTTGACGACAAAGTGATGCTTGATGCCCTTAGCTGTTTGTTCGAGCTTACCGACGATGCGATATGACCGTTCAACTTCAATTTGACGGATGCGCGCGTTGATATCGGCCATATCCTCTTCGCGTTTTTTCTCGAAACGTTGCCGGATGTGCGGATTGGCGATTGGGACAGCGGCTTTGGGATTGTAAATGCGATAAAAACGGCCACTAATTAAACCGACTTCCGCTAAGGAGCGCTGCCATGCTGATACGACTTCTTCGGGATTGTCTTCTTGCGCGGTGACATCGATCTGATTGAGAATATATAAAAATTTATTGGTGTCGGCACGGTTTACACTGGCTGAAACCAGATAAGCCAACGTATCCTGCATAGCCTTCGGTTCCGGGTGGCGGGCGTCGAAAAATACCAGAACCAGATCGGATAGATTAATAATGTGTTGTGTTAAGCGCAATGTCGATGCCCGCTGATTATCAGCATCAAAGCCTGGAGAATCGATCAATATTTTTCCGCGGAGGGTTTCCGAAGGACAGGTTTTTAGCTGCAAGTAAGCGTCAATCCGCTCTTGTCCGGCTTCTGAAATTTCTTCGATGCTGCGGCTAATTTGAAAAAATGGAAAACGGGGATCAGCGTCCAAGGCAATTCCCGGAAGAGTTTTCGCTTCATTGTGACGGCTGTAGCAGATCACTGTAAATTTATCATCGACTGCCTGGTTGCCAGTGCGCTGCAGCGAAACGTCCAAATACGAATTGATAAAAGTGGATTTGCCAGCGGAAAATGTTCCCAGAACCGCAATCATGGGCCACCATGTCACAAAAGTCGCATAAGATTCGTCCTTGCTCAGCAATCCCATGCTATGGCCTACATAATCCATTTTCCGGAAGCTTTTGACAGCATTCGCCAGCGTCGGATTATCCGGATGCTCGTCAGTCAGGTGTTTTTGTAAGCTTTTTAGGTACTTGTTAATTTGTGATGAGCTTTGTGACATAACGATCCCTTATTATCTATATATTTCGTGAACATTCATTAAGTAATGCGGTACGCGTAGATATTGTTAAAACCGCTTGGTAGATATTACTCATAATTAAATATAACGCGCTTAGTGACCAGTTCTTGGATAAAAAGACACTCAAAAACACAGCGGATTTTATCAAGAACCCAGTCGGGTTGCCAGTCAATGATATGGCATGGATTTATGATAGTTGGGTGCTTAATGATATTATCATAGCCAATTTGGGAAGAACCAGGTTTCGGATAGATGTAAGATTCGAAATGCGCCTACCGGAAAAATAAAGCGTCATATATGCGGTTAATTCAGGGGATTGCGAAGTAGCAGGGCCATGACAGCAACTAAAGGCCAAGAACAAAATACGGCGAGCGCTGCATACATTGCGGCGGGTTTGCTGGCGATTGCAAGCTGGTTTACCAAAATTATGCCGGATATAGACACAGGGAAAACGGCTGGCTCAAGCTGGCAGCGAGTAAGGTAGCGACCGAAATTCCAAAATCGGTCCCTGCAGTGAGTGGCAATGGATTTCATCTGCCCTGTCGTTGTTGTGTTGCACAACGGCTAAAGCATCTAATCCACCTTGTGGCGATGGTGCCACATTGACGATGTTCCCACATGATTGATCGTCTGTTTCCGGGCTATAGAGTGCGTCACCGGCTGCGATCGCTGCGTTGGTTGTTATGTGGGCTAATTGCATGCGCCGCTTAAGTTTTCCAAGATATTGCGTACGCGCAACAATTTCCTGCCCCGGGTAACACCCTTTCTTGAAGCTGACGCCGCCGGTTACATCGAGGTTAATCATTTGCGGCAAAAATAATTCCTGGGTTTCCGGCAAGATCGTCGGAATTCCGGCTTGTATCTCCAGCCAATCCCAGCAACGAGCGCCAACCGGCTTGGCGTGTTGACCGAGGCGATCCCATAATACTTGAGCATGCGCATAGGTCGCTATAACCTCTGCGCGGTTTCTCGAATAGTGAATGATGCTGAATTTTTCGGTATGTTGCATGCGCATCGGACCGGCGAAATCTTCAATCGCATCACCGGTATTTCGTATAAGCGCGGCCGCATCGGAACCCGCAACGCCAAAACGTATCCATTCGTTACTGCAGTCGGTGATTGTTACCTTGGATCGCAACACATAAAGCGATAACCGTTTTTGAATAGCGCTTAACAAGCTAACGGGTAACTGCATGAACAGATCATCATGGCGTTGCCATATGACAAAGTTTGCAAGTACTCTACCTTTGGGTGAACAGTAACTGCCATATTTCGCCGAGGTCAGATCAATCTCACGGATATCGCAACTGAGTTGACTTTGCAGGAAAGATTTTGCATCGTCCCCGGAAAACCGGATCAATCCTTGATGAGAAAGATCGCAAATAACAGCGGTTGTGGCTGTTGCTAACAGCTCCCCAGAGCAATTGCCGAAATGCAAAATAGAGTTATCGTTGACAACTGCATGATAGTTCATTAAAAAGTTCTGCCATTCGGTATTCATAATCTTGTTAGTTTTTAAATGAACGAAATTATACGACAAGCGCTTTGACTAAAATCAAGCGCCGGTACTAAAAGAATCCGCTCTATAACAAATCACGATAGCGATCTTTCCATGATGAATTTGATAATCCGCCGCAAGCCTTCCCATTTGCTAGCAGCGATATTGATAGCCGCACATATGGCTGCTGCTATTTTGATTGGGATACTGCCACTATCCTTGTTGATTATGAGTGTGATCATCGTTCTGATATTCATCAGCCTCACTTACTATTTGCGCAAGGATGCTTTGCTGGTTGCTAATAATGCTGTGACTGAATTGGTTTTAACAGATAATAATCTATGCGTGGTAACAACGCGTTCAAATAAGGGGATTGTCTGCAATATCCTTAGCAGCAGTTTTGTGTCGCCTTATCTGACCGTATTGATATTGCAACCGGAAGGAAATCTTTTAAACGATAGCATAACCATCTTACCGGATGGGATTGATGCGGAAACATTTAGACAACTGCGTGTGTGGTTGCGGTGGAAATGGAAACCGGATGAATGAGGAATTATTTCATTCGAAATTGAAAGCGATACTCCGAATCATTGAACGCCGGTCAAAGGGTTGATGGCGTTACCATCGCGACGATTTAAGGCTATTGATTGAAGGTATTTTAATAATCTGAATACATATTTCGATTATGAGCAAGCTCGTTAACAGATTATCTGCAGTGATTTTACTGCTTTGCTTCTTGAGTGGCTGCGTTTCGCAAATAACTACCGACCAGAAGCCATTTATCGATGTCAAGTTGATTGGTGTCTGGACCGGCGAATTCCTGGAGGAAGGAGGGTTGCTAAAGCGTTGGACGCAAACACGGAATGCCGATGGCTCTTATACCATTGATTTTAGTTTTACCGATGCAAAAGGTGAGAGTACGTATTTTACCGAATCGGGTCGTTGGTGGATCGAAAAAGGGTTGTTCCATGAGATTTCCTTACCGGACATGAAAATACCCGATAAATATCAATACGCATTTAAACAAAAGGATTGTGTCCGCTTTGACTTAATAGAAAGTGACGGATTGGCCGAAGAACCGGGAAGTTATGTGTTTTCAGAGTGTTTGATTGCTGACTCACCACCGGCAGTCATCAGTAATACTATATGACCGGTCAGCCAAAAATTCTGAAAAGCTACTAAAAAGTCTGGAGATATCTCGCCACCGGATTTTCTAAGGAAACACTGATTAATTCGCCTGAGCAAGATGATATGCAAGGCGGATGGAGCGCAAAAAACGAGACATATCAATCGGATAGGCAAGTTTTTGAGCACCACCCAACGCAGCAAATTGCCTGTTAATCAGCGTTTCCTTAACAATAATCGAATGGCGGGAGCAATCCCTATCAACGCATATGTGATTCAACAAAAGCGGTTTCGCGGTTGAAATCATCCCAGATATAGGCGGGTTTAACAAAAGGTGTCGTCGGAATTAAGAAAGTGGCGATATCAAAAGCGCCGCTCAGCGAGCGTCCAACAGCATTCGCAATTCCGGTCAGAAAACCTACCGTCATACCATGGACGACACCATCCCGATTGCCCACGATAGTAATTGTTTTGGGAATTTCAACAACGCCTGTTACCGCATTGGCAAGACCGTTACCGAGCTTTTCCATAACTTTGTCGGGGTATTGCTCGGCAAGCGCAATTTGCGGCATCGTTAATGAAAGCACGAATATGGCGATCAGGATTTGTAGCAATTTGACCATAGCGAGTCCTTATATTTTATATAGTGAGTAATATTAAAGAAAATCTGTTTAATCGCACAATATCAGTAATGCCGATTATTTAGCATTACCTTGTTGCGCAGTCTGTTTCAAGATCCCAACAATCCGTTCGACCTCACGCTCGATTTGGTTTTCAGGATAATCCTGCTTTTGTAAATCAGTGCGGATTCGAAAAGCTATTTCGAGCACGAGCAAATCTGCGACATTTTTATCACCACGCTTCATCGTATCGTGAAATTCCACTTGGAAACGGCTGATTGCATCCATCATCGGACCATTATTGATTTTCAGGCTGGATAGAACCGAATCCAATTCGTATTTTAAATTTCCGGAAATAACGGGTTGAACCGTCTGAGTTGCTGATTCAGGCTGATACGATATGTATTTGGGTATCAAAACCGAGATGATGATCAATGCGACGCCCGAGCCAACTGTAGTTACGACGAATTGCCATAGCTTATAGTCTTTGCCACGCAGTTGTATGGTTTTGATTCGTTTCGAACCAAGTCGTGTTTGGACAATTATTCCTACGAAAAACAAAATGGCGCCTACTGCCATAATGACGGGTACAATCGGATGCACAGTTCACTCCTAAGTTATTATTTTGATATATATTTATTTGATGTATCGATAATATTTCATCAAATCGCAAATTTTTATATTGGATTCAACAGGGGTATTTTTTGATTATTTTAGCGCATTATCATACTGCGTTATGCGTTAGTCTAGTACCGGAAGCGATACTCCGCTATGCCTGTGCAAACTTGAGTCATTCATGATTGACACAGGGAATCTTTATCGCAACGGCGGCGGTGGCGGATTTCCAGGCGGGGGTGGTGGCGGAATAAATTCAGCAGGCGGTGATGCCGGGCTTCTGGCACGATTTAATGGCGGTTCTTCAGTGATTCTTCCTGCGATCGGTACGCGATGGCCTTTGGCGTACATGCATTGAATATAACCGATATCATAACGCTGCTGATTAACATACGCAGAACTGCTAGCAGTACCGGAACCGACCAATCCTCCCGCCAATAATCCAGCGCCAGCGCCCACGGCGGCTCCACCCCCCCCAGCAATAGCTGCTCCCGCCGCAGCGCCCAGACCAGCGCCAATGGCTGCGCTCTCCAATCCGCTTGATTGCGCTGATTGCCGTGGTGAAGTGCCACCCACTTGCTCGAGAGCATAGCTGCGGCACTCGTAGTCATCCATACGAAACTGTTCAAAGCTTTTTCCGGTTCCCGGCAACGTCATGACACTTGGTCCCGATGGCAAGTGAACACAGGCAGCCAAAAAACACGGAATACACGCGATATAAAACGATTTAACTGCTTTCATAGGAAAATTCTCTCTAAATATTATGATGCAGTGGGTTGAAGTGCGATCTCTAGCCAGCCACCAAGACATTCGCTGATAGCGGAATAGTAGTCTCTCGGATTTGGACAATAATACCAGTAGTGCGTTTTCGGTTCCGCTTTACGGGTTTCATTTTGCTGTATGTAAACGGGTGGATCACAATCAATGGTACAGGTAATTGATGCCTGGACTCTGTCTTGGTATACAATACACACGAAATTTTAGGTAAAGTTTCTGACTGGTATTATTTTAGTAAGTTTCAGTACTTGCATTTTCAATTTTGTCGGCTTGATGTTCCGATTCTGAAGCGCACAAAGCAGGTCATGGCTGCTAACTGTCAACGGAAACAGCATTATAGCGATGCAAAATTTCCATCGAAGGCTAATATGGTCCGGTGATTTTATTATTATATTTTTAGGAGAAAATCAGAATGTCGCAAAAACACCCGGTTATCGCCGTTACCGGATCTTCAGGTGCAGGCACCTCAACGGTAAAAACCAGCTTTGAACACATTTTTCGTCGCGAGAAACTGAATGCGGTGGTGATTGAAGGCGATAGCTTTCATCGCTACGACCGTGAAGCGATGAAACAAGCCGTAGCAGAATCAGAAAAAAATGGCGGGCGCCCGATCAGTCACTTTGGCCCGGAAGCCAACGAATTTGAAAAACTGGAAGCACTGTTTAAAGAATACGGCGAAAAAGGAACGGGTCAAAAGCGTTTGTATCTTCATAACGAAGAAGAAGCCGCGCCCTGGCAACAAAAACCTGGCACATTTACGCCATGGTCGTCCATACCACCCGGTTCCGATTTACTGTTTTACGAAGGTCTGCATGGCGGCGCCAAAAGCGATACCGCCGATGTTGCAAAATATGTCGATTTGCTCGTTGGTGTAGTGCCCATCGTTAATTTGGAGTGGATTCAAAAAATTTACCGGGATACCAATGCCCGCGGATACTCTGCTGAAGCCGTGACACATACTATTTTGCGCCGCATGCATGATTATGTGCATTACATCACTCCGCAGTTCTCCCGTACACATATCAATTTCCAACGGGTGCCAACCGTGGACACATCCAACCCGTTCATTGCCAGGGAGATCCCGACACTGGATGAAAGCTTGGTGGTGATTCGCTTCAGATATCCGGAAATGGCCGATTTCCCTTACTTGTTAAGAATGATTCACGACTCTTTTATGTCTCGTCCGAACACGATTGTTGTTCCAGGCGGGAAAATGGGCATGGCGATCGAATTGATATTGACGCCGCTGATCCTGGATATTGTCGCTAAAAGCAGAGCTTAATCGTTTTGACAAAAAACCGGTTAATTCACGAATCGCGGTAAGTTGCGGTTTCAATGGAGCGCGATTCTGAATTAATCAGTGCGGCACAATACAGAATATTTGTTTTTCAGATTAATCCTGAGATCAATCGAAATATCCGAGCTGCATGAGTTCCTTACTCGCGGATCTTAATCCACAACAATTGGAAGCGATCACCCTGCCATACCAGTCGGTCTTGGTATTGGCCGGTGCGGGTAGTGGAAAAACACGCGTGTTAACGACGCGAATTGCATATTTGATTCAATCCGGCCAGGTCAGCCCTCACGGCATTCTGGCGGTGACTTTTACCAATAAAGCCGCCAAGGAAATGCTGGCGCGTATTTCCGCGATGCTGCCGATTAATCTGCGGGGGATGTGGATCGGAACGTTTCACGGCCTCTGTCATCGCATGCTGCGGACACATTTTCAGGATGCCGGATTGCCGCAAACATTCCAGATCCTCGATTCTGCCGATCAATTGGCGCTGATCAAAAGAATTCTGAGAGATTTGCAAGCGGACGATAAAAAATTCCCGCCACGGCAAGTGCAATGGTTTATCAATAATGCCAAGGAGTCCGGGCTGCGGGCTGCGTATGTAACCGTTGAGGATGCTTTTTCCCGGCGCATGCTGGAATTTTATCAAGCGTACGAGCAGCAGTGTCAGCGAGAGGGCGCGGTTGATTTTGCGGAATTACTGTTACGCAGCTATGAATTGCTCACGCGCCACGAACCGCTGTGCCAGCATTACCGTGCGCGGTTCCGGCATATACTGATCGATGAGTTTCAAGATACCAATCAATTGCAATACAAGTGGCTGAAACTGCTTGCCGGTGCGGAAACCGATCACGCGGCCGCGGTTTTTGCTGTCGGCGATGACGATCAAAGCATTTATGCTTTTCGCGGCGCATATAGCGGCAATATGAAAGACTTCGAACGCGATTTCGGTATTTCCACCGTCATCAAACTCGAACAAAATTACCGCTCACACGGCTACATTCTCGATGCCGCCAATGCTTTAATTGAACACAACAATGACCGTCTCGGTAAAAATCTTTGGACTAACGAAGGAAAAGGCGAGCCCTTAAGGGTATACAACGCACCGAACGATTACGACGAAGCGGTTTTTATCGTCGAAGAAGTCAAAGCGTTGCAAGCAGACGGTGTTGCATTATCCGAAATCGCCTTGTTGTATCGTTCCAATGCGCAATCCCGAGTGTTGGAACATAGCTTGTTCAATGCCGGAGTACCCTATCGGGTATATGGCGGAATGCGATTTTTCGATCGTCAGGAAATCAAACACGCATTGGCTTATTTGCGCTTAATTGCCAATCCGGATGACGATAGCGCGTTACTGCGGGTGATCAATTTTCCAGCGCGCGGGATTGGCGCCAGGAGTTTAGAGCAACTGCTGGATGACGCCAAAGTGCAAGGCATCAGCTTATGGCAGGCAGCTCTCAGAAAAGGCGGGGGCGAAACGTCGATATTGCAAAAGCCTGCAGAAGCCTTAAAAGGCACGACGAGTTTTGTGCAAAAGATGTTATTGATGCGCCGGGACTGCGCGGCATTGCCGTTGCCGCAGATTATTGAATACATGCTGACGCATAGCGAATTATCAGCCTATTATGCTAAAGAGCGGGAAGGTGTCGAACGATTGGAAAATTTGCACGAACTCATCAATGCCGCCGCCAGTTTCGTGCACGAAGCGGAAAATGACAGTCTTGCGGAATTTCTGGCGCATGCTTCGCTGGAAGCTGGCGAGCATCAAGCGGGTAACGGCCAGAATGCCTTGCAGTTAATGACCATTCATGCAGCCAAAGGACTTGAGTTTCACAGTGTATTTCTGAGCGGATTGGAAGAAGGGTTATTTCCTCACGAAAATAGTCTTAATGAAATCAATGGATTATCCGAAGAAAGGCGCCTGATGTATGTTGCCATGACCCGCGCACGCCGCCACTTGTATTTGAGTTTCGCCCAAAGCCGGCTGCTGCATGGACAAACACGCTACAATATCGCATCGCGGTTTCTGGATGAGATACCACAGGATTTTCTGAAATGGCTAAAGCCCTCATCACCGCACAATTTCAGTTTTACTTCTAATACCCTGAACCACTCTCCAAGCGCGCCGTTTTTTTCCGGGTCTCCGCACCGATCTCCAAATAATATAGCCGGTTTGCCTTGGAAAATTGGCCAGAGTGTGCTGCACGACAAGTTCGGTACCGGCGTGATTATCGATTACGAAGGCAGTGGCAGCGATACCCGAGTGCAAGTTAAATTTGCACAAGCGGGAACAAAATGGCTGCTGATGTCGCTGGCAAAACTGACGGCGCTATGAATTGATTGGACAATCAGTCACTTTCTGGCAGACTGTACGGTATGCATGTTTAATTTAACAGTCATCATTTGATTAACTGCCTGAGAATTTATCGATGGATCGCCGGACTTTTTTACGACAAAGCGGCGCAATTGCTTCCGCAGCAGTATCCACCCTGGCTTTTCCTAGCATTGCCAAAGCCTATAACCGGAAGCCGACGATCAAGGTGCTCGGCACTCATGTGACACTGCAGGAAGCCATCAGGACCCGGGCCGAGCGGGATCTTGGCATCAATATTCAGTTCTTCCCAGGCGGTGATGCGGAAGTATTGCTGAAAGCTGCAACCGATCCGCGCAGTTTTGACCTCTATGAGCAATGGTCCGACAGCATCAAAATACTCTGGATGGCGGATGCTATTCAGCCTATAAAAATCAGTAAGTTGCAATACTGGTCCGAGATCAATGAACTGAGTAAAACCGGGCGGTTGACGCCGGCCGCATCAACCGGACTTGGCGATGCACCGCACAAAATCTTGTATTTTCAAGCCGATGGCAGCTTGGGAGCAACACCGGCAGACGGTATTAGTTTTTTGCCGTATGTGCACAATACCGATTCTTTTGGGTACAACGCCGCGATCATACCCAAAGGCATTCCCTATGAATCCGAGAGCTGGGGTTGGCTATTAGACAACCGTTATGCCGGCAAGGTGGCCATCGTGAATGCGCCCACCATCGGTATTTTCGATCTTGCACTTGCAACGCAGGCGCAAGGGCTGATGACGTTTAACGATATGGGAAATATGAGCCGCGCGGAAATCGATGCGCTTTTTGAAATCGTGATTGCAAAGAAGCGGCAGGGGCATTTCCGCGGTTTCTGGTCGTCCGTGCCCCATTCCATAGAATGGATGGCGAACGGCGAAATTACTATTGCCAGTATGTTTTCACCGGCGGTCAGCGCGTTGAACGGCAGAGGCATACCTTGCATTTATGCGGCGCCTAAGGAAGGTTACCGGGCTTGGCATGGCGTTATGTGCCTGTCGAGTGAAACACAGGGGGAACGTGAAGAGGCCGCCTACGCGTTTATGAATTGGTGGCTCTCCGGGTGGGCAGGAGCCTTCATCGCAAGGCAAGGCTATTACATTTCCAATCCGCAACGCTCCAGAACTTTCATGTCGCAGGCGGAATGGGATTATTGGTACGACGGCAAGCCTGCGGTGGAACCGTTGTTAGGGACTGATAACAAGATTGCCGCCAGGGTCGGCGACATACGAACCGGCGGTTCCTATATCAAACGATTTGAAAATGTTGCAATCTGGAACACCGTAATGGCTAACTATGAATATAGCTTGATGAAATGGAACGAATTTCTTTTGGCATGAATTAATACTTTGATTAGATATCTCATTGACCATTTTAAGCTTCGCCAACGCATTAATGCCGGTTATATTTTTGCGGGTATTCTGATTTTTTCTGTAATCGGCATTACTAATTTTACGTTTCATAAAACCACCGAAAATTTCCGCGATTTTGTTTCATTCAGCACAAAAACCCGGATTGATTTGCTACTCACCGCGCAAGTTTCTGAAATGCAGCGTCAAGCGCTTATTTATGCGAATTATGGACATCTTTCAGCGGCTGATGAAGTCATCCGTCTTTACGAAATTCTGCTTGATCAGATTGATCAGAATATAGAAACTGATTTACCGGTTAGCAAACCGGTTTTAAGTGAAATTAAAGTTCATTTGAAAAATTACCATTCGGCTTTTTTACAAGTGAAGCAACAGCGTAACCAGCAGCAACAACTGCTCAATGTGGATTTTCGCAATGATGCGACAAAAGCCGAACGCCTGGTTCAAGAATTAATCGCTCTGGAGAAAGAAAACCCGGGATTGCAATTGATATTGAAAAGTGTACTCAACCGCGTGTTGCTGGTTGAAAAGAATTTGTTTCGCTATCTGGGTTCTCTCGATTCCAGTTATGTCTTAGCGGGGAAACAGAATTTTATCGATGCGCTGAGCTTTTTAAATGCGCTCGATCATACCGAACTTACTCATTCCAAAATCGATCAGGTAATAGATCGGCTGGATCGATATCAGCATCGTTACAATGAATCCGTGCAATTGACCCGAAGCTATCTCTACTTGATCAATGTGGTCATGGCAGCAGAAGCCTATGAAATCCTCTATCAATCAAAAAAACTGTCAATGCTGCTGACGGATGAAATAGCAGTCATGGAACATGAATTTCTGGCCAATGTGAACGACACGCTCTATATGTTGTTGCTATTGGGAGTTGTTTTATTGCTATTTTTGCTATTGTTCTCTTATGTGATCAGACAAAGCATCATCCGGCCGATCTCGCGCATCGCGATGACTTTCCGGGATTTGGCGCAAGGCGTTAGCAATGCGCCTATTCCAAATTATGTCGTGCGCGACGAGATCGGCGAATTGACTGAAGCTGCTAACGCTTACCGGGATATGAATGCACGAACCGAGCAATTGCTGCACGAATCGGTGGAATTAACGCTAGCCCTGGAACAAAGTAACAACGATCTGGAGCGCTCGAATGACGAACTGGAACAGTTTGTTCATACCGTATCGCACGATTTGAAATCACCCCTGGTGACCAGCATGGGATTTATCAGCATCATACGAAAGCTTGCCGATCAGGGAAACTATCCGTTAGCTATTGAAAAGCTGGAAAAAGTGATCGCTTCGATCACACGTATGGAACAATTGATTAATGATTTACTGGATTTGAGCCGCGTAGGCCGGATCGAAACCGGGATGAATCCGATTGATTTGAATATCCTGCTGCAACAGTTTGCCGAGAATCAAAGCGAGGAATTAAAGAAAGCGGATTTTGATTTAATCATCCATCCGGGACTGCCGGTGATCAATGGCAATGAAAGCCGCCTACTGCAGGTATTTGAAAATATACTTTCGAATGCAATGAAATATGCGCATAATGCGGAACAGAAACCACGGCTTGAAATTGGCGCGATAATTCGGGATCAGCACTGGTTAATTTTTTGCCGGGATAATGGCGAAGGAATTGATCCGGCATTTCATCAAAAAATTTTTGGCTTGTTTTACCGGTTGAGTTCACAACCGGGTGGCTCGGGAATTGGATTGGCGATTGTTAAAAAAGTCATGAGGCTGCACGGCGGTGACATTTGGATTGAATCCTCTCCCGGAAGCGGCGCAACATTCTGGTTGAAATTTCCAGCGGCAAAAAAATCGAACGGGAGTCCATAATGAAAACCGAGCATCGTGGCTTATTGTTGATTGAAGACAGCGATGAACATGCGGAGTTGACCAGTTTTTACATTTCCGAGCATCGTCCTGACATTACCGTGACCCGTGTTGCGGATGGCGGTGCGGCAATGGCTTATTTGGATACGGTTCGCAATCAGCAACAACCGATGCCGTGGCTTTGCATACTGGATTTGCAGCTACCGAAATACGATGGCCATGAGATACTTGCTGCAATTAAGACCGATGCGTTGTTGAAAATCCTCCCCGTGGTTGTTTTTACCACTTCGGCGGCTGCTAAAGATATTCGCCGTGCGCTTGAAAATCATGCCAACAGTGTGATTACAAAACCGATGGGCGCAGATCGTTATGAACACGCGATCGAATCGATTCTGAGTTATTGGGAACTCAATCAACATCATTTGGTGATTCCGCGATCATGAAACAACGAACTAGAGACGCTAAGATATAAAAATTAATAAGTTATGACAAATGCTTAAACTGATAAATGAGGTGAATCATGCTGAAAGCGGTGTTAACGGATTTGATGCAACGAATTCCTGGAAAAGCCAGTCCCGAATGGCCTTCGGGCGAACCTTTCACGCTGGCTTTTGCGCATGGCACCATGTCGGTTGAAGTTTATGCTCCGAAAGAGACCGATATTCAGACACCGCATGATCAAGATGAATTGTATTTCATTCATTCCGGTCATGGTGAAATCGTGGTTGCCGGTGAGCGTCAGGCATTTGAACCGGGAATGGTTTTTTTTGTAGCGGCGCATGTGGAGCATCGCTTTGAAAATTTCTCAGCGGATTTTGTCACTTGGGTTGTATTTTGGGGCCCTAAAGGTGGTGAGTAACTTTAATAATATATTGTAAGTATTTATTTATGTTGAAGTTCTATGGTTATAAAAAGTGTGACACTTGCCGCAGAGCCGAACAATTTCTGCAGCAGGCCGGTGTTAAGTACCAATTCATCGATATCACGGAAAATCCCCCGGATGACGCGGAGCTTGCTGCGATAGCTCAGCATGCGAATGTATCCGTTAACAAACTCTTCAACACCAGCGGCATGCAGTATCGTGCGTTAAACATCAAGGAACGACTGCCTGCACTGTCCGATCAACAAAAAATCGATTTGCTGGCAAGTAATGGCCGTTTGATCAAAAGACCGTTAATAACGGATGGGCGCCGCGCCACTGTGGGTTTTACAACAGAACTGTTTGCCGAGATCTGGCGGTGAGGTGGCGATGCAATCTTTGTTGCTTTCTCACCAGCTTGAAGCCCACGCGTAAGCATCGCTTTCACTGCGGCTACTCATCACGCTTGCGCTTTGGTCTTCATGCTTGTACTCTTCTAAGCAAAGCAGGCTAATCAATAATCAACCGGATTCGGCAGGAGGTGAAATTGAGTGATCAGCGTTTCTTAGTGCGGAAAGCCGCGGTACTTGGAGCTGGCGTAATGGGTGCGCAAATCGCAGCACACTTGGTGAATGCGAATATCGAAACGCTATTGTTCGAGTTGCCGGGCGAAGCGGACAATCCCAACCGCAATGTGATCAAGGCCGTCGATAAACTCAGAAAGCAAGAACCTGCGCCATTATCCGTTAAATCCAAAGCATCCTGTATTCAACCGGCGAACTATGATCAACATCTCGAATTGCTGAGAGATTGTGATCTGGTCATTGAAGCGATTGCAGAGCGCATGGACTGGAAACGCGACTTGTATGTGAAAATTGCGCCTTTTTTGGGTGAACGTACCGTGTTCGCCAGCAACACTTCGGGATTGTCGATCAATCAGCTCGCTGAAGCATTTCCAGAAACTTTGCGCCACCGGTTCTGCGGTATTCATTTTTTCAATCCGCCGCGCTACATGCATTTGGTTGAGTTGATACCTTGTCAAACCAGCGATGCAGCGATGCTGGATCATCTGGAAGAATTTCTTGTAACTTTTTTAGGCAAGGGCGTAATCCGGGCAAAAGATACACCGAATTTCATCGCGAACCGCATTGGCGTATTTTCATTGCTGGCGACGATGCATCACGGACGTTCATTCAATCTCGGCTTTGATCAGGTTGACGCCCTGACCGGCGCATTGATCGGCCGGCCCAAAAGCGCGACTTTCCGTACCGCGGACGTCGTGGGGCTGGATACTTTGGCGCATGTCATCAACACCATGCGCGATACCTTACCGGATGATCCTTGGCATCGCTATTTCGAGGTTCCGGATTGGCTGCAAGGATTGATTGAAGCAGGGGCGCTTGGAGAAAAAGTGAAGCGCGGCGTCTATCAAAAAATCAAAAATGAAATTCATGTTTTGGACCGGCACACTCGAGAATACCGGTTGTCGGGCGCGGAGGTCGACGAAGATCTCAAACGGTTGTTGAAATATAGTTCTCCTGTCGAAAAATTTGCTGCATTACGCAACAGTTCCCAGCCACAGGCGCAATTTTTGTGGTCGATATTCCGCGATTTATTTCATTACTGTGCGATACAACTCGAAACGATCGCCGACAATGCACGTGATCTCGATCTGGCGATGCGCTGGGGTTTCGGCTGGAATCAGGGGCCCTTTGAAATTTGGCAGACTGCGGGATGGAAGCCAATAGCCGACTGGATACAGGAAGATATTGATGCTGGCAAAAGCATGGCACAAACGCCATTACCTTCCTGGGTGCTGACAATCGCCAATGATACCCCGCCAGTAGTGCATTCCCCAATAGGATCATTCGCCCCCGCCGCCGGTCAATTCCATGCACGGTCACAATTACCGGTTTACCGGCGCCAGCTTTTCCCTGATCGATTAACCGGTGAAGCTGCAACGTATGGCGAAACCATATTTGAAACCGGGGCGGTGAGGTTATGGCACACCGGCGATAAAATCGCCGTGCTTAGCTTTAAAAGTAAAATGCATACGATCGGCATTGATGTGCTGGAAGGTATCCAACAGGCGATCAAAGAAGCCGAGCAAAACTGGCAGGCCTTGGTGATTTGGCAGACGGAGCCGCCTTTTTCCGTCGGCGCGAATTTGCAAAAAGCCACGGAAAAACCTAAACCTGAGGTGCAGCCAGGCAATACTCAGCCAACGCCGCCTCAACCGCCAACAGCATTCCAAATGCTATTGAAAAAATTAAGAAAAACAACGCAAGCCGCGGTGCTTCAGGTTGCGCGCGAACTGGATCTTGCTGATGCCTTAATGGCCAAGAAACTGGCGGAAGTCGAATCGATGATTCAGCAATTTCAACGAACTTCGCAAAGATTACGTTATTCGATGATTCCGACGGTCGCGGCTGTCGATGGTTTGGCGCTGGGCGGTGGCTGCGAATTTGTCATGCATTGTGACCGTGCGGTCGCAACCATGGAAAGCTATATTGGCTTGGTGGAAACCGGTGTCGGGTTGTTACCGGCAGGCGGCGGTTGCAAAGAATTGGCCATGCGGGCTGCGCAAAGCGCCAGGGATGGCGATCCATTCCCGCATTTGAAATACTATTTCCAAACGGTGGCAATGGCGGAATTGGCCAAAAGCGCGGAGCAAGCAAAGGAACTCGGTTACTTGCGGCAAGCCGATATTGTGGTGATGCACCGATTCGAGTTGTTGCATGCCGCTAAGGCGCAGGCATTAGCCTTGGCGGAAGCCGGTTATCGCCCCCCATTGCCGATGCGCGAAATACCAGTTGCTGGCAATACCGGCATTGCAACCATTCAAAGTCAATTGATTAACATGCGCGAAGGTGGATTCATTTCCGAGCATGACAATCTGATTGCAAATAAAGTTGCTCACGTAATGTGCGGTGGCGATCTGACACCTGGCAGCCTGGTTGATGAAGACTGGTTTCTGGAGCTGGAACGCACCGCTTTCATGGAATTGCTGGCTACTGAAAAAACCCAAGCACGAATCGAATACACGCTTAAAACCGGTAAACCGCTGAGAAACTGATATTACGATTCACGGAGATCCTATGACAAAGCAAACTCAAGAAGCTTATATTGTAGCTGCCGCGCGTACGCCGGTTGGCAAAGCCCCGCGCGGTATGTTTAAAAACGTGCGGCCTGACGACATGCTGGTGCATGTATTGCGGACAGTAATAAAACAATGCGAAGGACTGGATCCCGCCGCGATTGATGATGTGATAGTCGGTTGCGCCATGCCGGAAGCGGAGCAGGGTATCAATGTCGCCCGTGTAGCTTTGCTGCTGGCAGGTTTACCGAATAGCGTGGCCGGCATGACAGTCAATCGTTTCTGCGCGTCCGGCTTGCAATCCGTAGCGTTGGCAGCAGATCGTATCCGCTTGGGCGAAGCAGATGTCATGATTGCCGGAGGAACCGAAAGTATGAGTATGGTACCGATGATGGGTAATAAAGTCGCAATGAATCCAGTGATGTTTCAACACGAAGAAAATGTCGCGATTGCCTATGGTATGGGAATGACGGCTGAAAAAGTCGCTGAGCAGTGGAAAGTATCACGCGAAGATCAAGACGAATTTGCATTAACCAGTCATCAACGAGCGATTAAGGCAACCGCAAACGGAGAATTCAACGATGAAATTGCACCGTATACCGTCGATGAAAAGCGCCCTGATCTGATGACACATACGATACGGGAAGAAATCGCTGTCAAAGATACTGACGAAGGACCACGAGCGGATACCAGTTTGGAGGCACTTGCAAAATTGCGCCCGGTTTTTGCCGCGAAAGGTTCTGTAACTGCGGGAAATAGTTCACAAATGTCGGATGGCGCGGGCGCAGTAGTGCTAATGAGCGAAGCAGCGTTGAAACGTTTTAACCTAGCACCGCTTGGACGCTTCGTGGGGTTCTCGGTGGCCGGTGTACCGCCGGAAATTATGGGCGTTGGTCCGATTAAAGCGATTCCAAAGGTATTGCAACAAACCGGCATCAATCAGGATGACTTGGATTGGATTGAATTAAACGAAGCGTTTGCTGCGCAAAGTCTTGCCGTCATCCGTGATTTGAATCTGGATCGCACTAAAGTAAATCCGCTCGGTGGCGCCATTGCACTTGGTCATCCGTTGGGAGCGACTGGCTCTATCCGGGTGGCAACCTTATTGCATGGTCTCCGGCGTCATCACAAAAAGTACGGTATGGTTACCATGTGCATCGGCAGCGGTATGGGAGCTGCCGGTATTTTTGAAGCTTTATAACCGGCTATATACTGTAAATGTGTATTGATTATTCAGTTGATTGTTGTGTCGCTTGATGTTGCTCACGGTGTTTATTGCTGCAATAAAAATGTTCTTTGTCAGTAATCGCTTCGTGGCGTGGAATGCGTAGATGGCACTGCGCGCATTCCACCAGTTCATCCAATTCTGTTAGCGTAGTCTCAGCGGAAGCTGTTGTTTCCGTTTTTTTGTGATTGTCATTCGAGCTTGATTCGTCATCGCTGTTACTCCAATTGGCTTTCTGAAAATCCGGTTGATTATTCGTATTTTTAAAGCGAATAGGTTCTTTTAGAAAGATATCTTTGTAACTCACATAAATCGATGCAAAAATTGTAGGAATCAATACAACCAGCCCAACCCCATACGGCATGACGCTGATAATGGTCAAGATAATCAGAACGATGCCATAAATTTGAAATGGAATAATATTTTTCAAACAGGCAAAAAAACTCTTTTGCATTGCAGGAATCGGTTCAATATCATGAAAAACGACTAACAACGGGGAAAACCAGGAAGCCATCATCAATGGAATGGAGAGTGTCAAGGCCAGCAGTATTGATGTCAGGAAGCTACTCATAACTCCCATCAATTGGGTTTCGTCAACTCTTTTGCCATATAGCATCATGTCGGTCATCTGAGATCCGCCGATGAGCATGACCAAACCGAGAATCAATACTTGCCCAATGAGATAGATACCTCCGATGGTAATTAATGACGCTGCATTATGCTTAAATGCCGCAAACAGGTGCGCAATTTCAAGCGTCTTACCTTGTTCCATGTCTCTGCAACCTATCATGATTCCGGCAAGAAAAACTGGTGAAATCAACGTGAAAATGAATTGCCCCAGCATCGGTATCAGCGCAATCGTCATGGCAACCAGCATGAGCGTAAAGCATACAAATACCCAAGCAAGCGGTGCTTTAGCAAAAAGATAGAAGCCGCTTAAAATCCATTGCAGCCCTTGTTTTGCGTTGACTTGGTGAATTTCCATGGATGTGTCTCCAGTTAAATTGCAATGATCAGAATGAATATGAGCAGCTACACCCAAAGCTGCTGTAGTTTCTCGGTATTAGCGATATGGTTTTGTAAGATATCGCGGAAATGCGTTGGATCTTTGGCGTGCGTTAATTCCCCCGCGCGTGGCAAATAATAATCATAAAGCCGTGAAATCCAGAACCGCAACGCACCCGCGCGCAGCATCGCGGGCCAGGATGCGTGTTCTGATGCTGTGAGCGGACGGATAGCGTGATAGGCTTTCATCAGCGGCAGCGTGCGTTGCTCATCCAGCACTTTGTCTTCGGTCATGCACCAATCGTTGACGGTAATCGCCAAGTCGTACAAGAAAATATCGTTACAGGCAAAGTAGAAATCAATCACACCACCGATATGATGATCGATAAACAAGATATTATCGCGAAACAGATCCGCATGAATGACGCCGCCCGGTAACACACTGACTGGCATTTTGCGGTGAAAATCCAACTCACTGGCTAACAAAGATTGATCGGTAGCGGATAAGAACGGCGCAACTTCCGGCGCTCTTGCTTGCCGCCAGGCAGATCCTCGCGGGTTATCCATGTGGCCGGTATACGATTGTCCCGTGATATGCATGTTTGCCAGCATGGCGCCAACTTCGGCGCATTGCGCATCGGTTGGCGATAGCACGGACTGTCCGGGTAAACACGTAACGATCGTAGCGGGTTTGCCATTCAATTCACCGAGCAATCGCTGATCCATTCTGGGAATCGGAGCCGGGCACGGGATACCGCGCCGCGCTAAATGTGCCATTAAATTCAGGTAATAAGGTAATTCTGCGCTGGTTAATTTTTCAAAAAGCGTTAATACGTATTTACCCTTCGTTGTCGTCACGAAGTAGTTGGTATTTTCGATACCGGATGATATGCCTTGTAAATGCACCAGCTGACCGAGCGAGTAATCTTTTAACCAGACTGCAAGTTGGCTATCCGTGACGGGGGTGAAAACAGACATGGATTAGTTGAAAAAGAAAACGAGAGGATAAAATAGATTCATTTAATACAGTTGGTTGTGTAATTTTTCTCAACTAGAATTTCAATATCTGCCACATCGGTGGGCTGACATCAATACCGGCCTCACCGGGATGATTGTGATAGTCTCGCGCGGTATTTTTTTTCAGGTAATACGGCGGACCGATGCGAGGTATGACTTTAATCATCAGTAACTCTCCATTCACACGATGCTCTTCGATAATATCCTCCCCGCGTTTAATGATGGTCACTTGTGTTTCCAGTTCGGGATCCGCTTGAATATCCGGTTGATGCGGTGGCGGGTCCGCCAATTCCGCCGGTAATTCCGGTGGCTCGGGTAAAGGAATTAAGTTTTCCGGGTGTGACGGTTTTTTCGCTTGCTTGGGCTGTTCAGATTGCGCCATAGTCGGTGTTGCGATGCTAAGCAGCAGGATTAGAGTAAGTCGATGCAGGTGCATGTCGGTTGCCGGTAAGTCCAGATATACGGGGTATTTTACCTAAAATTGTTCACCTAAGTTATAAATTGAGCTGAATTTCTTTTTCTGCGGCTGTCAGTTCGAATCCGCTGGTTTCGTAATACTGAAAGATTGCTTTGACTACTTGTTCGGGTTCATCAATCACTTGAATTAAATTCATGTCGTCGACCGAAATGAAACCTTCAGCAATCAATGCTTTTTTAAACCAATCCAGCAATCCGCGCCAGAAATCCGAATATACGAGGATAATCGGCATTTTGCGGGTTTTTCCGGTTTGAACAAGGGTCAATGCTTCCATTAATTCGTCCAAGGTGCCAAAGCCTCCCGGAAGAACAACATAGGCAGTCGCAAATTTGACAAACATATATTTACGTGCAAAAAAGTGCCGGAAAGTTTGGCTGATATCTTGGTAGGGATTGCGGTGCTGTTCGTGCGGTAACTGGATATTGAGACCGATACTGGGAGACTTTCCATAAAATGCACCTTTATTGGCAGCTTCCATGATACCGGGACCACCGCCTGAAATCACCGCAAATCCGGCATCGGAAAGTTGCTTTGCAATTTGCTCGGCTAATTGATAGTGCGGGTTGTCGGGGCGAGTCCGGGCGCTGCCGAAAATGCTGACTGCCGGTTGAATCGTATCGAGACGCTCTGTACCTTCGACAAATTCTGCCATAATCCCGAACAATCGCCAGGATTCTTTGGCCGACCAGGGTTTTTCGACGGACATTTGGGTATTCAATTTATCTTGTAGGCTCATAGGAAATTTAGAAGAATGAAAACATTGCTGTTGGTTGACGGCTCATCGTATCTGTATCGCGCATTTCATGCGTTGCCGGATTTGCGTAATCGTCATAATGAACCGACCGGGGCCATTCATGGCGTGCTCAATATGCTTCGACGCTTGCACAAAGACTATCATGCGGATTATAGCGCGTGTGTATTTGATGCAAAAGGTAAAACCTTCCGCGACGAGCTTTATCCGGAATATAAAGCGCATCGGCCAGCCATGCCGCATGATTTGGCGGTTCAGATCGAACCGTTGCACGCGTGCATACGTGCCATGGGCTGGCCGATGCTGATTGTTGACGGTGTTGAGGCCGATGACGTTATCGGCACTCTGGCAAAACAGGCGGCTGAAGCAAACATGCGTTGCATCATTTCAACCGGGGATAAAGATATCGCACAATTGGTTAATCCACAGATTACATTAGTGAATACCATGACTAACGAAGTGCTGGATGAAGCCAATGTGCTGGCAAAATTCGGCGTGCCTCCTGAGCGAATTCTGGATTATTTGATGCTGGTAGGAGACGCCTCCGATAATGTTCCTGGTGTACCAAAAGTGGGTCCTAAAACGGCGGTCAAGTGGCTGGTGCAATATGGCTCATTAACCAATTTGATTGCACATGCCGATGAAATCAAAGGAGTGATCGGGCAGAATTTACGCAAAACACTGGGTTGGTTTGACACGGCGCGCCAATTAATTACCATCAAATGCGACGTGAAATTGCCGGTTAAAATATCCGAGCTTGCACCGCAACCCCAAGATATCGAAGCGTTGATCCGGTTATATGAAAAATTGGATATGAAAGCCTCGTTGCGGGAATTGCAGCAACAAAGCGGCTCTCATCAAACAAATTCGGTTGATTCCAACCATCATTCCAGCGCATTAACAGTCAGTGCCAACGGCGATCCTACAGCGGCGAATTCGAGTAACTGTAACTATCAAACAATTTTATCGGAAACGGACTTTGAAGCGTGGCTTAAGCGGCTGGAAGCCGCTTCCCTGGTTGCTCTGGATACCGAAACAACCAGCCTTGATCCGATGCAGGCAAAACTTGTCGGTATTTCGTTCTCGACGGAAACACACCATGCGGGGTATCTGCCGCTAATGCATAGCTATGCGGGTGTGCCGGTACAAATACCATTGGATTTTGCGTTGCAGAAACTGAAACCTTGGCTGGAAAACGATTCTCAGGCCAAGCTAGGGCAGAATATCAAATATGATAAGCATATTTTTGCAAATCATGGCATCGAATTGAAAGGAATTGCGCACGATACGTTATTGCAATCGTATGTCTTGGAATCGCACCAGCCGCATAATATGGATAATCTGGCTATGCGGCATCTCGATTTTAAAACAATCAGTTACGATGATGTGACAGGAAAAGGCGTCAATCGCATCGGATTCGATCAGGTCGCTATTGAAAATGCGACACAATATGCCGGCGAAGACGCGGATATTACGCTGCAATTACACCAGACGTTATACCCCGCTATCGCACAGGACGATCGGTTAAGCGGTATCTATCACGCCATCGAAATGCCCATTCTGGAGGTGTTGTTTGAGATTGAACGTAATGGCGTATTACTTGATTACCGGTTATTGCAAAAACAAAGCCATGAATTAGGTGAGAAACTCCATGCATTGGAATTACAAGCACATGCACTGGCTGAGTTGCCTTTTAACCTGAATTCCCCAAAGCAAATTCAGGATGTTTTATTTAACCGGCTGAAGTTGCCGGTTATCAAAAAAACACCGACCGGTGTGCCTTCTACGGATGAAGATGTGCTGCAGCAATTGGCGCTCGACTATCCATTGCCAAAATTGCTGCTTAGCTATCGCAGCCTTGCCAAATTGAAATCCACTTACACCGATAAACTGCCATTAATGAAAAACCCGACCACAGGTCGGGTGCATACCAATTATGCACAAGCTGTCGCGGTGACAGGGCGCTTAGCAAGCTCGGATCCGAATCTGCAAAATATTCCGGTGAGAACAGTGGAAGGCCGCAGGATTCGTGAAGCATTTATAGCACCAGCCGGGTACAAAATCATTTCCGCTGACTATTCCCAAATCGAATTGCGGATCATGGCGCATATTTCGCAAGACGAAGGTTTATTGAAAGCATTTGCGGCCGGCGAAGACATACACAAAGCAACCGCTGCTGAAGTATTGGGAATATTGCCGGAACAGGTCGATCAAGAGCAACGCCGATATGCAAAAGTCATTAACTTCGGCCTCATTTACGGCATGTCGGAATTTGGATTGGCCGCGCAACTCGGAGTTGAACGTGGTGTGGCTCGAGCCTACATGGAACGCTACTTTGCCCGGTATCCTGCCGTAGAACAATACATGCAACAAACCCGGGAAAAGGCAAGAAAATATGGTTACGTTGAGACGGTATTAGGTCGCCGGTTGTGGTTACCGGAAATCAATCATGCTAACGGAAATCGCCGGCAAAGCGCGGAACGGGCCGCTATCAATGCGCCGATGCAGGGAACGGCAGCTGATATTATCAAGCTTGCAATGATCGCAGTGCGCAACTGGTTAGCTCAGCATCATCTGCGTAGTAAGCTTATCATGCAAGTTCATGATGAATTGGTACTCGAAGTACCCGACGAAGAAGTCGAGTTGATACAAAAGATGCTACCGGAGTTGATGGGTGATGTATTGACACTGAGTGTGCCATTACGCATCGAAGTAGGGGTAGGCGACAACTGGGAACAGGCACATTGATGGCAATCAGGCTGTGCCTAGTTCTATCGTTCCCAGATTATTCGCGCGTCTCTATTTGAATCAACGGCTCTGCTGATGTTTCGAGGCTGGGTTTAGCTTTTTTTCTCGGTCGTTTAGGAACCACGATTTCTTCAGAAATAATCTCGACTTTTTCAGGCGGAGTTTCGATCATGACAAGCCCGGTTCCAGAAAGATCAGGCAGCGTTTTGTGAACAACCGGAGCCGCGATAGCTTCTTCAATCGCTTTTGGGGCAAGCCGGACCGGTGTAGCGGCAGAAGCTTCAGCGGGTGATTCTTTTCGAACTTTGAAGGATTGAGCTTCTTTCGTCTCAATGGGCAGTGTTTGTTCATTATCAATGCGCGTAACTTCAACCACGGAATCGGCAGCGGGAATCCTGTCACTTGCTAAATTTACCAAATCGTCATTCTCGGAAGTCTTGTTGGTATTTTCCAATTGATCGCGCGGTTTTGCATTCCGGTGCCGTCGTCCGCGTTTGCGATCATTGGATTTAACATTGATATTGTCTGTATCTTCAACGGGTTTTTCAGTTACCAGGCTATCCGTTGGATTATCCTCGATGCGAGTCCCGTTTCGTTGCCGCGCTGATCTGCGCTGTCCCTTCTGCAGTCCCGTGGTATCGTCAGCATTTTCATGCGCTATCACTGTGACATCCGCATTAATCGGATTAGCTTCAGGGTCGGTCGATTCATTTTGCTTGGATTGTCTCGCTCCCGAAGCGTCTTTATTGCGATCATTGCGCATGCGTCCGCCGCGACGGCCTCGTGAGCGTCCACGTTCTGACGGAGTTCTCGGTTTGTCAATTTCAGTCGATGGTTTTTCTTCTAAATTAACTCTTGTTTCTTCAATGTTTGCGGGTTTGAACCAGCTAAAGAATTTATCTAAAAGCGATGTGTCACGCGATCTTTCTTCTCTTATGGGAGCTGGTTGCGCGGGTGTTATACCCTGAACTGCTGCTTGCGGTCGTGCAGGTTTGGTTTTTTGTTCAATTGCAATTGTCTGATTTTCATCCGTATTCCTCTCTACCATCTTGTAGCTGGCTACAGATTCGGTTGCTTTAACATCTTCGTGACGAATGCGGGTTACCGTGTAATTAGGGGTCTCAATATGGATATTGGGTATCAAGACAATATTGATTTTTTGCCGTACTTCAATATCGTATATTTCCGGGCGCTTTTCATTGAGCAGATAGGTGGCTACATCAACCGGTAACTGTACATGCAGCGCATAGGTGTTCTCTTTCATCGCTTCTTCTTGAATGATCCTGAGTACATGCAATGCGGATGAGTCGGTGCCACGAATAAAACCGGTTCCTTGGCAGCGTGGACACGGAATATAATTGCTTTCGCCTAACGACGGACGAAGCCGTTGACGGGAAAGTTCCAGCAACCCGAAACGGGAGATCTTGCCCACCTGGATGCGCGCACGGTCTTGACGTAACGCTTCATGTAATCGAGCTTCAACTTCACGCTGATTTCGTTGTACATCCATATCAATGAAGTCGATTACGATCAACCCGCCTAAATCGCGTAGCCGCAATTGCCGGGCAATTTCATCGGCTGCTTCAAGATTGGTGTTAAGTGCGGTATGTTCGATGTCTAAGCCGCGAATTGCGCGTGCTGAATTGACATCAACGGATACCAAGGCTTCAGTATGATCAATAACGATTGACCCGCCTGACGGAAGCGGCACTTGCCTGGAATAGGCGGTTTCAATCTGATGTTCGATCTGAAAACGCGAGAACAACGGCACATCATCATGGTAGAACTTCAATCGATCAACATTTGCCGGCATCACATGCGCCATGAATTGACTGGCTTGCTCGAAAATATCGCGGCTATCAATCAAGATTTCACCGATTTCCTGATTGAAGTAATCACGAATGGCGCGGATTACCAAGCTGCTTTCCTGATAAATGAGGAAAACGCCGTCCTGACTATTGGCTGCTTCTTCAATCGCATACCAAAGTTGTGTCAAATAATTCAGATCCCATTGAAGCTCTTCTGCGCTCCGGCCAATACCTGCGGTCCGCGCGATGATACTCATGCCATCCGGAACCTCAAGATGAGCAATCACTTCGCGCAAGTCATTACGCTCGTCACCGGTAATGCGCCGGGATACACCACCGCTATTCGGATTATTCGGGATCAACACCAGATAACGGCCAGCGAGTGAGATATACGTGGTAAGCGCCGCACCTTTATTGCCACGTTCATCTTTATCAACCTGAACGATTAATTCTTGGCCTTCTTGCAAAAGATCTTGCACGCGGCCGGTTGTAGTTACATTTTCAGCAAAACAGGAGGGGGCGATTTCCTTGAAAGGCAAGAAGCCATGACGTTCACAGCCATAATCTACAAACGCAGCTTCCAGACTAGGTTCGATTCGCGTGATAACAGCTTTGTAAATATTGCTCTTGCGTTGTTCCTTGCTGACAGATTCTATATCTAAATCAACGAGTTGTTGTCCATTTACAATTGCAACCCGCAATTCTTCCGGCTGGGTTGCATTAAATAACATTCTTTTCATTTCCAAACCTTACGTGTTCATTTTATTAATTTCCTGATTCCAATTGGATGGAATAGATTTTTGGTGTACGCGGTTGTGATGACGAGGTCTGGGTTTAGTATTTTTATAATAGCTTATATTTATCAATTATGTATTTCTTTTTATTAATGTATTTTAGTATCTAAGAAGCATACTGCAATCGTGCTGCAATTTTAATTAGCTCTGGACATCGGTTGTTTTTTCTGATCTTACCGAAAGGTCACGGTTAAGGTAACAGATTTTACATAAAGTTCCAAATACAACCTGGTTTTTCTGTAATATTTATGGATTTATCGCTGTATATCTATAAAAAACTAAATTAATCCAGAAAAAATTAGTAAAATTTTTGCTAAATTTCTACTCCGGTGTGCTAATTTTCACAGAAAGAACGTTAAAAAGAAACAAAAAATTTGTCCCGACTTTGTTAATAAATTTTCTCATCATTTTGAACAATCATCGTACCGCAATATTGAATCACAATCAGTCATTCACATCAGTCCGCAAAGAATATATTGAGGAATCAGGCAATGATCAGCGGATTGACAATTTTCTGTTCAAGCGGTTAAAAAATATTCCGAAGAGTCATGTTTATCAATTGCTTAGAAGTGGTCAAATACGCGTTAACGGAAAAAGAATCACCGCCAAATATCGCCTGCAATTGGGTGATCTCTTACGCATTCCGCCAATAAGTATTGCTGTCAATCAGAGTGCTATAGCGCCTGCGATTGCCAAGCTTGGCAAAAAAATTTCATTTTCCATTCTGTACGAAGATGATGCATTGCTGGCTATCAATAAACCCAGCGGTATGGCAGTCCACGGTGGAAGCGGTATCAGCTTGGGAGTAATCGAGCAATTAAGGATGCAAAACCCATCCTGGAAATTTCTGGAACTCGTGCATCGGCTGGATCGAGAAACTTCCGGTGTGTTATTGGTCGCAAAAAAAAGAATTGCACTGGTCGAACTCCATCGGCAAATCCGCGAAGGATTGATGAAAAAACATTATTTAGCGATGGTTAAAGGCCATTGGCGCAATACCAAGCAGCATGTCAAACTGGCGCTCACCAAATATGTGACCGCGAATGGAGAACGTCGCGTGTCCATAGCATCACTGGGGCAATCAGACAGTAAGCCGGCGCATACGATATTCACGTTGCATGAACGATGGGAATCGGTCAGTTTAGTGAATGCTGAAATTAAAACCGGACGCACCCATCAAATACGGGTACATTTGGCGCATCTCGGCTTTCCCATTCTTGGTGATGATAAATACGGAGATTTTGAGATTAATAAACAACTGAACAAAGCAAGCGGGCCGCATAGACTGGCGCGCATGTTTCTGCATGCAAACTCACTGCAAATAACGCACCCGGTTACAGGAATTGTCATGACATTACAGGCGCCTTTGCCTGAAGATTTGCAAAAATTTGTCGAGTGCCTAGGTTCGCCGGAGACTGTCAGTTGCAAGTAATCAACACAAGGATCAAGAAATTTGATAGATCATTCGGATTAATTCGGTTTTGCAGCAACTTTTTCAACATTGAGCATAGTTTGTAATACCTCCCAGACATTTTCTACAATTTTGGCTTGCGCCATTTCATTTGGATGAATTCCATCCGGTTGAAAAAAATCTTGTTTTTCACCAAAACCGGCTAGCAGAAACGGTATTAATTTAATTTGATAGTTTTCAGCTAATTGCTGAAAAATAGCGTGGAACTTTTGTGTATAGGCGACACCATAGTTGGGTGGCAATTGCATACCGACAAGCAATACCGAAGCATTGGCTTGTAAACATTTCTCAATGATAGTTGCCAGATTGCCATAAATGGATTTAATGGTTGCGCCGCGCAATCCATCGTTGGCTCCCAGCTCGAGGATCACAATCTCGGGCCGATGAGTCTCAAGCGCCTGCACAATCCGATTGCGACCACCCAACGATGTTTCGCCGCTGATACTGGCATTGATAATTTGATAATTTGCATGTTGCGATTGCAGCCGTTGCGATAATAGATTAACCCAACCGGCTTCTACCGGTATACCATAACCGGTCGACAGGCTATCGCCAAAAACCATGACTGTTTTGTTGGCTGCCGCTGCAGGTGCGGCAATCAAGATAACGATAAATAGAATCAACAGGAAATTTTTTTTCATGTTAGTGGATGATCAAAATAAACAATATGTTATTCGTGCTGATGCGCTTACTAAACAAGTAACAACCGGTGAACAGCAACTGACCATTTTGCACGATATCAATCTGCAAATCGCATCCGGTGAAGCCGTAGCCATTATAGGCGCATCCGGATCCGGCAAATCGACTTTGTTAGGTTTGCTGGCGGGATTGGATTTACCGACATCCGGGAAAGTTCATCTGGACTCGGTCGACATCTTCGCACTGGATGAAGACGATCGGGCCGCTCTACGCGGTAAAGTGATGGGGTTTGTGTTTCAATCATTTCAACTGTTACCGGCATTAACCGCGTTGGAAAATGTCATGTTACCGCTGGAATTGGCACGCATCCGCGATGCCGAGACACCGGCAAAGCGCTTGCTGGAACGCGTTGGACTAGGACAGCGTTTAACTCATTATCCTAAGCAATTATCCGGAGGGGAACAGCAGCGAGTGGCGATTGCAAGGGCTTTTGCTACCAGTCCCCGATTATTGTTGGCGGACGAGCCGACTGGCAATCTGGATTCGGCAACGGGTACTCAAATCATTGAATTAATGTTCGAACTTAATCGTGAGCATGGCACAACTTTGGTTTTAGTTACGCACGATGAAGCTTTGTCACGACGATGCTCGCGTCAGATTCGGTTAGTCGATGGGCGGGTGATTCACTGATGAACAATCGACGCTGCCATCATCTCTATTCAAGTAATCAACGTAACCATGTTTCAATTTAAATTACCACTTCAAATGATGCGCCGGGATTGGCGTGCGGGTGAACTGAACGTGCTGTTATTGGCGTTGATCATTGCGGTAAGCGGCATGGTTACCGTCGGTTTTTTCGCAGAACGGGTTGAACTGGCTCTTGCCCGTGAAAGTAATCAGCTTCTGGGAGCGGATTTACTGCTCATTTCCAGTCAACCGATACCCGAACATTTCGCTGAGGAAGCCGATCGATTGGGACTCAAGGTTTCCTTGTTGATCAAATTTCCGAGCATGATATCCAATGGTGAAGGTAATTTATTGACGCAAATAAAGGCAGTCAATAATGGATATCCATTGCGCGGGCGTGTCTATTTATCCAGCCGATTACCCAGCGGCTCCATGCCACACCCGCAATTGCAAGCTGCTGATGGAATTCCGCCGCGGGGTACGATTTGGATCGATGAAAAAGTCATGACGCAACTTGAGCTGCGAGGCGGGGATGTAGTCGATGTCGGTGATGCGCAGTTGATCGTAACCGAATTGATTGCTCGCGAGCCGGATCATTCGGTTGGATTTATCAATATGGGGGCGCGTGCCATGATTAACGCCGGTGATCTGGAAGCGACCGGCCTGATCCAGGAAGGCAGTCGTGTTTCTTACCAGTTGCTGGTGGCCGGTGAAATTGATACTGTACAGCAATTTCGAGGTTGGGCAAAAAAACATCTGACCAATTCCCAGCGATTGGAAGGTATTCGCGATGCACGGCCTGAAATTAAAGCGGCCTTGCAGCGTGCAGAAAAATTTCTTAATCTGACTGCGCTTGCCAGTGTAGTGCTGGCTGCTGCAGCGATTGCATTGGCCGTGCGCCGTTTTACCCAGCGGCATCTCGACGGCTGCGCCGTAATGCGCAGCTTGGGCGCCAGTCAAAATCAATTGCTTTTCTTATATCTGGTTTACTTCATCGGATTGGGTCTGATCGCCAGCGCTATCGGTTGCTTCATCGGTTTTGCCGGGCAACAAGCGCTCACGCTGTGGTTGACTGGAATTGTCGAAACCGATTTGCCCTGGGCAGGTATGATGCCGGTGCTGCAAGGTTTGCTGATCGGATTGGTCTTGCTGTTGGGTTTCGCCTTGCCTCCGGTGTTGAATTTGCGCAGTGTTCCGGCATTGCGAGTGTTGCGGCGCGATGTCGGTTTGTCCAATTTTCACAGTATCGCAGGTTACTTATTAGGCTTGGTGGCCTTGTCGCTGTTGTTTATTTGGAAAGCGCAAGACTTGAAATTGGGTCTTTACGCCGTAACTGGTTTTGTTGTTGCCATTGCCATATTCGGTTGTCTTGGTTGGTTGCTGATCGGTATTTTGGCAAGCGTCAGACACCAAGCCGGCGGTGCCTGGCGTTACGGTTTAGCAAGTATCCGCCGCCGCACGATCTCCAGCATTTTGCAAGCTGTCGCGCTTGGATTAGGATTAATGGCGCTGCTGATTTTAACCCTGATTCAAGATGATTTGGTTAAAGACTGGCATGCCAGCTTGCCACCGGAGGCACCGAACCATTTCCTAGTAAATGTCCAGGCTGATCAACTGCAACCATTGGAAGAATTCTTTCAGCACCATGCCATGCAGCAGCCGGCAATGGCTCCCATGGTTCGTGGCCGCTTGGTGCAGATCAATGGTAAAAAAGTGTCCGCAAAAAATTATGCCGATGATTTACACGCCGAACGTCATATCCGGCGAGAGTTTAACCTATCATGGGCGAGCGAGCCGACCCTCGACAATCAGATTGTGCAGGGACTCTGGTGGCAGGACGGTAGCACTGAATCCGAATTGTCGATTGAAGAGGGTATCGCTGCGACCATTCGTGTCAAATTAGGCGATGTCTTGACATTTGATATCGCAGGCAGCCATTTCACTGCAAAAATCACCAGTATCCGGAAAGTCGACTGGGATACCTTCCGGGTCAATTTCTTTATGCTGGTACCGCCTGGACAATTGGAAAGTTATCCAGTGAGTTATATCACCAGCTTTTATGTGCCGCCAACCGATCTTGCGATCATTCGTGATCTGGTCAAAACTTTTCCGAATATACTGGTCGTCGATGTTGCATTGGTAATCCGGCAGGTGCAGCAGATGATTCAGCAAGTTTCTCAAGCAATTGAATTTGTTTTCTTGTTTACTGTTCTGGCGGGCTTTGCAGTGCTATATGCCGCAATCGCCGCGACACAGGATGAACGCATTCAAGAAGCAGCTATTTTCCGCGCATTAGGCGCCAAACGTGAACAATTATCGCGGGCCTGGGCAGCGGAATTCGCGATACTCGGTGGCTTGGCGGGATTATTCGCATCCGCCGGCGCGAGTGTAATGGGTTTTGCAATCGGCAAGCATATTTTACATCTCGAATATACGTTCAATCCTTGGATCTGGGTGGTGGGTGTTTCAACCGGCATTTTCGGTGTTTTAATCGCTGGCATGCTGGGTACACGCTCCGCACTGTCAACTCCGCCGTTATTGACGCTGCGAAAACTTGGATAACTCATGACGGCTTTGCCTACTCCGAAATTCAAGGCGCTTCCACCGCTGAGTCTATATGTTCACATACCATGGTGTTTAAAGAAATGCCCTTACTGCGATTTCAATTCCCATGAAATCCGAGAGCAGAGCAGCCATACGCTCGAAGACGATTATGTGAAGGCGCTGATCAAAGACCTTGAAGCGGCTCTTCCCGATATTTGGGGCAGGCGATTAAGTACCATTTTCTTCGGAGGTGGCACTCCCAGCCTTTTCAGCGCTGAGGCAATCGATACTCTGTTAACAACCATACGCACGCTGTTGCCGCTGGAACATTTTGCAGAAATCACGCTGGAAGCCAATCCCGGTACTTTTGAGGCGCAAAAATTCGCCGATTTTCGTAAAGCTGGCATAAACCGTTTGTCTATCGGCATCCAAAGTTTTAACCGGCAGCATCTGCAAGCACTCGGGCGCGTGCATGACGATCTGGAAGCGCATCGTGCCGTCGAGATTGCCATGAGCAATTTCGACAACATCAATCTCGATCTGATGTATGCATTACCTCATCAATCTCTGCAGGAAGCGCAACAAGATATTGAAACGGCTTGCAAGTATGGTGTCACGCATATTTCCGCCTATCATCTGACCTTGGAGCCCAATACGCTATTTTACCGCTACCCGCCGAAACTCCCGGATGACGAACAAGCCGCGCAAATGCAAGAAATCGTCGAATTAACTGCTGCCAATCATCATTACCGTCATTATGAAACTTCGGCATTTGCGCAGAACGGCAAAGAATCGCGGCATAATTTGAATTACTGGTTGTTCGGTGATTATCTGGGTATCGGTGCTGGCGCACACAGTAAAATCAGCTTTGCTGATAAAATCGTGCGCCAGATGCGCTATAAGCAGCCCAAGGAATACTTAGCCAAAATACATGCCGGTGAATCGCCGGTGCAGTCGCAGCATGAATTGTCGATTGATGATCGGGGTTTTGAATTCATGATGAATGCGCTCCGGCTATCCAGCGGCTTCGATACAACATTATTTCAAGAACGAACCGGATTACCGGTCACCGTCGTGCAACAGCAGCTTGATGAAGCCGAGCGACGCGGTTTGCTCGTGCACGATCACCTTCGCATCAAACCAACTGTGATTGGGCGTCGTTTTCTCAATGACTTGCTGCAGCTTTTTCTGCCTGAAAAAAATCCCGCTGGATAATGCGCTAAAATCGCAACTTCGACTTTTTCTCTGAGGGTAATCATTATGACGTATATCAAACCCGATGAAATCATTGAAAACATGCTGCAAGCGGGCGCCAAAAAAGCTGGTTTACCGGTCAAGCAATTGTTGATCCGTGGATTTCTGGCCGGCGCCTTCCTGGGCTATGCAACGACCTTGGCGATTCTGGCAGCCACTCAAACCGGCTGGGGAATGGCAGGTGCGATGGTGTTCCCGGTCGGGTTTGTAATGATTGTACTACTCGGTTTAGGGCTGGCGACCGGTAATTTTGCGTTGATTCCCATTGCTGTCGCAGATCGCCGGACAAGCTTTTCACTGTTGCTCAAAAACTGGTTCTGGGTTTTGATCGGCAACCTTGCCGGCAGTGTTGCTTATGCCTATTTGTATTGCATCGTGGTCACTAAAATGGGTATCATTGATCCGGATACCCTGCCGGCTTTGCAACGAACCATCAGCATTGCTGAAACCAAAACGCTCGAATACGCAAAACTTGGCTTAGACGGGACCATTACCGCGTTTGTCAGCGCCATGCTGTGTAATTGGATGGTCACACTGGGCGCTGTCATGTCTTTCACCTCAACCGCCACCATCGGCAAAATCGCCGCTATGTGGCTGCCGATTATGACTTTCTTCGGTCTAGGTTATGAACACGCAATCGTCAACATGTTCGTAATTCCCACCGGTATTCTGCTCGGAGCGGATATTACCATCGCCGATTGGTGGCTATGGAACGGCATTCCGGTAATTGCCGGTAATCTGTTCGGCGGCATGTTATTCACTGGTTTTTTGTTATATTGGAGTTATGGTAAAAGTAGCGGTTAAGCTTATCCATGATTTTTTCATTTCAGAAGGTAGTTTAATCGCTATCGGGTTTAATTCCTCGTTCCTTGGGGCGTAAAATATTCTCGTAAGCGAATATATATCAAAATACTTATTCAATTTTTTAACTGAAAAGATTAATATCGAGGCTGGTGAAATTGTCAATAGTTAAATATTCACCATAGAAATGCAAGGTAATTTATTGATAATAATAAGTATGTGCTAATGGGGGCATGCCTTGTCGAAATAAAAATTTTATGAGAGGGGTTCATTATGATGAAAAAAAATATGCGCAATCTTGCAATCGCCGGATTGTTTTCACTAACACCGCTTGCCGTTCATGCGGCACCGGTTGATTTATCAGGCTGGACGGAACTGACCCTGAATTACCCGGGTGGTCAAGGCCCGGGCAACTGGGTACTGGAACCCGGTAATACCGCTGTCGAGCAGGTAATCAATGCCGATCCGTCGTTCTTTTTGAACAATCAAAACCTGAGCAGTTATACCGTCGACGGTACCTGGAAAGTTAAAACATCCGGCGACGACGATTACATGGGATTTGTTTTCGGTTATCAAAATTCCAGTAATTTTTATCTGTTCGACTGGAAACAAGCATCGCAAGGCTATGTGGGTCGCACCGCGGCAGAAGGGATGACCCTCAAAAAATTTGAAGGCGCGACCGGCGATGGTCTGGTGGATTTATCATTGGAAGAATTCTGGGAGAATCAGGTCGATTTCGGCGATATGAGCGTGCTCGCCACCAATCATTCCAGCACCAAAGGCTGGGCTGATAATGTCGAATACACTTTCCATCTGGAATACAACTTGACGCCCGGTGACATTCATATCGTGATTAGTCAAGGCGCTACCGAGCTATGGAATGTAACCGTGAACGACACCACGTTTGCTTCAGGACAATTCGGTTTCTATAACAACTCGCAATCCAATGTGCGTTATGCCGGATTTGAAGTCACCCCGGTTCCGGAGCCTGAAACTTACGCGATGTTGCTGGCCGGTTTGGGGCTCGTAGGTTTCTTAGCGCGCCGCAGAAAAGCAGTCGCAGTTTAATAATCGTTGTATTTTTTTCTAAAAACAGGAGCTTAGGCTCCTGTTTTTGTTTTTGGATTATCGGGCTGAGGATTAATCTGATTGCTTTTGGCGGATTATAGCAATGACCGGTAAATTTTCAGATAAGCTGATGCGCTGGTTTGCCAGCTAAAATCCTTGGCCATGCCGTTTTTTTGTAATCGCTGCCAGGTTTTTTTATCGTGATAAGTAGCTGTAGCGCGTTGAATAGTATGAAGTAAATGTTCGGCGGATATGGTATCGAACAGGAAGCCGCTGGCGCTATTGTTGGCAAGCGTTTCCGGGGTGCAATCAACCACCGTATCGACCAGGCCGCCGGTGGCATGCACGATCGGCGGGGTGCCGTAATGCTGGCTGTACATCTGATTCAGGCCGCATGGCTCAAAGCGGGATGGCATTAGAAAGCAATCGGCGCCGGCTTCGATCAAGTGCGATAGGGTTTCGTTGTAGCCGATGCGCACGGCGATGCTGCCCGGGTGACTGTGCGCCAGCATCACCAGAAGGTGCTCGAGCTGTGCTTGATCGCTGCCGAGCACTACCAGTTGCGCGGGTATTTTTACCAGTTGCGGCGCGATCTGTATTAATAGATCGATTCCTTTCTGGTAACTCAAGCGGCTGACCATGCCGAACAGCGGGATATTGGCATCGACAGTCAAATCCATGCGCTGCTGCAAAGCGCTTTTGTTGGCAGCCTTGTCGGAAAGCTTTTGACGGTTGTAGTGTTGTTCCAGGTGCGGATCGGTTGCGGGATCCCATTCCCGGGTATCGATACCGTTGACGATACCGCTCAGTTGATTGCTGCGTGTGGCGAGCAGGCCTTGTAGACCGAACCCCAGCGGCTCCGTTTGTATCTCTTTGGCGTAATTCGGGCTGACGGTAGTAAGGTGGTCGGCATAATAAAGCCCGGCTTTGAGAAACGATAGATTGCCGTAATATTCGACGCCGTGAATGTCGAAACTCTCGGGCGGCAAACCCAATTGCACGACAGTTCCGGGCGGGAAGCAACCTTGAAAGGCGAGGTTATGGATGGTGATGACAGTAGCCGCTTTATTGCCGTTGTGGAAATGCAGGTAAGCGGGGGTGAGCCCGCTTTGCCAATCATTGCAATGCGCAATGTGCGGGCGCCAGGCAATTGGGCTGCTATCGCTGCTCAATATTGCGCCGATTTTTGACAACAAGCCGAAGCGCAATGCGTTATCCGGCCAGTCGCGGCCGTATTCGTCCATATAAGGTCCGCCGTCACGGCAATAGAGGCCGGGGCAGTCAATCACAAATACCGGAATGTGTTCCGCTTTGTTCAACGATAACCGCGCCGACAGCAAAGATGCGGGAGGAAAATGCGCTAATGATGAAAAATCAGCGATCTTGGATTTGTATTTCACGCCGGCCAGCACTTGCGGGTAACCCGGCAACAACAGCCTGACATCGGTTTGCAGTGTCCGCAATGCAGCAGGCAGCGCGGCGCTGACGTCGCCCAGGCCGCCGGTTTTGCACAACGGATAGACTTCCGAAGTGATAAAGAGCACGCGAAGCGATTGTAGCGACGGCATGAAGGATGTTACCGGTGTGCTTTGAAATACTGAATCAGGCCATTGGTGGATGCGTCATGTGAAGTTACAGAATGATCGTCCGCCAATTCCCCGAGAATCTTTCCGGCCAACTGTTTACCCAGTTCCACGCCCCATTGATCGAACGGGTTGATATTCCAGATTGCGCTTTGCACAAACACTTTATGTTCGTACAGCGCAATCAACGCACCGAGCGTTTGAGGATCGAGTTTTTTGAATAAAATCGATGTGGTCGGACGGTTGCCGGGAAAAATCTTGTGCGGCAGCAATTGTTCGAGGGCTGCGCCGCTCAATCCTTGTTTCTGCAGTTCGGCGCGGACTTCCTCCTCGGTTTTTCCGGTCATCAGCGCTTCGGTTTGCGCAAAAAAATTAGCCAGCAGCATGTGGTGATGATCGCCTACCGGATATTGGCTCTGGCACGGCGCCAGAAAATCGGCGGAGACGGTTTGCGTGCCTTGATGCAACAATTGATAAAAGGCATGCTGCCCATTGGTGCCGGGTTCACCCCAAACTACTGCGCCAGTATCATAATCGGTGGCTTCGCCGTCTCGCGTGATGCGTTTGCCGTTGCTTTCCATCTCCAATTGCTGCAAATACGCAGGGAAACGGTGCAACGATTGATCGTACGGCAATACCGCATGACTGGCGGTGCCATAAAAATTGATTTGCCAGATGCCCAGCAGCCCCAGCATCACCGGCAGATTTTGTTGCAACGGCGCGGTGGCGAAGTGCCGGTCCATGCCGCGGGCACCGGCGAGCAATGCATAGAAATGATCCATGCCGGTGGTCAACGCAATCGGCAAGCCGATCGCCGACCATAGCGAGTAGCGGCCGCCGACCCAATCCCAGAATTCGAACATGTTATCCGGGTCGATACCGAATTGTGTCACTGCGGCACGGTTGGTCGAGACTGCGACAAAATGCTGCGCGATCGCTGGTTCACTGCCGCCGTTTGCCAGAAACCATTGGCGCGCGGAATGGGCATTGGTCAATGTTTCCTGCGTGGTAAAAGTTTTCGACGCGATAATGAATAACGTCGTTTCCGGGTTGAGATGCCGCAAAGTGTCGGTCAATTGCGCGCCGTCGATATTGGAAATGAAGTGCGGCTTGATGCCGTTCACCCAATAGGGTTTGAGCGCTTCGGTGACCATCACCGGGCCGAGATCCGAACCGCCGATGCCAATATTGACGATATCGGTAAAGATCTTGCCGCTATAGCCGCGGCGTGCGCCGCTTTGAATCGCGATGACAAAACGCTCCATTTGTTTGAGCACACGTTTCACATCGGGCAGCACATCCACGCCATCGCAATAAACCGGTTGGTCGCTGCGCAATGCGATATGCAAGGCAGCGCGTTGTTCGGTGGAATTGATTGTATCGCCGGAGAACATGCGGTCGATCCAATTTTGTAATTGTTGCTGCTGCGCCAGGGCAAGCAGCAAATCAATGGTTTCCGCCGTGATCGGTTGCTTTGAGAAGTCCATCAATATGTCTTTAAATTGCAAGGAGAATTTCTCGAAGCGAGTTGGGTCGTCATGGAACAATTGGCGCAAGTGCCGTGCTGTCATGATGGAATGGTGCGCTTTTAATGCGAGCCAGGCGGGTGAGTGTGTAAGTGCTGACATATCGTATTGATGTATTGGCGTCTTGCAGCGTGTTAATAATGTGATCGGCGCATCTTATGGCTGTGTCCGCGCGTTGATGGTCAATGTAACGATCAATTCCGGCGCTGCAACCGGCCATTCGAGCAGCAGCGTGACCGCTTGCATGATTTTCTCAAAACCGCTTTCAGATTGCGAGACTGAAAAATGCGGGCGTGCCCGTAAAGTGACCGGATGAGACGTCGTCAGCGTGACACTGCCGCCTAAGGTATCGTCGTCGAGTGTCAGTTCGGTGATTGCGGTCAGTTCCAGCAATTGGCCAAAACCGCCGGGAATTTTACCCTGATAAATATACCGGCCGCCCATACCATCGCAGCTTGGCATCGCCAGGTTGATTTCGGTGCTGAATGCGTGTGAAAACTTGGCAGTGAAATGGTAAGTGACTTGCAACCGGTTATCGTCGAGGATGATCAGCTTATGAATCGGATACGCGGTATTTTCCGACTGGAAGTGATTATTTTCGAGTGCCGAAGTTAAAGAGCGATAAGCGATAAACATGCCGTCCAAGCGATCGATAAACAAGCCACGGGGGTAATCGTCGGCTTGAATATCCGCAGCGCTAATCTCATGCTTATAACTGATCCGGTCATGGGCCGAGGCAATGCCGCTGCCGCTATGATTTGTATTCCGGGGTCCGCCGGGTTGGATTTTCTGGTGATAATGTTCGACCTGGCTGCGTAAAGTATCACCGAAATTATGTTTCAGCGGGTACATATCCAATTCACAAATGCTGGCGAAGCAATCCAGTTTCAATACTGCTTGCAGGATGCCATTTTGCAAGTATGCTTCGTCAACGCCATCCAAGTCGGTATCTTCGGTATGGTAAGACGGACGCGGTACACAACGATCAAGCAACGCTTCCAATTCCACCATGGCGTTGTACACCGCACGCCGCAAATGCGGCAGATAGAGACCGCCGAATAGACCGTGCCAATAAGCATCGTTAGCCTGCGCCTCATAGAGTTTCTGGCGCATTTGACCGGTCCGTTGTTTCTCCGGCAGCGCCGCCAAGCGTGCGGAAAGGGACAGCATGCGCTTATGCATCCAATTGGATTCCGGGTAGCGGGAAAAGAAATTTTTCCAGATACCGCCGCGCAAAAATGCTTTTTTCGATTCGTACCAACTACTGGTTTTCGCTTGCTGAACCAGTTCGGCATAGGTGTTGGCGGCATGAGCCGGTAAGGTCCATTCATTCATCTCGATGTATGAAACCGTCGGCAAATAGATCACGCCGCGGGTTTTTTCAGCGGCGTGATATTCGCTGTAATGCTGCGGAAGAATTTTGGGGGAAGCCAGCACGCCTTGGATAAAACGTTCAAGCCAGCCTTTCTCGTAGACCCATTGATAAGTTTCCGGCCAAATCCCGAATTTCTCGATATCGTCGAAATAAACCGCTACCGCAGTATTCGATGCCGGCAGAGTAGTCAGCGATTCCAGATAAGCGATGGTGTCCTCGACCGGGGCGAAGGGGATTTTGTAGCGCAAGGTCTCTGAAATCGGAAACAGATCCAGCTTGCGGCCTTCTTCCTCGGTGGTGAAATAACCGTTTAATTCATCAGCGGCTTTTCCGGCGCACAGAAAATGATAGTCATCGACGATGACATATCGAATGCCGCAATCCGCCAGCGCCGGAACGACTGTCGATTCCCACACGCGTTCGGTTAACCAGGCGCCTTGCGGACGTTGTCCCATTTTTTCCGCAAGTTTTGCGGAAAATGTTTCAACCTGTCCGATACGGTCGCGCTGAGGGATCACAGCCAACACTGGTTCGGTATCGCCCGCGCCAAACAGCTCGACTTGCCGGCGTGTCACCATTTCATGCAGCAGCGCCATGTCATCCGGGAAATTTTGCAGCAGATAATCGAGCAGCCAGCCGGAAAAATGCACGGAAAAGCGGAATTCCGGGTAGCGATAAAGCACTTCCAGGAATGGTTTGTAACAGCGCAGGTGTGCGTCTCTCAGGACTTCGGGGAAATTGCCGACTGGCTGATGTGCGTGCACGCCAAAAAGCAGTGAAACGGGTTGTGACATTCAGTAACTCCGGTAATCGTTAAGAAAGTTCTGAAATACTGCTGTGCTCGTTACCTCTTTCAGAGCTTTCCCGAGGGCCCATGCAACCAAAAAACTCGATACCTGCTGCAATCGCTTGCGCAAGCAATTAATCAGTGTTTTCCTGAAAAGAACGCCGCATTGCTCCGCTGGTGTCGGTTTGCGCATTGCCTTTACTGACCGGTTCAAGTATCGCCGGGGGTAAGGGCAATTTTAGCAAGTGATAGAGATTCATTAAATTTTTCCTGAATAATTGATCGAAACTGGCGACCGAATGCGTCGGATTGTAATCGCCGAACCACCAAAACCAATCGGAGCTTTCGCACGACGCCAATTGCCGGCTGGCTTGCGTTTTTTTGTCATCGGTCAGCCGCTCGCTTTGTATCACCAGATCATAACTATGCTTAGCCGCGCAGAGCATATCCCATGCATTGTTTTTTTCGCGGTCGCCAATCCAGGTGGAAAACGTTCCATACACCCAGCTACCGGCTGCCAATGCCGGCAATGTTTTGATGTTGCGATGATTGTCCGGATCGGCAAGATAATCGCGGTAAGTGGTGGTGCGGATGGTGGGATGGTTGTCGAGTAAGCTGTAGAGATCTTCGAGAAAGTAAAAGCCATTGTAAGGGTAAGATTCCCAGGCGTTCTCACCATCCAGGATGACACTGACCACCGGATTTTCATCAGCCGGCGTGTGGTGGTAAATCCGTTCCAGCGATTGAATAAAATTTTCCGCAGCATCGCGTCCGAACCATTTGGCATACTCAAAACCGATCAGATCCGATAATTGATCATCGCGGAAAAAACAAGTTACGGACTCGGTTTCTCCCGCGATCCGGTAAGGCCGGTACAAATAGTGATTGCGATCCGGTAACGGCGCGCCCGGATGAGAGGCGCGCAGGCTATTCGCCAAAACGCCTTCGCCGCTGGCGCTCCATTGACATTGCTGCTCGGTCAGAATTTTAAGAAATGCGGTCGAGATAGCGCCTTCCGCTGGCCAGATACCCGTCGGTTTTTCATTGAAACGCCGGGTGTGGCTGGTGATTGCCGACGCCATGTGAAATGTCACGCGGCTGCGGCCGCCGGGGTAACATTGATGTTCCGGTAGTCCGATCTCAGGCTGGCTGTCTCGCGCCGAGGAGAAGTCGATCAGCAGCGGTGCGAGGGGATGATAATGCGGCGTGGTCGATAATTCGATTTGCCCGGTTTCCATGAGCTTGCGGTAACGCGGGATCAAGCCACTGATTAAATCGCCGATCAGCTTGAACAATTGCAACCGGTCTTCATAGCTGAATTCCTGGCTTTGCGCCATCAAACGCATCATGAATTCGTTATTGCGCCGCACGCTTTCTCCCATCCACGCCAGGTGGTACCAGACCAGCAAATCCCCAAGATACTGCCCGGAAAAGTATGTTAATTCGCGGTCACCGCGCTTGCTGAAAGTATCGTAAAGTTCGTGCAATCGCTTATACGCCGGATAGGGATTCAGCATGGTCTCGTGATTGCTGAGAAAACAGCTATCAAACACGTAGAGCCGATCTTGCAGGGTGATGTGATTGAGATCGGGCATGGCCAGCAGACGTAACAACGGACAGCGTATTTCACCGGTGCGGAATTGCTCCTCGAAATCTTCGAGCTGATCCAGCAGTACGGGTACAAAATTAACCACGGCTTTGGTCTGAGGGTGCATCTCCAGATGGTAGGCCATGTCGGTATAATCCTTAATGGCATGCAGATATACCCACGGTAAAACAAATTCATTGGTGACATAATCCCGGTAGTCGGGTTGATGCATATGCCATAACAGGATGAGATTCAGTTGTTTCATAACGAAGTGAAGCTGCCCTTTTAAAATTATTATTATTATCGGAATGTGTTGTGTGACTGTTAAGGCGGGCATTGCCGGAGACAATTGCCAGATATTCCGCTTGTCCCTTTGACACCTGTATTCATCATTGATGCTTAAACCTTATGGATTTCCTGTCCCAGCATCTCCGGCGTGATTAATGTGACGCCTTTTTCAGTTACGTGGAATTGCTTGCGATCCGCTTCCGGATCAAAACCTACAACCAAATCTTCCGGGATTTTACACTTTTTCTCAACCACGACCCGACGCAACTTCGCGTGCCTGCCGACGACGACATCGGGAAGAATCACCGAATCCTCGATGCTGCTGAAACTGTTGACTTTGACATTGGAAAACAACAACGAACGGCGCACGGTTGCGCCGCTGATAATGCAACCGCCCGATACCGAGGAATCCAGTGCCTGACCGCGGCGGTCTTCGTCATCGAATACGAATTTCGCCGGTGGTAATTGTTCCTGGTGCGTCCAGATCGGCCAATCGGCATCGTACAAATTTAGCTGCGGCGTCACACTGACCAGGTCGATATTGGCTTCCCAATAAGCATCAATGGTACCGACATCGCGCCAATAAGGAATTCCCGACGCCATGTTGACGCAACTGCTTTGAAAGCGGTGCGCAAAAACGCGGTAACGGGGTACTAGGTAGGGAATGATATCCTTGCCGAAATCGTGCGATGAATCCTGCGTGTTGTGGTCACGGATTAACTGCTCGTAGAGAAACCCAGCGTTAAATACATAGATACCCATACTCGCCAGCGCCTTGTCCGGTTGCCCGGGAATAGCGGCGGGATGCGCCGGTTTCTCGGCGAAAGTCGTGACTTGCCAGGCGTCATTAACACCCATGACGCCAAAAGCCTTTGCTTCTTCCAGCGGAACTTCAAGGCAAGCTACCGTCATGTCCGCCCGTTTTTCTACGTGCTCGGCCAGTAGCTTGCTGTAATCCATTTTATAGATGTGATCGCCGCCCAGAATCAGCACATATTTCGCATTGTGACGCCGCATGATGTCGACGTTCTGGAAAACCGCGTCGGCGGTACCCTGATACCAGGTTTCATCGGCGGTGCGCTGTTGCGCGGGCAGTAACTCGACGAATTCCTTGAAGCGGCCATCGAGGAAGCTCCAGCCGTGCTGGATATGACGGATCAAACTCTGGGCTTTATATTGCGTAACGACACCGATGCGGCGCACGCCGGAATTGACGCAATTGGATAATGGGAAATCGATAATGCGGAATTTACCGCCAAACGGCACCGCCGGTTTGGCGCGCCAATCGGTTAGCTGGTGCAAACGGCTGCCGCGGCCACCGGCCAGTATCAATGCCAAGGTATCATGAGTCACATGGTTGTAAGCGCTGACTTTGTACTCGGCTTGAAATTCATCGATGGGTGATCTTTGCTGACTATCCATAGCAATAATACCTATTTGGATTCACAGTAATATGGTATCGCATTTAGCGCTTCCTGAGCTATTTCTTCCGCTTTAATTGTCCATTGTAAGGAAACAGACAAGCTATAATTCATCACATTTTTTACAGGCTGATGACGTCGTGAAAGCTCAACCCAAAACCCATTCTTTACAAACCGCATTGCTGCATGCGCGGCTTCACGATCCTTTCAGTTATTTGGGATTACAACGCGAGCATGGGCAAACGGTGGTGCGCGTATTTCGTCCCAATGACGCCAATGTCTGGATCAAGACGGCAATTGGCTTCGAACCGATGCAGCGTGTTCATCCTGACGGAATTTTCGAATGGTCGGGTGAGTCGATGCCGGTCATGCCGTATCGATTGCGCGCCGAACAAAATGGAAACACAGCCATTGTTTATGAAGCCTACGATCCGTATGGGTTCGCGCCGCAAATTTCCGATCACGATTTGTATCTGTTCAACGAAGGCAAGCTGTGGCAGGCATATCGCACGCTCGGCGCGCATCAGGTCAGCAATGCCGGAATTACCGGTACGCGCTTCGCGGTGTGGGCGCCGAATGCCGAACGGGTGAGCGTGATTGGCGATTTTAACCGCTGGGATGGCCGGGTGCATCCGATGAAGGTGCATCATGCCAGCGGCGTTTGGGAATTGTTCATCCCGGAATTGCCGCCCGATTCGCTGTACAAATTTGAAATCCGTAACCGTGACAGCGGCGCGATTATGATCAAAACCGATCCGTACGCACGGTGTTGCGAGTTACGACCACACACCGCGGCGCTGACAGCCGCCGATAACGCTTACAATTGGCATGATGCTGGCTGGATCAGTCAGCGCAATCACTGGGATTGGCTGCATGCGCCGCTGAACATACTTGAACTGCATGCCGGTTCGTGGAAGCGCCATCCCGGCGGGCGTTTTTACTCTTACCGTGAACTGGCCGAGCATTTACTGCCCTACGTTCTCGACATGGGTTACACTCACATCGAATTGCTGCCGGTGTCCGAGCATCCGCTCGATGAATCGTGGGGCTATCAGACTACCGGGTACTTTGCCGTGACCAGTCGCTACGGCACGCCGGATGATTTCCGCTTTTTCGTCGATGCGTGCCATCAAGCGGGGATTGGCGTGATTCTTGATTGGGTGCCGGCACATTTTCCGCAAGATCGTTTCGCATTGGCGCGGTTCGACGGCACGGCTTTATACGAACATGAAGACCCGCGCCTGGGTTTTCATCACGATTGGGGCACATATATTTTCAATTTTGGCCGTAACGAAGTGAAATCGTTTTTGCTGTCGAGTGCGCATTTTTGGTTGTCGGAATTTCATCTCGACGGCTTGCGCGTCGATGCGGTGGCGTCGATGCTGTACCTCGATTATTCGCGCAAAGAGGGCGAATGGTTGCCGAATCAATACGGCGGACGGGAGAATCTGGCGGCGATCGACTTCCTGCGCGAACTCAATGTGATGGTACACGCGGAATTTCCAGGCGCATTGACGCTCGCGGAAGAATCGACTGCTTGGCCGGGCGTGTCGCGGCCAACGTATACCGGCGGCTTGGGATTTTCGATGAAATGGAACATGGGCTGGATGCATGACACTTTATCGTACCTGCACCAAGACCCGATCTTCCGCCGTTATCATCACGATCAACTGACGTTTAGCCAACTGTACGCGTACAGCGAAAACTTCGTGCTGCCGTTTTCGCACGATGAAGTGGTGCACGGCAAAGGCTCGCTGTTCAACAAAATGCCCGGTGACGACTGGCAGAAATTCGCCAATGTACGCTTATTGCTGACGTTTCAGATGACCTGGCCTGGCAAGAAACTCAATTTCATGGGCAACGAATTCGCGCAGCGGCAGGAGTGGCGGGTCAACAGCGAGCTCGACTGGGGATTATTGCAACAGCCGCTGCATGCCGGCGTGCAAACGGCGGTGCGCGATTTAAACCGCTGTTACACAACGATACCGGCGTTGCATCAACTCGATTTTGCCGCCGACGGTTTTCAATGGATCGATTGCCAGGATGTCGAACAATCAGTCATCAGTTACCTGCGGTGCGCCAAAGACGGTTCATTTGCCGTGGTCGTGCTCAACTTTACCCCGGTGCCACGCATCGGTTATCGCATCGGCGTACCCGCCAGCGGCGCATATCAGGAAATTTTCAACAGCGATTCGGCGTATTACGGCGGCAGCAATCTCGGCAACCTCGGCAAGATCGCCAGCGTCCCCATGCCGTGGATGGGATTTCCCGACTCGATCGCGATTACGTTACCGCCGCTGGCGGGGGTAGTGTTTATTTTGCTGTCATGAGCGATATTTTCATAGCGTATTCGAGAAACGACTCCGCTATAGCGGAGCGGCTGGCACTGCGACTCCGGGAAGAAGGCTGGAAAGTGTTCATCGATCGGCAAACGCTGGTGGGACGGAAGTGGCATAAGGAAATCGAACGGGAATTGCACACTGCGAGGGCAGTGGTGGTGCTGTGGTCGACTACATCGCGCGAGAGCGATTATGTGCTGGAAGAAGCGGAGTACGGTAAGCGCAAAGAAATTCTGTTCCCGGCTTTCATTGAACGCGTCGAGTATCCGTATGGATTTGGCCGCATTCAAACCGCCGATTTGGTGGGATGGAACCAGCAAGCGGAACACGCCGGTTTGGATCGACTCTTGGTATCGCTACAGACGCATCTGAACGGTGCTGTGGCTGCATCTTCTGTTGAAGCGACAGCAATTGTAAAACCTGTTACGCAATCGTTAATATCACCCGGTCAAACTTTTCGTGACCCACTCAAAACCGGTGGCGAAGGACCACTGATGAAGGTGATTCCTTCAGGAATATTTATTATGGGATCCCCTGAAAACGAATCTTATCGTCGTAATAGCGAAGGGCCGAGATTTCAAGTACATATCAGGCAATCTTTTGCAATGGGTGTTTATGTCGTTACTTTCACGGAGTATGCCATTTTTTGTGAAACGACTAATAGAAAGCTTCCCATCGATAACGGCTGGGGACGAGAGAATCGTCCGGTAATCAACGTTACTTGGTATGACGCACAAGCTTACTGTACTTGGTTGAGAGAGCAAACTGGGCAATTATATCGACTGCCCAGCGAAGCCGAGTGGGAATACGCATGTCGCGCCGGAACCCAAACACCGTTCTATACTGGGGAAGCGATTGATTCCGCGCACGCCAATTTTAATGCTATTCATGGAAAAACGTTACCAGTCGGATCATTTCCACCCAATGCCTTTGGTTTATACGATATGCACGGTAATGTCTTGGAATGGACAGAAGATTGTTGGCATAAAGATTATCGCGAAGCACTGAGCGATGGTATGGCCTGGTTAAATAAAAATGATGGTGATTGTAATCGCAGAGTGGCTCGGGGTGGATCGTGGTTCGACGAGCTACAATTGTTGCGTTCTGCTTATCGTTTCAGAGGGTTTAGCGGAGAAGCTAGTATCTATCTCGGTTTTCGTATCGCTAGGGATCTTTGATCTTTGATCTTTGATCTTTGTGCTTTTGCCCTTTGCGGGATGCAGGGGCGAAGCCCTTGCCGGTTTCTAGGTTTTGTAGGGTGGATAAGTGTAACGTCATCCACCGGATTCTCTAGTATTGGTGGATGGCGCTTCGCTTATCCACCCTACGATTGTTCAAACCTCATCGCACCGCCACAATTGCGCTGCGCCGCGGACACCGGAGCTGTCGCCGTGAATGTTTTTCAAAATCGGGGTGGTGAGTTGATCGTTAAACACGTAATGCGCGACCCGGCTGCGGCCTTCGGTGTAGAGTCGGTCGATATTCGATAATCCGCCGCCGAGGACGATGGCGTCGGGGTCGAGGATGTTGATGACCATCGCCAGCGCGCGGCCAAAGCGTTCGAGAAAACGCTGCATCGCAGCTTCCGCCTGCTCATCGGCTTGCATGGCCAGTTTGACGATATCGTTGGCTGTGATTGAACGATTGCCGCCGTGACGGTTATAATCGGCAGCCAGGCCGGGGCCGGAGATCAGGGTTTCGACGCAGCCTTTCTGCCCGCAGTAGCATTCCGGTCCGTTCCATTCGAGAATATTGTGACCCCACTCGCCGCCGATATGCTGGCGCCCCGGGTGTAATTGACCGTTAATTACGATGCCACCGCCAACGCCGGTGCCCATGATCACACCGAACACCACGCCGTAATCTTTTCCCGCGCCATCGAGCGCTTCGCTCAATGCAAAACAATTGGCGTCGTTGGCGATGCGGAGCGGACGTTGCAGTAATTCCTGTAAATCTTCCAGCAGCGGTTGATCGTTCAGGCAGACGGTATTGGAATTTTTCATCTTGCCGGTTACGGCTGAAATCGCGCCGGGTGTGCCGATGCCAACCGGGCAACGCCGTCCAACCTCGGTTTCGAGCGATGCCACCAGACGGGCGATCGTATGCAAAATCGCCTGATAGCCTTCGGATTGGGGCGTGTCGACGCGCTTCCGTAGCAATTCGGCGCCGTAATCATCCAGCACCACTCCTTCGATTTTGGTGCCGCCTAAATCAATACCGATGCGCATGGGTAAGCCTTAACAGAATCAGGAAGAATATTTTGCGGGAATGCGATTGTTTTTGCAAAGCGGCCGGAGGTTGGGATCAGAATCGCCAGTCCAATTGTAAGCCGAGGATATTGACTTGTTCAGTATATCGGCCCCGTAGCATTTCACCGGTGGTGCCGCGCCGGTTGATGGTGGGGTCTTCGAAAAACAAATGCGCATAAGCGCCGTGAATGCTGATATTTTTCCGGATTGCATAGGTAACGCCCGCAGTCAGCCAGTAACGATTGCTATCAGGGAGGCGCGCTGAGCGGTTTTCTGGATTCGGGATCGGCGTTTCATCGTAGGCGAAACCGGTGCGGAATATCCATTTGCCGTTGTCAGTAAAATAATTCACGCCACCGGCGTAACGCCAGGTATCCCGCCAGTTCATCGGTTGCACGTCATCGACTTGGCTGGATTTGAAATCGGTTCTCAGTTCGCGGATCAAGCTCCAGTGCGTCCATAAGGCATCCGCCGAAAACGCCCAACGCGGGTGGATGCGATAGGAAAAACCGAATAAGACGCTATCGGGCAGGGTTACCGATGTTTGCGTATCGGTATCGACGAATGAATTTCTTCGCGTCAGTATCATGGCGTTACCGGGTACGCTGAAATTTGCATGACCGTCGAGGTGGTGCGTGACCCTGGAGCGGTAGCTGGCGCCAAGCTGAATTTTGGGATTCAAAGCATAGAATGCGCCTACATTATAGCCAAAACCGACGTTATCGCTCTTGAGAGAGAGATGCCCATCCGCTTGTTGCGGCAACAGGCCTTGGGGCGCGCAGACCGAAGCCCCAAGTCCTCCCACGCAGGCTGTCCCGAGATCAATGGCGTTGGTGAATTTGGAAGTCAGGTATTGGATGTTGAAACCGGCGCCCAGGGATAGTTTTTCGGTAACTTTCAGCGATAGAGATGGATTGAAATTGAATGCGGCGACTTCGGAATCAATGGCTTGATAGCGGCCTTTCCAGTCGGAATGGTAGCTATTGTGCGCGGCAAACGGCACGTTGAAGCCCATGCCGAACGTAATGCGATTTGTGAGCGGATGCACATAATAAAAATTTGGAATCATCGAAGGGCCCACGAAATTGCCGCCGTCACCGCCGCGAAGCGGCGCGCCTGACACCGTCGTGGACGATTGATTATGAAATTCCGCAAACGGTATTAACAGATAACCCGCTGAAGTGACTAGCCTGCTTCGTACCTGACTCATTGCCGCCGGATTGAAAAACACCATGCTGCCGTCGCTGACGTTGGTAGGCGCACCGGAAAAAGCCTGACCTAATTCCTTGACGCTTTGTTCCATGATCGCAATCCCGGCACTCATTGCTGCGACCGGATATTGCAATAAAATACAACCGAGTAGAAGAATGCTGCGGTGATAGCATACGTCCGCGATTGATCGGCAAGTGAATCGCTTGGGATGATTTTTACAGTTAAAAATCAAAAATATGGATAATATTTTTGTTCTCCCTGACGTAGCCATGTATTACATGATTTTAAATAATGGGGTTATATATGGTTTTTAGTTTAATTTTTCTATGTTGTTAATTTTAAGACCGTTTGATGCTTCTTGAGAGACCTGTGGATATAGTAAGCTGAAATACTTTTTTTTCCAACTACAACAGTGGTGGAATTACCAGTGCTTCCTGTCATGAGATAGTATTTTGATCATGATTGCTCAGTCAATTTAATGAATTAAAAGACATTTATGGCTGCTGATCTAAATCGGGTGAATTCCATAATGCGTTACCCGCATGGTAGCATCGCTTCTCCTTAAATCGCCGCCGGAGCTACCTTGGCTTTGAATTCAGGGGAAGATGATTATGTTTCTTATCGGATCAATTTCAGTAATTTAACTTACTTACAATTAATTATGAGAATTACATTCCCTATGATTGACTGTGGATAACAAAATCCGCATAAACTGAGCATTTACGCAGAGCTTGTTGGTGTTTTATGGGTGATGCTAGAAATATTCTGGCGGAGAGAGAGGGATTCGAACCCTCGATAAGCTTTTTGAGCCTATACTCCCTTAGCAGGGGAGCGCCTTCGACCACTCGGCCATCTCTCCGGTTATCAGTGTTGCAGTTTAAAGTTGAATGTGTGGGTTTAGAGTGCTTGTTCGAGATCAAAAGCTTTGTGTAACACTCTAACAGCCAATTCCATATATTTTTCATCGACTACAACTGAGATTTTTATTTCAGATGTTGCGATCATTTGTATGTTGATGCCTTCTTCCGCTAATACCCGGAACATTTTGCTGGCAATTCCAGCGTGAGATCGCATTCCGACACCGACGACCGATACTTTTGCAATTCTATCACCACCCAGTACATCGCGGGCGCCAATATGTGGTTGGATCTGTTCTTTTAAAATGTTCATCGTATTTTTAAATTCATTACGATGAACGGTGAAGGAGAAATCCGTTAAGCCGTCGTGTCCGACATTCTGGATAATCATGTCGACATCAATATTGGCATCCGCGACAGGCCCAAGAATCTGATATGCGATGCCAGGATGATCCGGCACACCTAAAACAGTGATTTTCGCTTCATCACGATTGAATGCGATACCTGAAATAACCGCTTGTTCCATATTTTCATCTTCCTCAAATGTGATCAGCGTGCCTTGGCCATCTTCTTCGAAACTGGATAGAACTCTGAGCTTGACTTTATATTTTCCGGCAAACTCAACGGATCTGAGTTGTAATACTTTGGAACCCAGGCTTGCCATTTCGAGCATTTCTTCAAAAGTTATGGTATTTAATCGTCTGGCCTCGGCGACTACACGGGGGTCGGTAGTATAAATTCCATCAACGTCGGTATAAATTTGACATTCATCGGCTTTCAGCGCAGCGGCGAGTGCGACACCGGTCGTGTCCGAACCGCCTCGTCCCAAGGTGGTAATGCTGCCTTTTTCATCGACTCCTTGGAATCCGGCAACAACAACGACATATCCGGCATCCAAATCCGCTCGAATTCTGTCTTCATCAATGCTCAAAATGCGCGCTTTGGTAAATGTGCTATCGGTTAAGATCCTGACTTGAGAACCTGTGTAACTTTTGGCTTTTACATTCAGTTCCATGAGCGCCATTGCCAAGAGCGCAATTGAAACCTGCTCCCCTGTCGAGATCATGACGTCCAGTTCACGCGGACTGGGATTTTCCTGTACTTCATGCGCCAAGGCTATTAATCGGTTGGTTTCACCACTCATTGCCGAAACGACGATGACAAGGCGATGGCCTTGTGCATGGAATTTAGCGACCCGGCGCGCAACATTTTTTATTCTTTCTGTGCTACCGACCGAGGTGCCGCCGTATTTTTGTACGTAAAAAGCCACGAAATTAAAAATCCATTAAATTATGGAATGGAAAAAGCGCATAATTTTACACATTTCTTTGATGGAAAACTAGTTATTGCATTGAAGGCAGCTTCCAACACAGTGCTTGCAAGCATGCGAGTTCAGGCTGCTTGAGTTAGCAAGATCTGTGATAAAAACGGAAATCTAACCGACCGCGCAAGAATTTATGAAAACTACCTTAAGCATAAATCTCGTATAACGCGATGACTCATTTGTATTATATTCATGACCCGATGTGTAGTTGGTGCTATGCATTCAGTGACGTATGGTCGCAGTTACAGAACAATCTGCCAGGCGAAGTTAAGGTTGCTTATTTGCTGGGTGGTTTGGCTCCCGATACTACGGCGCCGATGCCGCTCACAGTACAACAGAATATTCAACAAGCTTGGCAAAGAATCGAGCAGACGGTACCAGGAATTCAGTTTAATTGGGAATTCTGGTCGCGCAATCAACCGATCCGCTCAACCTATCCGGCTTGCCGGGCAGTTATCGCGGCAACAAGGCAGAACCAGGAAGCGGGACTAAGGATGATTCGCGCCATTCAAGATGGCTATTACCAAAAAGCAAAGAATCCTGCATTATTGGAAGTGTTAGTGGAATGCGCCGAAGCGATCGGTCTTGATGCGAATACTTTTAAGGTTGATCTGGAAAGTACAGATGTCGAGAACGAATTGCAGCGGCAGATACAATTGTCGAGAAGCATGGATGTTTATTCTTATCCATCCTTACGATTAGCGCAAAGAGAAAGAATAAACGCAATCGCAATCGACTACCGGAATTATCGCAGCATGCTCGATGAGATTAATAGCTATCTTTAATACGTTTATCGGCCGCGCTTTTTTAGTCAAAGAAAGTTTTTCTTAATTTCTCCCAAAATCCAATTGCCTCACCGGTTTGTGACCGAGAATCCTTGTCGATCAGTAAATTTTCCATGGTTAATTGATATATCTTGGAAAGTTTATCCAGATCGTCGACTTCAACGTTCTCATTCAGTTTATGAATCGTTGCGTTACAGGGACCGAACTCGACGACTTGTTGACAGATATCGGCAATGAACCGGCCATCCGAGGTGCCGCCGGATGTAGAGAGTTGCGGCTCGAGAGCGGTAACTGACGAAATGGCTGCGTGCATTGCATTCGCTAATTCGGCTTTCTCTGTCAAAAACGGTTTTCCCGACAATTCCCATTGCAATTCATAATTGAGGCCATGCTTGTCGAGGATTTGATGCACTTTGGTTTTTAAAGAATCAACGGTACTGGCGGTCGAGAATCGAAAATTAAATAACAAATTCAATGTACCCGGTATCACATTGGTCGCACCGGTGCCGGCGTGAATGTTGGAAATATGCCAAGTGGTCGGCGGAAAGTATTCGTTACCTTGATCCCATTCCGTTTGCGCTAATTCGGCAATCGCTGGCGCGACAAGATGGATAGGGTTTTTTGCTAAATGCGGGTAAGCGATATGACCTTGGATACCCATCACTGTCAGATTACCGGATAAAGATCCGCGGCGGCCATTTTTAATGGTGTCTCCAAGTTTGTCGGTACAAGTCGGCTCACCGACGATACAGTAATCAATCAGTTCTCCTCGCGCTTTTAAGGTCTCGACAACTTTCACTGTGCCATCGATCGCGATTCCTTCTTCATCCGAGGTGATTAACAATGCAAGCGAGCCATTATGATCAGCATGCTGCTGCACGAAAGCCTCAATGGCCGTGATAAACGCCGCTAGCGATGATTTCATATCCGCCGCGCCTCGGCCGTATAACCGGTTATCTCTGATCACAGGTGTAAATGGATCGCTGTCCCACTCTTTCAATGGACCCGTTGGAACGACGTCCGTATGCCCGGCAAAGCATAGAACCGGTGAACTTTTACCACGCCGCGCCCAAAAATTGTCGACTTCACCGAAACGCATTTTTTCAACGTGGAAACCAAGCTTCTCCAGTCGTTCGATTAAGATTTCCTGGCAACCGTCATCAGACGGTGTGAGAGATTTACGGGCAATCAGTGTTTGGGCGAGGGCTAAAGTATCATTTGACATGGCAATGTTTGATTTTAAAAAATGATTTACGGTTATATCAAAGAGAATATCGCAATTTATCTATCGTTTTAATTAAATTCAGCTGAGAAGATGACTGAATTTTATTGCAATCCGTCCGTAATATGAAAATAAATAAATCTGTCAGAATTTTCTGGCTTTAAAAGAATTGACATATTGTATTAGTTTGTAAGGAAGGAAGATCAAAATGGCATTAAAAAAAACTATCAAGGAATTTAAAGCGCATCTAGGTGATAAAGATTCGTTATTGGATACTCGGTATCAAAGAGTCGCTGATATGATTGAATTGCATTGGGGATATAAAGAATTCTATTCTTATATCAACAAGTTACTTGTGGTGGAGCGTGATCAAAGCAGACAGGGATTTCCATTGGACGTACTGCAAGAGATCTATACCTTACAGGAAATTCATGAAAAAGCTTTCCCTCATCTACAAAGTCCAGTAAAAAGTAATGGTCTGGAAATGGCATCATTCAGGTAAACGTGATCAGCATTCGATGCTGAATGGGTTGATTCAATAGGTTGACTCGACTGAATGAATCATACATTATCGAGTTGATTGCGGCGCCAGGGCTACGGTAGTTGTGACTTGGCTTCCCGCAATCAACGAAACAAGTTTCTAAGCCACTCTTCAAGTTTCCTGGTTGCCATTACATCATCGCGGTTATAGCTCAAAATTTCAGCTTTTAACCGCTGCCGCTCTGCATCGTTTTTTTCTGCGCGAAAGCGGTTGAATTGCACCACTGACCATTGAGATCCCGATTCTTCATTCTGCCATTGAAAGTTTACTAGGGCCGAATGTTTGCAAATATCCTTGAGTCCGTAGCCTTGCAGTGGTAACACCAAGCAATCCGATACCGGATTCTGTATATCGAATAATGGGCTATTCTGACCGAGTAACCAGGCAACCGTGGCATGCTTTTCCATCGCATAACGTTCGGCATATTTGCGGATGGTGGCTTTTTCATGATTCGAATAGTGAGTGAGTATGAGTGACGGATAGCGAGTTCGATATTCTTCAATTTTTTTCAAGAAACCCAGCCAACCTTCAAAATCATTGGTTTCATGATCAGTCCAAACATACTCAAAACATCCGGTATCGTAGTCCGGCAGCAGAAAACCCCAAAGATAGACATGACGTTCGCGGTTGGGTGTTAGCGGATTGTCTTCGATATCGAAATGGATCCAAGTACCATCAGGAAGCGTGGTACGCTCGAGCTGGAAAACTTTACCGGTGAGATAGGATTTGGCCTGCAAGATAGCGCGATGTTTTCGTTTCGTGCCTTTGAGATAAGGTGCATCGGGTAGCGATTCGGCCGAACACGCTGCGAGCTGGGAAATGGTTGTAATTCCTGATTCGGCGAGATGATCCGCTGCTTTGCCATGAATGCCGTACAGTAAGGAAATATCTTCCGATGTTTCAAATTCCGGGAGGCAGTGATTAAAATACGGGCAGATGCGGCATTTGCTATGACTGTATCGAACCAGTGGTGGCTGTGGTAAGTCGAGGATTGCCCGCATACTGTCAATGAACTCATCGACCACTGCGTCAACCTCATCGCCGAGCACTGCCGTGCGTCCGTCACCCAGAAAAACAATCGCCGGTAACTTATTCGCCAACAATCTCCGATAAATGCCGAGCTGAATTTGGATGGCTTTCTTGTTCTCGCTGGAAGATAGCTTGGCATCAGCGGGCTGATAGTGACCGCTTTCATGCCGGATCAGAAAATCAGGATAACCGATCAAACCCAATTCTTCATTAATCAGTTGTCCCTGATAAATAACCGGTGCTCCCTGCCGGATTAACGTTTGGGTATTTTCAACGGAGGTTGCCGTGCTCACAGGGTACTGGCTTTGCAGTCTGGCGAGGATTGCCGCTTCATGCGCCAGACCAATGTCGCTCAGCATGCGATTAAAATCATCGGGCTCGTACGCGACCGGTTGATGTTGATCAAACCACACCCGCCTGGCGCAGGCCACCCATGCGGATGCATCACTTGGTCTGATTAAAGCGGGTAATGTTGTTTTGCGATTACGCATCATTGGAGGGAGTTTCTGGCAGACCGGTTGGTTATTGTTCTTTTTAAACGGATTCCGGGTTTTACGAAGTCATTGATCGGTGGGCGATATCCGGAGTGGAACAGGTATTTTCCTGTCATTGATTAATCGGATAATGGAATTTTTGGCAGCACATAAATGGGTGGCGTGGCATCGCCAGTGAGCAGCGCATTTTTTTCCGGAATGTTATCGCGAAATGTGATCAATCCGAGGTTACATTGAGCAGTCACGCGGCATGCCCGGTTTTGCGCCACTAGCAATTTCATTTCGGAGCGCCAGTAAGACCATTTGATAAAACCGCGCCGGCTAAAAGGCTTGGTTTGCTTATTGCCGATCTCCAGCAGCTTTTCGCCTTGGTCGTGTAATTTATTGCACAAAGCGGAACTAGTAAATTGGTAACAATCCAGGCGTTTGTCCGATAGCTTAAACCAACCGGTGGCTGCGAACGAGTGATGCACATCGCCGGATAAGAATACACATCGCCGGATGTCCATCGCATCGGCTAATGTGCTTAGAAAAGCGGCGTAGCCATCTTTATTGCTGGCTTCTATATCCAATTTTGCGACAATCCATCCGGTGATAGCTCCTTCTTTCTTCAAAAGTTTCTCAAAAAGGTATATCGGTTGCCAGCCTTCGAGCAGGCCAGCCAACCAAACTGCCAGTTGCTTAGCGGATGCGACTGAAGTGAATCCCATGACCGGTACCGCTGTCATGATAATCGGGCAGACATCCGGTGCTAAATTCAGGTCGGCTTTCAGTTTGATCCACTCGACGCGTAACCAGTCCAGCGCATATCGATCCATTAACCGGGGTGGGTAATGATCATGATCACCACGATCCGGCTGCCGTTGGGTGCGGCAGTCAATGGCAATAATAGGCGGGTTGGTCGGTACGGAAAATCCCCAGTGACGGTGTTTCCAGGTAAAAAGATCGAAACGGTCGGCGTCATCGGCCCGGTTTTGTCCATTACTGAGATGCTTCGAAATGGAATAAATAAAGTCCTTATCGAAATTGTCCGGATCGTTACCCCATCCCTGGAATAACCAGTAGGCTGCCAGCGCATTGCCGACAATCCGCCGTCCCAACACCGAATCTCTTACTTTCTCATGCCAAGCACCGGTGATATTCCAATCATCGGTTACCTCGTGATCATCGAAGATCATATAGGTTGAGATGTTTGCCAGGAGCCGTCTGATTTTTGGCAAGCTATCGTGAAAGCGCTGCAGGGATTCACGCTCATGGTTGAAAATATCACGTGCTTTTTCTTCGTTATCGAGTCCCAACGACTTAAGCGTATCCCAATCCAGAACCGGCTGCCAGCCATCATGGTTGCCGAAAACATAGAGGTACATCGCGGCAAATTCGCCAAAACTCAGAAGATGGTTATAGGACAGATCGGAAGTAAAGCCGGTGTTGTATTTTTTTAGAACAGACTTGCGATTTCCGATGGAAATTTCGGTTGGATCCAGTGTGGTGCCGTCGGATAGTGGCAATAGTTCAGATTGACCGGTTAATTGGGCTGCTTCCTGGCGCAGCATGGCAAACAGCGAGATTCCGACGTCGTCGGCATAAATCTGATCACCGCCAAGCAGCAAGACACCCGGGCGCTGGCGCAAATCGCGATGGTGCTGGTTTAATAAGTTGTCTGCGAAACCCAAAGCGTCGGGGTGTTCTGCATCGCGGGGTTTACGGTAATGGTGCGGTTTCCGGCAACTGCCATAAAGCGCTTGCGACAATTGACCGGGGATAAAAAAAGTGGGGTATTCATCATCGCCATAAGTCAACTCCAATGCGCGGAGATCCCAGTTCTGCTCCGTATCGCCTTCCGATTCTACGATCCGGTAACTCAGTAAACGATCGGCGGGAAAGGTATTGTTAATCGGCCGCGCTTGCAGAAGATAGATATGCAGATTTTTTCCGGCTGCTACGGATTGCGATGCCAAATCAGCCGGATTGCTGAAAGCGAGAATCTGCCGGTCTTCATTCAAAATCTCCAATTTGAGAATAACCGGCCGGCTTGTTGCCAGCCATACACACACGCGATTTTTAGTAACTCGGCGAACGATTGGGCCTGCCAGTAACGTAGTTGTCATCGGTGTCTCCTGCATGAGGGTTATAAGCATCGATTGGCTCGACTCATCGCATCGAATATGCCGGGATATTATTCAACAAGTCGAGTTGATATCGAAACGGGATGCTCGCCGATTATATAGAGAAACAACGCTTTGAAGTAAAGAAGTAGCCGGGAGGGTTATCGGGAGAATGACGGCAGCAAGGCTGTCGCTTTCATTGGATCAACCGTAGATGTTTTCCTTGAATTGCTGCTGAATCGATTCGATAATCTTTTCATTATTAATCAATGCATTGACGCAATCGGAATCCAGTTTTGTTCCTGCCATTTGTTTTAACATTTCAAACGCTTTTTGATTGCTCCACGCCGTTTTATACGGGCGCTGCGAAGTGAGCGCGTCGAAAACATCGGCGACTGCGACAATACGCGCTTCCAACGGAATTTCTTGTCCTTTTTTCCCGGTAGGATAACCGCTGCCATTCACAGCTTCATGGTGGAATTCCGCGATATTTCTCAGGATATTAATGTGATCGATACTCTCGAATCCAAAGTTCATCACAATATCATCGATCATGCTTCTGCCTTTTTGCGCATGCGTATTCATGATCAATCGTTCGTCTGCATCGAGTTGGCCCGGCTTCAGCAAAATACTGTCGGGTATAGAAATTTTCCCGATATCGTGCAGCGGGGAAAACATGAAAATATGCTCAATGTAGGCATCGTCCAAATCGTATTGTTCTGCAAGCTCGGCAGCTATCAGACGGCTGTAGCGCGACATCCGGTCCAAGTGGCTGCCGGTTTCGGGATCACGCACGTGGGTAATGCCGCTGGTGGTTTTTAACGCGGCTCCCATGACTTTAAGCGTAGTCAATTCGTTTATAACCATTAATGCGATTAAATGCCCGTAAATATCCAGAATACTTAAGACATTTTCGGTGAAAACATCGCTTTCGTGTGAATTAAAGAATAAGAAGCCGACGAATTCTCCGGCATGAAAAATCGGCATCGTGTAGCTGGCCGCATAACCGTGACGGCCAATCCTTTTCGTGTGTTCGTGTGTTCCATTTTCAAAAGTAACCAGGTTATTGACAACGCGAGGCAGCCCTTTAGCCAATATTTCTTTGAGAGAAGGCGCTTCATCGAGCGGTGCTTGGTAGTGGGCGAGCGGTTTATCGTTGCCGCTGCTATCCAGATAAGTTTTGAGAATTCGTGTTTCCGGATCGTACAGCGCAATCGCGATCCGGGAGATAAATGCAAAGCGTTGTTGGATGGAACGATGCGCGCTGATGATTTTATCTTTGACCGGCAACGGCTTGTCAAGATCGGTGAGTAAATCGTGGTGATGAAACATGGCAGCGGTTTCCGTGAAAATAACCCTATAACGGTTTGATCCAATTTGAATTTGAATTTTTTGCCAAGCGACCGCGGAGAGTATACCCATTAAATTGGAGTAATCGTTTATCTGCTGGTATACTTCCGCCACTTTAGAAGTTTATGGCGGGCCACCCCGCATCGTGAGGTAGTGAACCTGGTCAGGTCCGGAAGGAAGCAGCCACAGCTATTTATCGCGAGTGCCGGGGATCTGGCTCGCCACCCAACGCTAACAGAGATCGATTATTCCGGTTTTTTGCTGGTTTTACAGGGTCTTTCGCTTTTTCATACGATAACGTGTCGCAAACACAAGTCCTTGCGCGTAAGTGGCGCCCCAAAAAGTTCTCGGAATTGACAGGGCAGGAGCATGTGGTCAAAGCCTTGACCAACGCGCTTGAGCAAAACCGTTTACATCACGCCTATTTGTTTACCGGCACCCGTGGGGTCGGCAAAACCACCATCGCCCGCATATTAGCCAAGTCGCTCAATTGCGAAACCGGCGTTACCGCATCGCCGTGCGGCGCTTGCCCGGCATGCCGTCAAATCGACAGCGGCAGTTTCATCGACCTGATCGAACTGGATGCCGCCTCCAACACGCAAGTCGATAACATGCGCGAACTGTTGGAAAACGCCCTGTATGCGCCGACCAGCGGCCGCTATAAGATCTACATCATCGACGAAGTGCACATGCTGTCCAAATCGGCGTTCAATGCCATGCTGAAAACGCTGGAAGAACCACCGGCGCATGTCAAGTTTGTACTGGCAACCACCGATCCGCAAAAAATTCCGGTGACGGTATTGTCCCGTTGCTTGCAATTCAATCTGAAACAAATTCCGCAAGCGCAAATAGCCGGGCATCTCAAAAAAATCCTGCAACAAGAAAATATTCCGGCGGATGATGTTTCGCTGCAATTAATCGCCCGCGCCGCGCAAGGCAGCATGCGCGATGCGCTCAGTCTGCTGGATCAGGCGATTGCGTTCGGTGAAGGGAAAATTGCCGAAGCCGGTGTGCGCGACATGCTCGGCATCATCGATCAAGGCTACTTGTTCGACCTGCTGGAAGCGCTGGCGCAAAAGAATGGCGTGCAACTATTGACGCTGGCGGACGAAATGGAAGCGCAATGCCTGCCGTTCGATACCGCCTTGCAAGAATTGGCCGCTGTGCTGCATCGCATCGCATTGGCGCAGACCGTGCCGCAAGCGATCGGCGAAGATACGCCGGAGTATGCGCGTATTTTCGAACTGGCGCGGCAACTACCACCCGAGGACATTCAATTGTTTTATCAAATCGCGTTGCACGGCCGCAGCGATTTAAGTCTGGCGCCCGACGAGTACGCCGGTTTCACCATGACCTTGCTGCGCATGCTGACCTTCATGCCGGATGACAGGACGGCTGACCGGCCAGCGCAGCCCGCTGTGCAACCGGCAGCGGCAATCGCGCAGCCGCAAAAGCCTCCATCGCCGGTTAAGCCCGCGCCGGTAGCGACGGTGCCGGTTGAGAATACCCGAAATGCCCCTGCATCCAATCTCGATTGGCCGCAATTGAGTCAGCAACTGAAACTGTCCGGCATGGCGAAAATGCTGGCGCAACACAGCGAAGCCAAAGTGCTGTCGGCGGATAATATTGAACTGCATGTGCCGGAAGTGCATAAGCACTTGTTGGATAAGAAGTATCAAGAGAAAATCCAGGCAGCGCTGGATACATATTTTGGCAAACCTGTTAGACTGAGCTTCACGCTAGGCACGCTTTCCGGATTAACGCCCGCGGCGCTGCAGCAACGCGAAGAACAACAAAAGCAGGCGGACGCCATCGCCGCGATCGAACAGGATCCGGTGGTGCAAGAATTGATCGAACAATTCGATGCAAAATTAGTTGTTTCCACCATAAAACCAATCGAAAAATAAAGGAGAACATCAACATGAGAGGAAATCTGGGTAATATGATGAAGCAGGCTCAGATGATGCAGGAAAACATGCGCAAAATGCAGGAAAATCTGGCCAACATCGAAGTCGAAGGCCAATCCGGCGCCGGCATGGTGAAAGTCACCATGACCTGCCGCCACGACGTCAAACGCGTCGACATCGACAGCAGCCTGATCGGCGACGACAAGGAAATGCTGGAAGACCTGGTCGCCGCAGCATTCAACGACGCCGTGCGCAAAGTCGAAGCAACCACGCAGGAAAAAATGTCGGCATTGACCAGCGGCATGGGGCTGCCACCGGGATTCAAACTGCCTTTCTAATGTCAGTAAAAAACTAATATAGCGTAATTTATTGAGTTTATTCGGGTAATCTATTTACCCTGGTTCTGAGTACAATCGAAAGAATGGTGTCTTTTTAGACACTTATTTGATTAGAGCGTAATGACTCATGAATGACAGGCAAATAGAAACGATCCGAACCGTGGTCGCGATGTTCGATGCGGCCCCCGGTGCGCGGTATTTAACAGAATTTGAAGTTTTCGCCAGCAATGCCGGAGGGGTGAAAGCGCTGGCCGATGCGCTCACAGCCACCGACGTTTTCAAAAATTTCTATTATTCCGACACGCTATCCAACAATCTTTTCGCCCGGCAGTTCGTGGAAAATATCGCCGGTTCGCTGGTAGCCAGGGAACATAAATCCTGGGCAATCACAGCAATCGACAAGCTGCTGAATGCCGGCGAGAGCCGTGGCGGTGTGATGCATTGGGCAGCTTCGGCGCTGGCGGTGGTCGACCCGGACAACGCGGCATGGGGGGCGGCTGCCCGGCAGTTGCATCATAAAACCGAAGTGGCGGCTTATTATTCCGTCGATCTTAAGGGAACAGCGACCAGTCTTGCGATTCTGCAAGAAGTTCTAGCCCAGGTGACCGACGATCCGGCCACAGTCGATTCAGCTAAAACCCGGATTGAATCGGGCGTTACCGGAAAAGCCATCGACGGCTATATCAAAGATGCGGTGGTTTTTGCGGATTTGGACGGCAATGGCAGCAAAAGCGCCGGGGAGCTCTCCGTCACAACCGATGCGTTGGGTGGTTTCACGCTGCCGGGAGTCAGCGCATTTGGTCAATTGATTATGTCGGGCGGGGTTGATATCGCCACCGGAAAACCGTTTGAAGGGCGCATGTTCGCACCGCCCGGCGCCACGGTCATCAATCCGTTGACGACGCTGCTTGTCAAGTTGCTGCAGGCTGACGCCACGGTTGCCGAGGATGCATCAGCCAAACTTTCGGCGGCGCTCGGACTGCCATCCGGTTTTCAGCCGCTGCACTACGATCCGATTTATGAAGCAAACCGCACCGATACATCGGCTGCTGCGATTGCGGAAGCGGTGGCGGTACAGGCAGCAATTTCTCAGATCAATATTTTGGTAAGTCAAACAGCCGCTTTTTTGAGCGGCGCCGGTGTGCTGGCAGACGAGGCGCAGATCATCGATTTGGCTTATGCGGCATTGGCGGCGAACCTTGCCAAGACTGCTGAACCGGTTGAATTAACTGCCACCGCTTTCATTGCTCAAGTGATTCAGGATGCCACGGTGCTGGCCGGCGCTGACAATGCGATGCTGTTTAAAGTTGGCGCGATGCTGGATGAAGTGGCTACCGCAATCGCGTATCTGAATCGGGCAGTTGATAATGCGGTCGTGAACAATACCAAAATAACGCAGATCCTTGCCAATATGGCCGCGATTCAGATCGTGTCCGAGAACATCGAAAATTTGTTACAGACGGGGGCGGCGCAAGAGAGTATTCGCAGTGCGACAGCCTTGGCCGAAGGCACTGCGTTGACCAGTGCGATTGAGGCGGCAGGTGCGCTGGTTGGCGATGTCACCGGCGATGGCAAGGCTGATCCGCTGTTGCCTTCCGTCATCCCATCGAGTGGCGGCGCTGCACCGTCGACACCCACCACTGCTTCAACTTGGTATTTGGCAACCAATGCGACGGCGTTCAGCGGATCCGGGGCGAACGATGTGCTGTCGATTTCAACGGCGGCGGCATGGACGCCGCTGGTAATGACGGCGGTGTTATTGGATGGCGGTGGCGGCAGCAATACCCTGAGCGTTCAGGACGGTTCAAGCATTGCCGCTGCATTGGTCGTCAATTTTTCCAATTTGAGTTTCGATGCAACCGGTGTGGCCGGTACACATGATGTCACTATGTCGGCGTCGCAAAACCAGCAGTTCACCGGTACGATCACAGCCGCCGGCAGCGGCGCCAACAGTGAAAAAATCATCATTACCGGCGACGGCGCGGTTACTACGTTATCCGGCGTGGAACAATACAGCATCGGCGACGATTCCACCAATGCTCGGACGATCACCATCAGCCAGGCGGCTACCACTGTTACCGCCGATTCGTCGAACGATGCCGTGACGTTCAACGCCGGCGCCTTGGCGATCACAGGCACGCTCACAGGTGATGCAACGGTTGACGATGTGTTGAGCGTAAGTAACGGTGCTGATATCAGTGGCGCTACGATCACCAGCATCGAAGCGTTGACGTTGGCATCCGGTGCGGCAGTGACGATGAAAGCCAGTCAAAATCAGGCGTTCACCGGTACTGTCACGGCGCCGGGTAGCGGCGCGGGTGGAGAAAAAATCATCGTCACCGGCGATGGCACGGTAACGGCGTTATCTAACATTGAGACCTACGAGCTGGGCGACGATAGCACCAATGCGCGCACGCTAACCACCGGCTCGGCGGCGCTGAATTTGATTGCCAATCAAGCCAGCGACACGGTGACCGTCAATGCGGCATCGCTAGCGCAGAATACGGCGTTAACCATCACTGATACCAGCGCTTCGGCGTTGACCGTCAGCAGCTTGGTGGGCGATCTGGTCGCGACCAAATTGACCGGCGCGTTAACCGTGACCACCGCAAATGCTGCGGATAACGGCATCAGCATCACGACCGGTTCGGCGGCGGCTTCGATCAATGTGGCTGCCGGCGCGGCGTCCGATACGGTCAGTATCGACGCGACGGCTTTGGCTAACAATACCAGTCTCACCGTTACTTCCGGTGGCGCCGCCGCAGGCACTGTCAATATTACCGGTTTGAGCGGCAATCTGGTGGTGTCGAATCCTACCAGCGGTACGATTGGGGTGGCTGTGACGGATAACACGGCCGATGACGGCATTGCGATTACTGCGGCAGCGGCCAATCTGGCGATTACCGGTGTCGCCGACAGCGATACCGTGACGGTGACGGGCTTTACCGGTTCGACCTTGACCGGCGCAATCAGCGGCACCACCGGTAAATTCAACATTACCGCGGGTACCGGCAGCAGCAGCATTACAACCGGAGCCGGTGATGATACCTTCACATTTGTCGCTGGAACCGGGTTAACCAGCGCAGATACCGTCGATGGCGGCACCGGTTCGGATACGGTGGCGTTGACCAGCAATACTGCAGTGGCCGCCACTAATTTCAACAACGTCAAGAATATCGAGGTCATCACGGTTGCCAACACCAATACCGCTGTGGCGATTACCACGCAGGATACGCTGGTAGCGGCTGGTGCGACGTTGACGCTGTCAAATGCGGCCAATTCGGGCATTTTGACCTTCATCGGCAGCGCTGAGACCAACGGTCATTTCAAGATCACCGGCGGTACAGGGGTCGATAACATTACTGGCGGCGCCGGTGACGATACTTTTACATTCGTCGCCGGGACTGGTTTAACGACCGATACGGTCAACGGCGGCACGGGAACCGACACGGTGGCGCTGACCGGCACGACCGCAGTGACCGCGACACATTTTAACAACGTCAGCAATATCGAAGTGATTACGCTGTCGGATATGGTGAATACCACGGTTGCGATTACCACCGTCAATGCGTTGGTTGCCTCCGGCGCCACGTTGACGCTATCGAATGCGGCTAATGCCGGGGTATTGACGTTTAACGGCGCCGCCGAAACCGACGGGCATTTTAAAATTACCGGTGGCTCCGGTAATGATACGATTACCGGCGGTTCCGGTAACGATATTCTTACCGGTGGCAGCGGCACCGATAGCATAACCGCCGGTACCGGCAGCGACACGCTGTCGGGGGAGTTGGGTAACGATACGTTTACGTTGGCTGCGGTGAGTGGTTTGACGCAAGCGGATGTTATCGACGGCGGCGCGGGCAGCGACACGGTGGCATTGACCGGTAACACGGCATTCACCGCCAGCAATGATTTCGACAATGTCAGCAACATCGAAACCATTACCTTGGCCAATACCAATACGGCCGTTTCCATTACGACCAAAGATACCTTAGTGGCTGCCGGCGCAACGTTGACACTTTCCACTTCCAATACCGGTGGTTTGACATTTAACGGTGCTGCGGAAACCGACGGTGCTTTCAGCATTACCAGCAGTGGTGCCTCCAATGATACGATTACGGGCGGCAGCGATGCCGATAGCATTACGGGCGGTACCGGCACGGATTCCATAGCGGGTGGCGGTGGCGACGATACCATCACGTTTGCTGCAGGCACGGGCTTAACCACGGCGGATACTGTGGATGGCGGCAACGGTATCGATACCGTTGCATTGACCGGAACCACTGCGGTTGCAGCAACCAATTTCGACAATGTCAGCAATATCGAAGTGATTACCGTGGCGAACACCACGACGGCGGTGGCGATTACCTCCAAAGATGCACTGGTAGCTGCGGGCGCCACGCTGACATTGCAAGCGACTACGCTGACCAGCGGCGTTTTGACTTTTGACGGTAGTGCGGAAACCGATGGCGCTTTCATCATTACCGGTGGAAGCGCTGGAGATACCATCAAGGGCGGGTCGGGTAACGACACGCTCGATGGCGGCGCGGGTAGTAACAATGTCACGCCTGGCTTGGGTAATGACACAGTGATCAGCGGTTCCGGCAATGATATTTTTTCATTCGCGGCAGTTACCGGCTTAACCAGCGCTGACAGCGTCGATGGCGGTTCGGGTACGGATACTGTGACACTGACCGGGAATACGGCATTTACCGCAAGCAATGATTTTGACACCGTAAAAAATATTGAAGCCATTTCTTTAGCGAATACCAATACCGAAGTATCCATTACCACTAAAGATGCATTGGTCTCTGCGAGCGCCACATTAACCTTATCGAATGCGGCTAATTCCGGTGCTTTGACATTCAATGGCGGCGCGGAAACCGATGGTGCTTTCACGATTAGCGGCGGTACCGGCAACGACAGTATTACCGGTGGCGCGGGAAGTGACACGCTCAGTGGCGGTACCGGCAACGATACCCTGGTCGGTGGGAGCGGGAATGATTCGATCACCAGTGGCGCCGGCAGTGACAGTATTACCGGGAACGGCGGCGCCGACAGCGTGACACTGGGCAGCAGCGCCAACGATAATACTTTGCAGACATTTATTTATAGTGCCGCAACGGATGGCGCCGCTGCCGGAGCAAGCAGCGGCGCCGATTCGATTACTCAATTCGATGCGAATGCCAATGATGCCACCGACGATTTGATTCAAATCACTGCGACATTAAAGACGCTGCTCGATGATGATAGTGATAATAGTCTCGATTATTCAACCGCTGATGGTTCTGACGGCGGCAATCAAGTCATTGTGGGTGGCAGCGATCAGGAAGCGACGGTATTGGCGGATGCCGAAATCGAAATTGCATTGTCGGCGTTCACGACACCCGGATTGGCCAGTGTCATTACCGAGTTGAACGAAGAAATTGATTTCAGCGGTATCGCAACTGGAGAGGAGCATTTGTTTATTCTCAATTTTTCCACAACGCAATCGGCCTTAGTGTTGTATACGGCGGGCACCGGCGGGGATGACACCATTGTCGCTGCGGACCTGCAGGTGATGGGGATTGTGACACACAATGATGGTACCGGTCTGGTGGCTGGCAATCTGACATTTTGAGCACTGAGTGCTCGTGCCTTCATGTGGCGGTTCATGGCGATGGCGATGGCGGCAACAGCTAGTCTGCGTAATAGTTTAGAATTAGCCCTTTTTTGATTGCTTCAACAGCATTCATCGCAAATTAGCCATCCATGAAAGTTAACAAACCATTCCGTCCCCCGAGGAAAAAAACATCGGCATCCACGCGTGTCTCCGCTAAGACAATAGCAACGCCACCCGCTAAGCATTCACCAGAAACATCAATGCAATCTGCTAAGCAGCCAATTGCAACTTTTAAGTTGCAAAAGCTGCTGGCGCAAAAAGGACTCGGATCGCGACGGGAAATGGAAGAGTTGATTGCTGCCGGGAAAGTCACTTTGAACAACCAGATTGCCCAATTGGGTGATCGTGCTGGGACGGGGGATGTGATTCGGATCGGCAGGCGCACGATTCGTGTGCATGTCGAGGAAGAATTGCCGAAAGTGTTGCTGTATCACAAACCCGAAGGGGAAATCGTCAGCCGGGACGATCCGCAAGGGCGTCCGTCGGTGTTCGATAAATTACCGCATTTGCGATCATCGAAGTGGATTGCAGTCGGGCGCCTCGATTTTAATACCAGCGGCTTGTTGATTTTTACCAATGATGGTGTTCTGGCTAACCGCTTGATGCATCCACGCTTCGAAATGGAACGTGAGTATGCGGTGCGGATCCTTGGTGAGCTTACCGAAGAACAGATGGAGCAACTGACCACCGGCATACTGCTCGACGATGGCCAGGCAGCATTCACGTATCTGGCAGAGGAAGGCGGTGAGGGGGCCAATCGCTGGTACCGCGTCATCCTTAAAGAAGGAAAAAATCGCGAAGTGCGACGCATGTTTGAAGCCGTTGGCGTTATGGTTAGCCGTTTGATGCGTGTTCGTTTCGGTCCGGTTAATTTGCCGCCCCGTATCAAACGCGGACAATGGTTAGAACTGGATGAAAAAGAAACACGGCGATTATTATCACTGATGAAACGAGATGTAATGTAAAAACAACACGGTTAAACACAGAGTACTTACAAGTTGCGCTGGAAAAGAAAAGAAAGTAACATTCGTTCTTTTTCGAAGAGGTTTGGGGGTATTAATGGCTAACAGCGCACAAGCGAGAAAGCGTGCTAGACAAGCTATCAAGAGAAGAGCGCATAATGTTCATTTGCGATCACAGTTACGTACTGCTATTAAATCAGTCAGAAAAGCAATCGGACTGGGGGATAAAGAAGCGGCTAAAAGCGTATTTATTAATTCAGTGGGAACGATTGATTCAATAGCTGGTAGAGGTATTATTCATAAAAATAAAGCATCACGTTACAAAAGCCGATTGTCTTCAGCGATTAAGCTGATGAATTAATTGCAAACTTATAATCTTCTTCAATGAGAATTGGAAAATTAAATCAGATTCTTCAAAGAAGAAATTAGAAAGACAAAAAGATTAATGGAAAACCAAAGGAGAGAGAGATGAATGCCA